>NZ_JBFAWF010000016.1:0-203821 GCF_040680195.1 Streptomyces sp. NPDC052109 | reverse complement strand
GCGCGTGCAAACGCGCAGACCGGGCGGCGGCCCGGCCGCTCCGTCCGGCGAGGGTTGCGCCGCCGGACTGGAGAGAGGTCATCAGCCGGCTCCCGTCGAGCTGGCCGCCCTGTTCGGCGCGCCCGAACCGGCCGCCTGAAGGCCGACCGTCCGTCAGCTGTGGGGTGTACGTGCCCTGGGACGCTCGTCCCTGTTGACCGCGCCACGGGGGTGGGTTTTGATGTGGCGCATGTCGGGTGGAGCACGGTCGGACGGGGCAGGGAGCGGAGACGACCCGGTCCTCGACTTCGCCACGCCGGAGGCGTGGGAGGCATGGCTGAACGAGCATCACGCCGATGTGCGGGGCGTCTGGCTGAAGATCCCGAAGAAGGGCTCCGGCATCGACGGCGTCGACTACGCCCGAGCGCTGGAGTCGGCGCTCTGCTTCGGCTGGATCGACGGGCAGAAGAAGAAGCTGGACGAACAGCACTGGTTGCAGCGCTTCACCCCGCGCCGGCAGGGCAGCAAGTGGTCTCAGGTGAACCGGCAGAAGGTGACCGAGCTCACGGAGCAGGGCCGCATGCGGCCGGCCGGACTGGGAGAGGTCGAGAAGGCCAAGGCCAATGGCCGCTGGGAGGCGGCGTACGCAGGTCAGAGCGCGGCCACGGTGCCCGACGACCTTCGGGTGGCCCTGGATGCCGCCCCGGATGCCCGCGACTTCTTCTCCACCCTCGACAGCCGCAACCGGTTCGCCATCCTCCACCGGGTCCAGGACGCCAAGCGGCCGCAGACCCGGGCGGCGCGCATCGAGAAGTTCGTCGGCATGCTCGCCGCGCACCAGAAGATCTACCCCTGAGCTCGCGCTCAGCGGCCATCCCCGACGCGTCTGGAGGCCTCATTGGTGCCGGAGCGGGACTGTCCCCCGGGCACCGGCCAGCGGCAGGGCGCGCCGCGCGTGGCTGCCCGTCCCGCGTTACCTCCTGCGCACTCCCGACTCCGCCGTGAAAGCGGTCGTCTGGAGGACGCGGCGGTCCTCGTCGGGCTGGTGCTCGTCGCCGGGGCCGGCAGGGGACACCGTGCCGGGAGTTGACGGCCGTGCGGCACATCGAGGACGTCCTGGAGCCGCCCGGCTCGGTAGGCGGCCCTCAGGTGATCCTCATCGCCGCGCAGGTCGGGTTCCGGGACAGCTCGACGTCCGATCGGATCGAGGGGCCCGCGAGAAGACCGGGGCCCGTCTCCGCGCCCTGCTGTCGGAGCTCAGGCGCGTCTACCCGGACCGACGCCGAGGTGACGCAGCGCGGCCGCCGCGGCTCCGGCACCGCACATGCCGTGTGCGCCGGGGCCGGGCGGGGTCGCCGCCGAACACAGGAACACGCCCGGCAGGCCGGTCGAGTACGGCTCGGCGGTCGGGCGGGGGCCCAGGAGGAGCTGGGGGGTCGTCTTCGCTCCGGTGATGATGTCGCCGCCCGCGAAGTTGGGGTTGGCGGCGGCGAAGGCGGCGGGCGGGGTGGCCCGGCGGCCCACGACGCGGTCGCGGACGCCGGGGGCGAACCGCTCCAGCTGACGGAGTATCGCTTCGGTCGCGTCCCCGTCGTAGCCGTACGGGACGTGGGCGTAGGTGTACACGGGATGGACGTCGCCCACCGAACGGGAGGGGTCGGCCAGGTACTGCTGGCCGACCAGGACGAAGGGGCGCTCGGGCATGCGTCCTGCCACCACCTCCCGCTCCGCGCGGACCACCTCGGTGAGCGGGCCACCGAGGTGCACCGTGCCGGCCCGGTGTGCGTACTCGTTCGTCCAGGGCACGCCGCCTTCCACGGCCAGGTCCAGCTTGAAGACGGCGGGTGCGCGCCGGAACCGCTGGTATGCGCGGCGCACCCGGGGCGGGAGGCGGTCGCCGTAGAGCGCGGCGGCCTGGCCGGGGTCGAGATCCAGCAGGGTCACGTCGGCGGGCGGGAGCTGCCGGTGGTCGGTGACACGGACGCCGGTGTGGACGGTGCCTCCATGGGTGCGCAGGACGCGGTCCATGCTGCGCGCGATGGCCTGGGAGCCGCCTTCGGCCACGGCCCAGCCGGCGGCGTGTCCCGCGGTGAGGATGCCGAGCCCGACCGCCGAGGTGAACGGGCGCGACAGCGGGCGAAAGGCGTGTGCCGCGACCCCCGCCCACAGGGCGCGCGCCTGCGCGGTGGTGAAGAGCCGGGCCAGGAGGGTCGCCGGAAGGGTGGTCGGCAGGCCGAAGCGGGCCATCAGCAAGGGGTGGGCGGGGACGCGCAGCAGGGGGCCCAGCACCTCGGGCGCCAGGGCGTCCCAGTGGCGTACCGGGGATGCGACGAGTGCGCGGTACCGGTCGCCGTCGGGCCCGAGCATGTGTGCGGTGTCCGCCACGGAACGCAGCAGTACGCCGGCGCTGCCGTCGTCCAGCGGGTGGACGCAGTCGATGTCCGCCGACAGCCAGCGCAGTCCGTGCTGTTCGAGGCCGAGTTCCCGCAGGACCGGGGAGCCGGCGGCTGTGGGATGGACGGCCGAGCAGTGGTCGTGCACGAGTCCGGGCAGGATCGCCTCATGGCTGCGGGTGCCGCCGCCGACCTCGTCCGCCGCTTCCAGGACGGTGACACGCAGTCCCGCCTTGGCGAGGAGGGCCGCGGCGACGAGCCCGTTCGGTCCGCCACCGACGACGACGGCGGACGTCAACGGGTGCACCTCGCCGTGTCCGCGTCGGAGAAGGTGCGAGGTGGCGTCGTCGTCGGTGTCATGGGTCGAGTGTGACGGCAGTCCCTGTCTGCCCGTCCGGTCTTCAGGACTGGGGTCGTTTGCCGTGGTTGGAGGGGTGGTTGCGCCGCGACTTCTTCTTCCGGCGTCGCTTCGACGACATGGAAACCTCCTGGTGAAGAGGGGAACCGGTACGGGTGAACACCCGCAAACACGGTATATCCGGACTCGTCGCACCTCCACCGGAGGCTCCAGTGCTCACCGCAGGCCGGGAGCAGTACGGCCCCGCGTTCCCGTTGATACGATGCGAATAATGTCCGACTTGTAAATATTCTCCATGGATCAGAGGAGCCGGAATGACCGGTGACCCCGAGCCGATCAGTGCCGCGGCCCGCCGCGCGCTGGAGCAGGAACTGTCCGACCTGCGCGACGAGCGCCAACTCGTCGCGGGAACGCTGCGGGACCGCACGGATGTGGGCGACCAGGCCGACCAGGCCGACCAGTTGCGGCGGGCCGATCAGCTCGACCGCCTGGACCACCGCATCGAGGACATCACCGAGCGGCTGCGCCGGGCGAACCTGGCCGGGCCTGCCTCCACGGACGTGGTCGGTGTGGGCAGCACGGTCACCGTCCGTTTCCCCGACGGCTCGGTGGAGTCGCTGCAGATCGGCGAGCTCGCCGAAGCCTTGGACCAGAACCTGGTCACCGCCGACAGTCCGCTCGGCCGTGCGCTGCTCGGACGCCGTCCCGGGGATTCGGTCCACTTCGACACACCGGACGGCCCGTCGAGCGCGGTCGTGGTGTCCATCGGGAAGCAGAGCAGGCAGGGATGAACGGGGCGGAGAGTCAGTCCTCCTCCCGGTCGACCTCGGCCCGTTCGTCCTCGTACGGCGTCTCGGTGTCCTCCCACTTCCCGACCGGCAGCCCCGCCTCCCGTCGGTCCTCCCGGCTGCGCTCGTCGAGCCGTGCCGCGTCGGGCCGGCGCGGCACACCGCGGCCGTGTCCGCTGTCCGGGGCCCCCTCGACCTGCTCGTCGGACTTGTGGTGACGGGGCGTCATGGGGTCCTCCTGAGTTGAACCCGGGCGCACGTCACGCCCGGGTGTGGAGACGCGGGTCGGCTCCTTCGGCCGTCACTGATCCGGCGCCGCGGCGCCGCCCTCTGCAGGCTCGCCGGAGCGGCTCGTCCTGCGCACCACGCAGTGCAGGGTGTCGTGTTCCACGTCGGCGACGATGGTGTCTCCGGGTTCTGCCTCGCCGCCGAGCAGCAGGGTGGCGATGCGGTTGTCCAGTTCCGCCTGGATGGTGCGGCGCAGTGGACGGGCACCGAACTCCGGCTGGTGTCCGTGCGCGATGAGCAGCTTCTTCGCCGCCTCGGTGACCTCCAGCTTCATGCCCTGGGCGTGGACGCGCCGCTTGCTATGGTCCAGCAGATGCTCCACGATCTCCCCGAGGTCGTCCTCGGTCAGCCCGTGGAAGATGATGATGTCGTCGATCCGGTTGAGGAACTCCGGCAGGAACCTGACCCGCAGATCCTCCATCAACTCGTCCTTCAGCTCCGAGACATCGCCCTTGTGATCGAGGATCCGGTGCGCGCCGATGTTGGACGTCATGATGATCACGGAGTGCCGGAAGTCGACCGTACGGCCCTGGGCGTCCGTCAGCCGGCCGTCGTCCAGGATCTGCAGCAGCGTGTTGAAGACGTCCGGGTGCGCCTTCTCCACCTCGTCGAACAGCACCACGCTGTACGGCCGGCGGCGCACCTTCTCCGTCAGCTGACCCGCTTCCTCGTACCCGACGTATCCGGGAGGGGCACCCACGAGCCGGGCGACGGTGTGCTTCTCCTGGAACTCGCTCATGTCGAACCGGATCATCCGGTCCTCGTCCCCGAACAGCAACGCCGCGAGGGTCTTGGCCAGTTCCGTCTTGCCGACGCCCGTGGGTCCGAGGAAGAGGAACGAGCCCACGGGCCGGTTCGGATCGCCCATTCCGGCGCGGTTGCGGCGCACCGCCTGGGACACGGCCGTGACGGCCTCGTCCTGGCCGACGATCCGGGCGTGCATCTCCTCCTCCAGCTTGAGCAGCTTCTCCTTCTCACTCGCCGTCAGCTGCGACACCGGGATCCCCGTACGACGCGAGACGACATCGGCGATGTCCGCGGCCGTCACCGACACCACGCCTTCCCGGCGCTCCTCGACGCCCGCGAGTTCGCCCTCCACCTCGGCGATCTGCCGCTTCAGGTCCGACGCCTTCTCGAAGTCCTCGACGGAGACCGCCTGTTCGAGCTCGCGGCGGAGCTTGGCGATGCGGTCCTCCCGGCTGACCACCTCCGTGGAGCGGCCCGCGCTGCGCAGCCGTACCCGCGCGCCGGCCTGGTCCATCACGTCGATGGCCTTGTCCGGCAGGAAGCGGTCGGTGATGTACCGGTCGGACAGCTCCGCCGCCGCGGCCAAGGCCGCGTCGTCGAACCTGACCTGGTGATGCGCCTCGTAGGAGTCGCGCAGCCCCTCCAGGATCTGCACCGTCTCCTCCACGGTCGGCTCCGGCACCATCACCGGCTGGAACCGGCGCTCCAACGCCGCGTCCTTCTCCACGTACTTGCGGTACTCGTCGATCGTCGTGGCCCCCACGACGTGGAGTTCACCGCGTGCGAGGGCGGGCTTGAGCATGTTGCCCGCATCCATCGAGCCCTCGCCCGTCGCTCCGGCGCCTACCACGGTGTGGAGTTCATCGATGAACAGGATGATCTCGCCCTTGGCCTTCTGGACGTCCTCGATGACCTTCTTCAGCCGCTCCTCGAACTGGCCCCTGTACTGTGCCCCTGCCACCATCCCCGACAGGTCCAGTACGACGACCCTCTTGTCCTTGAGCGTCTCGGGAACCTCTCCCGCCACGATCCGCTGCGCGAGGCCCTCCACGATCGCCGTCTTCCCCACGCCCGGCTCACCGATCAGCACCGGGTTGTTCTTCGACCGCCGCGAGAGGATCTCGATCGTCTGCTCGATCTCCTCCGCTCGGCCCACCACCGGATCCAGCTTGCCCGCCTTCGCCTCCTCGGTCAGGTCCCGGCCGAACTCGTCCAGCGTCGTGGCCGGCGACTTCCGCTCGGTGGGGAGGCCCTCGCTGCGGGCGGCCTGTTCGGTGAGGCCCGTCAGTTTCTTCGTGTCCATGCCCTCGGCGCGCAACAGCTTGGCAGCGGCGGTGTCGCTGTCACCGAGCAGGGCGCTGAGGATGTGCTCCGGGCCTATGTAGGACGACCCGGCCGCCTGCGACTGGGCATAGGCGGCACCGAGCGTGCGCTTCGCCGCGGGGGTGAGGCCCGGTTGCGAGGACGGCTCGCCGGACTCCCGGGGAAGGATCTTGGCGAGCTCGGCCGCCAGCGCGTCGGGATCGAGGCCCACCTGTGACAGCAGCCTCCGGGACGGCTCGACCCTGGTCGCCGCCCAGAGCAGGTGTTCCGTGTCCAGATCGGAGGCACGGTCCTCGACCGCCCGCTGCGCGGCCAGGTTGAGCAGTTCCTGCGACGACTCCGTCAGCAGCCGCCCGATGGGCACCCGCTGCACAGCAGGAGGCGATGACGCCGGCGACATCCCGAAGAAACGATTGAACAGCTCGCTGAACGCATCCGACGAACCGAACGGTGCACCGAACGACATCGACATGACAGCTCCTGGGCGCGGGGCGTGTGATTCGCGGGGGTCGTTGTTCGTGGGGGTCCTTAATCACTGAACCCCGCTGCGCACGGCACCGCAAACGGAAGGCGTGCATCGCCGTTCCCGGTAACGCTGAGTCACAGCGGGGCTGCTCCCGGGCTGCCGATGTTCAGGGCCCGCCGGTCGTCGCGGCGGCGCCCGGACGGGCGGGCAGGTCGTCGAGGAAGGTGACGGTGGGTACGTGGAAAAGGCAGCCCGTGATCGCCACCGAATAGTCGAGAATCCGGTCGTGCCGCCCCTCGGCCCGGCCGAGGAACATGTTCCTCAGCATTTCCTCCGTCACGTCGGGGGTGCGCGCGTAACCGATGAAGTACGTACCGAACTCGCCTTTGCCGATGCTGCCGAAAGGCATGTTCTCCCGCACGATCTTGCGTTCGTCGCCGTTCTCGTCGGTGATGGTGTTGAGGGCGACGTGCGAATCGGCGGGCTTCACCTCGTCCGGGAGTTCCACGTTGGCCAGCTTGGTGCGCCCGATGACCCTGTCCTGCTCCTCCGCCGAGAGCGCGTTCCAGGCCGCCATGTCGTGCAGGTACTTCTGGACGATCACATAACTGCTCCCTGCGAAGTCCGGATCCTCGTCCCCGACGAAAACCGCGTCGTCCGCGACCTTTCCCTCCGGGTTCTCGCTGCCGTCGACGAAGCCGAGCAGGTCGCGTTCGTCGAAGAACTTGAAGCCGTGCACTTCGTCGACCACGGTGGCCGCCCCCTCCAGCCGCTCGGCCAGCAGCCGGGCCAGTTCGAAGCACAGGTCCATGCGGCGGGAGCGGACGTGGAAGAGGAGGTCGCCGGGGGTGCCGGGGGCCCGATGGCGCGGACCGACCAGGTCCACGAAGGGATGCAGCTGCCGTGGGCGCGGACCGCTGAACAGCCGGTCCCAGGCGTCCGACCCGATGCCGACGACACAGCTGAGGGCCTCGGAGGGTGCGCGGAAGGCCACCGAGCGGCGCAGGCCCGAGACGTCCTCGAGCAGGTCGCGGACCGTGTCCTCCCCGCCCGGCGCGATGGTGACGACGAGGAAGACGGCCGCCCTGGCCGGCGTGACGACGACGGGCTGCGGTTCAACCATGGGAGTCAGCCTCCTCATCAGGTCCTCGGAAGCGTGCGGTCCTGGGAAACCCAGTCGTTCCAGCATGGCGCCGTCCTCGCGGCTCGGCAGGTCGGGTGCGGGGCCGGTGGCGGGGGCGAACCGCGTACGGGATTGGCAGGACGGGGAACGGTCGGGTAGACCCGTGGCGTGCTCTTTCGTCAGCTGGAATATCTCGTCGCCCTCTCCCGGGAGCGGCATTTCGCCCGTGCCGCCCAGGCCTGCCATGTCTCCCAGCCCGCTCTGTCGGAGGCGCTGCGCAAGCTGGAGGAGGAATTCGACGTGTCGCTGGTGCGGCGCGGTCGGAAGTACGAAGGCCTCACCCCGGAGGGGGAGCGCATCGTCGTATGGGCGCAGCGGATCCTCGCCGACCGCGACGCCCTGAAGGACGAGGTCGACGCTCTGCGCAGCGGGTTGAGCGGCCGGATGCGGATCGGTTCGGTCCCGACCGCCTCCGGTGCGGTCGCCGAGCTGACCGGCCCGTTCTGCGCGGCGCATCCACTGGTCACCGTCGAGGTGACGGCGGACATGCAGTCGGTGGACATCCTGCGGCAGCTGCAGAACTTCGAGCTCGACGCCGGGGTCACCTATCTGCGTGAGGACATCTCGGACCAGTTCCACACGGTTCCGCTCTATCAGGAGCGGTACGTCCTGCTGCTCACGGCCGCCGACGGTCTGGCGAGGCGTACGACGGCGACGTGGGCGGAGGCGTCGCGGCTGCCGCTGTGCCTGCTGACCGGGTCGATGCAGGGCCGGAGGGTGCTGGACGAGCTGTTCGCGCAGGCCGGCACGCAGCCCTCACCGCGGCTGGAGACCGACTCCGTGGCGGCGCTGTTCGCCCATGTGCGCACCGGACGGTGGGCCAGCGTCGTGCCGCACGCCTGGCTCCATGTGTTCGGTGTCCCGCACGGCATGCGTGCCGTGCCGCTCGTGGAACCGGCCGCGGCCGTGCCCGTGGGGCTGGTGATCGCCGCCCGGGAGCCGGGTTCGGTGATGGCCAGGGCGCTGACGGACATCGCCCGCACCACCGACGTGGCCGCGGCCCTGGAGCGCGTGCCCGGCGATCCGCTGCCGTAATGGACGGCCGGCGGGCGCGCAGACTGCTCGCCGGTGTGCGGCCATCGCCCCCGGACGGGCCGGTGCCCGCTGCGGGAGCCGCACGGAGCCGTGGGCCGCGTCGTCCCGCTACGGCAGCACCGCCGGCCACTCCACCCCGCCCCGGCAGCACCGCCGGCCGCTCCCCCGGCCACCCCTCCCCGCTCCGGCCGCGCCGTAGGCCGTCCAGCCGCTCCGAGCGCGCCACCCAGCGCGCGACCGGTTCCAGCGCCGACGCCGGCCACTCCCCCGGTACCGGGGCCGCCACCAGCCGTTCCATCCGCCCGGATACCGGCCGCGCCGTCAGCCCACCGGCTGCGCCTGCAGGCGCTCCGCACCGGTGTAGACGTTCATCGACGTACCGCGCAGGAAGCCGACCAGGGTCAGCCCGCTCTCGGCTGCCAGATCCACGGCCAGCGAGGACGGGGCCGAGACGGCCGCCAGCATCGGGATCCCGGCGAGCACGGCCTTCTGCACGAGTTCGAAGGAGGTACGGCCGCTCACCATCAGCACGTTCCCGCGCAGTGGCAGCAGGCCCGAGCGCAAGGCGTGTCCGACGACCTTGTCCACGGCGTTGTGCCGACCCACGTCCTCCCGCAGACAGAGCAGCTCGCCGTCGGCCGTGAACAAGCCGGCCGCGTGCAGGCCCCCGGTGCTGTCGAAGACCTTCTGCGCCGTGCGGAGTCTTCCGGGCAGCGAGGCCAGCAGCTCCGGGCCGACGGTCAGCGGGTCCTCGGCCACGGACCACCGGCTCGCCATGCGTACCGCTTCCAGGCCGGCCTTGCCGCACAGGCCGCACGAGGAGGTGGTGTAGAAGTTCCGTTCCAGGGACGTGTCGGGCAGGGCCACTCCGGGGGCCAGGGCGACGTCCAGCACGTTGTAGGTGTTACCGCCGTCCGCCGTGGCGCCGGCGCAGTAGCGGATCGCGGTCACGTCCCCGGCGGCGTGCACGACGCCCTCGCCGACGAGGAAACCGGCCGCGAGGTCGAAGTCGTCGCCGGGCGTGCGCATGGTCACGGTGAGGGGGCGCCCGCCGACCCGTATCTCCAGCGGTTCCTCGGCGGCCAGGGTGTCCGGCCTGCCGGAGGGCACTCCGTCGCGGATGCGGAGCACCCTCCGGCGTACCGTCACTCGTCCCATGGTCCTGCTCCTCTCCCGCCCGGAGCGATGCTCCGACGGCCCTTCAGCCGGCGTCGGCCCCCGCGCCGGCGCACGCGTGCTCCAGGCGGATCAACACGCCTTTGGACGTGGGGGTGTTGCTGATGTCGGCGACGCTGTCCAGCGGCACCAGGACGTTGGTCTCGGGGTAGTAGGAGGCCGCGGAACCGCGGCTGGCCGGGTAGGCGACGACCCGGAAGTCCTGTGCCCGGCGTTCCACCCCGTCGTGCCAGACGGCGACCAGGTCCACCAGGTCGCGGTCGGCGAACCCCAGGGCCGCCAGGTCGGCGGGGTTCACGAGCACCACCCGGCGGGCGTCGTGGATGCCGCGGTAGCGGTCGTTCATCGCGTACGGCACGGTGTTCCACTGGTCGTGGGAACGCAGTGTCTGCAACAGCAGATGGCCCTCGGGGATGTCCGGCATGGTGAACTCGTTGACGGTGAAGACGGCCTTGCCGCTCGGGGTGCGGAAGACGCGCTGGTTGACCGGGTTGGGCAGCCGGAAGCCGCCGGGCCTGGTCACCCGGGCGTCGAAGTCCTCGAAGCCGGGCACGACGCGGGCGATGCGGTCGCGGACGGTGCCGTAGTCCGCCTCGAACTCCTCCCACGGGATGGCGGGTGTGTCGCCGAGGGTCCTGCGGGCCAGCCGGCCGATGATCGCGACCTCGCTGAGCAGGTGCGGGGAGGCGGGCGCCAGGCGTCCGCGGGAGGCGTGCACCTCGCTCATGGAGTCCTCGACGGTGACGAACTGCTCGCCGTTCGCCTGGATGTCGCGGTCGCTGCGGCCCAGGGTGGGGAGGATCAGGGCGGTGTCGCCGCAGACCGTGTGGGAGCGGTTGAGCTTGGTGGAGATGTGCGCGGTGAGCCGGCACCGGCGCATCGCCTCCTCGGTGACCTGGCTGTCGGGCGTGGCCCGGACGAAGTTGCCGGCGACGCCGAGGAAGACCTTCGCCCTGCCGTCGCGCATGGCCCGGATGCCGTTGACCGAGTCCAGGCCGTGCCGCACGGGCGGGGTGAAGCCGAACTCGTGGCCGAGGGCGTCGAGGAAGGTCTGGGGCATCCGCTCCCAGATGCCCATGGTGCGGTCGCCCTGGACGTTGCTGTGACCGCGCACCGGGCACACGCCGGCGCCGGGCCTGCCGATGTTTCCGCGCAGCAGCAGGAAGTTGACCACCTCACGGATGGTGGGGACGCCGTGCTTGTGCTGGGTGAGCCCCATCGCCCAGCACACAATGATCTTCCTGCTGCCCAGCACCCGGTCGTGGACGCGTGCGATCTCCGCACGGGTGAGCCCGGTGGCGCTGAGGATGTCCTCCCACGGGACCTTCCGGGCGTGGTCGACGAAGTCGGCGAAGCCGGTGGTGTGGGCGCTGATGAAGGCGTGGTCGAGTACGGTGCCCGGGCGCTCGTCCTCGGCCTCCAGCAGCAGCCGGTTGAGCGCCTGGAACAGGGCGAGGTCGCCGCCGGGCCGGATCTGCAGGAACTGGTCGGCTATCGCGGTGCCCCGGCCGAGCACGCCGCGCGCCTTCTGCGGGTGCTTGAAGCGGATGAGCCCGGCCTCCGGCAGCGGGTTGACCGCGACGACCTTTCCGCCGTTGCGCTTGGTCTCCTCCAGCGCGGTCAGCATCCGCGGATGGTTGGTGCCCGGATTCTGGCCGACGACGAAGACGAGGTCGGCGCTGTGGATGTCGTCCAGGGAGACGCTGCCCTTGCCGATGCCCAGAGTCTCCTGCAGCGCGGAACCGCTCGACTCGTGGCACATGTTGGAGCAGTCCGGCAGGTTGTTGGTGCCGTAGGCGCGGGCGAAGAGCTGGAGCAGGAAGGCGGCCTCGTTGTTCAGCCGGCCGGAGGTGTAGAAGAGGGCCTCGTCCGGGGAGTCCAGCCGGCGGAGTTCGGCGGCGAGCACGTCGAGCGCCTCGTCCCAGCCGATCGGTTCGTAGTGCTCGGCGCCGGGCCGCTTGATCACGGGCTCGGTCAGCCGGCCCTGCTGGTTGAGCCAGTAGTCCGACCTGGCGCCCAGTTCGGCGATCGAGTACCGGCGGAAGAATTCGGTGGTGACCCGCCGCGAGGTGGCTTCGTCACTGATGTGCTTGGCGCCGTTCTCGCAGTATTCGTTGCGGTGCCGCTCGCCCGGTGCGGGCTCGGGCCAGGCGCATCCCGGGCAGTCGAATCCCTTGACCTGGTTGATGTTCAGCAGGGTCAGGGCGGTGCGTCGTACGGTCGTCTGACCCAGCGAGTACTCCAGCGCGTGCGCCACCGCCGGCACGCCGGTCGCCCAGGTCCTGGGCGGGGTGACCGACAGATCGTCCTCTGGGTCCTCGATACCGCTCATGGTCGGTTCCGCCTCTTTCCGTTGTGGCGCGTGACGTGCTTTCCCGCGTTCTGTGACGCGCACTGCGGGGCAGCATCCGTCCCTTTCCGTGAGCAAGTCAAAGAGGTGTTCTCGATCACTTGATAAGCGCGGGCTATCAGATAAGTGCCGCCTATCGGTGGACAACCGGGGCCTCTTTGACATCCCCGGACGGCTGCTCGACGATGAGCCGCATGACGGCTTCCCGGGCGGCCGATGACACGGCGGCGCACGGCCCTCGTAGCGGGCCGGGCCCGCTCCGGCCCGCACGGTCCTGGGAACGGGCTCGCGCCCTCGCCCGGTCCAGTGCCGGGCAGCCGCTGCCTGCGGTGCCCCGCGCCCTCAGCGACGCGCTGGGCCACGCCCTGGCCGAGCCGCTCGTGGCGCTCACCGACCTGCCGCCGTTCGCCACCGCGGCGATGGACGGCTGGGCCGTGGCCGGACAGGGCCCGTGGAAACTCGGCGGCGACGGCGTCCTGGCCGGCCGGGAGCCCGGGCCCCTCGCGCCGGACTCGGCCGTGACCATCGCCACCGGCGCCCCGGTGCCGGCCGGCGCGACGGCCGTACTGCGGCGCGAGCACGGCGAGGCGGACGCCGAGCGGGACATGCTCTACGACCGCTCCCCCGTGCCGCTGCCGGAGGGCCGCGACATCCGGCCGCGCGGCCAGGAGTGCCGCTCCGGCGAGCCGCTGCTGCCCTCCCGCACCACCGTGACCGAGCGGGTGCTGGGGCTGGCGGCCGCCGCCGGGTACGACCGGCTGCCGGTGCACCGCCGCCCGAGTGTGGAACTGCTGGTAGTCGGCGACGAGTTGCTCCAGGATGGCGTGCCGCACGGCGGGCGGGTCCGTGACGCGCTCGGACCGCTGCTGCCGCCGTGGCTGCACGCCTGCGGCGCCGAGCTGATCGGCCATCACCTGATCGCCGACGACCTCGCGACGCTCCGCGAGGCCGTGTGCCGCTCGCCCGCCGACGTCGTGGTCACCACGGGCAGCACGGCCGCCGGCCCCGTGGACTTCCTGCACGAGACGCTCCGGGCGGCGGGTGCCCGCCTGCTCGTCGACTCCGTGGCCGTACGGCCCGGTCACCCGATGCTGCTCGCCGAGTTGCCGGCGACCACCGACGGCAGGGCGCGCCGGCTGGTGGGACTGCCCGGCAATCCGCTGGCCGCGGTGGCGGGCGTGATCACCCTGGCCGAGCCACTGCTGCGCCGTCTCGGGGGGCACCGCGACGCCGAGCCGGTCCAGCTGGTCGCCGGCTCCGCTCTGCCGGGGCATCCGCACGACACCCGGCTGCTGCCGGTGTTCACCGCGGGGCGGGAGGTGACGCCGCTGCCGTTCGACGGTCCGGCGATGCTGCGCGGACTGGCCCTGGCGGACGGTGTCGCGGTGGTCCCGCCGGGCGGTGTGCCGGCCGGTGCCACGGTGGGCGTGAGAGAGCTGCCGGACCGGTGACACGGGCCTCGTGCAGCGGCCGCCACAGACGTGGGGACGGGACGCGGGGGCGGGTGCTGTCGTACGGTCCTGGTACCGGCGCCCTCTCCATGGCGCTTCACTCCCCCTTCGTCCCTGCGCTGCCCGTGCGGACGCGACGGAACAGTACGCCGGTCCCCTGCTGGTACGGCCGCTGCGCGACGGGCCCCGGCCGGCGGCAGCGTCGTACGGGGCCCGGGCCGTCGGCGCCGGCGCGAAGGCGTGCGCCACGACGTGACCGACACCGCGGTGTCGGTGGGCGCCGATGACGTGCCCGTGCTCGCCACCCCACGGCTGATCGCGTGGAGGGAGGCGGCCACCGTGTGGGCCACGCCGGTCGGCGGCAGGGGGAGGTGGGTGCCGATCCCGCCGCCGGAGCCACGGGCGGGCGGTTCACCTGCGCCGTGCGGGCCGCCGACGGCTCGGGGCGGTTGGTCGCGTCGGGCGAGATCGACCGGGCGATCGCCGACCGGCACGGAGTGCCTGGACCCGCACGCCGGATCCGGCGGCGGACCGCTGGCGGCGGGGCACGGCCGTCCTACACGGGCCGGTGTCCCTGGAGGTAATCGCGTACGACTGCCGGGAGCGCGGCGTCGACGGCCTCGGCTATCGGCGCCCAGCGCACCTGCTCCGGCGCGAGGCGGGCCCCGTCCGACGGGGACTCGCTCAGCAGCTGGCACACCACCGCCGACGCCCCGTCCGCCCGTGCCCCCTCGTGCGGGTCCAGGGGCTCGGTGCCGTCGACGAGGAAACCGGTGAGTTCGTAGACGACGCGTGCCGCGGTGGCCTCGGCCGGTTCGGCCGGTTCCGGAGTCCCCGACGGCAGCGCCCAGACCGCGCCGTCCCGCACGAGCAGCAGCCGTCCGTCGTACAGGACGACCGCCTGCACCACGCCCTCGGCGGGCTCCAGCGACATGACCGACCAACCCCTCCCCCGGCGCGCTCGGCCAGGTGTTCCTCCCCTACCCAGGGCCGGCCGGTCATGCACCGAAGCCGCGTCACTTTGCGGTGCGTGCCCCTCAGTACAGCATCGGCAGGTCTCGGGGGCGGATCCGCACGGTGACCGGGAGGGCGGCGTCGACCTCGCCGTCCGCGCCGTAGGGGACGGGCCGGTCGGCCTCGATGCGCAGTTCTCGGCCGCGCAGGACGCGTACCTCGGGGCGGTGCACATGGCCGCCGGTCTTCAGTTCGTTCATGAGGGTGAAGAAGAGTCTGCGCGGCGCCTCGCGGATCATCACCACGTCCAGCAGGCCGTCGTCGACGCGCGCGTCGGGGGCGATGAGCCGACCGGAGCCGTAGTAAGGGGAGTTGGCGGCGACGACGGTGTAACCGCGGTGGGTGTGTTCCTCGCCGTCGACGGTGACGCGGTAGTCGGCCGCCCGCCAGGTGGTGACGGCGCGCAGACCGCCCGCGTAGTAGGAGGCGGAGCCGCGCAGCAGCCGGGCGTGGTTGGCGTACCGGTTGGCCACGGCGTCCACGCCCGCGTAGACGCTGCCCAGGACCACGGTGCGCGGGTGGACGGCCGATTCCACCTCGATCGTGTCGACCGGCCGGGGCTCGGCACGCAGCAGGATGCCGGCGAGTGCGGCGGGGTCGGCCGGCAGCTTCAGGGCACGGGCGAAGTCGTTGCCGCGGCCCGCGGGCACCAGGCCGAGAACGGTTCCGGTGCCGCTCAGCGCGCCGCCGATGCCCCCGGCGATGCCGTCGCCACCGACGGCCAGGACGACCCGGCCGCGCTCGCCGGCGCGCCGGGCGATGTCCTGGGCGTGCGCGAGGCTGTGACTGTACTCCGTCTCCAGCTCGGCTCCGGCCTCGCGCAGCAGCCGGGCCAGGTGCAGCAGTGTCGCCGCTCCGGTGGAGCCGCCCGCGGTGGGGTTGACGACGGCGGTGAACTGTCGCATCGGTGTGCCTCCGAAGCAGGCGGATCGAGTGGGTCAGTCGGTGGGGAGCAGGACGCCGGGGTTGAGCAGCCCCTCGGGGTCCAGGCGGCGCTTGACCGCGCGCAGGGCCGAGATGCCGAGCGGTCCGGCCTCGCGTACATACCAGTCACGGTGGTCGGTGCCGACCCCGTGGTGGTGGGAGATGGTGCCGCCGGCCGCCAGGACGGCCTCGTTGGCCGCGTGCTTGGCGGGCGTCCAGTGGGCCACCGGGTCCTCGCCCTGGGCGCTGACGACCGTGAAGTACAGGGAGGCGCCGTTCTCGTACACGTGCGAGATGTGGCACATCACCAGGGGCGGGGTGCCGGCCTCGGTGAGGGTGTCGGTGAGTGCGGTGCGCACGGCCGTGTAGAGATCGGGGATGCGGGACCAGAAGGCCGCGGTCTCCAGCGTTTCGGCGAAGGCGCCGACATCCAGCAGGGCGTCGCGCAGGTACGGCGCCGAGAAACGCCCCTGGGCCCAGCGTTCGCCCGGTTCGGCGCCCACGAGGGTGCCGCCGCAGGCGGTGAGGACGGCGGCCGCCTGTTCCCGGCGCTGCGCGGTGTCCGCGGCCGTGCCCTCGTAGCCGGTGATGGCCAGGCAGCCGGCCGCGCTCTGGGACAGGTCGCCGCCGATGGCGTCCGGTTGGGCCAGGCCGATCAGGGTCTCGGTCTCGTCGGACAGGCGCAGCACCGTCGGCCGGGGTCCGTCCTGGGCGAGCTTGCGCAGCGCTGCGGCACCCCCCTCGAACGAGGCGAACCGCCAGCCCTCGTAGACGCGCGCCTGCGGCAGCGGGCGCACCCGCACGGTGACCGACGTGATGACGCCGAAGGCACCCTCCGAGCCGAGGATCAGCTGGCGCAGGTCGGGACCGGCGGCGGAGCGCGGCGCGCGGCCAGTCTCGATGGTGCCCTCGGGAGTCGCGAGGGACAGGCCGAGGACCATCTCGTCGAAGCGGCCGTAGCCGGCGGAGGCCTGGCCGCTGGACCGGGCGGCGGCGAAGCCGCCGATGGTGGCCCACTCGAAGGACTGGGGGAAGTGGCCCAGCGTGAAACCGTGTTCGGCGAGCAGGGCCTCGGCCTCGGGGGCGCGCAGACCGGGCTGGAGGACGGCGGTGCGCGAGACAGGGTCCAGGTCGATCAGGCCGTTCATGCGGCGCAGGTCCAGGGCGACGAACGCGGTGCGCCGGGGGGCGAGTCCGCCGACGACCGAGGTGCCGCCGCCGAACGGGACGACGGCGAGGCCGTGCGCGGAGCAGGCTCGCAGCACGGCGAGGACCTCGTCGTGGGAGGCGGGCAGGACCACGGCCTGCGGGACGTCCGAGAAGTCCCCGGCGCGGATGCGCAGCAGGTCGGGGGTGGACTTGCCGCGGGTGTGGCGGATGCGGCTCTCGTTGTCGGTGCGGACGCGGTCGTCGTCGCCGCCGACGGCCTCGGCGAGCGCCTTGAAGGCGGCGGGGCCGGCCGTGGTGGCCGGCAGGTCGATGTCGTCCAGGCGAAGGGCGGGGGTGGTACGGGGCTTGACGCCGAGCAGGTCGCGCAGCAGTCCGGTGACCGATTCGGGCAGCGGTGCCGCCTTGGCCGGGTCGCCCCAGCCGTTCCACAGCATGTCCATTGAACGGGTCGTCCTCACAGGTCGGTGTGCTCGGTGTGCTCGGTTCGCGCGGCGTCCGGTGGCCGTGCCCCGGGCGGCGGTGTCTGCTCCGCCCGGCCCCCGGGGCGTTACACTGTGACACATGACGCCTATTCGTCACAACGGTTCGGACAACGATCATGTCCTCGATGCGGTGCGCGACTGTGTGCTCGCGGTCGGAGTCCGCCGCACCACTCTCGCCGACGTGGCCCGCCGCGCCGGCGTCTCGCGGATGACGCTGTACCGGCGCTGGCCGGATCTGCGCACCCTCGTGGGCGATCTGATGACCCGTGAGTGGATCGACGTGGCCACCCGGGCGATCCCCGAGCCCGCCGACGGCACGGACACCCGCACCCGGATCGTGGACGGACTGGTGACGGGGGTCGAGGCGTTCCGGGCGCACCCGCTCTTCCGAAAGATCGTCGACGTCGATCCGGAGCTGCTGCTGCCCTATGTGCTCGACCGGCGCGGAGCGAGCCAGGAGGCGCTGCTGGCCCTGCTCGCCGACGCACTGCGCGCGGGCCACACGGACGGGTCGGTACGCACCGGCCACGTCGAACGGCAGTCCCGTGCCCTGCTGTTGACCGTGCAGTCCTTCACCCTGTCCCTGCGCACCATGACCGACGAGGACGATCCGGAACTCGACTCCGCCGCCTTCCTCGGCGAACTGCGCACCCTCCTGGAGAGGACCCTCACGCCATGAGCCACACCAGGGCCGACGCCGGCTCGTCCCTCAGCGCACACCGCCGTAGCCGGGAACTGGCCGAGGCCGCGGACGGCAGGGTCGCCGACGTCCTGGTCGTCGGCCTCGGCGCCACCGGGGCCGGCGCCGCGCTGGACGCCGCGGCCCGGGGGCTGGACGTCGTCGCGGTGGACGCGCACGACCTGGCCTTCGGTACCTCCCGCTGGAGCTCGAAGCTCATCCACGGCGGCCTGCGCTACCTGGCCTCCGCCCAGTTCGACGTCGCGCACGAGAGCGCGGTCGAGCGCGGGGTGCTGATGACCCGCACCGCCCCGCACCTGGTGGCCGCCCAGCCGTTCGTCCTGCCGCTCACCCCGCTGGTGTCCAGGGCCCAGGCCTCGCTGGCGTGGGCCGGCTTCCGGGCCGGGGACATGCTGCGGCTGGCCGCCCGGACCCCCCGGCAGGTCCTGCCCGCCCCGCGCCGGCTGTCCGCCACGGAGGCCCGCCACCTGGCACCCTCGGTGCGCTCGGCCGGGCTGCGCGGCGGACTGCTGTCCTGGGACGGCAAGGTGACCGACGACGCCCGCCTGGTCACGGCCCTGGCCAGGACGGCCGCCGCGCACGGGGCACGGGTGCTGACCCGGGTCAGGGTGCTGGAGCTCACCGGCACGGGCGCCCGGGTCCGCGACGAACTGACCGGCGAGGAGGGCGTGATCAGGGCCCGCGCGGTCGTCAACGCGGCCGGGGTGTGGGCGGGCGGCCTCGTCGAGGGCATCCGGATCCGGCCCTCCCGCGGCACCCACCTGGTCCTGCGCTCGGAGCGGCTCGGCACCCTGCCGGCCGGACTGCACATCCCGATCCCCGGCGAGACCAACCGCTTCGTCCTGGTCCTCCCCCAGGGCGACGGCCGCGTCTACGTCGGCCTCACCGACGAGCCGGTCGAAGGCGGGATCCCGGACGTACCGGAGGTGCCCGAGACCGACATCGGCTTCCTGCTGGACGTGCTCGGCTCGGCCCTGGACGCGCCGGTGGCCCGGGAGGATGTCGTCGGCGCCTTCGCCGGGCTGCGCCCCCTCCTGGACACCTCCGCACCCGACGGCCCCGACGGCGCTTCGCCCCGCACCTCCGACATCTCCCGCCGGCACGCGGTGCTGACGTCCCCCGACGGCATCACGACGATCGTCGGCGGCAAGCTCACCACCTACCGGCGGATGGCGCAGGACGCCGTGGACGCCGCGACCGCCGCCCGGGGACTTCCCGCCGGCCCCTCCCCCACCGCCGCACTGCCGCTGGTCGGCGCCGCGGGACCGGGCCGGCTGCGGACCCTGTCCGCGCCCTCGCGTCTGGTACGCCGCTACGGCACCGAGGCCGAGGCCGTCCACGCTCTCGCGGCACAGGATCCGGCCCTCGCGGAGCCGGTGCTGCCCGGCCATCCGGTCACCCGCGCCGAACTGCTGTGGGCGGTGCGGCACGAGGGCGCCCTGGACGAGTCGGACCTCCTGGACCGCCGCACCCGCATCGGCCTGGTACCGGAGGACCGCGCCGCGGTGGTCGGCGTCGCACTGGAGGTGCTGGCGCAGGCGGAGGCCGCGAGGTCCCGAACCGGCGGGTGACACCCTGGGCCGTGCTGGTCACAGCAGGCGCCGGATGTCTCCGCGGACACGGTAGAAGCCGCCCGCCGCAGGGTGCAGGGCGTCCACGACATAGCGGGCGCCCGGCTCGCGTATCGCGCGCGGGAACTGGACGTTCCAGGAGGTGTCGTAGCCCGCGGACACCACGTGCACCCTGACCCGGCCGCTCTCCTGCACGCACTCGACCACGACGGCTCCGGCCGGAGCCTGCTCCACCGTGGCCACCGCGGTCGCGGCCATGGCGGGGGCGTAGGTCGGCAGTGCGGCGGCGAGCTTGACGTCCCGTGCCACCGGGACCGTGCCCTGCTGGGCCGCGGCGACGGCCGTCTCGCTCGCGTCGACACACACCAGCGAGCCGTCGGTGGTCACCAGATACAGCCGTTCGTCGTGGTACTGCATCGACAGCGCCGAGCCGCCGCCCGTGCCGAGCTTCCACAGGCGCGTGCCGTGCTGGTCGAAGCAGTAGACGGACGAGGCGGCGTCACCGGCGAAGACGAAACGACCGCCCGGCGAGGTGGCGCACGAGTAGACGGCGCTGTCGCAGACGTAGGTCGCCTCGATCGCGCCGGTCGCCTTCGACAGCCGCTGGACCACGCGGTGCCCGGTGCCCGCGTAGACGGCGTCGTCCTCCTGCCAGCCGAAGAGCACACTGCCCCTGGTGGCCGTGTGCCACAACTCGCCGCCGCCGTCGGGCGCGTAGGCGGTGACGCCGCGGTGGTGGCCGTGGTAGACGGCCCGGTCGTCGGCGCGGACCATCCAGGCGTGCGCGCCCTGGCTGCGGCGGGACCACTGGTGCTCGTCCTCGTGGTCGATGACGGTGAGGC
The DNA here is from genome assembly GCF_040680195.1 of Streptomyces sp. NPDC052109. NCBI lineage: Bacteria > Bacillati > Actinomycetota > Actinomycetes > Kitasatosporales > Streptomycetaceae > Streptomyces > Streptomyces sp. NPDC052109. The sequence goes on along the minus strand of NZ_JBFAWF010000016.1, from coordinate 183,581 downwards.
GGCCCTCCCGGTCCGAGACGTTCAGGATGCCCTCGTGGATGTCCAGCCAGAAGATGTCGACGTCGGCGGCTATGTCGTACGCGGCGAACGGCAGCTTGGAGGAGAGGTCGTAGACCCTGCCGTCGTCGCAGCCCGCGTAGATCCAGAAGTCGTCGGCGACCAGGCACTTCACGCCGTCGGGCAGGCTGAACCGGGCGAGGACGGAGCCGTCGTGAGCGAGGGTGTAGACATCGCCCGCCTGATTGCCGACCCAGCAGTGCTCGTCGTCGACATGGATGCCGAACGCCGCCGAGCCGGTGCGGAACCGCCACAGCACGGGCGCCACCGACCGCGCGGTGGAGGGGGCCGAACTGACCTGACGCCGGGTCACCGGGCGCGGCGCGCGCTGCCCCTGGACGGCGTGGGCGTAGCCCTTGCGGACCTTCTCCCCCACCTTCTTCGCGGCGGCCGCCCTCGCCTTCTCCGTGGTCGGGAAGGTCGTCGTCTGGATCTGTCCGGCGGCGCCGATCCTGCCGTATCGCACCGTCACGACCTGGCCGTCGACGGTCACCTCGTAGAACTTGTGGGCGCCGCCGCCCTCCTGCGACAGCTCCAGATACGTCGTCGACACCGCGGACGCCGTGGCCATGGCAGACCCCTCCCCCAGGACGGACCCGCGGCCGTTCCGGCGGGCCCTCACTGATCAAACCGTAAGGGCGACCACTGACAACGGGCCGTGGCGCGCGGCCACGAGGGCATACGCGGCGCACGGGGAGGGCGCGCCCGGTCAACTTCCACGACCGGCGTCCGGCCGTGGCGCGTCACCCTCGTGCACTGGCCGCATGTCGCGATCAGTCGGACCTCAACACGCCCATCCCGCCGAGCAGTTGGCGCAGACAGTCGGTCGCCAGCGCGGCCGGCGAGTCCTCGCCGGCGACGCCGGCTTCCGTGTCGGCCCAGGTCTCCAGCGCGATCCGGATCGCGTCCGTGGCCGCTGCCGCCACCAGTCGCACCTGGACCGGCTCCAGGCGGCCGTCCGCGAGGCGGGCGACGACCGGGACGAGCCGTTCCTCCGACTCCTGGTTGACGCGGTACCAGACCGCCCGCAGCGCCGGATCGCCCGCCGCGGCCCGCAGCAGCCCCCGGGTCCGCTGCAGCGCCTGGGCGGCCGTCTCCTCCGGTGCCGCCAGGGACCGCTCCACCGCCGTCTCCAGCGCCCGGGACAGGTCGGTGCCCGGCTCCGCCGCCTCCAGCAGGGCCCGCCACCGGTCGGCCCCGGCGGCGAGCAGCGGGCTCACCGCGTCCTGCTTGGAGCGGAAGTATCGGTAGAAGGTCCGCAGCGCGACACCCGCGTCCCGGGCGATCTCCTCGGCCGTGGTCGCGTGCGGTCCCTGCGTGGCGAACAGCTCGGCCGCCGCGTGCGCGATCTCGAGCTGGGTGGCGGCCTTGCGGCGCTCGGTCAAGGAGGAGGGCGGCTTGGTGCTCACCCCAGAAGGGTACGGCCCGGAACCCCGATGAGACACAAGATGCCTAGGTGGCAAAGTGTGCCACACAGGCGTAACGTGAAGTAAGTGAGGACGCCGGCAGGCAAGGGAGCCGGTGCCGTGGAGGCCCCGCCGGAGACCGGCAGGGCGGGCAGGAGAAGACATGAACCGCTACGAAGGCCGGCGCGCGCTGATCACCGGCGGCGGCTCGGGCATCGGCCAGGCCACCGTGCTGCGCCTCCTCGCCGAGGGCGGCACCGTCGTGGCCGCGGACGTGAGCGAGCGGGGCCTGAAGGACACCGCGGAGAAGGCCGGGGCACAGGCGCACCGACTCAGCACGGCCGTCGTCGACATCGCCGACGAGACCTCGGTCCGCGAGGGGGTCTCCGCCGCCGTCGCCGTGCTCGGCGGTCTGGACGTGCTGGTCAACGCGGCCGGGATCCTGCGCTCCTCGCACACCCACGAGACGAGCCTCCAGGAGTTCACCCGCGTCCTGCAGGTCAACCTGGTCGGCACCTTCCTCGTCATCCGCGAGTCCATACCGGCGCTGCTCGCCGGACGGGACGCGGCCGTCGTCAACTTCAGCTCCACCTCGGCCCAGTTCGCGCACCCGTACATGGCCGCGTACGCGGCGAGCAAGGGCGGTGTCCAGTCGATGACGCACGCCCTCGCCGCCGAGTACGCCCGGCAGGGCATCCGCTTCACCGCCGTCCAGCCCGGATCCATCTCCTCCGGGATGACCGACGGCAGCGGAGCGAGCCGGCAGAGCAGTGGGCCGGGGCTGCCCGAGGACGCCGACATGTCCCTGTTCGCCAAGCTGTCCCCGGCGGTCGGGCAGGGCTTCGCCGGCCCCGAGACGGTGGCGTCGGTGGTCGCCATGCTCGCCTCGAGGGACGGGAGGTTCATCACCGGCACGGAGATCCGCGTCGATGGTGGGACCCACTTCTGAGCGGGCACACGCCAGTCATGGGCAACACGAGGGAATCCTCGGGTCAGGGCCTGCACCTGCGCGGCGGCCAGGTCCGACCGGCGGCATGCCGCGCCGCCGACAACCACGCGCAGCGGCAGGCGACTTGACTCTCGCGGCGCGGGCGGTTCGGCTCCCGTCGAGCGGAGAGCCCGGCTCGCACCGGACGGGCAGCATGGCCGGCGTCACTCGGGCAGCGTGGCCTGCGCGCACCGTAACCGCCGTTATCCGCCGACGAGTTCAGCGAACCGCGCCGTGTCGATGTTGCCTCCGGAGGCGATGATGCCGATGCGGCACGGAAGGCCGTCGAGACGGCCGGCCAGGAGGGCCGCCAGTCCGGTGGCGCCGCTGGGCTCGAGGACGATCTTCAGGCGTTCGAAGGCGAAGCGCATGGCGGTGACGATCTCGGCGTCGCTGACCAGGGCGATCGCGTCGACCAGGCGCCGGTTGATCTCGAAGGTGATCTCGCCGGGCGTGGGCAGGGCCTGCCCGTCGGCGATGGTCCGGGGCACAGGCAGGGTGACACGGGTGCCGCTGTCCAGCGAGCGCTTGGTGTCGTCCCCTTCCTCCGGCTCCACGCCGATGACCCGGATGCCGGGGTGCAGTGCCTTGGCGGCGGTGGCGCTGCCGGCGATGAGCCCGCCGCCACCGACGGGTACGACCAGGGCGTCGAGCGGGCCGGTCTCCTCGAGGAGTTCGAGCGTCGCGGTGCCCTGTCCGGCGATGACGTGAGGGTGATCGTAAGGCGGGATGAGGGCCAGGCCACGGTCCTCGGCCAGCGCCTCACCGAGCGCGGAGCGGTCCTCGGTGTAGCGGTCGTAGGTGACGATCTCGGCACCGTACCCGGCGGTCGCCTCCCGCTTGAGGCGCGGGGCGTCCTGCGGCATCAGGATGACGGCGCTGGTACCGAGTTCCCGGGCGGCCAGGGCGGTCGCCTGGGCGTGGTTGCCGGAGGAGTAGGCGGCGATGCCCTTGGCCAGCCGGTCCGGGGAGAGCTGGGCGGCCGCGTTGTAGGCGCCGCGGAACTTGAAGGCACCGACGCGCTGGAAGTTCTCGCACTTGATGAACACCTCTGCGCCGACGAGGGCGTTCAGGGTGCGCGAGGTGAGAACGGGGGTGCGGTGGGCGATGCCGTCGAGGCGCACGGCGGCCGCACGGACGTCGTCGAACGTTACGGGCGAAGCGGCGGCCATGGCGGTCTCCCCTTCCCTTCCTTCGTTCCGCGTGGATCCTGCTTGGAATCATTTTCTATTCTTGGACATGGACTCTAGGCAGTCCGACGCCCGTCTGTCCAGAAGAGGCCGAACGGGCGTCGTCGAAGACGGGGCGGGGGGTCGCTGCGCGTTCCGGGCCGCCGGCGGGGCCTGTCCGTCGGCACGGTCATGGTCGCACCAGGAGCCCGGTGCCGCCCGTTTCCGTTGCCGGCTCCCCTTGCGTCACCGTTCCTTGGCCAGCGCGACGAGCTCGGCGAAGAGGCCGCCGGCGTGCACGAGGTCGTCGTAGCTGCCCTGCTCGATGACGCGGCCGCTGCGCAGGACGACGATCCGGTCCGCGAGGCGGGTGTTCTCCAGTTGGTGGGTGACCACGATCGTGATGCGCCGCGCGGCGATGCGTTTGATCTCCAGGAAGATCTGGTGCTCGCCGCGCGCGTCCATCTGCGACGTCGGCTCGTCCAGGATGAGCAGGGGGGAACGGCGGTACAGGGCTCGGCCGCAGGCCAGGCGCTGCCACTGACCGCCGGACAGCTCGGCGCCGCCGTAGATCTCGCGGGCGAGCAGAGTGTCGATCCCGCGGGGAAGGCGTCCGACCGCCTCCCGCATGCCGACCGCGTCGATGGCGTCCCACACCGGACCGTCGTCGTGGGTGCGCGGCTGACCGAGCGTGATGTTCTCCCTTGCGCGCAGGGGCCAGCAGGCGAAGTTCTGCGGGACGAGTGCGGTCCGGCGCCAGACGGAGTCGGGTCGGGCGCGGGCGAGGTCGACGCCGTCCCAGAGGACACGTCCCTTGTCCGCGAGGAGGATGCCGGTGATGAGCTTGGTCAGCGTGGACTTGCCGGAGCCGTTCTCGCCGACGATCGCAAGGATCTCCCCGCGCCGCAGCGTGAGCGAGACCCCGTCCACGGCGGGCTCGTCCTTGCCGGGGTACTGGTGGACGACCTGCTCCAGCCGGATCTCCTCGACCTGGTCGGGGATCGTCAACTCGCCGCGCTTCGGTGCGCGTTCGGCGGCCATGTCCAGGAAGGAGCGCATGTCGGCGAGGTAGAGGGAGGTGTGGAACATCGCGGCGCCGTACTGCACGAACTGGGACAGCGCGGCGAGCGTGGTCTGCACGGCGACCACCGCCGTCGCGGCGACGGGCAGCGCGACCCGCCCGGTCATGGCGAGCCAGGCGAGGGCGGCCCAGGTCAGCAGCAGGAACGCACCGCCGAGCGCGGAGGTCGCGAGGACGATCCGCAGCATGCGGGGCGCGGCGGTCAGGGTGCGCCGGTCGATGCGCTCGGACAACGCGCGGTACCAGTAGACGAGGTAGTCGGTCATCCCGTTCGCGCGGACCTCGTCGCCGTGCCGCGAAAAGGTGGCCCACCAGCGCATCATCCCGCGTACGTTGCGGTCGCCCACGTTGGCGTAGTGCGTCTCGTAGTCGACGCGGGCGGACAGCACGGCACCCAGGCCCGCCGGCAGCACCGCCAGCAGCAACAGTGGGAGCATCAGCCAGTGCAGTGCGGTGATGACCCCGCCGGCGGCGATCATGCGGATGAGCGAGGCCAGGAACTGCTGCGCGTCCCGCACCATCGTCGTGGTGCGGGTGACTCCGACTTCGGCGGCCTCCTGCCGGTCGGCGAACCCGTCCTCGCCCTGGGCGGAGGCTTCCACCCGGCACACGGCGGACACGAGCGCCACGTCGGCCTCGGTCACCAGTCGCGGGGTGATCCGCCCGTCGGCGTAGGAGGCCAGGGCCCTGCTGATTCGGCCAACCGCCGCGGCCGTGGTGACGGCCGCGAGGGTGGGCAGGGCCCCGTGCAGACGTTCGGACACCGGCCCCGCACCGAGGATGTGGGTCATGGCCCGCGCGGTGCAGCCGAGGACCACGGCGGCCGAGATGCCGGTGAGCAGCTGGCAGGCGAGGAGCAGGACGACCCCGGACCGGTCGACGGACCACGCCATGCTCGCGGTGCGGCGCAGCACGGACGGCAGACGCCCGCACATCCGCCGGAAACCGGCTTCTTCCAGGGGGTTCTTGCCGAGCTTGCCCGCGTAGCCGATCGTGGCGGGCGGTGGAGGAGGCGGGGGGAAGTCTTCTGTCGAGGCGTCGGTCACGGTCACCTTCGTCCCTCCTTCGGGTCGACGCCGCACCCGGGTGGTCCGGCGGTGCCCAACTCAACGAGGGTGCAGGCGACTCGAACGCACGCGTTTCCGGACGAACGGCGGCCCCGCAAATCCGGGGCCGTCGAACGCGCGGTCGCAGTGGCGCAAGGGTTCCGTGGCGGTGGTGCGTGACCGAAACGCCGGTGCCTGTGACGGCTGTGACGGGTGAGGTTTGGCCGGCCGGTGAGCCGCGGTCCGCCGGGCCGGTCAGCGCGTACGGCCAGTGACCGGGAAGGTTCGCCAGGTTGGCGGTTGGAGCGCTCGGATGTGCGGCGGCGTCCGTTGCGGCACGTGTGAACGATCACGACGCCCGCCCCGATGCCGTCCGTGTCCGCCACGGCCACACCGCCAGGAGGGCTGCCTCCTGACGGGCCTCGGAAAAAAAGTTGTAGGCCGCTGTCGATCCGGCCACGTCCCGTTCGACGTCATGATGTGCGGCGCATCGCCCCACGATCACGTGACAGGACCTGACGAGGGAACAAGTGGATCAACTGCTGAGAGTCATGAACTTCAACGTCTCGAGTGACGGAATCGGTGCCGGTGAGCACCAGAGTCTGGAGCGGCCGTTCGGCTACGACCATCCCGAGAGGCTGTTCGCCTGGGCCGGAGCCACAGCGAGCTGGCCCATGCGCACGGATCCCGGGGGGAGCCTGGGCCTCGACGACTACTTCACGCGGGACTTCGCACGCAACATCGGTGCCGAGATCATGGGCCGCAACAAGTTCGGACCCCAGCGTGGGCCCTGGCAGGACGGCGAGTGGTGCGGCTGGTGGGGGCAGGAGCCCCCGTTCCACACGCCGGTGTTCGTCCTGACCCACCACAAGCGTCCGTCGTTCACGCTCTCCGACACGACGTTCCACTTCGTCGACGGCGACCCGGCCACGGTCCTTGAGCGGGCGCGGGAGGCGGCGCAGGGCAAGGACGTCCGACTCGGCGGCGGGGTCAGTACCATCCGGCAGTTCCTTGATGCCGACCTCGTCGACACCATGCACGTGGCGGTCTCGCCGGTAAAGCTCGGGTCCGGGCTACGGCTCTGGGAGTCCCCCGATGAGCTGCTCGACCGGTTCCACCTGGAGGTCGTGCCCAGCCCGAGCGGTGTGACGCACCACCTGTTCTGGCGAAGGTGACGCGAGGGCCCGCTGGAGTTCAGGCTGCGACTGCGAGGGGGCCTCCGCCCCGGCGGAGGCCCTTCTCACCGCGGATGCGGGCGCGTTCCTTGCGCTGGGCGGCGACTACGTCGGGGTGGCGGGCGTTGGCGTTGCGCCGGCGCAGGTGGCGGTGCAGGACCTGGGTCTGGGCAGGATGACTGTCGTGGTCGGAGTTGGCCAGGGTGAACTGGGGCAGCGGGCCGAAGCGGGCCTCGATGGGATTGGCCCGGGAGGCGTAGGTCGGGTGAAGCACAGCTCGGGCTTGTTCTGCTTCGCGCAGCGGCGGATGCCGGCGCCGGTGTGGGCGGACAGGTCGTCCGGAATGATGCAGATCGGGGCGCCGTCGGGGCGGGCGACGCGGATCGACTTCAGTGCGGCCAGGGTGTTGGCGGTGCCCTTACGGCGGCGGTTGCCGCCCCACAGACGGGCGTCACCGACGCAGTGGCAGCCAGGGAAGCAGGTGACGCCGTGGGTACGGCGGCAGGTCGCCGGCAGACGGTCGTGCTTGCCCTGCCTCGCCCGGCAAGAGCCCGCGGTGGGTCGGAACCCCAACGAGCCGAAGTCGCCGAAGGCGAAGACGCGGTCCGGAAAGCGGTCCAGCAAATGCTCGATGCGGTCGAGCTTGGCATCGCGATCCGGGTCGGGCGACTCCTTCCAGGTCCTGGTGCGCTGGAAGGCGATGCCGCGGCGCGGCAGCAGGCAGCGTGAGGTCTCGCGGCCGATGCGGTGCGTCCGTGTACTTTGCGCAGGTAGGCGGCGAGTGCGGATCGACCAGCGGTGAAGCGCTGGACGGGCTCGGCGGGGCGGGTGATGGCCGTCTGGCCCAGCTGGGCGATCGCCGGCACCCGGTTGCCGCCCGCCGAGGCCGGCAGCGTCATCGCGCGCCGGTGACGCACTGAACTCGTGCTGCCCGCCGCACGGTCCGCTGCAGCTTCCGCCCTTCCTGGTCGGTTTGCCTGCGCACACGGACAGGCTCAGTCACCGCACCTCCGGCGGTCGGATGGACGTCACCGCGCATCCAACCGCCACGACCGCCGACCCGGCGAACCCACCCGGTCACAGCACTAGTCGGCCAGCTGGGGATAGAGCGCCGCCAGGTCCCCGGAGAGCCCCGCCTTGACGTTCCGGCTGACGTCGTCCGCCAGGACCTCGTACGCCCCGGTCTCGATGCCGTCCAGCGCCAGGGCGGCGATGTCGGCCGGAGCGGACTTCGGCGCGTCGATGGTCGAGGTCATGTCGGTGTCGATGTAGCCGACGTGCAGACCCGTGACTCCGATGCCACGGGAACGCAGTTCCAGACGCAGGGAGTTGGTCTGGGACCACAGTGCGGCCTTGGTGGCGCTGTAGGAGCCGGCCACACCGAGCCAGGACAGCACGGAGTGGACGTTGAGGAGGTGGCCACCGCCGTTGCGTTCGATGACCGGGGCGAAGGCGCGGGTGACCAGGAGCGGCCCGAAGAAGTTGATGTCGAATTCGCGGCGGATGTCGTCGACGGGGGCGTCGAGGAAGGACGCCGCACCGAGCGAGACGCCGGCGTTGTTGACCAGAATCGTGACGTCCCCGGCCTGCGCCGCCGCGGCCTCGACCGATGCGGGGTCGGTGACCTCCAGGGCGAGGGGCACGGCGTCGGGGTGGGTCACGGTGTGCGGGTCGCGGGCCGTGGCGTACACCTTGGCGGCGCCGCGCGCGTACAGGTCTTCCACGAGCGCCTTGCCCAGCCCTCGACTGCCGCCGGTGACCAGTGCGACAGAGTCCTTGATCGAAGTCATGCCCATCTCCAAGCTCGGAAACCGATCGGTTTTCCAGCACCGTAAACCGATCGGTTTCAAACCGCAAGCGCACGGGCCGGGCCTCCCAGAGGCCGGCCCTTGCCTGGACGCCCGACTGACCGGCATAGTGAGTTTGAAATTCAAACTTCGCTGGAAGGGGCAGGATGAGCGCGCAGAACACCGCCGAGGAAGCGGGAGGCCGGAAGCTGCCGTCCGGACTCGCCGCCCACCCCTCCGTGCGGGCCGTACTGGCCGCTCGGGCGGCCGGTGACCGCACGGCGCCACCTCCGGTGATCGACGGGGACTGGTTGCGCGCGCTGTGCCTGGAGGCCGGCGCGGACGACGCGGCGGCGGTGAGCCTCGACCATCCCGACCTCGCCGGGGAGCGCGAGCACGTCCTGGCCGCGCTGCCGGGAACGCGCTCGCTGGTCTCGCTGATGGTCCGGATGAACCGCGACAGCATGCGCTCACCCGCACGCAGCGTGGCCAACCAGGAGTTCCACCAGACCGACGAACAGGTCAACGCCGCCGCCCGTGCGGTGGCCCGGGCGCTGGAGGACGCCGGCTACCGCGCGCTGAACCCGTCCGCCGGGTTTCCCCAGGAGATGGAGCGCTTGCCGGGCCGTATCTGGGTCGTGGCCCACAAGACGGTCGCCGTGGCCGCCGGCCTGGGTGTGATGGGGCTGCACCGCAACGTCATCCACCCCAGGTTCGGCAACTTCGTGCTGCTGGCCACCGTGCTCGTGGACGCCCCGGTCAGCACGCACGGGCAGGAGCTGGACTACAGCCCCTGCGTGGACTGCAAGTTGTGTGTGGCCGCCTGTCCGGTGGGGGCGATCGGGAAGGACGGCTCGTTCGACGCCCTCGCCTGTACGACCCACAACTACCGGGAGTTCATGAGCGGGTTCACCGACTGGGTGCAGACCGTGGCCGACAGCGAGGACGCCGCCGACTTCCGCTCCAGGGTCAGCGACCCGGAGAACGCGTCCATGTGGCAGAGTCTCGCGTTCAAGCCCAGCTACAAGTCCGGTTACTGCCTGGCCGTCTGTCCCGCAGGCGAGGACGTGCTCGGCCCTTACCTCGACGACCGCAGGGCCTACCTGGACACCGTGCTGCGGCCCCTCCAGGACAAGACCGAGACCCTCTACGTCCTGCCGGGCTCCCAGGCACAGCGCTACGCCGAACGCCGCTTCCCGCACAAGCCGACCAAGGAGGTCTCCGGCGGCTGGCGGCCTCCGGCGAAACGGAACACGGACACGCCCGGGGCGCGCTGAGCGACGGTGACCGCTCCGCCTCTGCCGCCCCTGCGCCCGGAGCCGGGGCGGGGGCGCATCCGGTCGGGCCCGGGCGGTAGGGGCGGGGAACGACCCGAGCGCATGGATTCAACCGTTCCCCGCCCCCGGTGCGTCGGCCCGCCTCGTCACGGACACGGAGGGACGACTCGACGACCGGTCGGACGAAACTTCGACTCACCGATCTCGTTCAGACCCTCCGCCGCCGGGGACGCACGGGCCAGCGGAGCCGGGCCGGGTGGGTGACGCGGGCCTGGCGCGTGGTGCGGACGGGTGGGTGCCGCCTCCCCTCGCAGGGCCCCGCCGACAGCGCCCGGGGGGCGGCAGACGGCAGCGGCCGACCGCGATCGCGGGACAGCGGGCGGCACACGGCGGAGGCAGGCGCAGGACGCCTGCCCGGCAGGGGTCGGTTCCCGGCGGCCCTTCGGCTGTCGCCCGGCGGCCCTCTAGGCAACCGCCCAGCCTCGCACGGCGCCCGTCGACGTCGCGCCCACCTCCGCCGCCTTCCGGCGCAGCCAGATGCGTGCGGCGCCCTGGGCGTGCACGGGATGCCACCACACCGCCTCCTGCACCGACACGGCCTCGAAGGGGGCCGACGACCGTCCCGGCGTCGGCGACGCGCTCACCCTCGACCAGCTCGCCCGGCTGCCCCACGCGGGTACGGCCCCGCACGACGACATTCCCGTTCGGCCGGCGCGGGTGCCGGACTTCGAGCTGGAGGCCGCCGCCATGATCGGACGTGCCGGCCGGGACCTCACTCCCGAACAGGCCCGCGACGGCCCGGTGACACGGTGGCGCTCAGGGTGGACGGCGTCGGCCGGGTGTCCCACACCCTGGTGGCGGGGCCCGGTCCGGCGCCGCCACCGCCCGCCGCACAGCACCGGCCTGAGCCCCGGAACTCTCCACGCTCGCTCGGTAGTTGATATGGGAAGCTTTGGCCAACCGTCTGCGGGACCGAGACCGTGACGGTCGGGGAGAGGAGCCCAGCGTGACTCAGGACGGCGGCCAGGCCGTGCGTATCGACACCAGCAAGCCGCATCCCGCACGGATCTACGACTACCTCCTGGGCGGCAAGGACAACTACGAGGTGGACCGGGTGGCGGGCGACCAGCTGGCCGCGGCGGCGCCCGAGGTGTGGATCTCGGTGCGGGCCAACCGCGCCTTCCTGCACCGTGCGGTCCGGTACGTCGTGGGCAGCGGCGTCCGCCAGATCCTCGACGTCGGCACCGGGCTGCCCACCTCGCCGAACGTGCACGAGGTCGCCCAGGAGACGGCTCCGGACGTGCGCGTCGCCTATGTCGACAACGATCCGATCGTGAAGACGCACGCCGACGCCCTGCTCAGCCGGACCGGCACGACCAGTGTCGTGCTCGCCGACCTGCGCGATCCGCAGTCCGTCCTCGACCATCCCGAGGTCCGCCGGATCATCGATTTCGGCCGGCCGGTCGCCCTGTTCCTCGTCGCCGTCCTCCACTTCATCCGCGACGCCGACGAGCCGGAGCGGATCGTGGCCGTCCTGCGCGACGCGCTCCCGGCCGGCAGCTTCCTGGTGCTCTCGCACGCGACGGGCGACTTCGCCGACGACCGCAGCGAGGCCGAGGCCGTCTACACCAGCGCGACGGCCACCATGAACCTGCGGTCCCGGGACCGGGTCGCGCGGTTCTTCGACGGTTTCGAACTGGTCGAGCCCGGCCTGGTCCAGGTTCCGTTCTGGCACCCGGACGGCACGCCCCCGCCCGGCTCCGCCGAGATCGGCTTCTACGGAGGCGTGGCCCGCAAGAACGCCTGACGGCGGGATCGCGGGCACGGGCGTCCCGCGCCGTCCGCACCATCGCGCCCCCGCCTCCGGGCCGGACGCGCGGTAGCTTGCGTCTGCACCAGTTCATCTGGGTAGTCGGTCATGTCCATACCAGCATTGGATCGCGCGTTCGAATTCGGTGTCACTTCGGAAACGCCCCGACCGGCCGTCGTGGGCGGGGTCGCCCCGGGCGTGGTCGGGGCCTGTGGTCGCCCCCCACCACGGGGGGTTGTGACGTCGGTTCTTCACGGGTCTGACGGGTCTGGGAGGCGCCCAGATCCGCGGTCGGGATGATGCTCAGGGGTTTTGAAGCCACCAGAGGCCTTGCCAGGACAGCATCGGAATGCGCCCGGTGCAGGCCGTGCGCATGTCTGCCGAACGCCTGCCCGGCCTGTCGCACCGAGGCACGGTCCTCGTCGATTGCCTCGGAACTCCGCACCGGCGCAATGCCGGCCCCGCCCACCGGGGCGGTAGCAGTAGCCTCTTGCCGCCGATGGCCCGCGCTGTCCGATGTCCTGGCTCAGGCAAGTGCACGCAGCCCTCGGCCGCCACACGGTGGGCGCACCCCCGGACCACTGACGGGACCGGGAGAGCCGAGCGTCCTACCGGGGCGGACGCCCCGGCAGGACGTCGGCCGGGTCGTCGTGGAGGGCGATGCGGGCGGTGATGCGTTTGCCGACCGGCTCCCGGTAGGCCTCGAAACTCTGGGTGACGGCCATGACGATCTCCAGGCCGTGCTGCCCCACCCGTCCGGCATCCGCGGCCCGGGCCACCGGCAGCACCGGGTCGGAATCCCACACGTCGACCTCCACCGCATCGCCGTCGATGCGCAGGGTCATCAGCACCGGGCCGGGCGCGTACTTGCGGGCATTGGTGACCAGCTCGCTCACCACCAGCTGGGTGAGGTCCATGGCCCGGGCGGAGACGTCCAGGCCGTGCTCGGCCCGAACGCGGGTGAGGAACGCGGCGGAGAGGTGGCGGGCCTGGGCGATGCAGGTTCCGTCCCCGTCCAGCGCCACCGTGGTCTGCAGCGCGTCCTCCTGCGCTGCACGGCCGTCCTCCCCTGCGGGCACTAAGTTCACCACCGTCACCTTCGCTCCCCTTCACACCCCCGTGCGTGCCGCGCACGCGCAGGTGACTCCCGCCCCCTGTGTCGGCTCCGTCACAAAAAGCGTCACCAGTACCATGCGGGACAGCGCTCCACGGCGGAGGCCTGGTGTGCCAGTATCACCCACATGGCAGAGGGAGAAACGACGGACGCCGAAACAGCCGCGCAGTCCCGTGGGCTGTCGGTCGCGTCCACCACCGCCGACGGCATCCACGTCGTCACCTGCGCCGGGGAGATCGACCACCACACCGGCGACAAGCTCCGCCAAGCCCTCGACCTCTCCGACATCGCCCGGCCACGCATTGTGGTGGACATGCGGCAGGTCACCTTCATGGACTCCAGCGGCATCAACATCCTCATCGCCGCCCACATCCGCCTGAGCGAAACCGGCGGGTGGCTGCGCCTGGCCGCACCCACCGATTCCGTGCTGCGCACCTTGCAGATCGTCGGCGTCGACGCCGTCATCGACTGCCGCGAGACCCTCCGGGACGCCCTCAGCATCTGAAGGCGCGTACGCTGCCAGGTGATCACGAACTGACGAGGCACGGACTTGGCACTCAGCCGTACGGCCGGGGCGCCCGGGATCCGCGGCTGGGTCCGTGGTCGGGCCTATGAGGTGCTGCCACTGCGCGGCGGGGCCCAGGCGGGTGGGGCTGTCAGCGGGTGGCGAGCATGCCTTCGCGCAGGCGGGCCAGGCAGCGCGAGAGCAGCCGGGAGACGTGCATCTGGGAGACTCCGAGACGCTCACCGATCTGGGCCTGGGTGAGTTCCTCCACGAACCGCATGTGGATGATCTGCCGGTCCCGCTCATCGAGGTCGGCGATCAACGGGGCCAAGGCATGGAAGTCCTCCACGAGTTCCAGCGCCGTGTCCTCGGTGCCGATGAAGTCCTGCAGGGCGCTTTCGCCGTCCTCGCTGCTGCTGATCGCGGCGTCCAGGGAGGAGGAGTTGTAGCCGTTGGAGGCCAGGCGGGCCTCGATGACTTCGTCCTCGGGCAGGCTCATCAGCTCCGCCAGTTCCTTCACCGTCGGCGTGCGGCCCAGTCGGCTGCGCAGTTCCTCGGTGGCGCGGGCGAGCTGGACGCGGGCCTCCTGCAGGCGGCGCGGGACGTGGACGGCCCAGGTGGTGTCGCGGAAGAACCGCTTGATCTCACCGACGATGTAGGGGATGGCGAAGGAGGTGAACTCGACCTCCCGGGACAGTTCGAACCGGTCGATGGCCTTGATCAGTCCGATCATGCCGACCTGGACGATGTCCTCCATCTCCTCCGGCCCGCGGCTGCGGAAGCGGCCGGCCGCGAAGCGGACCAGGGACATGTTCATCTCGATCAGCGTGTTGCGCGCGTACTGGTACTCGGGCGTGCCCTCCTCCAGCACTGCCAGCTGGTCGAAGAACAGACGCGTCAGCTGCCGGGCGTCCTTCGGCGCCACCTGGGAGGGATCGGCGACCTCCGGCAGACCGGCCACGTCCAGGTCCGTCTTCGCCGCAGTCACTGTCGCCATGATGGTTCCCTCCCCTATCGCTGCATGCCGCCGGCCTGCCTCGGGCCGACGACCGGGCGCCTACCCCGGCATCCGCAGGCCATGCGCACAAGGGAGAGCCTACGCGTCGCCTGTCCGACGATCGTGACCAGCCCGGTCACAGCAGCGCTCACGTCAGCAACAGGGTGTGCGAGAAACGCGAGGGGGTAGGCGCGCCAACCGGAATAGATACTTCCGGATCGCTGGGCGGCCCGTTACGCACGGTGATCGCGCGGAGCAGGGCGAACAAGGAGGAGATGAGTATGAAGTTGACGCGACGGATCGTGAGCGCAAGCGCGTGTGCCGCGATCGCCGGAGGCCTTGTCATGGTCGGCGGCAGCTCGGCGATGGCGGCTACTCCTGCGGCGGCCGAGCTTCACCGGGCCCCCAGTGCCACGGCCGGTATTGAGGGCCGCGGCACTGCCGGACAGCCCACGGATCCGTGGATCGCCGGCCAGCTGGCGACGTTCTACCCCTCCGCCGCCCACCAGCTGGCGGTGTTCGATCCCTGGGTCAAGGACCAGCTGGCCCTGTGGCATCCCAGCAGGTGAGTGGGAGGGGTTGCCCAAGAGATCGTCTCCTCCTGTGGTCAGTGGGCCATCCGCGTCAGCCAGAGACCAGATGGCGGCGAGGCGGTGGAGTGCGGTGGCGCCGGGGTCGACGGTCGCCGTACCTCCGGCGGCAGCACGCGGCCACCGCCCTGACAGCGGCCGCAGTTACCGCCGTGGTCCTGGTCACCCGGGCAGCGGTGCTGCAGCAGGGCAACCGAGGACAGGGCAGCGGTACTCCCCGTCCGTCACGCGCTCCCATCGCACCTCGCACCGAGGGGGCCGCACCGTCTACGGCCGGCGAGGCCAGTCCTGCCATGCGAGAGGACGTGGCCGCTCTTGCGGTACGAGGGGCGGAAGAGCACGTCCGTCACAGCTGGCAGCGGCTCCAAGAAGGCAGTGACCTGCCGGAGTGACCCGGATGCAAGCCGCAGCCGATGCCGGCGTACTGCTTCCTGTCATTCTGTGAGGTCAGTCGGTTGTGGGGAAGCGGGCGGCGAGCAGGGCCCGGTCGTCGGGGAAGGCGGCGTCGGGGTGGTGGTGCAGGAAGCGGTCGCACAGTTCGGCGAGGTTCAGGCCGGTGGTGGTGCGGGCGCACGCGGTCAGCCGTTGCAGGCCGATGGTGATCTCTTCGCGGCGCCGTTCGATCAGTCCGTCGGTGTAGAGCAGGAGGGTGTCGTCCTTGGCGAGAGTGACGGCGGCGTGGCGGTAGGGGATGCCGTGGATGGGGCCGAGGGGCGGTCTGGTGGCCTGGTCGAGGTAGGTGCTGGAGCCGTCGGCGTGGACGAGGAGCGGCGGCGGGTGGCCGGCGGCGGCATAGGTCAGGGTGCGGGTCGGGCGGTGGAAGACGAGGTAGCAGGCGGTGACCATGTGCCCGGGGTGATAGCGGCCGAGGAAGGTGTTGAGTTCCTCCAGGACGGTGGTGGGGTGGGTGCC
This sequence comes from Streptomyces sp. NPDC052109, assembly GCF_040680195.1. Taxonomy (NCBI): domain Bacteria; kingdom Bacillati; phylum Actinomycetota; class Actinomycetes; order Kitasatosporales; family Streptomycetaceae; genus Streptomyces; species Streptomyces sp. NPDC052109. The sequence goes on along the minus strand of NZ_JBFAWF010000016.1, from coordinate 167,667 downwards.
GCAGCGGGGGACGATGTTGCGCAGAGCGGCGGTGATCTGTGCCATGAGGGTGGCCTCACGCAGTCCGTGCCCGGCGACATCCCCGATGCTCAGGCCGATGTGCTCGGCGTCGATGTCGTAGACGTCGTACCAGTCACCGCCCACGGACAGCAGATCGCTGCCGGGAGCATAGGCGGTGGCCGCATCGAGGCCGGCAACGTGCGGCTGCGGGGGCAGGAGGCTGCGCTGGAGGCGTTCGGCGACGCGGTGTTCGTGTTCGTGCAGTCCTGCCCGGCGGAGGGCCTGGGCGATCTGCTGCGCCACCGCAGTGGCATGATCGCCAGAGGTGGCCGGATCGGTGCCGTAGACGGCCAGCAGACCCAGGCGGGTGCCGTCCGCCTCGAGCGGCAGGGTGAACGCCGCAGGATCCGGATCTGACCGCGGTTCTGGGTCCGGGGACGGCCAGTGTGCGACGGAGGCTGTCGGGTGGTCGAGGTCCGTGAAGTCGACTGCCCTCGGGAGGTGTTCGCCGGGCTGCAGGGGCGGTACCAGACGGGTGGAGTGCAAGCGGAGTCCGACGGCGGTGGCACCCAGGGCAGCGGGCGCGGCGCCCGTCACGGCCCGCGCGACCTCGGTGAGGGAGACCGCGCTCGCCAGCGCGGCGGTCAGGGCGTACAGGCGCTGCAATTGGGTGCGGGTGGCCTGTTCGGCGGCCAGCAGCCGGGTTCGCTCACCCTCCAGGGAGCGGCGGAAGGCCACTTCCCGGTTCAGTGCGGCGACCTGCTGGCTGAGGGCGACGAACTGATCGGCCCCGTCCGTCTGCACCAGGTGCAGCTGGGCGGCCGGCAGGGGGCCGTCGAACCACTGGGCGCGCGCACCGTGGCAGCGGAAACGGCGGATTCGCCCGTCGGCGTCCTTGACGGTGACGGCGCCGGGCACCGGGTTGCCGCTGCGCAGCCAGGTGGCCAGGTGGCTGCGCAGCGACGCGTCGTCGGTCGCCACCTCCAGCAGGCTGGCACCCGGGACGAGCCGGCTGTCGCAGCGGCCGGCCGCGGGATTGGCGGCCAGGATGCGGCCGTCGGCCCCGCACAGCAGTACCGGGTTGGGCAGCAGCTTGGTGATGGCCCGAAACAGGCCCAGGGTCATGGCATGACTGCCGGGTCGCCGAAGTACTCGCGGCCCGTGACCGTCTCCGGGTCGGTATCGGTCACGAGGTGGACCACGACCCGGCAGCCGGAGTTTCCGCGGGCGATGGTCTCCTGAAGCTCCACGCGTGCGTAGCCGGTGTTGCGGGCGGCGATGGTGCCGAAGACGTTGGACGTCATCATGCACATCGACTCCCGGCCCACCACCTTCTCCGCGAACGGGCACGCCCGGTTGCCCAGCACGATCTTCGTCTCGTCGGCCTCGATGACGTAGAAGTCGCCGTTGATGCGGCGCTTGAGGTCCACCAACGCCTCAGCGACCTGTTCTCGGCTCAGCCGCTCGACGCCCAGTGCGTTGAGGTACATCTCGTCGATCTGCGTACCGACTGCCTGACCGACCACACTGATGTAGCCGGACGCCTCCTCCAGACCGATCACGGATTCCAGCGAGGTCGCCAGCTCACGCACCAGCGTCCGCAGGAACACATCCCGGTCCAGCCCGATCTTCACGTCCGAAACGTGCTCCATGCCCACTCCTTCACCCCTCGCGCCGCGCAGACACGTCACGGCGGCGGAGAAAGGCCCACCGTACCCGCACAGAGTAAGCAACCGTTGCGCGCCAGGGACCACACAACTTGCAACTCGCCACCGCGAATCGTCCCGGACGCTGTCGGGATCCTGGACGCCCGCACCCTTCAGGCACACCACCGGCTCGTGATTGTCGTAGGCGGTGCCGGGGATCTCGTCGTGACCGCGGGAGCGCACGGTCGGCTCCGTCCGCGACAGCGGTTTCTGGCACAACTTCCGTGGTGGCCACCCGGTGCTCGGTCTCATACTTCTGCGGACATCCGGACCCAGCGGATCAGGGTTCATCCTGACCCGGGCTCGCGACTCTGCGGCCTCTTCACAGAAGTTGAGCCGGAACCGCTTCACAGAAGTTGAGCCAGAACCGCAGGTCGCGAACAAAGCCACACGGTCACCTTCCGGCCGCCTGAGGCCGGGGGCGGGTCCATCACGATCGGCGCACGGCTCACCGCCTCCCAGCATGGGCCGGCCGGGCCTGTCCGGCGACGTGCGTGCAGGCCTGAGCCACCGAACGCAAGACCGGTGAGCCGTCGTAGCTTCAGTTGCTTCGCTTGGTCGTCGGATGGTGGTACAGCAGGCGACGGCAGCCCTCGCCCAGCTCGACGGCTGGATCGCTGACAGGGAACGCCGCGAGGCTGAACGCCGGCAGGCTGCTCTACCAGTAGTGGCGTCGGCCTCCCACCGCATGCCCGACGGAGCCCAGGATCCACAGGACCGCCCCGATGACCAGCAGGATGATGCCGATGGTCCAGAGGATTGCGATCTTCAGTAGGAATCCGACGATGAGAAGGATCACGCCGAGGGCTATCACGGTGACCTCCATTGCCGAGGGGTGCTACTTGCCACCTTCGCCCCAAAGGGATCTGGCAGCAACGCGTGAGGCCACGAGCGGCCTGGCTTGGACCACGCGCACGCAGGCACCCGGTGAGCGTCCGTGACGTGGCATATCCGAAACGACGCCGGAAGATACCTCTCCAGCCGGCGGCCCGGATCTCGGGGCGACAAGGCCCAGGGAGGCGACAGCGCATGCCAGATCCTTGCCACATGCGGTGAGCGGCCTGCCGACGGGGGGACGGCAGGCCGCTCAACAGCTTCATTGTGCCTGGGCGATGAGCCCGAGGACCAACTCGATGAAGATCAGTTGCGTAACGATGTGCTTGTCGTCGTTCGAGTCAACGGGGACCGAGCACCGCCAGAGGCGCGATTCGTTCCGTGGTGGCGCTGCGAGACCGCCGGCAGTCCCATTCGTACGCCATGCCCAAAACCCGGTCCCGCCCGCCACCACTCGTGACCATCGCTGCCATGCCGTACCGCGAACTCCCTTGACCGACTCCCGCATTCAGGTCCCAGGCCCCAAGGACAGGACCAATCCTCGAAGACACCCTGTGCGGCGTCGCCCGCCGCAAGATCTTGGAGCGGGGCAGCCCGGGGTGGTCGGCTATCCCACCAGGCCGGTGAGCCGATCCGCTCGCGTGGATCTCCAACAGTTCGATCGCGCTCGCCTTCGCGTGCCGCTCGCGGAGCTCGAACAGGCGGATGGGCGGGCCCTCGACGGTGCCGATCGGACCGTCACAGCCACCGCTCTGCAGGCACTGCCAACGCGATCACTACGCGCAGGGATTACTCCGATCCGGTGACTGAAAGTAAGAACATGTAAGCAGTCCGTCTGGGAGGGGAAGTGCGGTTGACCTGCGTCTCTTCCCCGAAACGTACGGGTCTCAACGACTGGCGCCCTCGCGTCGGCATGCTCCTCAGCGGTGGTCGGGTCAGCCTGGATGCGAGATCCGCCGTGTGAGTGGCCGGCTGGCCCGCACGGGGGACTTCGACGAAAGGAAGATCCACCATGAGCTTCACCCGAAGCCGCCGTACCCGTGCGCTCGCCGCCGGTGCCCTGTCCGCCGCCATGCTGTCGACCGGCACCGCAGGAGCCGTCGCCGCAACCGGCACGCCGGCCCCCAAGCCCTCCATGACCCGCACCGGCATGCCGCGCATGAAACCGCCGCGGACGGCGCCCGCGATGGGCTCGATCACCGTCTCGGCCGACCGCAAGGCCGTCAAGGTGGGCAACACCGTGGTGTTCACCGGCCGGGTCAAGGGCATCAAGGCCGGCTCCACGCTGGTACTCCAGCACCTGCACAACGGCAAGTGGACCACCCTGAGGACCACGGCGGCCGTCAACAAGAACGGCACCTACACGATCAAGCGGACGTTCACCACCAAGGGCACCGAGCAGATCCGCGTGGCCACCAGGACCGGCACGTTCCACTCCACGCCGGTCACCGTGAAGATCAGCTGAGGGTGAGCTGACACAGGTCAACGACCTGGCCGGCCGTTCGCGGAAGACGCGGGCGGCCAGCCGGATGCCGAATCGGGGATGATGCCATGACCCGCACCCGGCGACTTGGGCGGCAGGGAGCTGTACCGGTGCTGATCCATCCAGTTGCTGGATGCGACGACGCCCGCTCGCCCTCGGCGTCGTGCCGCCCACATCGGGGCGTGCCGTCCGTCCGTCAAGGAGGCGCAGCCGGGCTCAGGCGCTGGCGGCCGCGCATGCGCCGGTGTGCGTGCTCGGCGCGGGCAGCTTCGAGCAGGCTGCGCCAGGACGTCACGGTGGGCCGTCGGCGCAGCAGGGCACGGCGTTCTCGCTCGGTCGTGCCTCCCCAGATGCCGTGCTCGATGCGGCGGTCGAGGGCGAAGGCGAGGCATTCGGTGCGTACAGGGAAGTCGTTGCAGACGGTCTTCACCTGGTTTGGGCTGCGCCTTCGACGAACCGTTCGTCCGGGTCGGTGCTGCGGCATGTCGCGTAAGCGTTCCTCATCCGCGATCACCTGTATGCCGTCTTCTCGCCGTGCCGGCCCGCCGTCCCTGCCTTTCGAGGGGGCGCGGCGGCTTATCGGCGATCTCGGCGGGGTCCCGGGCCAACGCCTGGGGCGTCAACTCCGCACATGGCATCTGTCGGTACACCAACGACGACCAGAACCCGTGGTTCAACATCCCCGCAAGCCTCTCCGAGATCGGCGCGGCCGCCGACGGCCACACAGGGGCTGCCCGAGCTACGGCCCGGGCAGCCCTCACCGAGATCCTCATGAGCCTTCCAAGCCTTGTATCTCCCAAGGACGTACCTTGCGGGTCATCGGTGGGGGCGGCTGTGCAAACTGTGCGAATGTGCACCGGAGCTGGCGCCGATGCTGAGCCGGCTGATACAAGGCGCAAGCCCGATCGCAGCGGCCGGCCCCGCAGACAGGAGGAGCAGGGTTCCACTGCTGAGTCTGCGGGGCCGGTGCATGACTCACGTACCCTGCGGTAAGTCCGATACGCCCGATCCGCCTCAACTGACTGCAAGGGCGCGCCTTTTCACGCAAGTGGGCCCGGCCGTGGCGGCCGGGCCCACTTATTGGTAGCGCGGGGCGCGCTGCTCTCGCTGGCCTTCTTTCGTCTACCAGCGGTACCAGCGGCCCCTGCGGCCGCCGCTGTCCGCGGAACGGACGACGAAGCCCAGCAGCCACACGATGAGCACGATCACTGCGATCCACCACAGTGCCTTCAGCGCGAAGCCCGCGCCGAAGAGGATCAGAGCCAGCAGAAGAACCAGAAGCAGGGGAACCATCGTTATCAACCTCCTGGCCACCGAATGCCCTTATCCCGCCCCTACATGCACACAAAAGAGGAGTTTCTTCCGCGGGTTGAAGGGCATGTGCGCGCCATGCATGATTCCCTCTCTCCGGCAGGTGATGCACCGCAGCTGTGCAGCAATGATCACTCAATGCATTGCTGTGGCCTTGGCTTTGCCGGCGCTGTGAGGGGTCATGCGCACAGCACCTCATACCGGAAACCGAGGAGGGTGAACAGCATGGCCGCCAGTGAGAAGGCCCGCGCGAAGACCGAGCAGGCCGTCGGCAAGGCCGCTCAGGCAGTGGGACGTGTCACGGGCAACGAGAAGCTGATCGCCAAGGGCCGCGCGGCCCAGGCTGCGGGCAAGTCCCGCGAGGCCAAGGAGTCCCTCAAGGACGCCGGCCGGCTCTGACCGCTCTGCACAGCACCCCGCGCGTGAGGGGCGGCCCGGTATCGGGCTCGCCCCTCCTCTCTCCGCTCCGCCAAAGGCCAAGCTGGGCTGGCGCGGGGCGGCCTTCGCCGGGCACAACCCAGCCGGGCGGCACCGCTCTGCGGTCGCCGGTGCAGGGTCTCGGCATCCCGCATGCGGCCGGTGTAGCCGTAGGAGGTGGCATTCAGCCGCTTCCCCCCGCCGGTGACGTAGGTGAGGGACGCACACCGGAGGTGCAGCCGCCCTTACGGCAGATCGTCGACTTCAGACACCGACCGGAACGGGCTGCCGCTGTCCCTGGGCATCTCCGGGGCGAACATGCACGGCAGCCAGGGTCGGGAGCCACTCGTGCGCGGTATCCCGCCCATCCGATCGCGCCGCGGGCCGCGACGCAGACGGCCGGCGAAACTGCACGCAGACAAGGGCTACGACTACGACCATCTGCGCCGATGGCTCCGCGGGCGTGGCATCCGCCATCGCATTGCCCGCAGGGGCGTCGAGTCCTCACAACGGTTGGGTCGACGTGGCTGGGTGGTCGAGAGAACCGTGTCCTGGCCGGCTGCTGCCGACGACTGCATCGCCGCTACGAACGCCGGCCCGAGCACTTCCTCGGCTTCGTGGCGATAGCCGCCACCCTCATCGCCCACCGCCGCCTCAGCGGACGAAGCGACGTCTGACGCGCGGTGCTTTGAGCGGAGTCGCGAAGCACACTCCACTCAGTCCCAAATGACAGCCGTACATCCCCACGGCACGGCGTCACGGCTTCAGGAAGGTGCAGGCGGCCATCCACACGGCGAGGCCGAGCGTGTGGACCGCCGACGCCCGCCGCTTCTACGCAGCCGGGAACATCGACGCCCACCGCATCGCACAGCTGGAAAAGCTGGGCATGGTCTGCTCCCACTTCGACCTCGCCTGGGAGGAAGGACTCGCCGCCGCCCGCAAGGCCGCCGAGATCGGCAGAGACGTGCCGAGGGATTGTCGGTGGGGCCGTCGGCCGGCGCGCTGTCAGAGGAACGGCACGAGCAGCTGGAGGACATCGACCTTGCCTGCTGCCCCACCTGGCCGGTGGAATGGCAGCGCGCCTTCCACCTCGGCCGGAAGCACCTGGAAGCCGGCGGCGAGCCACCTATGTCGCCGGAAGCGCAGTCGTGCACCAAGGCGAGGACCTCGGGCGCCGGGCGCGCTCGGTCCGCCTCGGCTGGGACAACCTCACCACCGTGCAGCACCTCATCGACCCGATCCGCCGATTCCGCGACCTGGTCCACCAACTCAAGGCCCCGGCCACGAGGTCACCCTCGCACCCGTCCGCTGAGCAGCGACTTCCCTCAAGATCTGGCAACCGAACGCGCCATTCCCGCAACCTGGGGGAATCTTCCGTTGGGCCTCTGAGATCCCGCGCCAGGCAAGACTACGAGCGCCTCGCCCGCCTCACCGCACAGGAAACGGCCCGAGCCTGTGGGCAGTTAGGGCGTTGCTAGGGTCTGGTGGTGATCTCCCTCCGTGAGCCCCTCTTCTTTACCCGCCTGCGCGAGGCGCACCGGGTCCTCGTCGCCGGTGCGGGCGGGGGCTTCGACGTCTACGCCGGACTGCCCCTGGCCCGCGCACTGCGGTCGGCCGGCGCCCAGGTCCACCTGGCCAGCCTCTCCTTTTCCGACCTGTACGGCCTGGACCTGGGGTCCTGGGTCGCGGAAGACGTCGCCGCCGTCCGCCCGGACACCCCACTGCGTGGCGACTACTTCCCCGAGCGCTCCCTCGCCCAGTGGCTCCGTTCGGAGCAACTGCCCGACACCGTGTACGCCTTCCCCCGCACGGGTGTCCAACCGCTGCGCGCCGCCTACCGGGCCCTCCTGGAGCACTTGGGCGGCGTGGACGCGGTTGTACTGGTGGACGGCGGGACCGACATCCTGATGCGCGGGGACGAGCACGGCCTCGGCACTCCGGAGGAGGACATGGCCAGCCTGGCGGCCGTCGCCGGGCTCGACGAGGTCCCGCACCGGCTCGTGGTCTGCGTGGGCTTCGGTGTGGACGCCTACCACGGTGTCAACCACTCTCTGGTGCTGGAGAACCTGGCCGCCCTGGACCGCGCCGGAGGCTACTTGGGTGCGTTCTCACTCCCCCGCGAAAGCCCTGAGGGGGCCGCCTACCTCGACGCGGTGGCTCATGCCCAGCGGTGCCACACGAGTCATCCGAGTATCGTGCACGGCTCCGTCGCCGCCGCGGTGCGGGGAGAGTTCGGCGATGTACGGTTCACCGAGCGCACCCGCGGCAGCGAACTGTTCGTCAACCCGCTCATGGCACTGTACTTCTGCGCCGACCTGCCCGTCCTCGCAGGCGCAAACCTCTATCTCGATCGGCTGGAGGACACCGTTCTGATGCGCCAGATCAGCTCCGCCATCGCCGCCTTCCGCGAGGAACTGCCCAGGCAGCGGCCACCCCGGGCATTTCCGCACTGAGCCCAGCAGCACGAAACGAGCGGGGCATCCAGACGCAGGCCGAGAAGCAGGACGGCCGCGGCGGCGAACGTGAACGCATCCCAAGCCAGTGCCCATGCCGCGCCGCTGGCAGCGACGACGACACCGCCGACGACCGGACCCAGCACCTTGACCGCGTTGCTCGGCAGCCTGAGCAACGCGTTGGCCTGCTGCAGATGCTGCTTCGGAACGATCTGCGCAACGGCGCCCTGCGCAGCAGGCACGATGAACGACGACGCCGTTCCCGAGACGAAACCGCATGCCGCGATCGACACTGTCGTCGCATGTCCGGTGGCCACGGCGGCGGCCAGCGCACCCTGCGCGCCGGCCGCCAGCAGATTCCCCATGAAGAGGAGCCGGCTGCGGGACAGGCGGTCCGCGAACAAGCCGCCCGCCAGCAGGAACACGATCGTGGGGACGGTGTTCGTGGCAAGGAGCACACCGAGAGACCCCGCTCCACCACCCTGCTCAATGACAGCGTAGGCCAGGGCAAGAGGGGCCATCGCCTGGAGGAAATCCATGCGAACCTGCTCGACCGGCTCCAGGAGGCCAAGGAACAGGGGTGGCTCGGCGAGGTCGCCGCGATCGAGGCCAGCCTCGCCGCCACCGAGCAGAAACTCACTGCCATGCGCGGCCTCGCGGCCAAGCACACCACCGTTCACCTCGGCATACCCGACTTCCGCAGCAGTGCCGGACGTCTTGATGCCGAGCAGTGAAAGCGGTGCCGCCTCGCATCAGTACCGTCGGTCCAAAGCCTCAACGAGGCTGCGGAGTTCGCGCGACCGGCGGCGGGACATCGCCAGCATCACCGCTTCGAGGAACTCGCGGGCCTGCCACGGATCACCGCAACAGGCCCACTCCGTGCAGCCACCGCTCTTGTACTCCCACAACCGTCGATTCGGCTGGTGGACAAAGCTCCGCCAGCGCACCATCGCCGACCCGATCGAGCCCGGCCACAGGTACTTCTTCTGACGTTCGATCCGTCGAACCTCGGCGAGTGCGGCTGAGGAGAGGCCACGGATGGCCGTGATGTCGGCATGCTTCCGGCGCCGGCGCGGCAACTCGGCCCGGAGGCGCCCAGGCCGCCTACGCGGCATGGGCCTTTCTGTTGATCGTCATGCCGGACATCTTCCCATCTGCGGTCGCTACGCGACCAGCCCGGACTGACCCGCAACCCCCGAGCGCCTCGGATACCCTGCAGATCGCGCCTACAGATCTCCCTCGCGCCCAGGGACGGAAGGCGGTGTGACCTCGATGATCACGGCCCTGCCGACAACCGGCCGGCCCTCGTGCATGGTGATCACATCGCCAGGCTGCACATGGCGCCACTGTTCGGGGCTGAGTGGCGCCAAACGGACCGTCGCGTTTTCTCCCGGTGCCAGGCCGGGCGCACCCTCCACCCACAGTCGCGCAACGTTAACTGACTGTCCGCCATCGGGCGCCCGGTTGCTGATGTCCCAGAGCGGCCGCAGCTGCCCCTGCCCGGAAAAGGCGGTCTGACGTCCGCCTTCCTCCGTGCTCAGCAGGCTCAGCCTGGCCCGGAGGGTGCCGTGCTGCGTCTCCCAGGCCCGCCACTCGCACCAGTCGGCGCTGTGCTCCAGCATCATCTGGCGGGCTGCGTCCTCGAGTAGCGACCAGAATCGCAAGGAAACCGGCTGCTCGTCCGCGATCTCCATCAGGAGGTCGAGGACGAGCTCCCACTCCTGGTGCCGTTGACAGTCGCGCACGTCGTCAACCGTCACACCGTTTTCGGCCCGAGCGCCCTCGGGGAGTAGATCAGTCGCTCGCCGAAGGAGCGTGAAGGCATCGTCCATGAGGAGCATTTTCCAAGGCCCCGGTGACGTCCTCGTCGGGCACCCTCGCGAGAACTGGCTCGGCGACACGCCCGGGAGGCTGCTGATCCGCAAGAAATTCGGCCGCTACTCTCAGCGACCTATCGGCGGACAGACGGCCCCAGGCGGTCAGCATGCCAAGTTCGGATAAGACCAGCTCGCCGCTCTCGGCCCGGTCCTCGACGCCGTGGTCCTGTGGAACACCCGATACCTGGACGCCGCCGTCGCCCGGCTCCGTGCCGAGGGCCACGACATCAAGGACGAAGACGTCGCCCGCCTCTCCCCGCTCAAGGACCGGCACATCAACTTCCTGGGCCGCTGCCTGTTCAACATCGAAGCCGGCGGCCCCGGCCAGGGCCTGCGCCCCTTCCGGGACCCGGACGCCCCCGAGGGCGACGAGGACTGACGGCCAGCACACCCGACCGAACCGGCCACTCGTCGCGCCCCGCGGGGGGCCTGGCACCCGACTTGTGTGCCCCCTTCGCGGCAGGCGTCACAACAGGTCGGGTGCACTTTCCTGGGCGGGATCCTTGGATGCCAGGTGATCCGGGCCGCCGGCCGGGGCGGTGGCACGCAGCGCCGCTTCGACACGGCGGTTGTTGGTCATGGATGCCGTGACGGCCGTCATCGCAAGAAGGAGGACGGCGGCGGCGTAGAGCGGGGTGCGGATGTCGTACGTGGCGGCCAGCCAGCCGCCGAGGAAGGCCCCGCCGGGGGCGGCGCACATGGCCAGCATGCGGGAGGTGGAGGCGACCCGGCCCATCAGGTGAGCGGGGACGATCGCCTGCCGGAGGGTGGGCCCGAGCACCATCGTGGCGCCCATGCCGGCCCCGCAGACGGCGAGCGCCAGCCCGGCCACGTACGGGTTCGGGGCAGCGGCAAGGCCCAGGATGGCAAGCCCTTCGACGGCGGCCGTGCAGGTCAGCGCGGTGCCGGTGCCGAGTCGTCGGCCAAGGTAGGAGGCGATGCCCGCACCGAGTAGACCGCCGGTGGCCTCCGCCGTGAGGAGCAGGCCGAAGCCGTAGGTGTCGATGCCTAGGTGGTCGTGCGCGAAGAGGGCGAGGACGGTCTCCACAGCGAGGAAGGCGACGTTTCCGACCGCCGGCCGGAGCGCGAGCCCGAGCAGCAACCGGTCCCGGAAGACGTACGAGGCCCCGGCCCGCGCCTGCCGCAGCAGCGACTCGCGAACCTCCGGCACGGGCCGGGGCATGGCGGGAAGCGACCGTACGAGCAGTGCGGAGAGCATGAACGACACCGCGTCGGCGAGCAGCGGAACCGCCCGCCCGAGCGCGAGCAGCACACTGCCCGCAGGCGGCCCCGCGAAGCCGGACATGGCGGTCTGGGCCCCGCGCAAGCGAGAGTTGGCCCGCTCCAGGAGTGCGGGGTCGCGGCCGAGCAGATCCGGCAGATAGGCCGTGGCGGCCGTGTCGAAGAAGAGTCCACCGAGGCCGAGCAGGAAGGCGACGGCCGCGAGCAGCGGAATGCTCAGCACGTCGAGCGCGGCCGCTGCCGCCGGTATCGCGAGCAGCACCGCACGCGCCGCGTCCATGCCCCACATCGTGCGCCGACGGTCCCAGCGGTCCACCAGCGCACCGCCGAGCACCCCGAAGAGCAGCCACGGCAGCGTCCCGGCGGCCGTGACGACGGCGAGCGCCATCGGATCCCGCGTCAACGTCAACGCGAGCAGCGGCAGCGCGGCCTGCGACACCCCGTCACCGAGCGAGGACACCGTCTGCGCAGTCCACAAGCGTCCGAACCCGGTCGGCAACTCCCGAACGCCTGAGGTCACTTGGCGCCCTCCTCGGCCTGCTCGCGCGATGCCGGGTGGAACAGTGCGAAGACGAGTGACGCGTCCGGCAGCGACGGATCGGACAGCTCCCGGTACTCGTCCGCCAGTGCCTGCAGCCGCGCCCCCAGCTGCGCGAACTGCTCCTCGGTGAGCCGCAGATGCGCCATCCGCACGTGCCGCTCGCCATCCGCCGGCGACGCCTCCAGGTCCGCCACCGCATGCCGCATCAGCACATCCGGCCCTCCCTCGCCCGGATCCGGCAGCACGATCGACCGCGCGGCCATCGCGTAGTACCGCTCGGTGACACCCCGCACCTTCCGCGTCCGTACCACCTTCACCAGGCCGGCCCGCTCCAGCAGCCGCACGTGATAGCTGGAACTCCCCTTCGCAAGGCCCACCCGCTCGGCGATCTGCGTAATCGTCGCCGGCTCGAAGCGGAGCACGGCCATGATCCGGTGGCGCGTGAGATTGGAGACGGCGCGCAACTGCTCGTCCGTGGTGACGTGAAACGTCTCGCGAAGATCATCGGTTGGCATGCGAAAAATGGTCAACGATTCTTGACCATTGAGCAAGGGGATTTTCGCGCGGACCTCCAGAATCTGCCGTCCGGCGCGCGAGACCTTCTGGTCCCCTACCCGCTGCCGATCCGGGGCCCGCCCGGGCCGGTGCCCGAACCGTCCGCCGCTTCCGCGACACCGACCTGGACCAACTGCTCGCCTCCGCCCGCGAACGCCGCCCCAACGGCGTCCTGGAGCCGTTCAAGGCGTCCTTGAACGCCCGCTTCACCGAGGCGCAAGGCCAAGGTCAACGGCACCCGGCTGTTCCTGGAGGTCCACGCGCGCGGCTACCGGGGCAGCCGCCAGGTCGTCCGCACACACCTCGCCGCCCTGCGGGCGGGCACCGCCGAACCGGTCCGGGCCGACATCCGCAGCCGCCGCGAGATCACCTCGTGGATCATGCGGCCCCGCGAGACACTGAGAGTCCGGGCGAGCGGCTGCTTCACGTGCGGCTCGCCTGCCCGGCATCACCCTGGCCTGTGACCTCGCCCGGACCTTCGCCGACCTGGTGCGCCACCAGCGCGGATACCTGCTGCTGGAGTGGATCCGACAGGCCCAGCAGGACGCGCCGAAGCCCATGAAGGTCTTTGCCGACTTCCTCCGTCAGGACCTTGACGCCGTCACCGCCGGACTGACACCGCCGTGGAGCTCCGGGGTGGTCGAAGCCACGTGAACCGGGTGAAAACACTCAACACATCAACGTACGGCCGGGCCTCGTTCGACCTCCTGCGGACTCGCATCCTCACCCAGCTGTGATGTCGCGCGACCGTGGATCTCGACCGGTTGCCAGGTGGCATCGTGGATCAGCGCACCACGGAACGTGCGATGCGGAATCCGACGTCGTCGACCCGAAACGTGGGGTGACTGCGCCGCCTTACGGAGGCCCGGCAGCTCCAGTGCTCGTCGAACCAGCCGCCGCCTCGCAGAACTCGGTAGGCGCCGTAGACCTCGGCGTCGTAGATGTCCCAGCACCACTCCCACACGTTGCCGAGCATGTCGTGAAAGCCCCAGAGATTGGGGCGCTTGACTCCCACCTCGTGGATGGTCTCTACCGAATTGCCGCGATGCCAGGCGATCTCGTCGAGGGAGCCATAACGCGGTCCCGCCGTACCGGCCCGGCAGGCGTGCTCCCACTCCGCTTCGGTCGGCAGCCGGTATCCGTCGGCCGATACGTCCCATTCAATGCCCTCGCCGCCGACCTGCCGGTAGGCGGGCGTGAACCCCTTGCGTTGCGACAAGGCGTTGCAGAATTGGATCGCGTCCCACCAGGAGACACCTTCGACGGGCAGCCGGTCCCCACGGGCGGTGCTTGGACGCTCGCCGGTCACGTGCGCGTACAGCTCCTGGGTGATGGGGTACGTCGCAAGCTGGTAGGGGTCCAGCTCGACCGCCCAACTCCGCCGTGTCCGCCGGTCCGACAGTGTGACCTGCCCGGCCTGAACCGGGATCATCTCGGGCCCTGTACTGGCATCCATGAGCAGACGATCTTACCGGCGCTTTCACGAGACTGCGGACAGAGCCGTGTTCAAGGGTCGCCATCAGGGCAACCGCGGCGTGTGCACTGCACCGGCAACGGTGCGACAAGCCCTGGCTCCGCGGCTGCCATGGTCTGCCCTGCCGAAAGCGTCATCAACCTCCTGACCCGCAACAATCGGCGGGGACCGGATGTTCGTCGCGCGACGCTGTCTTCAACGAACATCCGGCGTCCCGAGGTACGCCGCTGTGCAGTGGCGCTGTACGGGACGGGCTGGCGGTCTCGCCCCGGGGGGCTGACGAACTCCTGTCGAGATACAACGCAAGGATGCTGAAAGGGCCTCCCCCGCCGAGGAATCCGCCCCGGAGTGTGCGCCTGCGGGCCGTCGTACGCGTTGCGGATTGCCGCATGGGTCGTTCGCAAGGAGACCACCCCGGCCGTGAACCGCGGGCGCGACACAACCAGCAGGCGCACAGGGGTTGGCGAGGCTCAGCCCACGTGCGGCGGACAACGACACCGCACGGCGATGGCCGGTCTCGTTCAGCGTGCCGTGCGTACCGGAAGTCCAGCCGTGCCCGAGACGGTGGGGGTACCGGTGCCCGTGCCGCGGCAGCCCTTCGGGACCGCCGGGAACGCTGTGACCGTCTCCGGCGTACCCTTGCCGCCCTCGACCCGGGTGACCAGCTCGGGTACCGCGGTGTCAGCACCCGTCATCCGCGCCTGGATGCCGGCGTCAGCGGGCAGCGAGGGGTGGCTTTTGTCCAGCGGCATCAGCACCGGCCGCTCCTTGCCGTCGTCGTAGACCGACGTGAAGGAGACCCGGGGTCCGCTGGGGCGGTTGCTCATGTGCGCCAGGGTGCCCGCCCCGATGGACTGCACGCGGGTCGCGGTGCACTTGTCGGTCGGGGGCTCACCGCCCGTGGCGGCTTGCGGGTCGAAGGAGGTGATGATGCCGTCCGCGCTCAGGACGACGTAGATCGCCCTGCCGCCCGGGTCGACGATCTCCTCCCCGGCGTAGACGTGGGACAGCCCGCCGTGTCCGTCGTCGACCGCGTGCGTCTGAAGGGTCAGGAACGCACCGCCCGCAGGCCGCTTCAGTTTCGCCCGCCACTGGTTCTTGCCGGTCTGCTCGACGATCGCGGTGTAGCCGCGGGCGATCGTGAACGTGCCGGGCCCGCGGAACTGGTTCTTGCCCGAGACGGCGATCCAGTCCCCGAAGTGCCCCTGCGGGGTGAGGAACGTGTACTCGCCGTTGTCCTGGAGCACCGCGGTCTCACCGTTCGCGTCGATCACGCTGGTGCCGTAGTAGGTGACGATCCGGCCCCAGTAGTGGGAGGCCGAGGCACGGTAGATCTCCACGAATCCGCCACCGGAGGCGAGCTGCTCCGTACGGACCATGGTGCCGCCCGGGTTCTGCCCGGCCACGACACTCTGGTGCGCGGCGGCGACCGCTGTGGGTGCGGCCATGGCGGCAGGCACGGCGCCCACGACCGGGACGAGGGCGGCGACCGTGGCGGCGCACAGCAGGCCGAGGCGCCGAGCGGTCGGACGGGTCAAGGACATGATTCCCCCTGGGAATGGGTAACGGTCGGTGGTTCATCCCCTCGCGCTGTGCCTTCGGCGCCGGAGCGGGCCATCCGGTCACGATGTCCCTCGGTCGCCGCAACACTGGTCAGGCGCGATGTGATCATCCTCGCCTGCCATCTTGTGCTGGTCTGTGCTGGAATAGTCACTGCCACGTAACAGGCGGGCGGACGCTCGACCGCCAGCCGCGGCTTCAGCGGTGTCGGGAAGCGCCTGGCATGGTGCGGCGTCCTGCTGTGCAACTCCAAGATCCGGTCCATGTCCCGGCCACGGCGGAGAACACCCTGCTGCAACGATCCCGCGTTCCCGCGGCGGCTGCCTGCTGCGCCGGAGCGAGAGCGGCATTCCGGCCTGGGTGGTCGACCGCGTGCGGCGTGGCCGAAGTCTGGTCGTGGTCGGCGTGCGTGGCGGCCCAAGTCGTGGCGGCGTGGGCTCCGTTCCGCGAGGAGCGGGTGCGGTGCGTGCGTCGCGAATCGCGTTCCGCACGGCGAGGCTGGCGACCCGAGCACGCTCGTATCCGCTCGACTCGCGGGGCGGTTTGCCGTCGGTGCCAGCGATCCACCACCGGTGCCAGGCGAAGTCAGCGGTGAAGGTGAGCTGGGCCGGTGCCGGGGTCCGGCGATCGGGCCGGGGAACAGTGAGCCGGCGGGAGTGGGGGGCGAGGGCCTTGCCGGCGATGTAGCCGTCCGGGCCGGGCTGGAACGCGCGGCCGCGCAGGGTTTCCATGAGGTGCCGGCGGCCTTCGGCCAGGACGTGACGGCGGGCGAAGGTGCGCCGCACGGTGAAGACGATCGCGGCGATGTCGACAGCGGCGAGCGCGGTGTCCACCCGCGGGCCGACCTGCTCTCGGATCGCCTTACCGGTCGGGCGAAATGCGCTGTGCGCACCCGCTGCTGCAGGCCCTCGTCCGGCGGCACGCGCCGCAGTGCTCCGATCCGGTGGCACGCCCGGTACCGCCGCCGCGCCACCCGGATGTGGCGTGTCAGGCGGGAGACGGCCGGCAGCGGGTCCCGGCCGGGCAGAGGCACGAGGCGTTCTTCACCCGGCGCGCACCAACGGCGGTCAGAACCACGGGTCGGCCGGTCCTCCCTCTGCGTTCAACCCGTATCGGCGTATGTGCGCCCACCGCTCGGTCTCTACTGGCCGCCGGAAGCGCAGGAATTCGCTGTGCCCGGCGTCGAGCACCCGCATGGCGATGCGTTCGGCGCCGTCCTGGTCTCCGCTGTCCTGATGCAGCTGTGCAAGCGCGAGGAGAAGGGCTGTCCCTGGGGAGTCGAGGGCACGGGCGAGGATCCTGTTGACACCGTCCGTGTCTCCTCGGTCCATGCGTGCCTTCGCCAGGCCGAGGAACAGTTCGGTTCGGGCCGCGTGGTCGGCTTGTTCGGCGGCCTGCTCGGCACCCTCCTGGTCGCCTGTTCTTTCCCGCAGATGAGCGAGGGGTCTGAGGGCGTCATTGGAGCCCGTGCCCGGCCCTGCGGTCGCACGGAGCGCAGCAGCCTCGCGGTAGTACCGTTCGGCCTCATTGTCGTTCCCCTCCCCCTCGCGCTGGGCTGCCAAGAGCATCAAGGCCGGCACGTAGCCGGCTGCGGCGGCCTCGTGATGCAGTTGCTCGGCGCCCTCTGGATCTCCGGCTTCCTTGCGGAGCTGTGCCAGGTCCATCAGAGCGGGAACGTTGCCTGCATTGGCTGCCGCGCGGAATGCCCACTCGGCCCCGGCACGGTTTCCGCGCTCCCTGCGGTCTCTGCCCACTTGGCAGAGTCCGTTGGTGCCTCCGGTCTTGGCGCACTGGAGGGCGAGCCGCTCGGCAGTCGGCTCATCACCAGCGCGCTCCCGCTGCACCGCCGCACAGGCCAGGAGATCAGGGCGTCCGGCGTCGGCGGCCGCCTGGTACAAGGCTTCGGCCCGCTCGCCATCGCCCGACTGTTCCAGGCGTCGCGCGAAGTCCATCAGGGGTTCGAAAAACCCGGTGACCGCCGTCTGCACAAGGAACTGTCCGGCACCTTCCAGATCGCCGGCCTGCTCCCTCAGCTGTGCCAGACCGATCAAGGTGTCCAAGTGCTGGCCATGGGTCACGGGAGTGGAGTGGCGTCCCTCGGCCAGATCCTGACGGTACCGGCGTTCGGCCTGAGCGGCCTGGCCAGCCAGGCGTGCCGCTCCTGCCTCATCCCCGGCTTCCTGCCGCATCTTCGCGATGTGCGTCAGGGCTACGAAGTATCCGGCGTCGGCGGCCGAACGGTAGAAGCGCTCCGCACCTTCCTGGTCGCCGGCGTCTTTGCGCAACCGTGCCGCATCGAGAAGGTATCGGGAGTACCCGGCCTCAACGGCCTCGAGGTACAGCCATTCGGCGCGGTGAGGCTGCCCGCGCCTCTCCCACATCCCGGCGAGGTCCATCACGTCCATGTTTCCGGCCTTGACGGCGGCACTGCGTAATCCATCAGCCTCTGCGATGTCTCCCGCCGCCTCACGGAGGCGGGCCAGGTCCAAGAGCGAGTCGGTGTATCCGGCCTCGACAGCCGCCCGGTACAGCTCCTCGGCCTCTTCAAGCTGACCGGATGTTTCCACCAGCGGAGCCAGAGGCAACAGAGAGACGCTGTGACCCATCTCGACGGCTGTCCGGTACAGCTTCATGGCCTCTTCCGGCGCGCCCTGCACTGCCAGGTTGCCGGCCAGGTACGACAGCGGCTCGAAGTGGCCGTCACGCGCGGCCTGCAGCGCAATGCGCCGACTGCCTTCTCGGTCCGGGCTGTAGTGGCGCATCAACGTCAGTTGCTTCAGCGAGGAGATGTCTCCGGCGTTCACAGCCGCCCGGTACAGGCTGTCCGCGATGTGCAGGCGGTGGCGGTGCTGGGCAGCCTTTGCCAGGGCGGCGAGGTCCTCCGGGCGATGCAGATGCTCGGCTGCCGCCTGCCAGAAGCCGGCGGGAGGCACGATGAACCGCCGTGTCCGTGCGGTGTGCGACCGGAGATAGTCGGCCAGCCGGTAGGTGTCCCCCGCATCGTTGGCCTGACCAGGCAGTGGCACGTGTGCCTGGAGCGGGCCGGGAACACCGCGGCACGGCTGGCCTGTGTAAGCGACAGCGCGCCTGAACCATGTCGCCCGCCAGTCATCGGACTGCGTTCGCCAATGGTCCGGATCCAGGTAGGCAGCCGCAGCCGGCTCAATGAACGAGCGGGGCAGGGCCTCGCTGTGCCCGAGGCGCCGGGCGTCGGCAGCTGCGTCGAGCAGGGCGCGGGCCTCGGGCGGGGCGTGGTCGTATCGGTTGAGGAGTTCCCGGGCACCGGCAAGGTACTGAGTGACTCTGACACCGCCGTAGCGCAACGCGTCGGCTAGCCGCGGGTCTTCACCGGCGCGACGACGAACATCGGCGAGGGCGGCGGAGTCGAACTGCTCGGGCACCTCGATGACCGTGGCCGCGGCGAGCACGGAGCGGGCGTGGGCATGCGGATCCAACGCCTGCTGGGAAGTCGGCCGGGTGCTGAGGAGGGCGTGACCATCGCGCCACAGCGTCCCGACGACCAGTACCGGACCGCGCTCCGGGTCGAGCAGCAGACCGGTCAGGGCGGCTGCGGTCTTCTCGCCTTCGGCCGGAGAGTGGGGGCTGTACAGGTAGCGCTGGGTCTCGTTGAGCCACACCACGGTCCGCCTGAGCGGCCGGCCATCGGCGAGCCCGTCCAGCAGCGCCGGGCGGTCGGGAGGCCGCCACACCAACCATCCGTCGGGCAACTGCCGAACCGCTTCCCACAGCGCGCGAGTCTTGCCCGTCGAGGAGTCCGCAACGAGGATCACCGAACGGCTGCCGCGCAGGGCATGGCTGGTCTCCTCGCACAGGCGCCTGTCGTGCTCTCGCGGGATGTACAACGGCAGCGGACTCTCCGAGTGGCTGCCGTTGATCTCGATGGCCGGGTGCACCTCCAGCGCCCGCACCGGGTCGAGACATCCCACAGGGCTGCCGAGCCTCGCGACACCCTGTTCGCCGGCTGGCGTTGACGCGGATCGGGCGTCCTCCCACAGCTGCTTCCAGTAGCGGCGGGTGGACCGCTCCGCCGGAAAGCCGGCACCGTCGGAGTCGCGCGACCAGGTCAGCAGGGTGGCAACCAGGCACCAAAGCTGCTCGAAGTCTTCTGCGGCCCGGCCCAGCCGGATCCAGTCGCTGACCGTCTTGCCGACCAGAAACGGAAGCCCGCGGCTCCGGCAGAGCTCATTGGCCTGGCGAATCGCCCTGCTGCGTGGGCGGGTGACCGAGCGCGGCGTGCAGCCCGCCGCCGTCTCCAGTTCCTGCATCGCTCTGGCCAGCGCAATTCGGCTACCGCTGCCTCGTGTTGTCATCGCCCCCGCCTTGCTGCCCGTCGGATCTGCCCCGCCTGACTGTGTCCGGTGCGATCACCCGGACACCGCCGGCCACCAGGGCACCGTTCCCCTCCGGTGTCCGGCGCGTCCGACAACCGTGTCCCCCTTGGCGTCCGCACGCTTTCCTCGGGCCTGAGAGGGATCGAGGGAAGGAGACGCCGATGCAGGCAGAGGTGGCCGGTTCTGTCGTCACCGTGACCGTCGCAGCCATCATGGCGGTCACGGTGGTGCTGGTGGTCCGGTTTGCGGTAAGGGGTACACAGTCGCAGCACCGGGCCATGGTCCTCAGCGCCGTCGCGGAGATCGTCCGAGCCTTGCGGGGCCGGCCGTGACAAAGGGGGAGGACGCTGTGCTGGGTGCTCGACGAGGCTGCCGGTGTGGTCGCCGTCGGTCCGGACGCACGAGCAGCACGTGGGCGGCGGTGTCCGCGGCACTGCGGACACCGCGCAGCCCGACCACCGGCCCGCGTGATGAGCGGCCGGGCCCCAACGGGTCCACGCGGCAGCGGTGCTCGGACCGTCTGTGCACCGCTGCGGGCCCTCCGCGGAGGGCCCGCGGTGGACCTTATGGAGGCCTACGACCGCATCGTCGGCCTGGTCCTCGACCGGATCGCGGTGGACGGCGCCATCACCAAGGCCCCCGGACAGGGGCGAGGCGACCGGGCGTTCTCCCGTCGACCGGGGCAAGCAGGGCATGAAGCGGTCGGGGATGACCGACGGCTACGGCATCCCACTCGGCCGCGTCCTGGCCGGAGCGAATCGTCACGACTCCACGCTCCTGACCCCGACTCTCGGCCTGCTGGGCGGGCTTGGACCACTGCCGGACGACATCACCGTGCACCTCGATGCCGGCTCCGACTCCGCCGGCACCCGCACCGAACTCGACCGGCGCGGACTGCACGGACAGATCGCTCAAGGGCGAGAAAGGGCCGACCCAGGCGAGCCGACGCCGGCACGTCGAGCGCACCCATACCTGGCAGAACGCCTTCCACCGCCCGGCCCTCTGCTACGAACGCTGCACCATTGTGATCAACGCCTTCTTCGACCTCGCCGATACCGTCATCACCGTCCGCGGCCTGATCCGACGAGCCTGGACCACTCACCGCTGGGACGGCCGCCCACCGCGCCGCCGATGACTCAACTCTTCTCCCCCTGCGGCTCCTCGGTCGTCTCTCGCACACCGTCCAGATCGTCGGCATAGTGCTCGATCGCCCGCTGGTAGTCCTGCACCCGGCGGTCGCCACTGGTGGCGGCCAGCGTCTTCAACAGCAGCCGCACCGCCTCGCGGCCCTCACCAATGTTGTACAACGCCATGGCCAGGAAAGCATGCAGGGCCGGATCGTCCGGGAACTCCTCCAGCCCGCGGCGCAGGGTCTGCACAGCCGCCCCATACCGGCCCAGCACCCGGTGAGTGCTCCCCAGCCCAAGGAAGGCCCCGTGCCGATCCTCCCGCGACAGTCCCGCGCCGCCCAGGGCCCGCTCGTAGAACGGGACAGCCTCAGCCTCCAGACCGAGGACATCGTGCACCCAGGCCGTCTGATAGGCGACTTCGGCATCGTCCGGATACCGGTCGGCCAGCTCCACCAACTGTTCCCGGGCCTGCCCGGCTTGGCCCTGTTCCCGCAGCTGCACCGCTCGCGCCAGTGCCGTTTCCTCCTCGCGACAATTGCTCATGTCGCCCACGGTGTCACACCACACGCAGTCGCACGCTCACCAGCTGGACCATTCCGCGCGAGTTCTAAGGCTTGGTGCTCGCTGATCTGTCGCAGCGAAGGTTGAGCATTCTCAGCGAAGGTTGAGTGGCCGGACCACCGCCTATCGCAGTTGGCGTCGTTCGGCAGGGCCGGCCGCTCCCTTGGCCCCGGACCACGTTGGTCCGGTCTGAGCGGTTCAACTGGTGGGAACCGCCAAGTGAACCGCTCGGTCGGCACGCATCCGAGCATCCGACGGCTGTCTCTCCCCCTCCACCCGAGTCTTGAGGGGGGTCCGGACAGTCGCGGCTGAGGCTCAGCGCATTCGGGTGAACGTCAACAAGCGATCACCGGTGTACCAGGCGGATCCATCGGTGCCCGTGACGATTCGCTCCGAATCCCGAGGGTGGCCCGGCTGCTTGCGGTTGACGTCCCACTGCAGGTAGTGAATCGGGTTGCCGTCGGCGTCCACCCCGGGCAGGACGCCGTCCCGGTTCGGCCACGCCTCACCACCACGGGTGCCTGAGTTGTCGTGGGGCGGCCACTGACCAGCGTCGATCAGGCTGAGTGTGCGCTGAGCATGATCTGGCACGGCAGTGCCCACGGAACTGACGACGTGGTCGGCAGGGGCGGCCGTGGTACCGGGGCGGGTGATCGCCGAGGCGGAAGGCGTGAACAGGACCACAGCGGCGGCAGAAACCGCAGCGATAGCCGTCATCTTCTTGATCATGACCGGTAAACGAGCCCGTGCCCGCCTGGGTACTGGCATTTCTCATCGGCCGGGTGCTGCTGAGCACAGGCGGCCCCGAGCCGTTCGCCGGCCGAGTGGACGACCCCGTCGCCACAGTCCAGCGCCACCCTGACTTCGCCAATCACGCCCGTGCGCAATCCGCCACATCAAGGGCGCATACGCCCTCTCGGATGCACGGTCACATCCGGGGCTCGCGGGCTGGTGGGGAGCGGCTACCACAGGTCGAACTCGAGGTGCTCGATGTCCGTGAACCGGACCTCTTCCAGGCTTCCGGCGCGGCGGCCGCCGTCCTGGAAGTACACCTCCTTGAGCGCTTCGGCCGCGATCTCCTGAAGTGGGGCGTCGCTGGCGCCGGCCTCCTGGGCCTCGAAGAGGCGGGCGGCGTAGATTGGCGGCGGGGCGAAGGTCAGGTGGTCGTCCCCACGCACGTGGGAATCCATCGGACAGAGGACGCTCTCCTTGGGACGGTCGCTCGGCGTCCCCACGCACGATGCTCCAGCAGTCCTTGCCCGGCAGATCCGACAGCAGCCCCAGCGCCAAGTCCCGCACCCGAGGCCGAGGTTCGACCCGTGAGAACCGGACCGCTGTCCGGCCCATGAGAATCTCGAACGCCTCTGCCAGCGGGCAGGATCCACGCTGTGACCCGCGGCCACCGCATGGTCTTCAGTCTCCACACACCGATGACCAGCGGGTGGCCGCAGCCTTCCCACAGCCGGTCCACCCACAAGATCCGGTCTACGGCTGGAGCACCAGGTCGCGCTGGTACCAGGTGCCAGGCTTGCCCCCGAGGTCGGCCGGGTCTGCCGGGCCAACCGGGACGAACCCCGCCTTGATCAGCACCCTCTGGGACGCGCCATTGTTACGGGAGGTGGCCGCCCGCAGTGTGCCCAGCCCGTGCCGCGCCACCGCCAGCCGGCACAGCTCCCGAACGGCCGCGGTCGCCACGCCGCGGCCGGCGACGTGCTGCGCGACCCGGTAACCGAGCACAGCAGCGCCGTCCTCGAAGTCGTACAGGTTGAACCGGCCCAGAACCGAGCCGTCCTCGGCCACGAGCACGTAGAAGGCTCCGATGCCGGCCATTTGCTCAGCCAGCAACGCGCTGTACCGGTCGGCGAACTGGTCGAAGAACTCATCACCGCGGTCGGATATCGAGGCAGCGAAGTAGGCGCGGTTCGCCACCTCGAAGGCCAGGACCGCCGGGGCATGGCCGGCATGCAACAGCTTCAGCTCGGGCACCGCCCGAGTCTACCTGGATGATGCGTTGAGGCCACCTGAGTTTCCGCCGGCGCCAGACAGCCCCCAAGAGCCCGGGCACATGACGATCTACGGCTGGATTCGTACCCATGGGCAAGCCCTACCGGTTCAGAGCCGACGTCGCGTCATCGTCCCGGAATACGTTGCGAGGCGCTGCCGTCAGCCCGCTTTGAAGGGCTTCAACGCCAGAACCTCATGAATGTTGAGGAATCGGCATTCGCCCGTCTCACAGTGCACCGAAATACAGTTGGGTCCGTAGTTGAAGTACTTGTCGTCCCGGGTTTCGATGTACTTCACGGACTGGAAGCCAAAATAGAAGAACTCACCTTTTTTTGTGGCGAATTCGCCGTTGCCAAAAAGCGCGAACTGATCGCTCCACTCGGCAAACTTCTGACGCAGAGCCTCCGCCGCCAGCCGCTCCGCCTGGTCCATCGTGTACATCAGTTGGTCCTCATCAGCTTAAATGTCTTGTAAAGCATCGGGTCGACGAACCCGGTCTGCACATCGCAAAACAGCACATGCCCCTGGTGGTTCACGACATTGAACACATGGCCGTACAGGCCGTCTTCGGGCATTCCGGCCACCAGACCCCGAGCCCCGTGGCCAGAAGATCGGATGTGGTCGACCATATCCCAGAATCCGGTGTCCTTGAAGTCTCGTCCATACACACTCTCGAGCCTGTCCAGGGATTGGAACCCAATGTTACCGGGTACGGGCTTGATGCCCTCACCGGCCAGGTACCGGTCGAACGCCTCGCCCACATAGGTGCAGTTACTCATCCCCCCTTCGGGGTTGAAATACTTTGCCAAGTGGGAAAGATTGGGCGTCTCGTACGGCTTGGGTGGGAGCAGGGTCTTCTGCGGTGCGAGACCGAGGGGATCGCAGGTGACCGACGGCCGATCCACGTAGGTGGCGGGATTGGCCGCCGGAGCCAGCCCCAGTGGGTCCAGGCTGACGTACCGGCCCACTTCAGGGTCGTAATACCTCAGATAGTTGTAGTGCAGGTCCGTCTCCGGGTCAAAGTACTGCCCCGGAAAACGCAACGGTGTATAGGCATTGCTCCGCACCGACCACGACCGTTTTCCCCAGTTCGTGGCCCGCGACCGCCAGGCGATCTCTCCGGACTCGTCGATCAGTTCACAGGGAGATCCCGAGAGGTCGGTCACGATCGCGAAGAACCGGGCATCCACCTCTTCCTGCGAGGCGGTGGCCATGGTTCTGCGTTCGCTCTGAGCAACCGCTTCGGCTCCGTTGAGATGCCACGTCAGGGTCACCGAGTCGGCCGAGGGGCCCCAGCTCGTCGTCTGTTCGCACAGCGAGACGCCGTCCCAGCTGAAGTCCACCTGCTCGAGTACGTCGACGCCGTTCTCGGCGATGCGCCGCTTGCTGACGCGTCGGCCCAGGGCGTCGTACTGGTACCGCCATACCGTGCCGTCCGGAGTGATGACCCGGGTGAGCCGGTCTTCCGCGTCCCAGCTGTACCGCCAGGTGTCCGGTTTGCGGGAGATCCGGGTCTTCTGGCGGAGCACCACGCGTCCGGCGGCGTCGTGCTCGTAGCGGATCCGGCCGGCGCGCAGGAGATCGGCACCTTGGTATTCGCGCTCGCCGCAACCGTCGTCTCCGAATTGGCGCGCGGGCCAGTCCGCCGACACCTGGTTACCGAGCGCGTCGTAGGCGTAGGCCTCCGCCCATCCCTGTCCACTGACCCGTGTGGTCCTGCCCGCCAGGTCCAGCTCGAACCGTTGAACGCCATTCAGTTGATCATCGACCTTGATCAAGCTGCCGTCGGCGCGGTACTCGTAGGCGCGGGCCTGGACACGCCCCGCAGAGCAGTCCACCGCCTGGGATGCCAGTCGGCCAATTGCGTCGAACGAGCGGGAAATGGTCAGGGACTCGTCGAACCGCCGGCTGATTTCCCGCCCGACCTGGTCGTGCTCCAGCGTGACGGTACGCCCGTCCGCCAGGAGCCGGCTGAGCTGTCCCGCCGCGTCGAACCGCCAGACCGTCTCGGCGCCCGACGGCGTCGTGCGTCGACTCAGTTTCCCGAACTCGTCGTACTGATACGCCACTTCCCGCCCGTTGATCCGCTCGGAGATCAGGCGGCCGTGTCGGTCGCGCAGCAGGCTCAGGTCCGTATGAGAATTCTTGGCCTGAGCGATCTGATCGGTGAAGTCGTAGGTGTACGCCATCACCTCCCCGTCGACGTTCTTGCGTACGACCTGCCCGAGTTCGTTGTGCTCGAAGGAAACGACCTGCCCGAGTGCATTCGTGCGCGAGATGAGCTCACCGGCGGCGTTGTAGGAGTAACGATTGACTCGGCCGCCGAAGTCGGTTTCAACGGCCAGTCGGCCAACCGCGTCGTATTCATAGGTCCAGGTCAGCCCATGCGGATTGGTCACTCGGGTCAGGCGGAGTTCCTTGTCGTACTCGAACTCGTAGCGAGAACCGTCGGGCTCGATGCGTGTCGTCATCAGATCGAACTGCGAGTACTCGAAACGGGTCACTCCGCCGATCGTGTCCGTGTGCGTGAGGCAGTTGCCCTCACCGTCGTACGTCCACGCTTCCTCGGTCCCGTCCGGATTCCGTCGGCGGGTGATCCTACCCTCGATGGACCATTCCATCTCGCCGGTCGCGCCCGTGGGGTCCGTGATGGATATGACGCGACCGAGGGCATCTCGCTCGTATCGCATGACGCCGCCCGTGTGGTCACGTATCTCGACGGGCAGGCCGGCCGCGTCGCAGCGTATTTCGGTCACCCGGCCGTGCTGGTCGCGCAGCGCGCAAAGATGCCCGGACGCGTCGTAGGTGAAAGAGGTGCCACCGCCCGCTGAATCGGCAACCGATGTCCGGTTCCCACGGTCGTCGAACTCCTGGCGGACCGTGCTCCCGTCAGGGCGCACCATTCGGGTGAGCAGTCCACGATCATCGTAGGAGAAGGTCGTTCGCCGGCCGTCCGGGCGGATGATCTCCGTCGGGTTGCCCATGTCGTCGTACCGGTAGGACGTCGTACGGCCGATGGCGTCGGTCTCGGACAGCAGACGGTTGAACCGGTCGCGGGTGAAGCGTCTGGTGTTCCCCGCGGGATCGACGATGGCGACGACCTGGTGCAGGTCGTTGACGAAGTACTGGCGTACCGCGCCCTCTCCGTTGACCGCCGTCGTGGTGCGCAGCCCGGTTTCCGGATCCCTTTCGCCGTAGGACAGCCGGAGGCTCATGTGCCCTTCGGTACCGCCCTGCGCGATGCACCGGTCCCTGTCGTCGTACGCGTACGCGTAGGCGTGTCCCTTGGTGTCCGTCCACGAGGTCACCCGGCGCGCCTCGTCGTAACCGAACCTGAGAGGCAGCCCGGACGAGTTCCTGACCTCGGTGAGATTGCCTTGCGTGTACCGGTACCGGATCAGCTGGAGATCGGATCCGTCGTTGGCCCCGCCGACCAGGTGTACGCCGGTGACCAGCCCGTCGGTGGTGTCGATCCGCAGGCGGTATCCACCGCTGTGGGCGACGGCCGAGGGAACTCCCGCCTCGTCGTACTCGAAGGTGATCCAGTTGCCGTTGCTGTCGTCGATCTGCACCAGCTCGGCGAGTTCTTCGTTCCGCTCGGTGAAGTGCCATACCTGCCGCGTCTGCGGGTCGGTGACGGTGTAGCCGTCCACTTCCCGGCTCAGGGGCCAGCGCGGGCCGTGTGTGGGCAGGACGGGCAGCCCGGGCGCCGGGTGCGGGTAGAAGAGCCGCATCCCGTCCTCGTGGAGGAAGCTGATACCGGCGGAGGTGATGTCCAGTCGCTGATCGACCGTGCTCGCCCAGGACGGCCCGAATCGACGGCCGTACGTGTAGCCCGACTCCACCCGGCGCTTGAAGGCGAACTCCAGCGCACCGGGGAGCGTCACGTCGGTCTGGGTCAGGTACATCTTGCCGGTGGCCAGGTTGATCGGGTCCGTGCCCCCGGACTCCACGTCGCCCGGAGTCTGGCTCTCGGCCGCCCCAGGTGCGACTTCGCCCTCTGCGCCGGCCGCCTCCGCTCCGTCGGCGGCGAGCACTCCCTCGTCCGCGGCCGCTCCCGCCCCGTCCGTCGCCACGGCCAGGACGGCTTGGGGGGCGAGTTCCCCGAGGAAGTTGCCCGGGTCCGACGAGAACGACTTCCAGGCCGACTGCAGGGCGCGTTCGGGATGCGTGGCCATGCTGACCACGCCGCCGAGCAGCTGCACCTTGTTCTGCAGGAAGGCGGCCGGATGCGTCAGGTTGTAGGGGTCCATGGGGTCGAGGCTGCGGAAGAAGTTGACGATGCCCGCCGTCCCCTTGACGACGCCGCCGAAGACGTGCGCCGCGTCGATGGAGTCGGATGCCAGGAGATCCACGCCGTCCAGCTTCAACTGCTGGACGGCCGAAGGCTCCTTCGGCGCGTGCTGCAGCGCAGCCCTCAGCTTGGTCTCCGTCTCACCGGCGACCTTGTTCCGCTGCCTGCGGGCCGCGTCGAGGACGTCCTGCGCCTCCTGCATCGCGTGCTCGCCGGGATCCGTCTCCGAAGGGCGTGGCCCGGGGTCGTCGCTGCCCTGTTCCACCTTGTGGTTGTACGAGTCGACCTGCTCGCCGTACGCATCGGAGGCGGACTTGCCCTGCTTGTACAGGCGGATCGCTTCCCGCGCCTGCCCCTGGGCCCATTCGACGGTGTCGGCCAGGCCGTTCAGCGCCGTGGCCGCCTCCTGGCAGGCTGCCGCAGCCTGCAGCCACTTGGTGGGGTGCAGAGCGAACCTCTCACGGAAGGTGTCCGCGGCCTCGCCCTTCCAGCCGTCCGAGTCGACTGCCTTCATGCCCACGCCGACCTCCTCGAAGGCCATGGCGAACACCAGCAGGTGCTTGGCCTTCTCACGAATCGTCGACGGCTTGCCGTGGATCAGATCGGCCGGTTCGACATCGGGCCCCAGCTGCCGTTCGGCAACGTGCGCACCGAGATAGGAGGCGACCCGGTCCCCGCCGTGCCGCACCTTCTGCGCCATGCCGTGCGCACCGACCTTGTCGAGTGCGTCGCCGGTGAGGTCGGCTCCGTCGTCGATCAGACGCCCGGTGTCACGCTTGGCGTGGTCGTAGAGGCTCTTGCCCCCGCTCAGGAGCTCACCCCCGAGCTTGCCCCAGCTCGACATCAGCCCTGACCCTCCTGCTTCAGGCCGAGCGATGCGTTCACCGCGGCGTTGTAGTCGTCCTGGTCCATCCCGGTGAGAGTCGGCGCCAGCTCCACGCCCGGCACGGTCTCCGCTGTCGCCAGGTCACGTCCCATTCCCTTGAGGGTCTGTTCCGAGGCCGTGAGACCGTCTCGAAACGACTTCTCGCTGTAGTCCGGATGCAGCCAGCCGGGCGTGGCCAACCGGCCCCAGCTCTCCTGGTCGATCTGCTGCTCGGAGGCGTACGGGTTGCCCTCCAGGGAGTTCAGGCCGACCTTGAGCGAGTTCTTCACGGTCTGGTCCGTCTGATACATCGTCCCCGCCGCCAGGCCGACCCCCGCCGCGAACGCGTTCCCCTCGTCGATCAGGGCCCTCACGCCCCATTGCCAGCGCTCGCAGAACGAGTGGAAGACGGCGCCGACGCTTTCGTCGCCGATGGTCATACCGTCCATCTCGAGGTCGTCGAAACCACGTCCCGTGCCCGACCGGCCCGCGTCGTTGACCAGCCCCAGCTTCCCCAACTCGCCGAGGGCCTTGTCGATCCCGTCGGCGATCAGCGCCAGCCCGACGACCCGCAGATCGGGAGACCCACCCGCACTCGCCCCGCCGCCACCACCGGCAACCGCCTCCATTACCGTCCTTCCTCCCCGGCTGCACGATGTTCCGGCCCGTTCACCGCCACCGCCTCCGGCACCACTCCGGCCACCGGCGCCAGCACAAGTCCGCGTGCACCGTCCGCCGCGTCCACCAGCACGCCGCACGGTACCCCCGACCCGGCCACCGCCGGTACGACCGCGTCGAGGAGAGCGGCACCCCACACGCTCCGGTAGCGCCATGCCCGTCCGTCATCGCCTCGGGCCACCGCATACCGCGCCAGCGCCGCCTCACCGGTGAAGGCCAGGATCCAGCGCACTGCGCCCATATCCACCGTCAAAGGGGCTTCCTCGGCGCTCGGGCCGGGCAACGTCCCCACCGGCACCAGCACCCGTGACCGCCGGAACTCGCCCAGCTCGGCAAGAAACCGAGACTGACGCGCCTGCACACGTGCCGCCTCCTCCTCGGCGACCGGTTCGACGTGAGGCAGGGCGGGCCCCCGGTCGGCAGGAGCGCCGGCGTCCACCGGCGCGGCGTTCACCGCGGCGGTGTCACCCGAGGTGGCGGTGACATCGCCGTTCGATTCCTCGCCACCGGTACGGATCACCGTTTGATCGGCGATATCGGCCAAGCGCGATCGTGGCGGCGCCGGCACACCACCGCTTGCCACCGCCTCATCGGGACCGCCATGCCGCTCGGCCCGCCACACAGCCCCCGTGCCGCCGCTCGTACCCGGCGATTGTCCTGAGTCCACCATCAAGTCCTGTCGCGGGGCACTCTTACAACCCCGTTCAGCGATCAAACTTCAGCATGATCGCAAGGCGTGATCAACCGTTTCAACCACTTGGCCGCCAAGCGTGGTTAAAGGAACGATCAAGATCGAAGAGCTTGCTCAGCGGCGCACCCAGACCGAACGGACACACCACCGGCGAAGGCCTGTCGGCGCCGGAGCGACGCCCCGGCCGGTCGCCGGGCAGGGGCTTTCTTGTCCCAGTTCTGGCGGGCGGCACAACGGAAAGAGTCGGCGTGATCAGCGCCCACGTGTAGCCGTGGGTGTTCCGGCCTCCTTGGAGCCGGGCAGCATCCCCTCGCCGAAGCGGGGGTGTCCCGGCGGACAACACCGCCGCGATCCCCAACACTTCGTCCTCCCCCGCCGACGCGGGTGTTCCACACGGAGACACCTTGTCCAGCATCGCGGCGCAGTCCACCTCGCCGACGCGGGGTGTTCCGTCGGTGACGGCATCTCACTTGGCTGCCCGGGTGGGCTGTCGGCCGTAGTGGTGATCGTTGAGCGGCTGGTGCCGGACGAGTTGTGGGACCTGTTCCAGCGAGTGGTGCCGGAGGCGCCGGTGCGGCCTCAGGGTGGTGGACGTCGGCGGCATGGTGACCGGGAGGTGCTGGCCGCGATCGTGTTCGTGGCCACGTCTGGCTGCACGTGGCAGCAGTTGCCGGCGGCGTCGTTCGGGCCGTCGGGCGCCACGGCTCATCGACGCTTCGCCGAGTGGGCGAAGGCCAGGGTGTGGGCCAAGCTCCGTCGCCTGGTCCTGGACGAGCTCGGCTCCCGCGACGAGCTCGACTGGTCCCGCTGTTCGATCGGCTCGGTGAACATGCGGGGGCTCGAAGATCCACTTGGTCACCGGGCGGACCGGTCTGCCCTTGTCCGTCGGGATCCCGGGGGCGAACCTGCACGACAGTCAGGCCCCGATCCTGCTGGTGAAAGGTATACCGCCGATCCGCTCTCGCCGCGGCCCACGACGGCGTAAGCCGGGCAGGCTCCACGCCGACAGGGGGTACGACTACGACCACCTGCGGCGATGGTTACGGCAGCGTGGGATCACCCACCGCATCGCCCGCAGGGGAATCGAGTCCTCGCAGCGGCTGGGCCGCCACCGGCGGACCATCGAACGCACCATGACCCGGCTCGCCGGCTGCCGCCGCCCACACCACCGCTACGAGCACAAAGCCGAGCACTTCCTCAAACACCACACCGTTGTCAGCCAACTCCGAGCAGCCCCAGTCCACACGGCCGACTACCACTGCCGCAGGCACCCAGAACGCACCCACGACCTTCTCAGGCAAGCCTCAACACCCCAGCTCACACCCCACCCAACGCATCAACTGCGAACCCCGCAATCACACAGGGGCTTGGAGGGCCAGCTGCCGATGACCGCGGCGCAGAGGCACGCGGCGGTGCCGAGCAGGAGCGCGTAGCGAGTGCCGGCCGCGTCGGAGAGCGCGCCGATGATCGGCGAGCCGATCGGGGTGCTCCCGACGAGCGCCGTGGACCACAGGGCCGTTACCCGGCCACGGTAGTCAGGCTCGGATGCGAGCTGGATGGTGGAGTTTCCTGTCGTCAGGAAGATGATGCTGGCCGCACCGGCCAGCACGCATGCTGCGACGGCAGTGGCGACGTTGGGAGCGGCGGCGACCAGGCCGACCGCGATTCCGAAGGCGATGGACGCCTTGGTCAAACGCTTCACTCCGGTGCGGGCTGAATACGCGGCGTAAAGCCCTCCGCCCACCGCTCCGGCCCCCAGCGCGGCAAGCAGCCAGCTGTACGTGGTTTCGCTTCCGCGGAAGGTGTGCTCGGCAAGGAGCGGCAGGCTGACTTCGAATTCGAAGGTAAAGGCTCCCACGAGGGCCATCATGAGCAGCGGGCGGATGATAGCCGTTTTCGAGGCAGCGTAGTGCAGGCCCGCGCGGAACTGGCCGCGGGCGCGCTGGACGGGTGCGCTCGGATGCAAGGCGTGGACGTCGAGGCTGAGAAGGGAGGCAATGACGAAACCGAAACTGGCCGCATTGGCCACGAAGCACCAGCCGATGCCGACGGTGCTCACCAGCATTGCCGCAATGGTTGGACCAATGACCCGGGCTACGTTGACGGAGGTGCTGTTGAGCGTGACGGCGTTTCGGACGAGGTCGTGTCCGACCAACTCCTGGACGAAGGCCTGCCGTGCTGGATTGTCCACTGCGCTGAACATTCCGAACACCACGGCCAGGACGATCACCTGCCACAACCTGACCGAACCCGTCAGCACGCTGGTACCGAGGAGCGCGGAGACCAGCCCGAGGCCGGCCTGTGTGGCGAGCAGCACACGTCGCTTGTGGAAGCGGTCGACCAGGAGTCCCGCATACGGGGAAAGCAGCAGGAGCGGCGCGTACCGTGCCGCGGTTGTCAAGCCGAGAAGGGTGCCGGAATGTGTTAGCCGTAGTACGAGAAGTGCCTGGGCAACGGTCTCGACCCATGTGCCGACCAGGCTGAGGCTTTGACCGGCGACGTAACGGCGGAAGTTCGGAACCGAGAGGGCCGCAAACATCTTCGCCTGCCGTCCACGCTTCCTAGGGGCGTCGGCCGGTGTGGGATTCGAGGACATACGCAGGCTCCTGCCGAGTTGGCCGGCGGGCGACGACGTACAGTGAGTCGCCGGAGTGCCGCGGCGTGGACTGGCAGTGGCCGCGCAAATGGCAGCCTATTCCTGGGGACTGGAACTGCACTCGCAAGGCGAGACCCGTCGCCCACTCCCGTCCAGCGGAGCAGTTGATCCACAGATCTGCGACTATTTCACCGATTCCTGAAGCGCGGAGAGCGGC
The DNA here is from genome assembly GCF_040680195.1 of Streptomyces sp. NPDC052109. NCBI lineage: Bacteria > Bacillati > Actinomycetota > Actinomycetes > Kitasatosporales > Streptomycetaceae > Streptomyces > Streptomyces sp. NPDC052109. The sequence continues at coordinate 134,826 of NZ_JBFAWF010000016.1, read as the reverse complement.
ACTCCGAAAGCCGGGGCACTATCTTCGACGGAAAGCACACCCATCCAGCGGGAAATGTCGACGGGAAGGTCTTGCTGATCGCGGTGGACAGCTCGTGATCACTCGGATTAGTTGCCCCGGGAAACTCGCAGTGGGTGCGGTTGCGGGAGCAAGGGCAGCGGCGCTTGTGGCACCACTCGTGGCCGCAGCCTGGGCAGGTCGGGTGATCCTGGGGGTCGCCGGCTCGTTTGGGGCGTACTTGATAGTGGCCTCGTTTTCCCGGCTGTCCAGCAGGCCGCGTGGCGCGCTTCTTCTTGCCGGAGCAGTGGGGCTCAGCGCCAGTTCGGCGGCGGGTCTCCTGGCAGTTCGGGTTCTTCCGGCCTTGCTGGCGGGTACCGCGGTTTTGGCTGTGGCACAAGGTCTGTGGGAAGTCGTGGACGGCCCGCTGCGGATGGCTGCTGCGATGTCGGCGTTGGCCTTCCTGCTGGCCGGGATCAATCTCGCCGCGGCGATCCAGTGGTGGGAGTACGCGGCCGGTTTCGCCGCAGGCGCTTTGTGGCAGGGCGTCGTCATCGCCGGCACGGCCCCGGCGTCGGGGCCTTCGCTTAGGGCCTGTTTGACAGATCTGCGAGTTCGCTGGCGCGAGGGGGCACGCTATGCGAGCACGCTTGCGGCGACTGGCGTCCTCGGCGTCGCCACGGCCTGGATCTTGCCAGTCCCCCATGCCGTATGGCTGGCGACATCAGCACTGCGCGTAGCCAAGCCTGACACCGCGACACTGCGCCGCCGGGCGCTGTCACGCGTGGTAGGGACGATCGGCGGGGGCATGACCGCCGCACTGCTGCTGACACCACCGCTGACGTTGGCGGAACGGGCGGTTGTCATCGCGCTGACGGTCTGTGCCATGCAGCTGGCCGGGGCCGCCCATTACGGTTGGTGGACGCTGTGTCTGACCATTGTCGCCTTGTTCTTCACCAAGGAGCACGGTACCGACGACTGGCGACTGGCCGGCGTCCGTATGAGCCTGACAGTGGCAGGAGCCGCACTCGCCCTCGCTGTCTGCCGCCTCGCAGACTGGTAACGAGTCCTCATTTTCGCGGTTCCCCAGGCTGACCGTTACGGCTCCGGACGGCTGCCTCGTGCCCGAATCGTTCGATTATCTCGGAACTCCCTACCGGGGCCTGTCAGGGCCGCCCGTGCGGGCCGGACGACGCATCTGTCACGGGTGGGTGTAGTCGACCGCCGCGGGCTCGGCGTACTCGTCGAGTTCGGGCAGGTTCACGACGATGGGGTCGACGCCGGAGCGGATCACGGCCCAGACCGTCTCGGATTCCGTGGAGGCGTTGATCTCCTGGTGGACGATGTGCGCGGGGACGAACACGAAGTCGCCGGGTCCGGCCTCCGCGGCGTTCTCCAGTTTGTCGCCCCATCGGAAGCGGGCCGTGCCGCTGACGATGTACAGGACCGTCTCCTGGTCGCCGTGGTGGTGGGGGCCGGTGGCGGCGCCTGGCTTGACGGTGCTGCGGAAGGCCGACAGGTGGGCCGCGTCGGGGTTGCGCCCGTCAAAGGCGACCTCCCGGAACAGCCCCGGGGTCTGGGGGGTGTCGCTGTCGTACTGGTCGCTGTGCACGACCCGGACCTGGGGGGTGGAGTGGGTGGCGCCCATGAGATTGTCTCTCCGATGTCAGGGGGTGGTCTTCTTCGGTGGGGTCCGGCCGGCGGTCAGGAGTGGCCTCCGACGGCGAAGAGGAGGAGGCAGACGATGGCCAGGTCCACGAAGCCGAACGCGTCGCCCGCCATGCCGAACGCGTCGCCCGCGATGCCGGGGGCGAGGACCGATGCCGGGGGCGAGGACCGCCTCATACGGGCCAAGTACCCGCTCGCAGGCAGCCGCACCGGCCGAGGCACGAACCCTCTGCGACGCCTTCGTCCGCTGCGCCATGCCGGCCTCCGGGCGATGTCCTTCTCGGGCTCGACCACGTATGGTAACAGCCGTTACCATGCGGGCATGGCCAAGACACAACTCGGCGCTCGCGTGGACCAGGACGTCGCGGATCTCGCGAAGAAACGCGCCGCCGACCTGGGGCTGAGCATCGGCGACTATCTCGCCCGGCTCGTGCAGGACGATGCCAGTGGCCTCCGGGCCCGGGCGGTCGATGCGGCCACCCGATTCCTGGCCGAGCACCAGGCGGTGTTCGATGAGGCTGAGGAAGCCCAGCAGGCACCCAGGGGAGGTCGCGCGGCCTGATGGACCTGCACGTCGACGTTGCCTGGATCCTGCAGGTCGCCGAGGCAGCCGGGGCGAACGATCCGGCCCCCGAGGACTACGGTGTCCCCCTCTCAGCAGTCGCCCGTCACCGGGGCGAGTTGTTCGAGGAGCCCATCTACAGCGGCCCCTACGCCAAAGCCGCCGCCTTGGTGCACACGCTGGGCCGATGCCGCTGGCTCGAGCGCTCCAACATGGCAGTCGCCGCGGCAACCGGCGTCATGTACCTCGAAGCCGCCGGGATCCCCGTCAAGCCCGCCCGCTCGGATGCAGTCGCCCTCAAGGACCTGCTCCTTGATCCTGCCTGCACCGCCGAGAAGATCAAGACGTTGCTGCGGACCTGGCCCACCACCACTTGAGCCGGCAGGCCCGGCACCCGCTCCCGGGGCGCCACCGTGCTGACGCACTGCCCGGCGGCAGTACCCCGCGTGTAGGCAGGCGCTGGCCTGGTCCGGTATCGGCCCGCGGCCGACGTTGTCCCACCCGTGAGCCTCTGGCCATCTCGGTCACCGCGACTTGCTGCCCGAAAGCTACGTCTGGGCTGACCACCAGTTCGAGGAGCGTACGTGCCGCGCCGCTGGGTTGCCCGATGCCACCTCTCGGAGTGGTGCATCGAACCGGCCTGCCAGCAGATGCCGTTGCAGCAAGGTGGGGTTGCCGCAGCCCAGCAAGGCGGCGACCGCCTCGGCGGGCACGGTGTCGCGCTCGTCGGCGGCGCAGAGGGTGGAGCCGAGGTCATCGTCGATCTCGATGGCCTCGGGGTCGCAACGGGGGTGCCGCCTCGGCGACGGAACGCTCCCCGCGCCCCGACGGCGGCACCAAGGTGATGAAGTGGTGGCGGCGCAAGCCCGCACGGCCCGTGGACACCGACCCCGACCTCGCTCACACTCGGCAAGAGCTGAGCGTCACGCCGGCGGCTGGGTGAGTTTGGCGGCCACGGCGTCGAGGACCCAGTCCAGGCCGGTCGCGAAGGATGTCTCGGCGTCCACGTCCGTGCCGTCGTACACGGCCTTGGCCAGCGCCGGGAAGCGGCCCGTGGCCAACATCCTCGTCACATGCGGGCCGGAGGCGCGCTGCCAGTCGCGCTTGGACAAGCCCGTGGCGCGCTCGGCCCGCAGGTTCGCGATCTCGCGCCTGATCGCGCCAGTGAAGTAGGCGCTGACAGTCTCCACAGCGCGCATGACGGTGTCGACGTCGGCGAGGCCGTCGAGGGCGGCCAGCGTGGCCTCGGTCACGGCGAGGCCGTTCGGGCCCAGGGTCGGGCGGCCGCCGAGCAGGTCGGCCAGCCATTCGTGCCGGAGGGCGGCCTGCCTGGTGCGGTGGGCGAGGATGCGCAGCGCCTCCCGCCAGTCACCGGGCTGCTCCTCGGGGAGAATCTCGGCCTGGACCTCGTCCACCATGAGGTCGAACAGCTCCTCCTTGGTGGAGATGTATCCGTACAGCCGCATCGGGCCGGCGTTCAGCCGGGCGGCGACCTTGCGCAACGACACCGCCTCCAGCCCGCCCTCGTCGGCCAGCGCGATGGCGGCGGCGACGATCCGCTCCCGGTCGAGCGGCACGGGGCGAGGCGGCGGCTCCGGCCGGTCCCACACAGTCATGGTGCCATTGTACTGTTGCGATGCATCGTAACGGCCCAATACAGTGTATCGACATGAGACAACGCATCGCTGTGGTCGGGGGCGGTCCCGGCGGCCTTACCTTCGCACGCGTCCTGCACCGCCATGGCCACTCCGTCGCCGTCCTCGAGCGCGATCCCGCCCCCGACGCCCGCCCCCCGGGCGGCACGCTGGACCTGCACGAAGGGCTGGGCCAGCTCGCGCTGGACAAGGCCGGGCTGCTGGCGGAGTTCCAGGCGCTGTCCCGCCCCGAGGGGCAGGCCATGCGCATCCTGGACCCGGACGGGACCGTCCTGCGCGACTGGCGACCCCGTCCAGATGAGCGGGCCAATCCCGAGATCGACCGCGGGCAACTTCGTGACCTGCTGCTCGGCCCTCTCGACGTCCAGTGGGGCCGGAGCGTGACGCAGGTGGTGCCGGGGACCCGGGATGGCGCACGGGTCCATTTCGCGGACGGGCGACAGGAGACGTTCGACCTCGTGGTCGGCGCGGACGGCGCCTGGTCCCGGATCCGCCCGGCAGTCTCGTCGGTGACGCCGCACTACACCGGCGTCACCTCGGTCGAGGCCTCCCTCGACGACGTCGACACCCGCCACCCCGACCTCGCCGGGTTGATCGGCGACGGTTCCGTGGCTGCGTACGGCGTCAACCGCTCCCTCGTCGCCCAGCGCAACAGCGGCGGCCACGTCAAGGTGCACGCCAAGTTCCGCGCGCCGCTGGACTGGCACATGAACCTGGACGTGGCCGACGACGAGGCCGTGCGATCGAGCCTGCTGGCCCTGTTCGACGGTTGGGCCGCTCCCGTCCTCGGCCTCCTCCGCCACGGCACCGCTTTCGTCCACCGCCCCCTCTACGTCCTACCCGTGTCCCACACCTGGACCCACGTCCCCGGGGTGACGCTCCTGGGCGACGCCGCCCATCTGATGCCCCCATTGGGGGCGGGCGCGAACCTCGCGATGCTGGAAGGCGCCGAACTCGCCGAGTCCATCGCCACCGGCCCCGGAGATCTGGACGAAACCGTCCGCGCCTTCGAGGAACAGATGTGGGCACGGGCCGGCAGGTGGGCGAAGATCACGACGGCCGGTCTGGAACGCCTCGTGAGCCCGGACCCCGCCGAAGCCCTCGCTCTCTTCGACCAAGTCCAGCCATCCTGATACTTGCTGGTCTGCGAGCGCGATGGCGTCGACCCGGTTACCGCGAACCGACTGCACGTGGCCGCGTTTGTGGAGGACCTGAGCTCACGGCCGAGCCGTCGCGGCCCCGACGTCGTCGCGCCGGACTCCGGGGTCGGCCTGGTGACCGCGACGCTCACAACGGCTGGTGCCGGTGCGGCTGTTCTACGACCACCTCATCGAGGAGGGACTGCGCGAGCCGAACCCGGTCGGCCGCGGCCGTTACGCGCCCGGCCGGGAGTTCGGCGCGAACAGCAGTGGCTCGGCCTGCTGGACCTCGTGCGTGACGAGACGGTGTGCAACCGGGTGATGCTCGCCCTCGCCTACGACACCGCCCCGCGGCGCGAGGAGCTGTGCTCGCTGCGGACGGACGACCTCGACCCAGCGCATCGGACGCTGCGGATCCGCGCCGAGACCACGAAGACCAGGCGCGAGCGCGTGGTCCCGTACTCAGCGGCCAGCGGGGTGCTGCTGTCCGGCTACCTCGCGCACAGGGTCACGATCAGCCGGGCCCGCGGCCCGCTGTTCCTGTCGGAGTCACGCCGCGACTACGGCCGGCCGACGGCTCTTTGGACCTGTCGAAGGTGGTCCGGCGCCCCGCGCTGGCTGCTGATCTGCCCCAATTCTCAACGCACACCACGCGGCATCTGAGCCTGACCGATCCGGCCCGGATGGGCGGGGAACTGCACGCCATCGCCACCTTCGCCGGCCACCGCAGCGCCTGGTCGGCGGTGACCCACATCCCACCTCTCCGGCCGGGAACTGGCCGAGAAGCCGACGCCCGCACGTCCTACAGCACGCGAACTCGACGCACCGACGACAGCTCGCTTCCTGCCGCTCGTTGAAGTCCGCCAAAGCGGGCCGGGTTCAACGCGGCGCTGATATCGGAGTGCGAAGAGGTTCCCGAAAGTGCCACAGTCACTGTCGTGACCTTGATGGACGTGCTCGTCGACTTCGCCCGCACCGGCCGGATCGGACCGCTTCGCTGCGGGATGCCCTTGGCCGACGCCGAAGATCTTCTCGGCCCGGGACGTCCGCACCCGGCCATCCTCATGAAAGGGCCCGACATTGACGGCTACCCCTACTCCTGGGACGGACTGAGGCTGGTCGTCACCCAGCGGCGGGTCAGCGGCCTCTGGGTCAACCTCTCGCCCGGCTCGACCGCGAAGCTCCCACGTCTCGTCCTGCCCGAGTCCGGGACCTACGCGGCAACGATTCAGCGCGAAGAACTCATCACAGCCCTCGACATCGCAGGCTGCCTGCATGAGGTCAACAGCGTCCTCACCTTCGGTCGGCAGTCGAGCATCCTCACCCAGCCCGCCGACGTCTGCGCGGTCTTCAGCCTCCCAGGCCGGGACGACCACGTCCTACACCGCGACCGGCACTACCTCGACGTCATGCACAAGCACACCGCTTGACACCGCTGATTCCACAGAAAACGGTGGGAAGTCGTGCGGCAGACAGCGCCATGGAATCCCGTTCCGGTCGACATAGAGGACGGCGTCCATGATGCGGCGCAGGTCACGTTCGGGCGGCCGTCCGATGTCCAGGCCCCTGCCTCTTCGCTCCGCCAGGCTGTGAATGCGGCTTCCAGTAGGCGCCAACGCGCGTCGGACAGGTCGCTGGGATACGGCCGTTGTCGTCCCGTGTTTCGGTGGTACCGTCCTGCAGACTCGTTCCCCAAGGCGCAAGAGGCGTCAATCGGGGACGCCTTGGGATCAGACAGGTTGCCTCAGCGAGGACTTCTGCCCGAGCAATTTCAGGCCAACCGGACCCACCAAAGCCACCAAACACTACTTCAGGGACAAAACGTTCAGTGACCCTACACCAGAGCTGTGGGGTCGGGAAGTCGTTCCGACGTGGCGCTGAGACATACAGGTCGCGCCTGTAGCTCGTTCGCGTCGGAACGCCGGCGCCTGGAAGGCCAGGCGGCCGCGCCGGGAACAGCCGGTCCGGCCGGCACGGTTACATGGACCGAGGGACCGGCGCCGCACGGGCGGGGAACACGGAGACCACAAGGTCCGTCCGCCCGACCAGGATCCGGGCCCCGGGATCGCGGTACACCCGCCGCGCTATCGGACCAAGACGTATTTCTGCAGGAGGACTGTTTCATGACTGACCGGCCCTTGACGCTCATGGCAGTACACGCCCACCCCGACGACGAGGCCACCGGAACCGGCGGGGTCCTCGCGCGGTACGCGGCGGAAGGCATCCGCACGGTTCTCGTGACGTGTACCGACGGTCGTTGCGGTGACGGACCGGGGGGTGTCAAGCCGGGCGATCCCGGGCACGATCCGGCAGCGGTCGCTTCGATGCGCCGTCAGGAACTCGAGGCGAGCTGTGACGTGCTGAAGGTCAGCGATCTGGAGATGCTGGACTACGCCGACTCCGGGATGACGGGCTGGCCGAGCAACGACGCCCCCGGATCCTTCTGGCAGACCCCCGTGCAGGAGGGCGCGGCCCGACTCGCGGAACTCATGCGGCACTACCGACCTGATGTGGTCGTCACCTACGACGAGAACGGCTTCTACGGCCACCCCGACCACATCCAGGCCCACCGCATCACGATGGCGGCGCTGGAGATGACCGCGCTGACACCGAAGGTGTACTGGACCACGATGCCTCGCTCGATGATGCAGCGGTTCGGTGAAATCATGCGCGAGTTTCATGAGGACATGCCGGAGCCGGATCCTGCCGAGGCCGCCGCGCTGGCCGAGATCGGACTCCCCGACGATGAGATCACCACGTGGGTGGACACCATCGCGTTCAGCGGCCAGAAGTTCGACGCGTTGGCCGCGCACGCCAGTCAGGGCGAGAACATCTTCTTCCTCAAGATGGGCAAGGAGAGGTTCGGCGACTTGATGGGCATGGAGACCTTCGTACGCGTCCAGGACGCCACCGGCGCGGCCATACCCGAGAACGATCTCTTCGCCGGACTGCGCTGATCCGCCCGCCCGGGCAGCCCGCGTCCAGGCCCTCGCCGGCGGCGTCGACGCGTGCCCGCGCTTCCGACCCGACACCGCGCTCGTCCCCGAGACACCTGGCAACCGCACAGGCGGGAGGCCTGGGCTGCTGACTCGGAAGGTGCGCGACAGCCCAGTCACAAGCCCGGCGGTCTGCTCCGACCGAGGCAGACCGCCGAGGAAGCGACACGAAGCGTGGTTGCCGCGTCTGCTGGCCCTCGGGCCGGCGGTGCGGCTTTGCAGCATACGGATTGAGCGGTCTCATGCAGCATCCCGACCGAGACCTCGGCACGGCGCCGCCGACCGCTCGGATACACGGCACCTGCCGCCTGGACCCGGACGACCCCGGCCCCGGCACCGCTCGGTCGGGCACCGCGCGCCGTCTGCGAGAATGAAAGCCGTTCTCGGAGCGCCACGGTATGCGGTGCTCGTCGCCCAACAGGAGCACGCACGGTGTCGCCACAGCACGGAGCCCCTTCTTCCTCCGGGGGGCGCAAGCAGCCCTCCTCCGCCGGGGGACGTCGGCGGTCGTCCACCGCCGGTGGTCGGGGACGCCCGTCCCAGGCGGGTGAGCGCAGGCGTGCGTCCGCAGGCCAGGGCCTCGACGGCGGTACCCCGAGCAAGGATCGGGAGCGCGGCGCTGCGGGCCAGGACCGCACCAGCCGGCAGGCCGGGAACGGCCGGCCCACCGGCAAGCACCGGCCTGGCTCCGAGAACCAGGACCGCAGGCCACGCCGGGACGACCGCCGGGCGCCCCAAAGCCGCAAGACCGCCGAGGACCGCAAGGAACTGCAGGCCGACTGCGCCAACTGCTTCGGCCTGTGCTGCGTGGCCCTGCCCTTCGCCCGCTCAGCCGACTTCGCCGTCAACAAGCCCGCCGGCCAGCCGTGCTCGAACCTCCAGCAGGACTTCCGTTGCGGCATCCACGCGCAGCTGCGCGACAAGGGCTACCCGGGCTGCACGGTCTTCGACTGCTTCGGGGCCGGGCAGAAGGTGTCCCAGATCACCTTCGGCGGCACCGACTGGCGTCAGGCGCCGAAGACGGCGCGCTCCATGTTCCAGGTCTTCCCCGTCATGCGGCAGCTGCACGAGCTGCTCTGGTACGTCACCGAGGCCCTCGACCTCGCACCGGCCCGCCCCGTCCACAAGGAACTGCGGAAGGCGCTGGCCCACATCGACGGCCTGACCCGCGGCAGCGCCGAGTCGATCACCCAGCTGGACGTGAACGCGCTGCGCGGCGAGGTCAACACACTGCTGCTGCGGGCCAGCGAGCTGGCCCGAGCCCAGGTCCCGGGCCGTAAGAAGAACCACCGCGGAGCCGACCTGATCGGCGCGAGACTGTCCGGCGCCGACCTCAGAGGGGCGAGCCTGCGCGGCGCCCTCCTCGTCGCGGCCGACCTCAGCGAGGCCGATCTGCGCGACGCCGACCTGATCGGGGCCGACCTGCGGGACGCCGACCTGAGCGGCGCGGACCTCACCGGCGCGCTGTTCCTCACCCAGGCGCAGCTGAACGCGGCCAAGGGCGATGCGGCCACCGTGCTGTCCCCGGAGCTCAGCCGGCCCGCTCACTGGTAGGCAAGGGGATCGCCACGGCGGTCACCACCAGCCCGTGCCCGACCCGCCACCGTCCGTGGGGGCGGTCCACGCGCACCCCGCCCACCGCCGGGCCGGGCACCCGCAGGACCGCGGTGTACCGGGCTCCGGGTCGGGCGTGATCGCGCACTGGTCGAGGTCCAGCCGGCGCCCGGTCAGCGGGAACCACGCCTTGTAGACGCTCTCCTTGGCGCTGAACAGCAGGCGGTCCCAGTGCCCACCCGGGTGGGCGGTGCCGAGCCGGTCGAGTACGGGCCGCTCCTCGGGCAACGTGATCAGCTCGCGCACGCCCTCGGGAACGGGTTCGCTGGGCTCTCCGTCCACGCCGAGGGCCGCGGTGGAGGAGCCGGACGCGACGGCGGCCGCGTGGTAGCTCGCGCAGTGGGTCATGCTGCCGACGACGCTCGGGCCGGCGAGGTGCCCGGCGGGCCCACCCCGGGCCGCTCCCGATGGGCGTGAGCGGCCGGGGCGCCAGACCGAGCCTCGCCGGCGCCCGGCGCGCACACAGCCGGACCGTGCCGAACTCCCGCCGCCGCTTCTCCACCGCACCGGCGACGGCCTTGGCCTCCCGAGGGAACAGCTAGACCCCGTCGACGGAGCAGGACGGCTCGGCCACGGCAACGCCCTCGGGCAGCAGCCCCTCCAGCAACTCGCCCGGCACCAGGTACCGGTTGCCGCCGGGGAGTCCCGCCTGGTGCGCCCCGGCGCGTCGCGCCACCGTCGCGGCAGCACGTCCCGGTAGACGCCGCTCTGGTAGTTCGGCTCGTCGAAGGCGAACGCGCGGGTGGCGACGGGATCGGGCAGGTCGACGATGTGCACGCTGCCGGTGGGCGTGTCGCCGTCGCCGGCAAGGGCCGGCCCCCCCCCGGGCGATCATCTCCTTCGCGTCCCGGTCCATATATGAGCGATGCTCTTGATATGACCGATGCTCTTGCTCTACTGGGCCGTTGGTAGATGGCTGGTGCCGGGGAAGAACCGGTCTGCCACAGCCTGGAGGCTGACGCCACCGAGGTCCGTGTCGTTCCCCGAGGTCCGGGCGGCAGCCGTCACGCGGCTTCCGGCGGGCACCGGGCTGGACGGCGGGCCGGTGGTGTGGGAGCAGGACCGGCTGCCGTTCGAGCCGCTGTCCGGTGCCGTCCAGCGGCGCGACGACATGCTCGTCCGTCGGCTATCGCTCCGTTCCGAAGTAGCGGTCTCCGAAGTCGCCGATGCCGGGCACCATGTAGGCGTTCTCGTTCAGCCTCTCCTCGATCGCGGAGGTCACGATCCGCACCCCGGGGAAGCGCTCGCACACCGCCGTGATGCCTTCCGGCACGGTGATGAAGTTGACGAAGACTATGTGTTCCTCGGGCACGCCCACTTCGAGCAGCAGCTCGATGGCGGCCACCGCCGTGCCGCCAGTCGCCAGCATCGGGTCGAGCAGGAGGACGTGCCGGTCGGCGACGTCGTCGGGGAGCGCCTGGTAGTACAGGTGCGGTCGCTTGGTCGCCTTGTTCCGCTGAATGAGGATCTTGCCGATCCTGATCCCCGGGACCACCGCGCGCAGCTCGCTCTCCATGCTCTCCCCGGCACGCACGATGGGCACGGCGAGCAGCCTGTCGGCAAAGCGCAGCCCGTGGTACGTGCTGCCGACGGGAGTCTGGACGTCGTACGGCTCGAAGGGCAGGAGGTCGAGGGCGGCCTCGGTCAGGAGGCGGATGATCCGGCCGGCGTGGAAGACGAAGTCCTGACGGCTGGCTTCCCGGTCGCGGATGACGGTGTGCAGGGCGCGCAGCTGGTTGGTCTGGGGCAGCACGTGGATGTTGCGGCCGAGGTACTGCTCGATGGATGCGACGGGTGCGGGGCCGGTCCACGCGGTCACGTCGGTGGTCTGCTGGAGTGCGGTGGTCATCTCTGGTCCTTGCGTGAGGAGGGTGGTCAGGCGGCCGGCGGCTGTTCGAAGGTGGGCGGAAGCTCGGGGGTCGCGGTGAACTGGCCCGCGGCGACCCGGTAGATCGACCTGCCGCCCGTGCGATGCCACAGCTCGCGCATCACGTGGACGAGTTTGGGGTTGTGCTCTTCCTCCTCCTCGACGGCCCTGGCGATGTGCCAGTCCCATTCGCGGGTCCAGCGGGGGTCGCCGAGGTCGTCCGTCGCGGTGTCGAAGAGGTCGTCGAGCGCGGTCAGCTTTCCGGGACGGGAGAAGTGGCCGCGGGAGAACAGCACGCCGAGGATGCCGGTCCAGTAGGCCTTGACCACGTCGGGGCGCTGTCCGGCAGGGAGGGCGTCGGAGATGGCCCGCATCGCGTGCAGTGCGGTGATGAGGTGCAGGAGCAGGAAGTCCCCCGGTTCCGCCAGGTACAGCAGGGTGACCAGGTAGGCGAGCTGGTCCCAACTGGCAGCGGGGTCTTGCCCCTCGATCCAGCCGGGGGTGTCGTGGATCAGCGGGTGGCCCTCGCCGAGCATCCGGGCGATCCGGTACTGGAGCCCGGACCTGAGCAGCTCCGGGTGGATGCCGGCCGAGGTCTCCGCGACCAGGTCCTCCACCCATGCGGCGAGCTGCGGCCGGTTCGTCTCCCAGTGGCCGGCGATGCGCAGCAGCGAGTCCTTCGGCCCCTCCGCGCTGTGTGCGTCCGAGGTGACTGAGCGCTCGGGATGGCAGCTCACATAGGAGAAGGCCAGGTAGGAGATGCCCTCGATGGCCATCCAGCGGTGGCCCGTGGCCAGGGCCCAGCCCAGGTGGATGGTCGCGTGCTGGAGCGCTCCGGCCCAGCCGGGGAGCAGGTGCGGCAGGTAGCGGCGCAGCAGTTCGGGCATCCCGAGTTCCCGCTCGCGCCGGTCGAAGAACTCGCAGTAGGCGGCCCAGTCCTGGCGCTTGCCGACGAGTTCGAGCCAGTTGTCGTCGTCGACGGTCCGCCCGGGCGGCCTGGCCGGTTCGACCGCGCAGCCGTACGGCGTCATCCTGATGTAGTTGTCGTGGTAGTCCTTGATCCGCTCCGGCGCGACGCCGAGGCCGGCGAGCGCGACCACGGCGTGTTTGACGTGGTTGGTCAGGTGACCGTTGAACTCGATGTGGTACGTACGGTCGTCCAGCAGCCCGTCGACCACGCCGGTGTCGCGCAGTGTGCCCAGGATGTACGCCACGACCTCGGGGAACGTCTCGGCCACGTGGGAGGGCCGGGCCGACGCGAGTTCCGCCCGCCCGTGCACTCCATAGGTGACCGCGATCGCCCCGGTCCCGGCCGCGTGCGCCATCTTCAGGTCGTGGGTGGTGTCGCCGACCATCACGGCGTGCTCGGGGCGGGCGCGGAGCTGTTCGAGGATGCGCAGCCCCGACTCGGGGTGCGGCTTGGGGTGGGAGACGTCGTCCGCGCCGATCAGCACGGCGAAGTGCTCACGCAGTCCGGCGGCGGTGAGCAGGGCCTCGGCGCTGGTGTGGAACTTGCTCGTGGCCACCGCCAACGTCACGCCGTGGCTGCGCAGTTCGGCGAGTCCCTCGGCGACGCCGGAGAAGACCAGTGAGCGGGCGCGGGGCAGGATGACGGTGCGGAACGCCTCCTGGTAGCGCGCGACGCCGTCGGCGACGCGGGGGTCGTCCTGCGGGACGCCCAGCAGCTTGGCGAACGCCTGCTCCAGTGGGAGACCGATGGTGGCCCGGACGTCCGCCTCGTCCCGCGGGCTCTCACCGAGGGCCTCGAAGGCGGCGGCGAAGGTCTCGACGATCGCCCGCGGGGAGTCGACGAGCGTCCCGTCCAGGTCGAACATCGCCACGTGTGTCACGGCTTCCTCATGTCCTTCCGTTTCCCTGGCGGTGCTCACTGCGTCTCCTCGCGTCGGAGCCGGGCGTGGGCGGCGGCGAGCCGGCCGCCGACCTCGGCGGTGTTGATGAGGACGGCCATGTTGGCCGTGGCGGAGCGGCCCTCGGTGGCGCGGTCCACGGCGCGCATGACGTACTTCGTCACGGCACCGCCCCGCACCCCGTCGGCCTCGGCGCCGTGCAGCGCCGTGGCGATGGCCTCCTCGAGGTCGTCCCCGTCGATCGCGTCCTCCTCCCGGGTGGGGCTGGTGATGAGGACACCGCCGGGGCTGCCCAGGGCCCAGTGGAGGTCAACGGCCCTGGCGATCTGCGTCTCGTCGTCCAGCCGGTGCGGCGCGCGCAGCCCGCTCGAACGGCAGTAGAAGGCCGGGAAGTCGTCGGAGCCGTAGGAGATGACGGGGACGCAGTGGGTCTCCAGGAACTCCATGGTCAGGCGGAGGTCGAGGATCTTCTTCGCGCCGGCGCAGACCACCGCCACCTTGGAGCGGGTGAACTGGATCAGGTCCGAGGAGATGTCCATGGTGGTCTCGGCGCCGCGGTGGACCCCGCCGATGCCCGCGGAGGAGAAGAAGGTGATGCCGGCGAGTTCCGCCGCCACCAGCGAGGAGGCCACCGTGCTGGCGCCCATGCCGCCGGAAGCCAGCACGGCCGGCAGGTCCCTGCTGCTGACCTTGGGGATGCCGGGGGTGGAGGCGAAGCGCTCGATGTCCGTGCCGGTCATCCCGATCAGGATCCGGCCGCCGTCGATGCCGATGGTGGCGGGCACCGCACCGCCGGCTCGCACGGCTTCCTCCACCTTGCGGGCGGTGGCCGCGTTGTCCGGGTAGGCGAGACCGTGGGTGATGACGTTCGATTCCAGGGCCACCACCGGGTCGCCGTCGGCGAGGGCCGCGGCCACCTCCTCGGTGAGGACCAGCGGGACGGAATGCGGGACGGGTGTGCGTGTCGTCATGGGTTTCCTTCCAGGAACCGGGGTGCGGCGGTCAGTAGTTGGGCGTCTTGCGGAGCAGGTCCTGACGGCGGACGATCTCGGGCTCGTAGACCTGCTCGTGCCAGGCCTCCTGCTCGACCGGTTCGATGGCGATGGAGACGACGTCCTCCTTGCAGCCGAATGCGTTGCTCACCGCCGAGGTGAGTGCGGCGAGGAGTTCCTCCTCCTGCGCCTGGCTGAGGGCGACGGGGAAGTGCTTGATGTTGATGTGGGGCACTCCGGCCTCCTGGGAGATGACGCGGGACAGGGCGACCTGGCCCGGAAGCGGGAATCCGGCAGCGGTGCGCAGCCGCTCGTCGACGAGCGCGGCGAGTTCGGTGACGTGTGGCTCGCGCAGCAGTTCGTAGTGGCCGGAGGCAAGGTGGTGCACAGCGGGCGGCCGGACGGAGAAGGCGTCCTGGCGCTCGACGAAGGAGTAGTCGTCGTCGTTGGCCTTGACGAGCGTCACGGGGGCGCTCAGGCGTCGCCCGGCCAGCTCGTGGAACTCGTACGTCGGGGAGTAGGTGCGCTTGACCATGCCGGTGACGGCCTGGACCAGTTCCGTGCCCAGGCCGGGCAACCGGCCGGTGACGAAGTCGACGAAGCCGTCCTCGTCGGTGACGGTGCGCAGGCAGTCGTCCAGTTGCGGGCCGCTGAGGGTGCCGGCGAAGACGGAGTGGAGGACGGCGACGAAGGCCCGGTCGGTGAAGTCCGCCCGGCCCGTGGAGCCGGCCGTGTCCTCCTCGCGCAGGCGCGGCATGCCCGGCGCGATGAGGAAGAGGTGTTCCACCCGCTGGCCGGCCTGCTCCAGCTGTCGGGCCGCCTCGAAGGCGACCCGGGCGCCGAACGAATAGCCGCACAGGATGTAGGGGCCTTCGGGCTGGACGCTGCGGATGGCCTCGACGTCCGCCGTCGCCATCTCGCGGGCCGTGGCGCAGGGCGACTCGCCGGGGTTGATGCCGTGCGCCTGGATGCCGTGGACGGGCCGGTCCTTGCCCAGGGCGGCGGCCAGCGGGCGCAGATTCATGGGGTAGCCACCGAGACCGGGCCAGCAGTGGATCGGGGTGCCGGTGCCCTCCGGCTGGAGCGGGACGAGCCGGGTCAGGGGCTCTGACGACTCGGCGTCCAGCCGGGCGGCGAGCTTCTCGACGGTGGGCGCGTCGAACAGCACCTGGAGAGGAAGCGTTCCTTCGAACGTCTTGTTCATCCGGTTGACGAGCGTCACGGCGAGCAGGGAGTTGCCGCCCAGCTCGAAGAAGTCGTCCGTGACGGAGATCTGCTCCTGCTTGAGGACGGTCTGCCACAGATCGCGCAGGCGGCGTTCGGAACGGGTGCGAGGCGCGAGGAACGTCCTTGCGGAGAGGGAGAGTTCGGCCTGCTGTGAGGCCTCCAGGGCCTTGCTGTCGATCTTCCCGTTGGCGGTCAGGGGCAGCCTGTCCAGGACGATGATCCGGTTGGGCAGCATGTAGCGGGGCAGCAGTCCGGCGAGGTCCTCCTTGATCAGCTCGGCCGGTCCCTGCATGTGGACCACGTCCTCCTTCATGTCCTCGCCGCGCAGCTGCTCGTCGCTGACACGCCCGCCGACGAAGAAGTACGACGGTCCCGTGGGCAGTCCGCAGTCGGTCAGGATCCTGTTCAGCCGTTTGGCCGCGGGCAGGTCGTTGCCGGTCCTGGAGCTGTAGCCGGAGGACATGAAGCCGAGGTTCAGGCCGTTCATCTGCAGGCGCTGCAGCTTGCTGCCCAGGTCGAGGTAGTGCCGCCAGGAGTCCGGGCCGGTGGCGACCAGGCTGATGCCGAGGCCCGCCCGTTCGTAGACCCGCTGGTTGATGGCGATGACGTGCTTCTTGAGCACCAGGTCGTCCGAGATGCGGACCAGGGAGCCGTCGGCGTACCGGTACTGCCCGGCCCGCAGTCCGTCGACCCGGCCCGCGTGCGCCTGGACGTAGATGTCCAACGCTCCGGCGCTCGCGTTCGCGTCGTACGGTACGAGATCGAACGTGCCCAGATAGTGGTCCTCCTCGGCGCAGTCGAGTCGCTGCAGGACCGCGGGCCGGTACGCGGCGGCGGCGATGCCGAGGCCGTAGGCGGGGAGCACCTCCTCGAACAGGCCGACCATGTGCCCGGCCTCGATCTCCAGGACCTCGCGGATGTTGTTGCGGTAGACCGGCTCGATCGCGCTGTGCTTGCCGAGGAAGTGGATCCTCGCACGCGGGACGGACCGTCGCGCGCCGGGGCGGATCAGCACCAGGTGGTGGTGGAGCGGGTGGTAGTAGTACAGGCCCGGGTCGATGCCCGCGATGCCGTGGAGTTCGAGGTACAGCTGGGCGGCGTAGAGGGAACCGGGCGAGGCGTAGGCGTACTTGGGCAGCAGGCGCTGGTCGCTGAGGTACTGGCCGAAGTTGCGGAGGATACCGCCGAGTTCGGCCCGGCTCAGGCTCTCCGGGGTGCGCGGGGCGACGCCCGGCCGGGCGGCCGGGGCCAGCAGGCGCAGGATGTCGTCCCGGTTCACCTGTCCGCCCTCGTAGCAGCGGTACGTCTTGCGGGAGAAGGCCAGGGACCGCTGCTCCGGCGTGGCCTCGGCGCCGGGGAGGTCGGTCACCGTGCGGCCGGCCAGGTCCGCGGCGTCGCGGCAGCCCGCGTGTGACAGCTGGGCCCTGACCTGGAGCCTGCTGCGCTTGGACTGATGGTGGGCGCCGTGGTTGCCCTGGTCCATCAGGGCGGCTTCCTTGGGGTTCAGCTCCACGAAGGCGACCAGGTTCTGGAAGCCGGTGGCCTCGTCGTCCCTGAGCAGGACGGCCGAGCCGCGCACCCAGTCGTGCGTCTCGATCGTCTGGCGTATCTCGTCCAGCTCGACCCGGTATCCGCGCAGCTTGACCTGGTTGTCCGTCCGCCCGACGAACTGCATCGTCCCGTCGGCGTTGAGGTGGGCGAGGTCGCCGGTCCGGTACAGGCGGGCGCCGGGGTCGGCTGAGAAGGTGTCCCGCACGAACCTCTCGGCCGTGAGGTCGGGGCGGCCGAGGTAGCCGCGGGCCACCTGGATGCCGCCTATGTGCAGTTCGCCGACCTCGCCGACCGCCGCCTGACGGCCGGCCGCGTCCAGGACGTGGAAGGTGGTGCCGCTGACCGGCGTTCCGATGGGCATGACCCGGGGGCCGTCCTGCACCGCGGTACGGTCCACGACGAAGGCGGAGGCGTTGATGGTGCACTCGGTCGGCCCGTAGAGGTTGACGAGCGAGCAGTCCGGCACGGAGTCGAGGAACTGGGCGGCGAGGCTGCGGGACAGCGCCTCGCCGCCGCTGAACACCTGGCGCAGGGAGCCGCACTCGGCGAGGGTCTCGGTGTCGAGGAGTGCCTGCAGGAGCGTGGGGACGCACTGGAGGGTGGTCACACCGTGGCGCTGGACGGTGGCCACGATCGCCTCGGGGTCCCGGTAGATTCCGGGGGCGCCCATCACCACGGTGCTGCCGCAGGCGGGAGCGAGGATCTCCCACTGGGCGGCGTCGAAACTCAAGGGGGTCTTCTGGAGGATCGTTTTTCCTCCGTCGATTCCGCACGCTTCGGACAGCCAGCGCATCTGGTTGACGATGCTGCGGTGCTCGATCATCACGCCCTTCGGTTTCCCGGTGCTGCCGGACGTGTAGATGACGTACGCGAGATCTTCCGGACGGGCAGCTTCGCGAGAATCCAGCCCTGCCGCGGATAACTCCTCGCCGATATTCTCCGCCGAACGGAGAACATCCGAAGTGACGACCCGAACACCGGTCGGCGATATTTCCTGGATGCGGGAACGCAATAATTCCTGAGTAAGGACGACCTCCACCCCAGCGTCCGCCATCATGTACGCGATCCGCTCCTCGGGGTACTCCGGGGAGAGCGGGACGTACGAACCCCCGGCCCAGAGGATTCCCCAGATGTTCGTCATCAGCTCCAGCGAGGGCTCCATGAACACGCCGACGCGGCTGCCTCTGGCCACTCCGGCACGCCTGAGGCGGGCTCCCAGAAGCCGGCCTTGGTCGAGCAGTTGGCCGAACGTCAGGCTCTGGTCCTCGTGGACCACGGCGGTCCGGTGTGGTGTGGCACTCGCCTGTTCGGCGAGCAGCGTCGTCAGGCAGGAGTTACCACGTGGGCTGTGGGCAATCGCGTGGGGGATCAATGGACCTCTCTTTTCCGCAGTAGCGGCATTTCCCAGGAATTCATGCACTCGTGGTGCCCTGAGCTAATCACCAGTGGAAGGCTAGGAGAGACTTTCCGGGCGGGTCAACCAATTCCGTGTGCATTCACGGAAGTTGATCCCGACTTCTTCGGGAGTTCACTTGTCGGCGCGGCCGGTAATTCCGGGCATGGCGAAGTCGATTCGCGGCCGCTGCACGGCGGGGCCGGGAAGTGAACAAGAGGGCGATGATGCCGGGCGCCTTTGATACGGGGAGCGAGCCGGTGTGGAAATCGCCGGGTTGACTGGAGTTGTTCAGCCGATCTGGCGGTTGCGGCCCGCGAGCAGGCCGGCTCCGATCTGCGCCAGGGTCATCACCAGGATGAAGGCCAGGGGGGCACGCCAGCCGCCCGTGTGGCCGTAGAGCACGCCGACGACGAGGGGGCCGGGGATCGAGAGCAGGTAGCCGAAGCTCTGCACGAACCCGGAGAGCCGGACGACGGTGGCGCTGTCGCGGCCGCGCATGCTGATCATCGTCAGGGCCAGCGGGAAGGAACAGTTCGCCACGCCGAGCAGGAACGCCCACAGCCAGGGCGTGGTGGAGGGGGAGGCCCACAGCCCCGCGAATCCCGCCAGGCCGCACAGGCCGATTCCGGCCGCGATCCCGCTCTGGTTGCGCAGCTTTCCGGCCGCGGCCGACAGGGCGAAGGACAGCGGTACGCCGAGGAGCGAGGTGCCGGAGAACAACAGGCCGGCACTTTCCGCGGACAGTCCGGCATCGCGGAACATCTGTGGCAGCCAGCCGATGATGACGTAGGCGGAACTCGCCTGCAGCCCGAAGTAGGCGGTGAGCGCCCAGGCGGTGGGGTCGCGGGAGATCCGGCTTCGCGGGTGTGTCTGCGGTTCGCCTCCGTCGTCCACCGCGGCCGTCCCCCGCCCCTGGTGGCGGGCGGCGGTGAGCCAGGGCGGAACGGCGATCGCGGCCAGGATGGCCCAGATGCCCAGGCCGTACCGCCAGTCGCCGCCGAACGCCTCGGTGAGGGGCACCGTGACGGCGGCAGCGGTCGAGGCTCCGACGTTCAGCGCCATGGAGTACAGCCCCGTCACCGCGCCCACCCGGTCGGGGAAGCGAAGCTTGACGACGGCCGGGAGCAGCACGTTCGCGATGGCGATGCCGGCCAGCGACAGGGCGGTCAGCGCGACGAACAGGGCGGCGTCGGTGGCGAACGGACGTGCCGCTAGCCCCGTCGTCAGCAACGCGGCACCGGCCGCGATCGCACCACTCGCGCCGTACCGACGGGCGAGGGCGGGAGCCGTGGAACCGACCAGGGCGAAGCACACGGCCGGGATGGACGTCAGCAGTCCGGCGACCGTGCCGCTCATGTCGAGGCCGTCGCGGACCTCTTCGAGGACGGGCCCGAGGCTGGTGACGCCCGGGCGCAGGTTCAGGGCCGCGATCACCAGCGCCACGAGCGTCAGTCTGCGCAGCCGCGGTGAGCGGTCGGAGGGCGCCGCGCGGGCGGTGCGTAAGAGGGTGTTGTCGAGCTCTTCCTTCGTCACACCACCGATCATAGACTCATCCCATGACTCTAGGTCTAGAGATGAGTATGACTTTTACACAGCGTCATATGATGATGGGATGACTATGGATCCCGTTCGCCGCGAACCACTGTCAAACCAGGTGATTGCGCGCCTGCGGCGGCAGATCACCTCCGGCACCTGGCCCGTCGGCTCACGCATCCCCGCCGAGACGGAGCTCGTCGAACAGCTTGGTGTGGCACGCAATACGGTGCGCGAGGCCGTGCGGGCCCTGGCCCACACCGGCCTGCTGGACATCCGCCACGGCTCCGGGTCCTATGTCCGGGCGACCAGTGAACTGGCCGGAATGATGCGGATCCGCTTCGAGACGGCGCACACGGACGACGTCGCCGAAGTGCGCGGAGCCCTGGAGGTCCGCGCGGCCCGCCTGGCCTGCCTACGCCGTACGCCGGAGGACCTGGAGCGGCTGGACGCCCTGCTGGCCCAACGGGACAAGGCCTGGTCGTCGGGGGACCGGGTCGCTTTCGTGAACTCGGACGTGGCCTTTCACCTGGCCGTCGTCGCCGCGTCCCACAACACAGTCCTGGCCCAGTTGCATGCGGACCTGGGCGAGGTGATCAGGGCCTCGCTCCTGGACCACTTCGGTGAGGAACTACGCCCCGAGCAGTTCCAGGACCACGCACGCCTCGTCGAGGCCATCCGTGACCGGGACAGCGACAAGGCGGCCTACGAATCCGGTTCCTACATGGGCTGTGCTCCCACCCAGGGGGATGACTGACCGGTTCCGGGACGACGCCGCGTCCGGCGGCATCTGGCCTGTCAAGCCGGCGACGGTCAGGGAGTAGTCAACCGAACCACCGTGTCTTCCCTGTGAAGTGCGTCTTGTCCAAGGCTTTTCGGTCGGATGTCATCATCCCGGCAGGCTTGGTGCAGCGGAGGTGGCGGATGCACGTCATCGGCTGACGGCCGGGACGGGGTGCGGCTTGCGCCTGCCTCATCCCAGGACGCCCGTCGTGTGGCCCGTACTTCCGCCGCTTGCGGTGCGCGCCTGGGCCCACGCCCCCTGACCGGCGGTATCCCCAGGGCGTTGTCGGAGCAGGGGCGGTATCTGCCACACGACTCCTCGGAGTTACGTGGAATCACGCGCCGCAGGATGCAGCTCGTATCCTGCGGCGTCCCCATGTAATGAGGAGATCTCTTGGGCGGCGCGGTGGTGCTGGAGGAGAAGTGGCCGGTCCTGGGCCGGCACGAGCGGGCAGCCGAGTGGGTACGGGGATGGACGGGTTGGACGGATCTGGGGCGGGCGCCCCGGACGATCGATGCGTACGCGCGAGGACTTGCTGAGTACCTCGGTGGTCGATCATCGGCACAGGAGTCGTGACGACGGGGAGGCGAGGGTGCAAGACCTCCGCCACCGCTGCGTAATTCCCGGGCGCGGATGACGCACACCGGATCCGGCGGGTGCTGAGACCTGTGCGCCGATGCCGTACGCGCGGCGGACGGGTGGCGTAGGGCCTGTCGTCAAACTCCCCTCGTCCGCCCGGAGGACGGGCCTCGCGACTGCAGATGCGGGCTCTCGGCGTGGCGGGCCCTGGCCCTAGTACAGGATGGACTTGAGCCCGGGCCCGGTGCGACGAGAGTGTGTGCATGGCGTCGCGGGGCAGGCGGGAGTTCGAGGACGGGGCCTAGAAGCGGCCCGCTGGTCGGACGATCGCTGGATGCCGGTAGACGACGGCTGGGCGGTCGCCTGACACATGCTCAGTCGCCCCTGGCGGCAGAGCCGTTGGACCCACCGTTCGGACATGGCGTACACGCAAGGACACGACGGTACCGCCGAGGGGGCCGTCGGCCTCACTCCCCTGTTGCGGATCTTCAACACCACTGCGCACGACAGGGCCACACCTTCGCCCGCACCCGCCTCGGCACCGACTTCGACTGGCTCACCTCTGGGCGGCATCCCGGGAGTCGGCACCGGCCAGGGCCTCGGGGCACAGGGCCCGGGACTCCGCGCGTTCGTCACCGTGACCGGTCAGCCCGGCTCCGGGACGGCCACGCAGGTCGTCTCCGGCCGGCGGGCCGGCACCGGCCCGCTGACGGAATACGGAGGTGTGCGTCAGGCCGCATAGCCAGGCACGGACGGCCAGCGGACCGTCAGCACCACCGACTCCACCTCGGCGAACCAGGAGTGGTCGACTCCGCGCCCCCACACCACATAGTCACCCTGTCGTGCCAAGAGGACGCTGCGACCGGGGAATTCGACGCGGAAGCGGCCGCTGACGAGGATCAGGAGAGCTGTCCGCTCCTCGCCGTTCACCCACTCCGCCCGCTTGTCGCCGACCGGGTGGACGCCCCATTTGATCTCCACGTCCGTACTGTGGCGAGGGTCCCCGGCGTCCTTGAAGTGCCCGAGGAGCCAGCCCCGGTCGAGTGCCGCGTCCTGGCCGGCGTTCCCCACGTACACGTTGTCGCTCACGCGCCCGGACGCTAGCAGCAGGCCGCGTCAGCGGGGGCACGGGCCGGCGCTCCCGGCCTTGCCGGCCTCGGTGTTGGCGGCGCCGGCCCGGGCCTCGGCGTCCTTGGCGTGCTGTGCGGCCTCGGCGGCGGGCTTGCCGGCCGCCGTGGCCTCGGTGGCGGCGTCCTGAGATGCCTTGATGGCGTCCGGGTGCCGGCGCCGGAGATGCCCAGCGACAGGGGCACCCGTTGCGGTCTGTGGGCCCAGACCCGGTCCCTGTTCCATGGGCGAAACGTCGGCATACATCGGCCAGGCCGGGCCGAACACAGAGGCCTCTTCACCAGATGCATTCCGAAGTGGCCGGAAAGATGAGCGCCGCGGGCATTCCAGGGGGTTCGTCCTGGAGAGCGGACCCCGGAAGGCGCCGCCGGCTTGCGCCACCCGTCCACGACGAAGACGGCCACCCGAAGGTGAGTAACAGCCATCGGTCCCGCAGCGGCCCGGCTGTGCACCGCACACGAGTGATTGCGCCGACCGTTCCTCGGCGAGGCGGAGTGCCGCGGCCGACGCGCGCTGCGGCCGCAGTGCTCCAACACCGGAAGGATCCAGCTAGCGCGCCACGCGGTGGCGGAGGTAGACGACTCTTGAGTTGAAGGTGCGGGTCTCGACGAGTTCGAGATCCACCCGGCGCTCGTGCTGGGGGAAGAACGGAATGCCGCCGCCGACCAGCACCGGGTAGACCCTGGCCCGGTACTCGTCGATCAGGCCCAATGCGGCAGCCTCGGCGGCGAGGGTGGCGCCGCCGATCGCGATGTCGCCCTTCCCCGGCTCGGCTCGCAACCGCTCGATCTCCTCCGCCAGACCTCCGGAAGCCAGGCGGGCATGGCCCTGCACCGCCGACAGCGTGGTGGAGAACACCACCTTGGGGAGCGGCTTCCAGAGCGCGGCCCACTCGAGCATTGCGCCGTCGAGCGATGGATCCTGATCGGCGGTCTCCCAGTACAGCATCGTCTCGTACAGCCGTCGTCCCAACAGGTGGACGCCGACCTCTCGGATCTCGTCGATCCAGGAGCGAAACACCTCCTCGTCGGGCGCGGTCCAGTCGAAGTCGCCGTCCGGCCCGACGATGTACCCGTCAAGTGAAACGTTCATCGAATAGGTCACGCTGCGCATCAGAAGCCCTCCTCGGTAGCGGGGTCGACAGTACGACCGCAGGACGCCACAGGACTCATCGCGGCTCGCAGATCCCGGGCCGAGTCACTTCACGGGATCACTTCGTTGAGAAACCCTCAGTGGGCACCGCGATGATGGCCTGATGGATGATCTCGCTGTGCTGCGGCAGGAGTTCTCGGAGTGCGAGGACGCGTTTCTTTCGATCGTGATCCGTGATCACAGGTGGGACGAGGAGGCTTTCTCTCGTCTGGAGCGGGCCATGCGTGGTGTGTGTGCAACGTTCGAGGAGAGTGGTCGGCAGGATCTGCCGCGGTGGCTGGTGGAAGGGTTCTGGCTGTGTGTTGACTGGCTTCCCGATCACACAGCCCATCCGCGGTTTCCCCGGCCAGAGCCCCCGACGTATTACGAGGCAGCTCTCACGAGGCTGCGGGACCTCCAGTATTGGCTGGTGACGGGTGCTTCGCCGTACGTGCCCGACCACGTGTTCGCGGACCTGTAGGGACTGGCAGCCAGGCGGCCCGAGCGGAGGCACCGGCATCCAGGCCGGCTTCGGGTGCCTGACCGGGCTGCACTGGCGGGCATCGTCTAGCTGGTGCGCGAGGGTGTGGCCTGTCCGGACGTATCCGCACCGGTGGTGGGCTGCTCGGGCGCGTACCGCCTGGCGCCGCCTGCGGGACTGGACCGAAGCCGGTGCCTGGCCCCGGCTGCAGGCGGCACTCCTACCGACCTACGCAAGACGGGACTGTCGGCGATGGGCGACCGTCCGGTCGACGGCTCCCACGGCAGGGCCCTCGAAGACATCTCAGGGGGCTAAGAAATCAAGTCGGCCGCTGGATGGTCGGGCTTGTGGGTCATGAAACCGGCGCTCCTCATGCCAATCTTGATCGCTGCCGAGCTTGCTGATTAGCTGACCGGCATGACCGAGCTCGGACCCGTCGCCTGGCCGCCTGCCCCGATCAACACCGAGAGGCTCGTGCTCCGCGAGCCGGAGGCCCGGGACCGTGCCGCGGTCATCGAGTTGCTGACCTCGCCAGAGGTAGGCACCTACCTCGGTGGCCCTCAACCGCGTGACGAGCTCGAGCGTGCGATGCCCGGGCCACCCAGTCGGCGCCCCGGCCTCTTCACAGTCGAACTCGGCGGTGCGATGATCGGCCAGATCACGCTCACCGCCCGCATGCCGTGTTGCGCGCCCTGCCGTGGAGGCAACGCACCGCGGTACGCCACGACCGCGAGCGTGGGCACGGCCGACGCGAGACCCGCTCGGTGCGCGTGCCGACCGTGACCGGCCTCGGCCTGGACTTCCCGCACGTCGCGCAGGCCGTGAAGATCCACCGCCATCGTACCGACGCCAAGAGCGGGAAGACCACCCGGCAGACCGTCCACACGATCACCGATATGACCTCCCGCCAGGCATCTCCGCAGCGTCTCGGGCAACTCGCCCGCGGCCGGTCTCGGGTCGGCCATCACCGCCGCTATCGCCCGTTCGAGCGGTGGTGAGTACGGCGCCGCCAACAGTCCCGACTGCGGAGCGCTCGTGTGGATCGCGTTCCCCGCCGTTCCCGGGGCCACCCGTGTAGTCGGCTTGATGCGACCCGGCGTGCACCGCCTCCCCATACGACTCCCTCTCCTTACGCGTGGTGCGTGGGGGCGATATTCGCGGTCGGCCCGCCGTTTCCCCGTCCCGCTCAGCCATGCGCACGAGTCATTCGGGAAAGGCCAAGGTCCTCGCCACCGCCTCGTCGTCCGAAACCCTAAGCTCCGTTCACATCGCGCTGCCCGTCGCTGTCACCGGCGTCCTCGCGCTCGCCGTCGCAGTCTGGCGGCTTCCCCGACATCGCTGAAGTGGGACGGCCTGCCAGGGTTCTACGCCAACGACTGGGCCGCACCCGTCCTCACATGCATCGTGCTCAGCTTCTACGCCGACGTCCGCAACCCGGCAGAACCACGCCGTTACGCCCAGACCCGGGCCCTGGCCACCCTCGCTTCACTGGCGGTCAACGTCTTCACCATCCGACACGACGAGCGGCTGACGCGGTCGCGTCCGGACGACTGGAGTCCGTGAGGGCGATATCGTCATAAAATCGGCAAGTCATTCTCGGCCCACCGTGCCGAAGATGGCATCTTAAATGCGTGTGAAACGGATCGGAACCAGACAGGCCGACTACTCCGTGCGCTGGAGGCTGCTGCTGGCCAGCGCCACCATGCTCTTCGTCGAGCTGGCGCTGATCAGATGGGCGGGCGCCAACGTCGTCCACCTCAGCTACTTTTCGAACTTCATCCTGCTGGGGTCGTTCCTCGGCATCGGCATCGGGTTCCTGATCCCCGCCGCGCGCGGGCAGTGGCTCACACGCTGGGCACCGGTCCCGCTCGCGCTTCTCGTCATCTTCGTACGAGAGTTTCCGGTGCAGGTGCGTCAGAGCAGCGGCCAGGTCATCTACTTCACCGCCGTGAAGACCACCGGCTTCCCCGAGTGGGTGACGCTGCCGGCCATCTTCCTGCTCACCGCGGTGATCATGGCCGCGATCGGTAAGATCACCGCCGATCTCTTCCGCCGGCTTCCCTCGCTCGATGCCTACCGCTACGACCTGCTCGGCAGCATCACCGGGTCGGTGTGCTTCGCCGTGGTGTCCTGGCTCCGCGCTCCGTCGGTCGTGTGGGGCGTGCTCGCCGCCGCGGGCCTGCTGATCCTCGGCGGACGGCGCAACACCCTGCGGTACGGCGTCCCCCTGACGGCGATGGTCGCTGCCCTGTTCGTGGAGACGACGACGGCCGGTGTCTCCTGGTCGCCCTACTACAAGATCCAGCTCACGCCCGTGACGTCCGTCGCCGGGGGGTACCGCATCTCCGCCAACGGTGTCCCGCACCAGAGCATCGCACCACTCCGGGAACTGATGCGGAAGAACTCGCCCTATCGGCAGCCGTACGACCGGACGCCCGGCAATCCGCACAAGCGCGTGCTGGTCATCGGGGCCGGCAACGGCAATGACGTCGCGGTCGCGCTGGCGCACGGAGCGCAGCGCGTGGACGCCGTCGAGATCGATCCCAGGCTGCAGCAGATCGGCGCTCAGCTGCACCCCGCGAAGCCGTACGACGATTCCCGGGTGCACGTCCACATCACCGATGGACGGGCTTTCCTGGAGCGGACGAACGCCAGGTACGACCTCGTCGTCCTGGCGCTGCCGGACTCGCTGACGCTGGTGGCCGGGGCGAGCAATCTGCGCCTGGAGAGCTACCTGTTCACCCAGCAGGCGTTCGAGGCCGCCCGCGATCACCTGGCGCCCCACGGCGCGTTCGCCATGTACAACTACTACCGGACGAGCTGGCTGGTCGACCGCCTAGCCGGCTCCCTCGATGACATCTACGGCCATGCCCTCTGCATGACGACGTTCGGCAAGAACGCGGCCGTGCTGGTGGCCGGGATGACGACCGCCGACCAGTCGTGCCGGCAGATCTGGCAGCCCAGCGGCGCGGTCCCAGAGGCTGCGAGCGATGACCACCCTTTCCCGTATCTGCTCCACCGGGACATTCCCACGCTCTACCTGGGCGCGCTCGGCGCGATCCTGCTGGTGACGCTCCTGGCGACCCGCCTGACCGGGGTCCGGTTCCGAAGCACGGTCCACTACACCGACATGTTCCTGATGGGCGCGGCCTTCATGTTGCTCGAAACGAAAAACGTGATCGGCTTCGCGCTCTACTTCGGTACGACCTGGCTGGTCAACGCCCTGGTCTTCATCGGTGTCCTGCTCGCCGTCCTCGCGGCGGTCGAGGTCCGGCGCCGGCTACGGCGGGTCAACCAGCTGCTGCTGCAGCTCCTGCTCTTCGGCACCCTGGCGGTAGCCTGGCTCGTCCCGGCGCACACCGTGCTCTCGCTGCCCTTCACCGGGCGGCTCGCCGCCGCCATCGCCCTGGCCTTCGCCCCCATCTTCTGCGCCAACCTCATCTTCTCGGACCGCCTCGCACTCGCCGCGGACCCGACATCCGCGTTCGGCGCGAATCTGCTGGGCGCGCTGACCGGTGGCGCACTGGAGTATCTGGCGCTGGTGACGGGCTATCAGGCGCTGCTGCTGGTCGTCGCCCTGCTGTACCTGGGGGCGTGCGTCGCCATGCGGGTTGCCGGGCGCGGGCCGGGTGCGCAGGCACCGCCGGTACCGGACGAGACGGTGGCCCTCAACCGCCCGTAGAGTCGGTAACGATGTCGTGTCCGGAGCAGGGCGATCCGCGGCTCCGCTCGAGTGCTGCGGGTCAGGGCTGGTCGCCCACGAGAGCAATTGCGCGCGTCTCGGGAACTCCCAGCATCAGCAGGCTCGTGATCGTCGCTGCTCGGGCGCCAAGGGTCCCGTTCGGCAGGTCGCTGTCCGCGATGGCGAACACGACGCCGTAGGCAACCTGGCTCAGAATGGCCGCCGGCAGGTGCTGTGCGAACACGTCGCCGTCCTGGCCCCGTTTCACGAGGTCGGCGAGGAGCTCATCGACTGGCCCGAGCAGGCCGTGGATCGCCTCGCCGTACTCGCCACGGCGCAGCGCCAACAGCACTCGGTACCGGTGCGTCACCGGCCAGACGCGGGCGATGAATTCGACCCACGTCGCGTCCGCTTCCGCGCCGGAGGCGTTGACTTCGGTGAGCACGGCCGTCACCTCGGTGACGGCCCGTTCCGTGAGTGTGCGAACCAGGTCGAGGCGCGAGGGGAAATGGTCATAGACCGTGCGACGGACGACGCCAGCAGCGGAGGCGATGTCTCCCATTCCGGCGTCGGGGTTCTCTCCCAGCACATCGAGGGCGACGTCGAGGATGCGATCACGTGTCTCGCTCATCGAGCGCACACGGGAGGACTCGGTGGACACGGCACCAGTATTGCACACCGGTGTACAGTGAGATGGACTGTACACCAGTGTGCAGTGGAGAGTTGCGCTGCGCTTCGAAGCTCAGGAGAAGAGAAGAAGGCTATGACCGCACCGACGCCGCCTGCCTCGGCCCTCGTCCGCCCCTTCACCGTCTCGATCTCGGATGCGGAGATCGACGACGTCAAGCAGCGACTGGCCAGAACTCGGTGGCCGGATCGGGAAACGGTGGGCGACTGGTCGCAAGGGGTCCGGGTAGAGAACGCCAGGTCTCTGGTCGACTACTGGGAGCGCGGCTACGACTGGCGTCGCTTCGAGTCCGAGCTCAATCGCTTCCCCCAATTCCTGACCGAGATCGATGGACTGGACATCCACTTCATCCACGTCAGGTCCAAGAATCCCCACGCGATGCCGCTGATACTCACGCATGGATGGCCGGGCTCGATCGTCGAGTTCCTGAAGCTGATCGGCCCGCTGACCGATCCGGTTGCGTTCGGAGGAGACGCCGCCGATTCATTCGACGTCGTCGTCCCGTCGCTCCCCGGGTTCGGGTTCTCCCAGAAGCCCACGGAGACCGGGTGGACCGTCTCGCGCATCGCCAGCGCGTGGGTGGAGCTGATGAAGCGACTCGGCTACACGAGATGGGCCGCGCAAGGCGGCGATTGGGGTGCCGTCGTCACCACCGCCCTCGGAGCCATGCAGCCTGAGGGGCTTCTCGGAATTCACCTGAACACCCAGTACGCCTTTCCCGCACAGATACCCGACACCTTGTCGCCCGAACAGCGCTACGCCGTGGAGACCCTAGCCCTCTACACCGGCGATCTCGGTGGGTCGAACCACCTTCAGGGCACGAAGCCGGAGACTGTCGGATTCGCCCTGGCGGACTCTCCCGCCGGCCAGGCAGCCTGGATCTACGAGAAGTTCCAGTCCAAGACCGACAACCACGGGCTCGCCGAGGACGCTCTCAGCATCGACGACATGCTCGACGCGATATCCCTCTACTGGTTCACCAACAGCGCAGCGTCGTCCGCCCGCATCTACTGGGAGAACAAATCGCTCACTTTCGCCGGCCCGAAGGTGACGCTTCCGGTCGCGGTGACCGTCTTCCCGAGGGACATCCCACGCGTGCCACGCAGCTGGATCGAAGACACCTACAGCAATCTGATCCACTACGGCGAGGCCGACAAGGGCGGGCACTTCGCGGCCTTGGAACAGCCCGAGATCCTGGTCAGCGAAATCCGCACCGGCCTGCGCACCCTTCGTTCCTGACACCAACGCGCGAGCTCAGCGGGCAATAAGCGAGTCTCCTAACGTTTTGCCCGTTGGGCTGGATCAGGTCGCTGGTCGGCGGGGGCTGTCGGGGCCTGAGGGCCGGGCTGTGCGAACAGCCCGGGTTCGGTCTCGTCGAGGAATCCGAGGCTGACCAGGCGCTTGAGTTTCGCGCGGATGCCTTCGACGTGCTTGGGCATCAAGGGCAGGTCCAGCGCGAGGCATAGGTCGCGGGCGCGTAGCGGTCGGCGTTCGTGCTCGAATACGTCCATGATCTGCTGGTAGGCCGCGCCGTCCGGCAGCGCCGGGGTCGGCGGCCGCTCGAGGTCGAGGTCGGCGGCCATCGCGCGGACGGTCTTGGCCGTGGTCGCCAGGGCCTCGCGTTCAGCCTGCGCCTCGCGCAAGCGGGCGGCGAGTTCGCCGATCTGCTCGGCAAGTTGACGTTAGCGCAGTTCGATTCCGTCCAGAAGTTGCCGGATGACGGCGTGGGTCATCACACCTCCCGCCAGCGGGCGCGCGGTCCGGCCAGGCGGCGCAGTATCCGCCCGGCAGAGGCCCAGTAGATCCTGGATTCCGCGCAGGACGGAGCATGCTCATAGTCGCGGGCCAGCCGTCGTTCCTGCATGTTCAGGCCGTTGGTCTGCTCGACGCGCCAGCGAATGGGCTCGGGGACGAACCCGGTGGCAACCGGGTCGCGCGCCACGATCTGAATGTCGATGCCGAGCGTTCGCCCGTGCTCGACCACGCCGGCATTGAAGCCCTGGTCGACCAGCGCCGTGCGGACCGTGCCCGCAGGAGCGACCTTGTTCAGCAGCGCGGTGCCGATCGCGTTGTCGTGTACCGATGCCGCGACGACCACGACCGCGATGATCAGCCCCATGACGTCCACGGCCAGGCCCCGCCGCCTGCCCGGGGTCTTCTTGGCCGCATCCAGGCCCGTCGTCGCCTTGGGCACCCCGGCCGCTGCGCGCACCGACTGCGAGTCGAGCACCACCAAACTGGGGTCCGCGGCGCGTCCGGCCTTCTCGCGCACCATCATCCACCCACCGCTCCAGCGCACCACGGCCAAGCCCGCTGACGAGCCGAAACCCACCAACCCCACACGAACTTCCTAAACCAAAACGGTAGAAGACTCGCTTACTGCCCTCTCAGGTAGGGCCGGCCCCAGCAGGCCATCGGGGTCCGGGCGCTACCCCCGATCCCCGAGGGCCGCCGGAGGCTGGGGGGAGGGAGCAGGTGCGCCCATGCGTTGGGCTGCGGTGACGTGTCCGGCTTCCGCGCCGGACGAAGCGACCACCTCGGAGCGACGACTGCCCCGGTCCATGAGGCCGCCCGTGAAGGCGAGGCCGAGACCGGCCATGGCGAGAGCCGCGCCGATCAGGTTGGGCGAGGCCCAGCCCCAGCCCGCCGAGATGACCAGGCCGCCGAGCCAGGCGCCGCCCGCGTTGGCAAGATTGAAGGCGGAGTGGTTGGAGGCCGCCGCCATCGTCGGAGCGTTCCGCGCCTTGGCCATGAGCAGCATCTGGACGGGCGTGGTGATGAGGGCACCCAGCGCGCCGATGAAGGTGATCGTCACTAGCGCGGGCACGGTGCTGCGGACGGTGAAGTAGAACGTCACCAGCGCTGCGGCGAGCAGAGCAAGACCCGCGTACAGCGTCGGCCGCAGAGCGCGGTCCGTGAGTGGCCCCGCCATCAGAGTGCCGAGGGTCATGCCGACGCCGTAGAGCGCGAGGACCAGGGTGGTCGAGGAGTCGGAGATGCCCGTCAGGTGCGTCAGCATTGGCACGAGGTAGCTGTAGACGGCGAAGAAGCCACCGAACCCGACAACGGCCGTGGCCAGGCCGATCGCCACCTGCTTGTTGCCCATCGCCCGCAGCTCGTGCCGGATGCCGGACTGCCGGCCGCGAGGCTGGTGAGGAATGAAGAAGGCCAGCGAGGCAAGGGCGACGAGGCCGATGACGGCGACCGCGTAGTAGGCGGACCGCCAGCCCAGCTGCTGGCCGAGGGCCGTGCCGGCCGGTACACCGACGATGTTCGCAATGGTGAGTCCGAGGAACATCCTCGAGACGGCACGTGCCGCCCGTTCGGGGGCAACCAGCCGGGAGGCGACGACGGCGCCTACGCCGAACAGTGCTCCGTGCGGCAAACCTGCCAGGAAGCGAGCGGCAAAGAGCAGGCCGAAGTCGGGGGCGAGCGCGGACGCGGTGTTGCCGACCACGAACAGCCCGGACAGGAGCAGCAGCAGCCGCTTGTGGGATACGCGCGCACCGATGCCCGTCAGCACGGGGGCGCCGACGACGACGCCGAGCGCGTAAGCCGAGACGAGGTTGCCGGCGTGCGGCACGGACACGCCGATCCCGTCAGCGATCTGGGGCAGCAGCCCCATCGTGGCGAACTCGGTCGTGCCGACGCCGAACGCGACGACAGCCAGGGCCAGCAGAGCCAATGGCATGGCGTAGGGGAACCTTTCGAGACAGCGGTCCGGGGACGGATGGAGGAAGGCGTGCCCGGGGTCCTCTCCGGACCCGTGGCCGGCCCTGCGCAACCCCAGAACGAGGCAAGCCCCCTGAGGGCAGCAGCGGGACAAGGCCTCGCATTCCAAGATTGATCAGCACATGTCGGTGACCTCTGTCACGCCGTCTTTGCAGGTGAGGGGGCACGAGGAGGTATGTCTGAACGCGCACCGGTGCAGTGGCGGCAGCGATGGGACGTGTGACATCGGGCGGTGGCGGCTCGTTGGGGAGCAGGTGGAGCCGGTGGTGGCGCGCATGTGTACGGCGGGTGGAGGCCGGTGAGTCCGGCGGTGTGTGTCGAGGCCGTCGAGGGAGCCTGCGGCGAGGGCCGGGGCGGGCCCTAGCAGGGATCAGCTTGTCGGCCGCTCAGCGTCGGGCGCGCTCAGCGGGCCGGCGGTGTCAGCGGGCCGCCCATGCTTCCACCGCCGTCGTCACCGGCGCCCCCGTCCGAGCCGATTCCTGGATCGACATCGCCAGCAGATGGTCCTGGCAGCCCTCGGCCAGCGGATACGGTTCCGGGCCGGCGTCGCGCACCCATGTGCCCGTACGGCACAGCAGGTCCACTACCGCGAGATCGTCCTCGGACAGGCTCGCGCCCAGATAGTCGTTGCGCCACACCACCCGTCCGTCGAAGGAGATGTGGTGCACCTCGGCGCCTTCCAGGTTGAGATCCGTGCCGGTGCGGCGCCGCATCAGAGGGGACTCCATGGGGCTACGTGGATCGGCCATCCGCACCACGGTGTCGTCCACGATCTCGCCGAGTGAGCCGCGCACCACGACGCGGCGGGCTCGCAGTGGATTCCACCACTGGTTGTCCGTGAAGTCGTACAGGCCTGTGCGGGCCGCGCCGAAGTCGAGGAAGGCGAGGGTGGTGACGGCGTCCTTGGGCGTCAGGTCGTCCGACCAGCCGCGGGGGGACAGCGGGTCGGCGAGCGGGGCGGTGAAGGCCCGGGCCGTCACCGTCGCGGGCCCGGAACCGACGTCCAGCGTGTGCCGGATCAGCGAGATCGCGTGGTACATGTGTGTCGAGGACACCTGGACCGACGTGACCTCGCCGATCAGGCCCTGCCTCACGAGTGCGATACGAGCGGCGTGGCCCGGCATGAGCGGGTACTGCTCAGCGACTTGGACGAGTGCACCGCCGCCGACGCGTGTCGCGCCCCCGACGGCGCCCCACAACTCCCGCAGCCCGACGACGTCGGGTGCCGGCGGCGTTTCGGCGAGGACCGGTACCTCGCGCTCCACGAGTTCTCGTACGACCTCGGGCGTGACGTCCCACGGCACCGACGTGACCACGAACTCCGGCCCCCTGCTGCACAGTTCGCCGACCGCGCGGAAGGCGGGTACCCCCCACGCGGCCTCAACCTGCGCGGCCCGTGCGGCCGAGCGCGTTACCACGCCGGCCACTGTCAGCCGTTCCGGCAGCGCCCGGGCCAGCCGTGCGAGGAACGCAGCGCGCCAGCCACTGCCCACGATGCCAAAACGTACGGGTGCTGCGCTCACGTGTGCGCTCCTTCATGCATAGGGCCGGGAGTCCATCTGCGCGCAAGATGATCGCCGCTGTCGGCTCCGCCGCCCCGTGGAACTCGGCGATCAGCTCCGCTTGCGCCAGGGGCGTCGTGCTGCCGACGAGATGGCGCGCGGCAACGACCATGCGGCCGAGGCAGTGGCCCCCGCGGGCCGCCATGGCCCACTCCGCGTCGTCATCCCGACGGGTACGTGCGCAATCCCTGGAGCCCTCGTGCGACGCCGACTCGGTGGCCGGCGTCAAGCGCAAGCTGCACCGTGTCACACGCTGTCCAGCTCGGCGATTTCCTCGTCCGTCAGCTTCAGGTCCGCAGACGCTGCCGAGTCGCGGATGGTCTCCGGTCGACTCGCGCCGGGGATCGGAACGACGACCGGCGACTTGGCGAGCATCCAGGCCAGACAGACCTGCTGTGGGCTGACCCGGTGAGCCTCGGCGACCCGCGCGAACGGTGCGTAAGCCGAACCGAGTTCGCGCGCACGGGAAATGCCGCCCAGAGGACTCCACGGCAAGAACGCGATGCCGAGTTCGTCACACAGCCGAAGCTCCGGCTCGCTGGAACGGAAGGCAGGCGAGAACTGGTTCTGGACGGAGACCAGGCGGCCGCCGAGGATCTCGTCGGCCTGCCGGATTTGCTCCGGGTTGGCGTTGGAGATACCGGCCATGCGGATCTTGCCCTCGTCGAGGAGCTCCCGCACCGCACCGACCGACTCCGCGTAGGGAATCTTGGGGTCCGGACGGTGGAACTGGTAGAGCCCGATAGCCTCCACACCAAGGCGGCGCAGGGAGGCTTCACAGGCCTCCTTGATGTGCTTGGGGGAGCCGTCCAGCGTCCAGCTGCCGTCTCCGGGGCGCAGGTGGCCGCCCTTCGTGGCGACGAGGACCTGCGCACCCAGCGCGTGGCGGGCGAGAGCCTTGGCGATCAGGGTTTCGTTGTGACCGACTTCACCGGCGTCCCGGTGGTAGGCATCGGCGGTGTCGATCAGCGTCACACCGGCGTCGAGCGCGGCGTGAACAGTGGCGAGGGAGCGTGCCTCATCCGGGCGGCCCTCGATCGACATGGGCATGCCGCCCAGGCCGATCGCGCTGACCTCGGTGTCACCGATTCGGCGAGTGTGCATGTGCTCGAGACCTCTTTCGACTTTCAGGCGGAACTGATGCCGGCCGACACCTGAGCTACGGGCCTGCGACGACGTCGGCACAACCCAGCGTCGTTGAGCAGCAGCCAGGGGTCCAATAGAAGAAAGCGAACGCATTCAGCAGCGAATTCTCTCAATGCGGCGACCTTCACAATGCTCACCGATTGCAGCACGAGCCGGACCGCGCGCAACGGTACGTCACTGGGCGCGACCCGACTCCAGCAATCTCGCGGCAATGCAGCCGCGCGCATGGCTGCCCCGCTGATCGCCGCGCGCTCCGCATCCTCCCGCGAGACGTCGAGGTGGAACACGAACCGGAACTGCGGTCCGCCCGTGCACAGCACACCCTGCCGCCAGCCGCCCCACCAGGTCCTGCGGCGTGACGCCCGCCATGGCCCGTGCGAACACCATGTTGGTGCGTGCCGCGGCGATCTCCGGCCCCGGCACGCCGTCGAGGGCCTCGGCGAACAGGCCGGCGTTCGCGTGGCCCTCGGCCAACCGCTCGACGTGGTGGTCCAGCGCGTACGACGCGGCCGCAGCCAGCACTCCCGCCTGCCGCAAGCCGCCGCCCAGAACGTTCCTCCACCGCCGGGCCTCGCCGACGAATTCCCGCGAACCGAGCAGCACCGAGCCCACCGGTGCTCCCAAGCGTGCTTGTGGGCCACGGCCGTGGCCGCCTCCAGATACTCGGGCTCGATCACCGTGCGGCGGATAGTGCACCAACAGGTGGACGTGATCGCGTTCGCCGTCGAACTCCTTCAGCTCCGCCCCGAAGTCCTCGCAGACCTTGCGCATGATCTCTTCGCAGAGTGTCAGCATCTCGTCGTTGAAGACTCCGCGCTGGTATTTCGTCACGAAGACCAAGTGCACATGCATCGCCGAAACAACGTGCCTACCATGCCTGTAGTCGTTCTGCCCATCCATAAGGCCCGTCGTAGGCAGGCTCGTTGTGCAGCTCCGCTACACCTTCCGGGCCTACCCGGACGCCTCCCAGCAGGTCTGCTCGGCCTGCGGATTCCGGGACGGACCCAAGCCTCTGCACGTCAGGGAGTGGACGTGCGGCGAGTGCGGCACCTCGCACGACCGCGACCACAACGCAGCACGCAACGTCCTCCTCGAAGGACGCCGTATCGTCACCGCCGGACGGGCGGAGACGCTAAACGCCTCGTGGAGCGCCGGTCAGACCAGGGTGAAGGTCCTGGCACAGCGCATTGAAGCAGGAAGCCCCCGGAAGGGTCAGACGACCCAGGCCGGAATCCCTGGACTCTTCAGGCCAGGGAGCACCTCAAGACGGGAATCCCCTTCCTGAGCTTGCGAAGGGAGGGGGAGAACTTCAATTCGCCCTCCTCGCGGTCGTGGCCGCGCTCCCGTTCCTGACGCGGCTGATCAGCGAGTACGGCGGCACGGCGACGGCAACCGCCTTCCATGCGGCGGCGATTGTCCTGAGCATCGCCCTCCTCTGCGGGATGTATCTGCGCCTCCTGGCCAGGCCCGCGCTGGCGGCGTCGCATGCTGCGCCCGCGCGGCTGAGGGAGGCGGTCCGCCGCAGCCTCCTGATGGCCCTGGTTTTCGCCGGCTCGCTCCCGGTGGCGTGCTTCTCGCCGACCCTCGCCAAGTGCTGCCGGCTGCCGGCGATCCCGGTTCGGCTGCTGTTCCGCGAGGCGCCCACCACCGCACAGGGACCGGCCGAGGAAAGTGCCGGTCAGGAGGGGTAGTCGGCCGGGGCGAGCGGCGATGAGCCGACGGGGCCAGGGGGACGCTTTTGGTGCCGGCGCCGCCGAACGCGGTGGGACCGCGCTCGGCGAGATCCAGGCCGCGCCGGGCGATGAGCGACGGCACCGGTCACCGGTCGCCGACGAATTCCCGCCCCGACCTCGCCGGCCGCCGGACTCGCAGCGCCGCGAGGCCTCACCCCCGCATGCCGGTGGCGGCGACACCCTCACGGAACGGCCCCTCGGCCATCAGGAAGGCGGGCACGCCTCGAGCAGGGTGTCGGCCATCGCCACCGCCGCGGGAGACATGGGGAGTTCCGCCGTGGTGGCCAGCGACAGCGTCCACGTGATGGTGGGACTGATGGGAACGGCGCGGAGGTCCGTGTAGTGACTGGCCGGCGTGGCGGGCATCAGGCTGATGCCGAGCCCATTGCGGACGAGACCGGCGGCGGTGTCGTAGTCGGCCACCTCGTAGGGGGCGTCCGGGGCGATGCCTGCGGCGGCGAAGGCCTCGTCGGTCTCGAGGCGGATACCCCAGCCTGCGGCGAAGCGCACGACCGTTTCCTCGGCAAGGTCCGCCACGTGGATCTGGCTGCGGTCGCCGAGCCGGTGGTCCGGTCGGCAGAGCAGGACCATGGGGTCGCGGGCGACCGGTCGAAGGGTGACCTGCCTCGATGCCGTGGTGGCCGCGACCAGGGCGAGGTCGAGAGAACCGTCCACGACGGCGGCGAGGTGCGCGGCTGTGCCGGTGACGCCCTGGTGCAGCCGAATCGACACCAGAGGATAGCGGGTGTGGAAGCGGCCCAGCGCAGCGGGCAGGTCGAGCGGCCCGGAGGACATCAGGATGCCGAGGTCGACGCTGCCGCCGAGCTGCTCCCGGTACTGGGCCACCGAATTCCTCGCGCGCCGGGCTGCGGCCAGGGTGCTGCGGGCCTCGGTGAGGAATGCGGCACCGGCGGGGGTCAGCGTGATCCGGCGCCCGGCCCGGTCGAGAAGCTGCATATCGAGCTCGCGTTCGAGCTTGGCGATGGCCGTCGACACTGCCGACTGCACGACATGGGCCCGCTCGGCGCCCCGAGAGAAGCTGCGTTCCTCGGCGACAGCGACAAAGTACTCCAGCTGACGTAGCTCCATCCTCCGAGTATCTCACATCGAGATGTTGACCATCTAAAGCTTTCGCTAGACGAGATGAAGCCTCTCGTCTGATGCTTTCCGGCAAGGACGAGGACAGAAGGGAGTCGAGCGATGTCCATCGATCTGACCGAAGAAACGATCACAGCGGCCGTTCAGCAGACCTTTGAGGAGTGCACGAACGAGCGCATGCGCGAGGTCTTCGTGACGCTCGTCCAGCATCTGCACGACTTCGCTCGCGAGGTCCGACTCACCGGTGAGGAATGGTTCACCGCGGTCGACTTCCTGGAGCGGGTCGGGCGCATCTCCAGTCCGAACCGGCAGGAGTTCGTGCTGCTCTCGGACATTCTGGGGCTCAGTGTCCTGGTCGACCAGATCAACCACGGCAACGGCTCTGCCACCGACTCCACCCTGCTCGGCCCGTTCTATGTGGAAGGCCGGCCACGCGCGGAGAACGGCGCCGACATCTCCGGCGGTGTCGCAGGCATGCCGCTGTTCTTCAGCGGGGCGGTGGTGGACCCGGACGGGCGGCCGGTGGTCGGCGCGGACGTGGACACCTGGCACAGCGACAGTGAGGGTTTCTACGACGTGCAGCAGGCGGACAAGCTGCACGGCGAGCCCGCCATGCGGGCGCTACTGGACACGGACGACGACGGACGGTTCTGGTACCGCTCGATCGTGCCGCGGTACTACCCGGTCCCGACCGACGGACCCTGCGGCGAGATCCTCCGCGCCGCCGGGCGCTCGCCGATGCGGCCGGAACACATCCACTTCCGGCTCCACGCCGAAGGCTACGAACCGCTGGTCACCATGCTGTTCCGCGGCGACGATCCGTACCTGGAGCGGGACGCCGTCTTCGGCGCCAAGCGCTCGCTGGTCGCCGACTTCGTCCAGCACGAGGCCGGCGAGACCGCGCCGCACGGCACCGTGATGTCCGAGCCCTTCCAGACCGTCGAGTGGACCTTCACCCTCGCCCCGGCTCGGGGGTGACCACACCGCACCGGACGTACCACCCGCTGACCATCAGCCCAGAAAGGACACCTGCGTGCGCGCACTACGCTTCGACCGGTTCGGAGGCCCCGACGTCCTGCGGGTCGCCGAACTGCCCGATCCCCTGGCCACCGACGGCACGGCCGTGGTCGCCGTCCGGGCAGCCTCGGTCAACCCCTCCGACCTGAAGAACGTCGCCGGCATCATGGAGGGCACGGTGCTGCCCCGCGTGCCCGGCCGCGACTTCGCCGGCATCGTCGTCGACGGCCCACCGCAGTGGCGCGGCGTGGAGGTGTGGGGCACCGGCGGCGACGTCGGCTTCACCCTGGACGGCTCGCACGCGGAGTACATCCGTGTGCCGGTCACCGCACTCGCCCGCAAGCCGGCAGCACTGAGCTTCGAGGAGGCCTCGGCGGTCGGCGTCAACTTCGTGATCGGCTGGCTCGGTGCCGTCGAGATCGCGCACCTGAGCCGGGGTGAGACCGTCGTCGTCTTCGGCATTTCCGGCGGGGTGGGCGGCGCCGTCGCCCAGATCGCGCGGGCACGCGGGGCCCGGGTGCTCGGCGTCGACCGGGTTCCCCCGGCCGACGGCACCCCGGCAGCGGAGATCATCGACGCGTTCGTTCCCTTCACCCCCGACGCGGACGCCGTGGCCGATGCCCTGCTCGCGCACACCGGCGGCCGGGGAGCCGAGGCCGTCTACGACGCAGTCGGCGGCGTCACCACCGCCGCGGCCCTCGCCTCGCTGGCCCAGCAGGGCAGGCTGGTGGTCATCAGCGCGGTCGGCACACCCACGGTGGAGATCAACCTGCCGGACTTCTACCACCGCGAGGTCCGGATGCTGGGTGCGGACAGCCGCAAGCTCGACGTCACGGAGTCGGCCGAGCGTCTGGCCGTTCTCACCCCCTACTTCGAGCGCGGCGAGTTCCGGCCACTGCCGGTCGCGCACCAGTTCGGCCTCGATGAGGGACACAAGGCCTACACGGCGGTGGCGGAACAGGTTTCCGGCCGCGTCGTCATCGTTCCCTGAGGCCG
The DNA here is from genome assembly GCF_040680195.1 of Streptomyces sp. NPDC052109. Taxonomy (NCBI): domain Bacteria; kingdom Bacillati; phylum Actinomycetota; class Actinomycetes; order Kitasatosporales; family Streptomycetaceae; genus Streptomyces; species Streptomyces sp. NPDC052109. The sequence continues at coordinate 95,004 of NZ_JBFAWF010000016.1, read as the reverse complement.
TCCACGACCACTGAGAAAGGCGACACCATGACGCGCTGCGCCGGCGCCCGTATCACCGTTCTCGACGAGAACTTCATCGACATCCTTCTGCCGTCGACCCCCCGCGTACGCCGCTACAACATGGATCAGCACTTCAATTCGCGGTACGGCGAACTGCTCGCCGAGAACGGGTTGTGCTTCCTCGTGGAGACGTTCACCGAGGGCAGCTCGACGACGATCCTCTTCGACGCCGGGCTGACCGCCGACGTCGTGCTGCACAACGCGCACCACCTCGGCGTGGACCTGCACGAGGTGGAGGCGGTGGTGCTCAGCCACGGCCATCCCGACCACTTCGGCGGCATCAACGGAGTACTCGAGGCGATCGGCCATCCGACCCCGGTGATCGCACATCCCGACGCGTTCGACCCGCGGATGATCGTCAAGCCGCACACCACCCTGCCGATGATCAACATCGGGCTGACGCGGGAGGGAATCCGGGCATCGGGCGGCCACCTGATGGAGGCACGGAACTCCATCCCGCTCGGCCCTGGCCTGCTCACCTCGGGCGAGATGCGGACCACCGCGGACTTCGAGTTCGAAGCCCCCGCCGGACGGCTGTGCGTCCACGCCGACGGCCGCGTCGAGGCGGACAACATCAACGACCACCAGGTCCTCGGCATCGACGTCGAGGGTCACGGGCTGATCGTCATCGACCCGTGCGGACACCGCGGGGTCGTCAGCTCGATCGAACACATGCGGGACCTCACCGGCACCGACACGCTCTACGGCGTCCTCGGCGGATTCCACACCGGACACCCCGGCATCAGCGCCAACCGGATCGACAACACCGCCAAGGCGCTCGCCGCCTACGAGCCGCGGCTGGTCGCTCCCATGCACTGCAGCGGATTCCCGCTCAAGAAGGCCGTCGCCGACCTCGTCCCGGACGCCTTCGAAATCGCCACCGCCGGCACGGTGCTCACCATCGGTGACGTGCCGTCCGACACCCGTATCTGGCGCTGACGACACGGCCGTCCGAGTAACGAAAAAGGTCAACGATGACTCATAGAACGCTCATCAAGGGTGGCACGATCTACAGCGTCGATCCCGACATCGGGGAACTGCCCCGCGGTGACGTGCTGGTGGAAGACGACACGATCGTGGCCGTGGCCGAGCACATCCCGGCGACGGATGCGCACATCATCGACGCCACCGACCGGATCGTCCTGCCGGGGCTGATCGACACCCACCGGCATCTGTGGCAGGCCGCGCTGCGGCAGCTCGCGGCGGACTGGACCCTCGGCCAGTACATCGACCACATGCTGCTGGAACTGGGGCCGAGGTTCTCCCCGGACGACGTGTACGTGGCCGCACTGCTCGGTGCGATGGAGGCCATCGATGCCGGTGTCACCACCGTCATGGACTGGGCCCACATCATGCGCAGCCCGGATCACGCCGACGAGGCCGTACGCGGACTCGTCGACTCCGGCATCCGGGCGGTGTTCGGTTACGGCAACCCCGGAGGGCCGCCCGCCGACTGGTACGCCCGTGACGTGACAAGGGTGGCGGAGCGCTACTTCTCCTCCGGCGGCGGACTGGTCACGTTCGCGCTGGCCAGCATGGGTCCGGAGTTCGGGCCGGTCGAGGACACGCTGTCCGATCTCGCACTGGCCCGTGAACTGGGCATCCGCGCCTCGATGCACGTGGGCGTCGGCGCGCTGGGCAAGCAGCGGTCGATCACGGAACTGCACCGACGCGGTCTGCTGGGCCCCGATCTGATTTACGTCCACTGCAACACCTGCACCGACGCCGAACTGCGGCTGATCGCCGACACCGGGGGACATGCCTCGATCTCGCCACGTGTGGAGATGCAGATGGGGCACGGTTATCCGGCGACCGGGCGGCTGTGCGCGGCGGGGGTGGTGCCGAGCCTGAGCATCGACGTGGTCTCCGGAGTGGGGGGCAGCCTCTTCGCCGAAATGCGCGGCACGCTCGAAGCCGAGCGCGGCTGGCAGCACCATGCCGCGCTCTCCCGCGACGAGACGCTGCCGGAGCTGACGATCAGCACCCGGGACGTGGTCCGGATGGCCACGATCGAAGGCGCGCGCACCCTCGGGCTGGAAAGCAGGATCGGGTCGCTGACCCCCGGCAAGCAGGCCGACATCATCCTGCTCGACACCGACCGGCCGAACCTGTCGCCCGTGAACAGCGTCTCCGCGGCCATCACCCTCGCCGACAACGAGAACGTCGACAGCGTGCTGATCGCAGGCCGGGTGGTCAAGCAGGGCGGACGGATATCCGGGCACGACCTGCGGGCTGTACGAGGACGCGCCCGCAGTTCCCGGGACCGCCTTCTGGAGTCCTGGTCCGGCCCCCGCTCCACGGCCGCATCGGCGGCCCGGCCTCGCGCCTGACCCGTACCCGGGCGACGCGCGATCGACAATGACGAGGTGTTTTCATGGACACATCACCCGACACCGCTCCCGCCGATCAGATCTTCCTCAACGGGCTGGTCTGGCCGGGCGGTGTCCGACAGGAGGGACCCGAACCGACCGCACTGGCCGTGCGCAACGGCAGGGTGGTGGCGTACGGCAGCGACGCGGAGATCCGCGCCTTGTCCGGCAGCCGGTCGGCCACGGTCGACCTGCGTGGCCGCCGCGTGATTCCCGGCCTGATCGACGGCCACATGCACGCCGTGCGCGGCGGCGCGACCTGGGCGAGCGAACTGCGCTGGACGGACGTACCCGACCTGCCGACGGCGCTCGCCAGGCTTCGCGCCGCAGTCGAGACGGCGCGTCCCGGGGAATGGGTCCGGGTCGTCGGCGGGTGGCACCCCTGCCAGTTCGCCGAATTGCGCGAGCCCACGCGCGCCGAGTTGGACGCACTCGCTCCGGACCACCCGGTGTACGTGCAGGCGCTGTACGAGGTGGCAGTGCTCAACTCGGCGGCGCTCCACGCGGCCGGCATCCACGCGGCCACCCCCGATCCCGACGGCGGTCACCTCGAGCGCGACCCGGTGACCGGCGAGCTCACCGGCAGGGTGTTCGGCATGGGCGCGTTCAACCGCGTCCTGGGCGCCATTCCACCCGTCACGCCGGAGAGGGAACGACGCTCCACCGCGGCGATGCTGGCCGACCTGCACGCCCTCGGGCTGACCGGAATCGTCGACGCCGGCGGGTTCGGCATGCCGCCGCAGCGGTACGAGCCGCTGTTCGCGCTCTGGCGCGACGGCGGTCTGTCGATGCGGATGCGGCTGTTCCTGTCCGCGGCGGACCCCGGGCAGGAATACAAGCAACTCGAGGAGTGGATGCGGCACACCCCGCCCCGGTTCGGCGACCCGATGCTGCGCTTCGCGGGCATCGGTGAGGTGGTGCACTACGGCTGCCACGACTTCGAAGGGCTCGAGGAGTTCTCGATCTCGGACGCCGCCGCCGAGGAGCTCCAGCGGATCTCCTACCGCGCCGCCGAACAGGGCTGGCCGATGAACATCCACGCGGTGCTCGACGAGTCCATCGACAGGATCCTGACCTGCTGGGAAGCGGTGAACGAGCGCATCCCGCTGCGAGGGCTGCGGTTCTCGCTGTCCCACGCCGACCGCATCAGCGCGGGCAACCTGCGCCGGCTCGGCGCGTTGGGTGCGGGTGTGGTGCTGGACGACCACCAGGTCTTCAAGGCCGGCTTTTCGGAGGCGGCCTGGGGCGACGGTTCGATGACCGCAACACCGCCCATCGCGGACATGATCGCCGCCGGAATTCCCCTGGCGGCCGGGACCGACGCCACCCGCGCCTCCTCCCACAACCCCTGGTTGTCGTTGTGGTGGCTGATCACGGGAAACTCCGCGGACGGCATACCGCGACGCGCCGCTCGCCACCGGATGTCCCGGGAGCGCGCCCTGGAGTGTTACACCACGGGCAGCGCCTGGCTCAGCCACGAGGAAAACACACGCGGGCGTCTGAGACCCGGCACGCATGCCGACTTCGCGGTTCTCAGCGAGGACTGCTTCGCCGTGCCGGAGGACCGTATCCCCGGGCTCTACTCCGAGCTCACCGTGGTGGGAGGGGAGATCGTCCATACCACAGGAACCCTCGCCTGACGGCCGCGATCAGGGCGTCCGGCATTCGCACACGTGCACGACGAAAGAGCCATCCCATGACCTCAGACACCGGACGCCCCCTTCGGGCCGACGCACGGCGCAATCGAGAGAAGATCCTCTCCACCGCGATACGCGTCTTCGCAGAACAGGGACTGGACGCGCGCCTCCATCGCATCGCCGAGGAAGCGGGCGTGGGAACCGGCACTCTCTACCGGAACTTCCCGACCCGCGAAGTCCTCATCGAGGCCGCCTACCGCAGCGAACTGAGCCAGCTGTGCGACTCCGTCCCCGAACTCCTGGCGACCCTGCCTCCGCACGAGGCACTCCGCGTCTGGATGGGCCGCTTCATCGACTATGCCAGCGCCAGACTGGGGATGGCCGACACCTTGCGAACCGTCGTCGACTGTGGCTTCAACGCCCGCGGCCACAGCCGCAAGTTGATGATGACCGCCCTCACCTCACTCCTGAACGCCGGGTCCGCCGCCGGCACCATCCGGTCGGACATCGGCGCGGCCGACATGTTCCTCGCCCTCACGGGCGTCGCCCTGGCCTCGGGAAAGCCCGAACAACGCCAGCAGGCCCAACGCCTCCTCGACCTCATTCTCAACGGCTGCGCGACGGACCAGCGGGCCTGAGCACCGCAGTTCGGCGGGGCTTCCCACGGCACCAGCCACGCCCACGAGCGCAGGTCTCCCCGCCGAACGGCCGGCGCACAGGCCAAGCCCGTCAGCCCGCCGCCGGACCCGGCGACAAGAGGGCCCGTACTCGTCGCTGATCACGACGTGGCGGCGGCAGCGGGACAGGGGTGCCCTGGACGCGCTCGCCGCCCCGGCCAGGAGGCCGAACGCGAACCCGAGGGACAAGGAGATCGAGAGCCTCGAGGCGGAGAAGGCCCGCCTGGAAGCCCGAACCGTCTCCGGCGAGACGATCAGGTGCAGCTGCCGCAGCTTCGGTTTGGGGAGCCGGTGGAGGAGCCCGGCCAGGAAAACGCGGTCCGCCCGGTGACGCGGCCTGTCGATCTGCCGCTGCAGGCCACCCAATTGGTGGCGTAGTGTCAAGATCTCGATGTCTTTGTCCACATCCCTCATCGACAGCAGCCGGATGAAGGCGAACACGCTCGACACGGCGAGGTAGGGCAGTCGCAACAGCACGATCCACCAACCAACCTGACACGCCCATCCGGCCATCACTGGCCTTTCGCGACAATCTGCAGGTCACAGAGCATGGATGGGGTTTCCGGCACCCGCAGCCTCCACGAGATCACCGCTCCTATGCCTGACCAGCGGAAACGCAGCCCTCAAGCCCGGAAGGACAACAGCTACTCAGTTCCGCCTCTGGCAAGCGGACGTGGAAGGCCGTGTTGCCGGGGCGGCTGCTGGTCACCTCGACCCGGCCGCGGTGGGCTTTCACCACAGCGGCAACGATCGCGAGTCCGAGGCCGGTGCCGCCGGCCGAGCGTGATCGGCTCGGGTCGGCGCGGGGGAAGCGCTCGAGCAGGTCGGGTTGGAGATCGAAGTCCTTGCCCTCACCGCTGCGTTCGACCCACAGGCGGCCCGGATGCGTCTGGCGGTTGAGCGGTCCGAATCGTCCGGGCAGAACACGAGCTCGGGTTCGCCCGGCTCGGGGCAGGACTTCGCCGTCGGCGACGGCGTAGAGGTGCCCGATGCGGGGCCTTCATGACCGCATAGTCGGGATCCTTCGCGGGCTTCCACGTGGCCCGGACTTGGCGAGCTTCTTGACAGCGTCAGCCTTCTACTCGCGCCGCTGCCGGCGTCACGCGGAGACGTTCGACAGGATCTGGAGGGAGACATGTCGGGAGAGATCTCGCCCCCCGGGAAGGGCTCCGGCCCCGGTTCGTCTGCCGAGCTGCGGGCCTCTCATGCCGACCGGCACCGGGTGGTGGACGTACTGCGTATCGCGGCGGGGGACGGCCTGCTGACCGCGGACGAGCTGGACGAGCGCCTGGAGGCTGCCCTGTCGGCGCGGACGGTGAGCGAACTGGCTGCGCTCACCGCCGACCTGCCGCTTCAAAGGCGACGGCGTGGGCGACGTCGGGCCAGGCTGGGCCAGGAGTATTCCGGCATCACCGGATCGTCAAAGGTTCGGCCCCGATGCCGAGTGGGTTCGTCCCTCGGTGGTCGTCGGACGACATTGCCGGAGCCGGAGTTGTGTGCTCCATTCGGAGGTATTGCTGTGACGGACAGCTCGGTGGGGCGTTGAAACGTCTATGAGCGGAAGTCACAAACGGAAGCGGTCCGGATCGCGAGCTTTCGAGCAGGTGCAAGCGCAGTTGGCTCGTGCGGCTGCTGCGATGGCCGTGGGGAAGAAGCCGCCTCGACGGGCAGTGGACGAAACGGTTCGCCCGACGGTTGCGGAGCCGGACAGTGACCGTGGTAGGGCGGCGCCGCCCGGTGTGAGCTGAGGTCACTCATAGTCGACGTGGATGAGCCGGGCCAGCCCCACCGGCAGGCCGCTCTGGCCTACCTGAGTGGCGGTCACCGTCGGCGCCACCACACCTGAAACTGCCGTACCCGGGCCCGTACGGCGTTCGACGTCGCGTTCCTCCCCGCTTCGATGCGTCCCGCATCACGGTGCGCCGCAAGCCCCCACGTCAGGCTCTGCCTGCCCTGCCGTCTCCCCCGGCTGCCAGATCACCTGGGTCGGGAGGAGTTGAGCCTGAAGATGGCCCGACTGCAGCCGGGCCGGTCGCAGGCAGGAGAGCGAGAACTCGCAGCGGCAGCAGCTTCGTCGAGGTCCGTCACAACATCGGGCGCACCGCCGGTGCTGGAGTTGATCAGCACGCATCTCTCCCACCGCGGGAGGTCACGAGGCCACGGCTTGGACGATGCCGAACCACGATCGTGGCAAGGACACCGGCAGCGGCGATGGCGACCGGCTGCACGAACGCGGAGCGGAGACGGACGGCGTAGCCGAGGGCGAGGGCCAAGGGCGGTGCGTCGATGCCGGCCACGAGGAGATGCCCGGAGAACGCTAGAGACGTGTACTGGCTGCCCGCCTCCGAATGATGAACCAGCCCCGGACCGGCCGGAGTTCAGGTACGGTCCCGGCGCCACAACGCCGTGTCGAGAGCGTCGCGGACAAGCTGGGCCCGTCTGCTGGTGGCGGCGGACCAGCCGACGATCGCCCGGGAGACGTCCACGACGAACGCGACGTGGACGGTCCCGGACCAGGTGGCCACGTCGGAGAATTCGGCCACCGAGCGCCCATTGGGACGGGACGCGGTGAAGTCGCGCCTGAGCAGGTCAGCGGCCCGCTCATGACCGTCGTCCCGGAGGGTGGTGCGGACCTTCTTGCCCCGGCGGGCTCTGTGGGGACCGAGATCGCGCATCAGCCCGGCGTCAGGGCGCGGACCGTCATCTGATGTTCCTTGCCGGCTGGGCGGCGATGTGCAGGAGCTGCTCCAGGGGACCGCGCGCGAACAGCCGGGTCCACACCATCGCCAGAAGGGTGGCGGCCGCGATGAAGCTGAGCAGCACCGCCAGACCGGACCGGGCGTCGCTGTCGACGGCGGCCACGTACCAGACGTCGTTGAAGAACCACAGCGCGAGGATGTGCAGGACGTACGCGGTCAGCGCCGTCATGCCGACAGCGGTGACGGGTGTGGCCAGGCGGGTCAGGCGCGGCATCCGCTCGGCGACGGTCAGGCACGCGGCGACCACGGCCACGGCGACGCCGGTGTTGCCGACGATGGAGAGCGTGGTCTCGCTGTGCGGTACGGCCACCAGCAACCAGGCGAGCGGGGGGCGCCCTGACGGCTCGCCCACGGTGTCCGACCACCACGCGGACGATGCCGGGCCGTGCGTGGCGGAGGCGACGGCGGACAGGGCGTGCGGGACCAGGTGCAGGGCGAGCCAGGAGCCGCCGTAGCCCAGCAGGGCGAGCGCCCCGCCGATACGCGCGAGCAGGGATCTGACGCCGGGGCGGGCAAGGTCCAGCCGGGCCACCGCCATGCCCGCGACCAGGAACGGGACCCAGGTGAGGACCGGATACGCGCCGGTGAACAACAGCTCGATGACACCGTCCGTGCCGGTGACCAGGGCCACGGGGTCATGGGCGGTGACGGCGTCCGCCCAGCTGCCGTCCTCGATGGCCGCTCTGGTCATATACAGGACCTGGGGAAGCACCAGCGCGCCCGTAGCGGCGATGAGGGCGAGCGTCCGGGCCCGCAACCGGTACAGCGGGAGAACGACCAGGAACAGCACCCCGTAGAAGCTGAGGATCACGTCGACCTCGGTGTCCAGGGCGGTCAGCGCATAGCCGAGGACCAGCAGGACGAGAGCTCGGATCACGATCCTGGCCACGGCCTGACGGCCTGCCCGCCCGGTACGCGGCTGTGGGCGGCCGGTGACGATGACCAGTGAGAACCCGGCGAGCAGGGCGAAAAGGGCGGAGGAGCGCCCTCTCGCCGTCTCCATCAGGAATCCCACCGGGCCGCCGCCTGTCACATCGGGCCCGACGTGGACCGAGAACATGCCGAAGACCGCGAGTCCGCGAGCCAAGTCGACACCGACCAGCCGCCCCGTCGAGGCCTTCCCGGCAGGGGCAGAGGCAGGGGCTGGGAGGCGGGCGCGCCCAGGCGACGGCACCACGTGGGCCGGCTGGACCGAGAGTGCGTTGCGAGTCATGCTCAATAGGTTCACCGCAACCCCGCCCGAACCACCCCGGCAGCCTTCCTGAGGCCCCCCGCCACCCGGTCGGACCCACCCCCGCCACTCGGCTGGAAGCGTCCCTGCCACCCGCCCGGGGCGCCTCGGCCAACCGGCTGACGCCATGCCGCCAACCGGCGGAAATCGCGTGCCGGTCACCCCGAGAGGACTCCTGAGGGGGTAGGCATCGCACGGAGGCATGCGACGAGCGGAGCACACGTGGTCCGGGTACTGGTGGTCGATGACGAGGCGTTGATCCGCACGGGGCTCACGCACATTCTCGACGCGGCGGACGACATCGAGGTCGTCGGGGCGGTGCCCGGTGGCCAGGCCGTGCGCATGGTGCGGGAGCTGGAGCCCGACGTCGTGCTGCTCGACATCCGGATGCCGGACGTGGACGGACTCACCATTCTGGCCGACCTGCGCCGCATGCCGCAGCCCCCCGTGGTCGCCATGCTCACCACGTTCGACGCGGACGAATACGTGACGACGGCCCTACGCTCGGGCGCGGCCGGGTTCCTGCTCAAAGACACCGACCCCGAGGAGCTTCCCCGCCTGGTGCGCACGCTGGCCGAAGGAGGGACCGTACTGTCGCCCCAGGTCACCCGCCGGGTGGTAGACGGCTATCTCGACCACGGCGTGCGCGAGCCCGCAGCGATCCGCCTCACCGGCCGGCTGACCGAGCGCGAGCGCGCGGTTCTCGCCCTCATGGCCGAGGGACTCGCCAACACCGACATCGGCGAGAGGCTGCACCTGAGCACGGGCACCGTCAAAGGCCATGTGACCAACGTGCTCGGCAAACTGCGGGTCAGCAGCCGGGTCCAGGCAGCCCTGATCGCCGAGCGCGCGGGCCTGCTCTCCCCAGAGCAGGGCAAGGGCGCCCGGTGAGCCTCCGACGGACGTCGGATCTGCAGCTCGACGTCGTCATCGTCGGGTTCGCGCTGGTCGACGCGTGGGCCCGCGTCGGCGTCGCGGACCAGCCGGCCGCCGCCTGCGCGCTGCTCGGCGCTCTCGCCCTCGCCGTGCGCCGCCGGCTGCCCTTGACGACCTTCGCCCTCACGCTCCCCACCGCCCTGGTCACCGACGCGATCTTTGCCCCCATGGCCGCGCTGTACACGCTCTCCTCGCTGAACCGCCGCCGCGTCCTGCTGGCCGGCTGTGCCCTCACCTACGCGGTCATCGACTACATGCCCTGGCCGTGGTCGTCCCTGGACGCCACCGAACTGTCCCAGCGGAACAACCTCTTCCACCTCAGCTACACCCTTGCCACCGCCGCCGCGCCCGTCTTCCTGGGCCAGCTCGTCCAGGCCCGGCGCGAACTCTCCCTGCGTCTCGCCGACATCATCGAGGCCCGCGAGCACGAACGGCTGCTGACCGCCCAAAGCGTCCTCGCCAAGGAACGCGCCCAGCTCGCGCGGGAGATGCACGATGTGGTCTCCCACCAGGTCAGCCTCATCGCCGTGCAGGCCGGAGCGCTCCAGGTGGGCAGCCAGGACGCCGAGACGAGACAGGCCGCGGCCACTATCCGACGCCTGAGCGTGCAGACCCTGGAGGAGCTGCGGCACATGGTCAGCGTCCTGCGTGCTTCCGGCAGCAGCCCGACCGAGCTCACCCCCCAGCCTTCCCTCGCCGACCTGGAGCGCTTGGTCGATGCCAGCGGTATCGAGGCGAAACTGGAGAGCGACCTGTCCGACGGCATCCCGCCCACGGTGCAGCGCGCCGTCTACCGCACCGTGCAGGAGGCGCTGACCAACGTCCGCAAGCACGCCCCCGGCGCCACGGCGACCGTCCGCGTCACTCACCGTGGCGGTTCCCTCTGCACCACTGTCACCAATACCGCCCCCACCCGGCATGCGTTGGCCCTGCCGAGCGCCCACCACGGCCTGGTCGGCCTGGCCCAGCGGGCCGAGCTCCTCGGCGGCACCGTCACGTCCGGTCCCACCGCCCAGGGCGGCTACGAGCTCCACCTGGAGCTGCCCGTCGAGCGCCACCGCTGACCAATGCCGACCAGCACCGGACGCCCCACCGTCCCGGCCCTGCCACGGCAACGGTGCGGAGCGTCTCATCTGTCCTCGGGGGCGCGACGCGAACGGGACGCCCACCCCGTACGGGCCCTGCTGATGATCCGAGACGGCAGTACCCGCTTCCCTCGATCGTTGAGGGGCGTCTGTGGGGTGGCCTCGGGAGCTTCTGCCACGCGTACGAGTTCCTGAGCATCGCCGTAGTGCATCCTGCGCCGACAACGAGCCGTATCGATCAGGGAGGCGACCAGGTTGATCGCCCAAACGATCCCGAGTGACAGAGCTACGAGAAGGATGAGGACCGCAGCGACGACCAGGGCGATGTGGATGGCGCCGTTGGCGTGCTCCGCTACCCGCAGCAGTGAACTCGCATGAGCCCCCGCGGCTCCGACGGCGGGGACGGCAAGGACCGTGAACAGTACCGGGCCGCGCCGTCGGTGACCGCGCCCGTCGTCCTCGTGGCTCCGCCGGTCGTACTCGTGCGCCCGCGGCCGCTCGTCACTCCTCACCACAAGAACACATTGTGCAGTCTTCCATGGGCAGAGGCGACTGGGCGTGGGCCCACGAGAAAGGGCTTCACACCGGGCGCCCAAGCTGACCGGCTGTCGCCCTCGGCCCTCCGCTCGCCCGACCGAGACGGCTGTGGCTGGACCGAACGGCATCATCACGACGGTGAACGAGAGGACCGGTGGGTCGGCCAAGGTCCTCGCGGTTCTTCACCCGGCCTCGGCACGCTACCGATGCCATCGGCACCGCCTTTCTTGCCCTCGCCGACCTCGTCCACCACCCCGGAGGCGTCCAGCCCGACTCCGCAAGGCAGCTCGACCGGGTGGCCTTGCGAAGGAAGATCTCGTTCACCGCGGCCTCCGGATCGGCCGCCGCACGGGCCGGCGAATGGGCGTCGATCACGAACCTCGCGATCCTCCGGCGGGCCGCTGTGGTCTGTGACAGGTCGGAATCGGCAGCGATGACCGTTGCGGCGACTCTGCATGGCGCAGCCACATCGACTCCTCGTACCCGCCAGGAACTCCCCCAGCACGGCCGGCCCGCGGTCGGGACTCGACCAGCCGGCCATGACCGTTCTCCCCGACGGCCGCGGTACCGGTGTTCCCAAGGCCGATCCTGCGCGCTACGGGGTCACTGACCCGGCTGACGCCGTCCGAGAGTCCTCAGGTGCGAAGGTAGGAGGCGCCGTTGAGGTCGAGTACCGTCCCGGACGCCCAGGCGGCTTCCGGCGAGGCCAGGTAGAGCACCGCGGCCGCGACCTCCTCGGGCGTCCCGACCCGTCCGAACGGGCTCTGGCCGCGCAAGGCCTCGCCGCCTCGGCCCGCCACCTTCGGGGCCTGCCGTTCGGTCGCGACGAAGCCCGGGGCCACGGACGTCACCGCGATGCCGTGCGGTGCGAGCGCGATGGCCATCGACTGCCCGAAGGCGTGTAGTGCAGCCTTGCTCGCGCCGTACGCGGGAAAGTCGGGCTCGCCCCGGAAAGCACCACGGGAACCGATGTTGACGATGCTGCCTGCACCGGCGCGGTCGATGAGGTGCCGGGCGACGCAGTAGGTCACATTCGCCGCGCCGAGCAGATTGACGTCGACCATGCGGTGCCAGACACGCTGCCATTCCTCATAGGACACGTCGGCCACGGGGTGCAAGGTGCTGTCGGACGGTGCGGCGGCGGCGTTGTTGACCAGCACGTCCACCCCGCCCAGATGCTCCACGGCACCGTCGACGATCCCTCGCGCCGCTTGCGGATCGCCAAGATCGCCCACGAGTAGGGCGTGACCGGAACCGGGCAGTCGCCGCAGCGTTTCCTCGGCGTCCGCGCGGTTGGCCGCGCAGTGCACTCCCACGCTGTCTCCGCGCTCGGCGAACGCCAGGGAAACCGCCCGGCCGATCCCGCGCGACGCCCCGGTGACCAGCACCCGCCTCATCGCGTGAAGACCTGGGACTCGTCGCGGAACGCCTTGAACTCCAGCGCGTTGCCGGCCGGATCGTGGAGGAACATCGTCCACTGCTCCGCCGGCTCGCCGGGGAAGCGGCGGCAGGGCTCCATGACGAACTCGGTACCCGCGGCGCGGAGTCGCTCGGCGAGCGCGTGGAAGTCCTCGGTCGACAGCAACACCCCGAAGTGCGGGACGGGCACCGCATGCCCATCGACCTCACTGTTCCCGGCGGGCACAGGGCGACCGGGGACCAGATGGGTCACCAGCTGGTGGCCATGCAGGTTCCAGTCGATCCAGTGGCCGGTGGACCGTCCCTCGCCCAGCCCGAGGACCTCCCCGTAGAACTGGCGTGCGGTGTCAAGGTCGTCGACCGGTATGGCCAGATGGAAGGCGGGGCGCACGGGCATGTGAACACTCCTTCGGCTCGCTCCGCCCCGACCTTGCAACAGCCGAATGTCGAATGTCAACATTCGGACATGTCTGTCGCTCCGCTCCCCAAAGCCAGTCGCCGTGGCCTGGCGCAAGAGGCTGCCGATCTCATACGTGAGGCGATCTTCGCCGGCCACTTCCCACCCGGATCACAGCTGCGGGAAGTCGAACTCGCCGCCTCCCTGGGAGTCAGTCGCGGATCGGTGCGCGAAGGACTGGCGCACCTCGAACGCGAGGGCCTCGTCCGCAGCGCCTGGCACCGCGGCACCACCGTCATCGACGTCACGGCTCAGGACATCGAGGAGGTCTACACCTTGCGCGCCGCGCTGGACCGGCTCGCGGCGACCAGCGCGCACAGGAGGGTGACCGCCGACCAGCTGACCGGACTTGACACCCTCGTCGGTCAGATGTCGGAAGAGATCAGCGGCGAGGCGTCCGGGGCGAAGTTGCTCTCACTGGACATCGCCTTCCACGACCGGATCTACGACGCCGCGAACAACCGCAGGCTCCTCGACGCGTGGTGCGCGGTGCGCTCGCAGGTCTACCTCTTCCAGCTCCGCCGTATCACCCTCGGTTACGAGCACTACCGTGCTCGCGTTGTGGACGAGCACCGCGAGCTGGTGACGCTCCTGCGGTCGGACGACCGCGAAACGCTCGCCCGGTACGCCGAAGAACACGTCGACTCCGCTCGACGCAGCTTGCTCGACCGCCTGCACCCCACAAGGTGACGCCGGAGGTCATCGGAGCGGCCGGTGCATGCTCATGGCTGCGGGGGCCGAGGACGCGCGAGGTGTTCACGGCGCTCGTCACAGGTGCTCGGCCTCCTGCCTGGGCGGGCGAACCGGCGTTGTTCGTGAGAGAGGGTTCTGACCCGACTTCTGCGGAGTGGTCACGCCGAGTGCTGCGAGATGCCCCCGCGATCCATCTCCCCCCTGGCCTACCGCTGACGTGGACGATCGTCCTGCGGCGCGACCGACGGTGTCTGGCCGGGCATCCAGGATGTTGAGCCAGTCCCCCAGCCAGGTGGGACACGCTGGCTGACACGCCTGAGGAAGCCGGTCGTCGGACCGAGCCGCGCGCCGGCGTTCGTAGTCTGAACGGGAAGAATGGACAGGGCTGGTCCAGTTGGGCCAGGGCTCGGCCCGTGCCCGGGGTGCCACCGTGGTCGCGGCGTGCGCGGCCCCGCTTCGGAACATCCGGGCGAGGCCGTCGTCACGCCGATGCGACCTACGACGCCATGTGCGGTGGCACCGCCGACGCGAGCGGCACGCGGCCTTCCGCCGACCGGCAGCCGCTGGCGCCCGTGCCATGCCGTTGGCCGGATGTCGCCCGCGGCGGGGAGAGCCGGCCTCTGGCCCATCCCACGCCCCGGGCCCCGATCCCTTACCCGGGCCGGGCCTTCACCCTGCCCGAAACCACCCGATCCGGTCACAGCCTCGCTACACGACCGACACGCCCACCGCGGCCGCTCTACGCTCGCCCCTCAACGCACCACCTGCACATGGGGGATCCATGAACCGCAGAACACTCGCCTGCACAGCCGCCGTCGTCGCCCTTCTCGGCACTGCCACCGCCTGCAGGACCGACACGACCGGCAGTGGCGGCAGCACCTCCGCCGCGACGGCCACGTCCGGCACGAGCAGCGGCAGGACCGGTACCGTCACCAAGAAGTCCGTCCCGTCCTTCGTCGGTATGGGCCTCCAATCCGCCCAGGACACCGCCCAGGAGGCCGGCTTCCACAGCCTCAAGTCGCACGACTCCCTCGGCCGCGCCCGACACCAGATCCTCGACCGCGACTGGAAGGTCTGCTCCCAGAACGTCAAGGCCGGCACCGTCGCCTCCGCGAACACCGAGCTGGATTTCGGAGCCGTCAAACTGACCGAGACCTGCCCGGGTCACGACCAGGCCGGACCTTCGGCGGCGGGCGGGACGATGCCCGACTTCCACGGCAGGAGCGTGAAGGCCGCCCGGGACGCGCTCGACTCCAGCACCTCGATCACCGTGAACGATGCGACCGGAGCGAGCCGGTGGGTGCTGGTCGAGTCGAACTGGCAGGTGTGCACGCAGAAACCGGCTGCGGGGACGAAGCTGGCGGGGCAGCCGGTCACGCTGGACGCGGTGAAGTTCGGCGAACACTGCCCATAGGCACAGTTGCGGCCCCGGTGGACGACAGCGCACCGGGGCCGGCTTTTCGTTCTGTGAAAGTTCGAACACTTCATCCCAGAACAGTCACATCGCCGTCATGGTTGCCGCCGGCCGTCCACCGTCCTTGTGCCCTGCGCCGCTCGGCCCAGTGTCGGCCGGGCTGGGATGGAAGTTGGGCGGGAGGCCGCGCATCGAGGTTCGGGGTCGCCCCGCGGGCGAGCTGGCGCCGGGGCCGGGGCCGCCGGCAGCGAGCCCCGGATGCGGAGCGTCCCGGGGAACGCGCCATGGCCGACGCCTGGTGCGGTGAGGGCCAGCCGGCCGTGCCCGCGCACCTCGATGTCCGGGCCGACTGGGTCGACCGAGAGGTACCCGCAGGTGCACCGGGCACCCCTGGTGCCCGCGTTGGAGGGGGCTTCGTCGTACTCGGGGTCGAAGTCCGGGTCGTCGACCGCGAGGGTCTCCCACGGCAGGGGGTCGCCGTTCCGTTCGGGGTCGCTGCGGCTGGGTCTCCATGCGCAGGGCGTCGCCGAGCGCCTCGACGCCGTACTTGCCCGCGTGCCAGGCGCCCCACGGTGCGGGTGCGCAAGGGGCGCGGCACAGCACGACGCAACCACACACGCGAAGGGCCGCAGCCGACTCGGGGGCGGCGGCCCCTCCGGCTCATCCCAGGTCGAACGTGTTGGGCAGCCCCAGCCGATGCCTCACCTCGTCGACCCGCTTCAGGGGCTCCAGCTCCGGCGGACGGAACAGCTCCCAGACGCGACACCGCTCCATGCTCGAACTGTCCGCGTCGAGCAGCGCGTTGACGGCTCGCCGCGCGGACTCGTTGGCGCCCTCCATCGTCGCCAGGTCCACGTCCGTACGGACGTAGTCGCCGGCGAGGAAGAAGTTCGGCACCCTGGTGCGGGCCGAGGGCCGGTTGTAGAGGGTGCCCGTGGGGTGGATGAGGAGCTGTTCGCGGTTGCGCGGGTCAGGGCCGCCGAGACCCGTCACGGCCGGATCCATGAACCAGCCGAGCCGGTCCTCGTCGCTCAGGGTCGTCTTCCCCGAGTCATTCAGCCCGTCCTTCAGCTGGGCCCAGAGTTCGGCGACGATCTCGTCCTTGGTGCACTCGCGGGCGGTCTTGCCGTACAGGATGCCGGGTTTGTCCCACTCGGAGATGATCGTGGACAGGCATTCGTGGGCCTGTCCGTCCCCGTAGTCGCGCGAGAAGTTCCGTACGTCCCAGAACTGGGACTGTCCGATGCCGGTCACCGCCCAGGGTGAGTCGAGGCAGTTGATGTGCCCGTGCACGACGGGGGTGGGCGTGCGCAGATAGAACATCACGCCGGTCATCCAGTCCGTCTTCAGCGCGTCGCACCGGCCGAGCTGCGGGTCGGCCGCGCGCAGGGCCCGGCCCCAGGTGGCGCGGGCGTGTTCCACGGGCATCGCCGAGACGTAGTGGTCGGCGGTGACCGTGCGCTCCGGACCGCCGTCGCGGGGCGCGACACGGACGCCGGTCACACGGCCGCCCTCGTACAGCACCTCCCGAACCTCCGTCCCGAGCACGAACTCGACGCCGAGCGAGCGCAGCCACCGCTCCCAGGGGTCGATCCAGGCCTCGCTCGTCGGAGCGTTGAGAACGCGGTCGACGTCGGCGTCGCCGTCCATGCCCCGGCCGAGCAGGCCCCACAGGATCAGGGCCTCGATGATGACGCGGCCGACCGTTCGCGTGGAGGCGATCTCGGCGCGGGTGGCGACCAGATTGCGAGTCTGGCCGATGCCGAGGAGCACCTGGTACTCGGCGCTCATCTCGCCTGCCCGGATGAAGTCCCACCACGGGGTCTTCTCCCACTGGTCCTCACGGCGGGCGTCGCAGCTGGTGAGGTGGACCAGCAGGCGGTCGGCGAAGTAGGCGGCCTCATGAGCGGGCAGCCGGGTGCCCAGGTCGAGGACGGACAGGATCTGGTCGCGCAGCCAGGCCGGGGTGATGTCACCGGGTGCGGGCGGGGTGGTGACCCGGCGCAGGGGAAAGTGCATGTCCGGGCGGCCGGAGCCGCGCGCGAACAGCGCCTCGGTACCGCTGCGGAGGTTGTCGTGGACGCCGCCGGCGTTGCCGGGGAAGGGGATGCGGCGCATGGTGTCCGGCAGGTTCCGGTAGAAGCCGGGGAAGAAGCGGAAGCCGTGCTCCGCGGGAAGCGGTGCGCGACCGCCTGCGGCCGTGCCTGGGACGTCCATGGAGCGGGCCTTGCCGCCGAGGGCGTCGTAGTACTCGTAGACGGTGACGGCATAGCCGCGTTCGGCCAGTTCATGGGCGGCGCTGAGGCCGGACACGCCGCCGCCGAGGACGGCGACGCGCTTTCCGGACAGAGCGGCCGCGGCGCTGCCGGCGGGCCATAAGGCGGTGGCCGCGACCGCTCCCCCGGCGACCGTCGCCCCGGCGGCGGCCAGGAAGCGTCTGCGGGACTGCCCGGCGTTCTCCTGGGACTGCTGCGCGTGTTCTGTTGTCATGTGAACCGGAGCCTAGGGAGGGGCTCCGGAAGCCGGAACCCCGTTCTCCCGCCACCCACAGCATCCTCACAATCACAAGCAGACACCCTCATGCCCAGCGTGTCCGTCCAAGGCCGGCCCCTCGCGTCCCACCCCGCGCTCGCGCCGGAAGCCCGGCGCGGCTCGGTGCGCCGTGCCGCCGAGGTCGGCGAGGAGATCATGCACAGCCGCTGCCGGGTCGTCACCGCGTCCGGCCCCGACCTCGCCGCGCCCATCGGCAGTACCGCAAGCATGGGACGGTCCATCCGCCCTGCGGGCCCCACATCGCCCGACCCCGTCTCAGGGGGCCCGGCGAAGCGCCGTTCACAGATCCCGGGTTCGGCGAGGGAGGGGATTCACGACGAACGGGCTCGAGGGACGCAACGTCACCTTGGTGTGGCCGCCATGGGTGAATGCGCGCTCCGTCGCGGCCGGGAACGGTCAGCTCCTGTCAGAGCACCGCTCCCATGCGCCAGGGGACTATCTCCTCCGCCCCGAACCCGAGCGCCTCCGACTTGCTCTCGGCGCCGGAGGCCGTGTCCACCAGGGCCTCGAACAAGCAGGTGCCGTAAGTGAGTTGATCCGAGTGACTCATGGCCGGTCCGGCGTCGAAGTCGATGTCGCCGCTCATCCGCTCGTACAGCCCGGTAGTGGAGCTGATCTTCAGGCAGGGGACGGGGCGAGAGCCGAACAGCGAGCCCCGTCCGGTCGTGAAGGCGAGCAGGTTGGCGCCTCCGGCGACCATCCCGGTGGCCGATACCGGATCGTATCCAGGGGTGTCCATGAACGTGAGGCCCGGCGCAGTGACCGGTTCACCGTATCCGACGACGGCGTTCAGCGGGCTGGTGCCGGACTTGAGCACGGCGCCCAGGGACTTCTCCCAGATGGTCGTGATCCCACCGGCCCGATTTCCCGGGGACGGATTGCCGTCGAGACTCACGCCGTTGTCGTCGGTGTACTCCTGCCACCAGGCGATGAGTTCGTCGATACGGGCAGCCGCCGCAGGGTTCGACGCCCTGTCGCGCATCATATGATGGGCGCCGTAGATCTCCGGGGTCTCGCCGAGAATGACCTTCCCACCGCCCGCGACGAGCAGATCTGCCGCCACACCGAGCGTGGGATTGGCGGTGAGTCCCGAATAGGCGTCGCTGCCGCCGCACTGCAGCCCCAGGGTCAGCTCCGCGAGCGGGATCCGCACTCGACGCGACTCCGCCACCTGCGCGACCAGATTCGAGATGTGGTGGAGCGCCGCGCTCACCGTCGCCGCGGTGCCACCCACCTCCTGAATCGTGAGCGTCTCGACCCCCGTGCCGTCCCCCAGGACATTCTCCGGCTGGTTCACCTCGCAGCCGAGACTGATCACGAGGGCCGCTGCGACGTTGGCATGTCGCACGTAACCGCGCAGAGTACGCCGCAGGATGTCGTCCCCCGCAGTGCCCTCGCCCATTCCACAGCCGAGGTCGTGCGGGAGCGCGATGACTCCGTCGAGGCCGGGCGTCCCCCTGTACAGGTCATCGGCCCGCCCCGCGATCAACCGGGCCACTGTGGCGGAGCAGTTCACGGTGGGGACGACGACGATGTAGTTCCGGGTCGCCGCACGGCCGTCCGCACGGCGGTATCCGAGGAAATGGTCCCGGGTGGGAGCCGCGACGGTCGGCTGCGTCCGAGCCGTCGATGCGCTCGCTCGAGGCACCTCCCACCGGCCGATTCCCAAGTTGTGCACGTGGACGTGCCCGCCCGCGGGGATGTCGGCCAGCGCCACGCCGATGATTTCGCCGTACTTGCGCACGGGAGCGCCCTTGGGAATGTCCCGCAACGCGACCTTGTGGCCGGCGGTGATGTCCTCGACGGCAGCTACCACGCCGTCGGCGACCTCGATGGGCGTTCCCCGTGATATGCCGCCGAGGAGCAACCCTATGTCGTCCAGGCCGGGACGTGGCACGAGCGGCCGGACGGCTGCCGCTGTTCCCGGCCTCGCTGCATCACGGCGATCACTGTTCACGTCATCGACCGTATGCCGCCGACGCCGTCGAGGGGAAACACGATTATCGACGGGGAGTCATCCGGAATACGAATGCCCGGTGCGGTCTCGGAGCCGGGTCGCGCTTTCCACATATGGCCGGCGCCGACACCATGGCGCACGTCGCGGGCCGTGCACGATCCGGGCGAGGTCCTGCTGGATGTCGGGCCCGCGGTCGCACCCGGCGGGTACTGTCCGGCCGATGCGGGCATGTTGCGGGCCGAACCTGAACTGTTCGGTGCGTGGCCTCCGATCCGGCCCTCTCCCCCGGCTCAGCGACGCACTCGCCGCGGACGGCAAGCGCGCCCAGGCCGCGATCCGCAGCCCCGCGCCGAAGTACCCGAGCGTGGGGGCAGACGGAGGAACCGGCTGAGGTACCACACGATGAGGAGCGGGGCGCGGACCACGTCGGTGGGCCCGGGAGACTTCGGGCCCACCTCACCGCGGTCACCCGTGACCGTCAATGGTGGTTCACGGAAGGGGCATTCGTTCCGGGAATGACTCCGAGCCCATCAGACCGGTGGGACAGCGGTCGTACCCTCAGGTCTCGGCGCCTGTACCACCGCACGAATGAACGCTCGTGCAGCCGCCCCGAGCGGCCGCTCCGAGTGCCACCAAATTCCGACGTCCCGATACCGGTTGAGGTCGCGGATGGGCCGCATCTCCATTCCCTCGCGCTGTATCATCACCGCACCCAGGTAGTTGATGATTCCGATGCCGTGCCCGGCTCGCACCATGGCGCCGAGTGTCGTCGGCTGATGGGACACGGTGCCGTAGGGCGCGACCAGGTCCTTGATGCTCAACTCGACCTCGGCCTCGTAACCGACGACCGTATTGGCGAGCGGATTGCCGATCGTGATGACGCGCTGGTCCGCGAAGTCCCCCAGATCGACCTCGCTCTTCTCGAGCAGAGGATGTCCGGTCGGCGCGAGCATGACGAAGGGTTCACGCCACAACGGACGCATGGTGAATGCGTGATCGTGAGGCTCGGGCCGGATCGGACGCAGTGCCACCGAGACCCGACGCTCGGACAGGGCCGCCTCGATGAACCCCACGTCTCCGTCCAGGACCGCTACCCGGATCTCCGGGTGCGCCTTCTTCAGTGCCGTGATGACCGCCGGGAGAAATTCCGAACTCCCGCTGGCGAAACTCGCGACCGTGACGGTTCCCGTGATGTTGCCCAGGTCTGTCTGGCGTGCGGTGACCAATTCGTCGGCAGCCGCGAGAACCGCCCGCGCCCGGGCCAGCAGAGCTCGCCCGTCGTCGGTGAGGGTGAGTGGTCTTATACGACGTTCGATCAGCAGGCAGCCGAGTTCGCGTTCCAGATTCGCGATGTGCGCCGAAACGCGCGGTTGCGACAAATGCATCTTTTCGGCCGCTCTGGTAAAGCCGCCGGCATCCACGACCTCGATCCAGGTACGCAACCAGGCCAGTTCGAGCGTCATTGACCGAACCTCCTCGCCCCACAGCCGGACCACCGCCGGTGCAGGATTCCTTCGGGTGGCTTGCCATCTGCGCGACAGATCATCCGTATCCGCATTTCGCCGTTGACGAGTTCCGACGGCCATGGCCGACTGGAACAATGACCGATCAAACTCCCTTCGGCACCGCCCGCGGGCTGCTGTCCGCGCACGGAGCGGACCTTCTCCGCGGCGACGACGGTGCGGTGATCACCTCCGTCGAGACCTACGCCCTCGCCGTGCCCCTGAAACGGCCCATCGCCGACGCCACCGCCTCCATGGCGCATTGGACGGTGCCCGTGGTCGAGATCCGCACCGCCGACGGCCGCATCGGGACGGGGATCTCCGGCGTTCACTGCGCTCCTGAACTCCTCTCCGACGTGATCCTCTCCTACTATGCCGACGCCCTGCTGGACACCTCGTCGGAGGACATCCTGGGCACGTGGAAACGCCTGTATTGGCTGCCCACCCACTGGATGGGCCGTGCCGGCGTGGTCCACATGGCTCTGGCCATGGTCGACATCGCTCTGTGGGACCTCGCCGCGCAGCGGGCCGGCATGCCTCTGTGGCGGCTTCTGGGCGGCACGCAGGAGAGCGTCGAGGCGTACAACACCGACGGAGGCTGGCTCAACCTCTCCGACACTGAACTGGTACGGGACCTCACCTCGCTGGTCGACCACGGCTGGTCCCGGGTGAAGATCAAGGTGGGGCGGCCCGACTGGCGGGAGGACTCCCGACGAGTGCGCGCCGTCCGCCGGGCGCTCGGCGATGAGGTGACCCTGATGTGCGACGCCAACCAGCGCTGGGACCTGTCGACGGCGAACCAGATCATGCCGGCCCTGGAGGACGCGGCGATGGACTGGGTCGAAGAGCCGTTCCACGCCGACGACCTTCAGGCCCACGTCCGCCTCCAGTCGTCGACGAGGCTGGACGTGGCGGCCGGTGAAAGCATCTACTCCTACCACCAGTTCGCCTCCTTCATGGCGGCCGACGCCATCCGGGTCGTGCAGGTCGACGTCACCCGCGTCGGTGGTGTGACCGAGTGGCTGCAGATCGCGGGGCACGCGGCGGCACGGGGGGTGCGCCTGGCGCCGCACGCCGGCGACATGATGCAGGTGCACCAGCACCTGGTGGGCACTGTCCTGTCCGAGGCGCCGCCACTCGTCGAGTTCATTCCGTGGACACAAGAGGCCTTCGTCGAGCGCAGTGTCGTACGCGAGGGGTTCATGGAGCGTCCGCACGGTCCGGGAGCCTCCACCGCGATCGATCCGGCTGCGCGTGTTCGCTGGCAGATTCCCAAAGTGGGGTCCGTCAGGACCCTGTGACCGCCGGCGCACCCGGTGCCCTTGCCCGGCACGCACGACATCAGAAGTGGCCGGCGGCCCGCGAAGTCCGCCCACGGATCCACAGACGGGAGGGACGAGATGTCCGAGTCGCACCCGGGGCACACCGACGGGAGAGCGGCCGTCGTCGCCGGCGCGGGCCAGGGAATCGGGCGGGCCGTCGCCGCGGCTCTCGCAGCGCGTGGCGTACGGGTCGTCGTCACCGACCGGACCACGGAGACCGGCACCGCCGTGGCCCAGGAGCCGGGCGGTGAGTTCCCGCCCCTGGGCGTGGCTGGTCCCCGGGCCGTCGCGTCGGCGGCGGACGAGGGCGTGCGGCGCTTCGACCGCGTCGACGTCCTGGTCCACCACGCGGGTGTCGCCCCCGAGGACGCGGCCCTCGATGTGTCGGACGAGGTGTGGAACCACGTTCTCGGCCTCGACCTGACCGGCACCTTCGTGGCCTGCCGCGAGTTCGGCCGGCACTTCGTGCGCCGGCGGTCCGGATCGCCCGTGAACATGTCCTTCATCGCCGCTTTCATCGGCTCCAATCCCGCGTATCCCGTCGCGTACGACGTGGCGAAGGCCGGGGTGGCCCGGATGGCGCGGTCACTCGCGGTCGAGTGGGCCGGTACGGGGTCCGGGGGCAACTCCGTCGCGCCGGGAAGGCCCCGCACTCCCCTCCTCGGCACGGCCAGATCCCGAAGCGTCGGCTTCTGTAGGCCGAGGAGCTCGCGGCAGCCGTGGCCTTCGGGGCGCTCGACGGGACCGCTGTGACCGGGCGGACCCTACTCGTCGACGGCGGTCAGATCGCGCAGTGACGGTGGCGCCGGCGCTTGCCCTCAGCCGAGGCCGAGGGCAAGCGTCTCTCCGTCGGCGAGCCGTACTTCGAGGAGGTCGGCGCCGTACCGCAGCCGGATGTCCACGGCTCGTGAGGCCCGGATCCGCGCGGCGGCCAGCCGTCCGGCGTGCCACCGGACGTCCACGGTGAGGCCTCCGCGGGCGCGCAGGCCGGACACGCTCCCGTCGGGCCAGGCGCCGGGCAGTGCGGGAAGCAGTTCGACCTCCCGGCCGTCGGACTGCAGCAGCATCTCGGCGACTCCCGCGGTGCCTCCGGCGTTGCCGTCGAAGGAGTAGATGTTCTGAGCGGCGCCGGCCACCCCGCCCGCGGAGAACGTCATCAGGTTCGCCTCGCCGGCGTCCGCGATCAGGCTGGTGAGGTGTGTGAGGGCCAGGTCGCCGTTGAGCAGACGTGCGAAGTAGACCGTGAAGTTGGCCTCGACCCACTCCGTCTGCTCCCAGCCGGGTGCCTGTTGCCTGCGTTCGATCGTGACCTCCGCCGCGCGTGCGAGGTCCGGTGTGTCGCGTGGAGTGATCTGGCGCTCCGGAAACAGGGCACCGAGATGGGACGTGTGCCGGTGGCTCGGCTCGGCCTCCTCGTAGTCGTGCAGCCACTCCTGCAGCTGCCCGTGACGCCCGATGCGGAAGGGGGGAAGCCGGCGGCGCGCGGCAGCGATCCTGGTCCTGAGGTCTGCGTCGACTCCGAGCAGTTCGGCACTCTGCGCGCAGATGCGCAGCACGGCCTCCATGAAGACCCGGTCCACGGTGGCTCCCATGGACACCGAGCATCGGCTGCCGTCGGGTGCGAGGTACCAGTTCTCCGGCGAATCCGACGGCCCGGTGACGAGCCAGCCATGCTCCGGTTCACCGACCGCGTAGGCGAGGAAGAACTCGGCGGCCCCGCGAATGACCGGGTACGCACGCTCCCGCAGGAACGCCTCGTCGAGGCCGTACTCGTAGTGCTCCCACAACTGGAGGGCGAGCCAGGCCCCGCCGGTCACGTTCATTCCCCATCCCATGCCGGATCCGGGTGCCGTGTAGCCCCAGGCGTTGGTCACCGTGTGCGCGACCCAGCCCGGTGCGCCGTACATCTGCTCGGCGGTCGCCCGGCCATGGGCCGCCAGGCCCTCGAGGAGACCGAACAGCGGTTCCTGGCACTCGGCCAGATTGGCCGGCTCGGCGGCCCAGTAGTTCTGCTGGGTGTTCATGTCCAGGTGGAAGTCGTTCGTCCATGACGCGCTGCTGGCCAGGCCGTCGTTCCACAGCCCCTGCAACGCCAGTGGCAGCGGGGAGTTCCGGCGGGAGCCGGCCATCGTCAAATACCGGCCGTACTGGAAGAAGAGCGCTATGAGAGCGTCGTCGGCCTTCCCGGAGGCGAGCCGCTCGCGGCGTGCGTCCGTGGGCAGGGCGGCGACATCGGCCGGTGCCGATCCGAGATCCAG
The DNA here is from genome assembly GCF_040680195.1 of Streptomyces sp. NPDC052109. Taxonomy (NCBI): domain Bacteria; kingdom Bacillati; phylum Actinomycetota; class Actinomycetes; order Kitasatosporales; family Streptomycetaceae; genus Streptomyces; species Streptomyces sp. NPDC052109. The sequence continues at coordinate 70,138 of NZ_JBFAWF010000016.1, read as the reverse complement.
GGAAACCCGCCGCATCAAGGCCTGGTGGTCTGCGACGTGCGCCGCCCGGACCGCGGAGTATCCGGCCTCCAGCCCCGCGGACAGCAACGATTCCGCCCGTGCCCGCGGGTCCTCGCCTCCCCAGCTGGTCCCGACGGCGACATAGACGACCGCGCGATCGGCGCCTTCCAGACGAAGCACGTCCCCCGCGCGGTGTACGGTGCCGCCTTCGGCTTCGAGGTGGGCGCGGATCTCCAGCGCGACGCCCTGACGACCGTCGCTGTGCAGGCTCTCGTACGCGTGGCCGCTGAACACGACGCACGAGTCCGTGGTGGTCGTGTGCCCGGGGATCACGCCGTCCCGGATCGAGAGGGCGAAGCCGAGCGATCCGGGCCGGTCCGAAGTGAGGCGGATCGCGATCAGACCGTGCGGGTTGGTGGCGAACACCTCGCGGGTGACGCGGATGCCGTCCTGCCCGTACGTGACCGAGACCAGGCCGGTGTCCAGGTCCAGAGTCCGCCGGTAGTCCCGTGCCGGAGCCCCGTCGGGGAAGGCCAGTTGCACCTCGGGCAGGGGCAGGTTGGTCCCGAACGACCGCGGTCTGCCCAGCAGGTGCTCGGCGGTGAGCCGCTGGGCTTCGGCGTGGTCTCCCGCGAAGAGGAGTTCGCGGATGCGCGGAAGCTGCTGCCGAGCGGTCGGGCTTACGTCCGTTGCCGACGGACCGCCCGACCACGCGGTCGACTCGGAGAGTTGGACCCGCTCCCGGTCGGCACCGCCGTAGACCATGCCTGCCAGGCGGCCGTTGCCGATCGGAAGCGCTTCGAACCAACGAGTGGCGGGGCGGTCGTACCAGAGCATTCCGGGCGGGCCACCGACACCGCGGAAGTCCTGGTGAGAGAGAGCTTTCAGCATGGCGTGCACCTTCGAGACGGTGGGATGGAGGGACGGCTCGGGCGGGGAACAGGAGTGGCCTATGCCGCGGACGAGAGGTTCTCGCGGGTTACTTGGCAGGGGCGAAGACGCGCTGCACAGCGACGGCGGCACCGCCGCGGGCCCATTCCTCGAAGGGCAAGGGCCTGACGACGAGGTCGCAGTCGGCCGCGGCGCCGGAGGCACGGGCGGCGAAGGCGGAACGAATCTCGTCCTCGTACAGATCGTAGGTGGCCAGGCCTTCGCCTGAGATGATGATGCGTTCGGGCCCGATGAGGTTGGCCACGGAGGCCAGTGCCAGACCCATGGCACGGCCGGCCCGTGAGAAGACGGCGCGCACGCCGCAGTGCCCGGCATGGGCGAGGCGGACCGCCTCATCCATCGTCAGCGCCGGATCGCCCACGGCCTGGCGCGCCTGCTCCGTGATGGCTTGTGTGGAGGCGACGGCTTCGACGCAGCCGGTGTTGCCGCAGGTGCACACGCGGTCGGTACCGCCCACGGGAAGGTGGCCCGCTTCTCCCGCGACTCCGTGGGCGCCGGAAACCACCCGGCCGCCGATGGAGATGCCGCAGCCTATGCCCGCGCCGACGGTGACCACGGCGAAGGACGACAGTCCGACCCCCGCACCGAACCACTGTTCCGCGACGGTCAGGGCACGTACGTCGTTCTCGATGACGGTCGGTATCCCGGTGGCCGCCCTGACCAGGTCGGCGAGGGGAACGCGGCGCCAGTTCAGGAAGGGGGAGTACTGGACCGTGCCGGTGTGGCCGTCGACGTCGCCGGAGATCGTGACGCCGATGCCCTGGACGGCACCTGGTTCTCGCAGCGCTGCCTCCGCGCTCAGCCGGTCAACGAGCCGGGCGATGGCCAGTACGACCGAACCGACGTCGCGGGAACCGAGTCCGGCCCGGGCGGTGGCCCGGGTCTGTGCGGTGAGGTCGGCCCGCACACCGATGAGTTCGTCACCGGTGATCTTCACACCCACGAAGCGGGCGCGGTCGGCACGCACCGCGATCAAGGTGGCCGGCCGCCCAGTGGTGCGCTCGGCCGAGCGACCCAGCTCGACGATCCAGCCGTCGGTCAGCAGGGGTGTGGCGACCTTCGTGATCGCGCCGGCCGACAGGCCGGTGCGTCGCCCGACATCAGCACGCGTGAGCGGGCCGTGCGCGAGCAGGGTCTGGAACAGCAGAGCGGCCGCGGGTGGTCGGTCGGCGAGCGTCATGTGGCGACCATACATTTCCATTGGAAAAGAAGAAAGATGAGTTTCCCCCCGGGATTCACCCGCCGCCCCCCTCATCACCCGAATCCTCTTCCATTCTTTCCGCGAATGTCGATGATTCGAGCAGCACATATGTTGACGCTGGAAGAAAAGCGCGACTACATTCGCCGCACCTCGTCAGGGGGGTGGAACGTCCACCGGCCCAGGTGGCCCCCGTTTCCTCCACAACCGACGGGCAAGTCTCGCTGGGCCGCGCTCCGGAACGAAATTGCCCTGGCCACAAGGGCGGATCCAAACGCCCGCTCAACCAATTACCCATGCCGCTGATCGCGCATGGGCACTTCCCGGGCTTCCAAGAGCCCCGCCGTGTCCATTCGCGCCGAGATGGAGTAACCATGGCTCGTCCAGCAGGACCCGCACCCTCCGCACGTCACAGACTTCGCACCGACGGCGTGCGGCGGTTCGGGCTGCCCGTCCTGGCCGCCACCGCTCTCGTGGCGTCGTTCGCCGTACCGACCGCCGCATCCGCGGCCGCCTCTTCCACACCGCTGTCGAACGCGGGCCACCAGCAGTCGCTCCTGGCCGCCAAGCCGTACATGGGCTGGAGCAGCTGGAGTCTGGAAGCCACCGGTTTCCCCGGCTACGGCGGGATCGACTTCCTCACCGAGGCACACGTCAAGCAGCAGGCCGACGTGATGGCCGCGAAGCTCAAGTCGCATGGCTACGACTACATCAACGTGGACGCGGGGTGGTCGAACGGCGTCGACGAGTACGGCCGGCCGGCCCCGAACCCCACGACGTTCCCGCACGGCATGAAGTCCCTGGGTGACTACCTCCACGCCAAGGGCCTCAAGTTCGGAATGTACCTGGGCGTGGGACTCGATCCCGCCGCGTACAACGACGGGAAGACCGCGATCCACGGTGCGCCCGGCTGCACCACCTCGGACATCGTCTACCCCGACCTGCGCAAGACCAACGGGTGGAACTCCGCGTACAAGATGGACTTCGCCAACCCCTGTGCGCAGAAGTACATCGACTCCGTCGCCGACGAACTGGCCGGCTGGGGCGTGGACTTCCTGAAGGTCGACGGGGTGGGACCGGGCTCGTGGCAGGGAGACGCGGACCACGACAACACCTCGGACATCAAGGCGTGGCACACCGCACTCCAGCAGGCCGGCCGACCGATCCAGCTGACGCTGTCCTGGTCGATCAGTCACACGCAGGCCGGGACCTGGAAGGCCAACTCCAACGGCTGGCGGGTCGACACCGACGTCGAGTGCTACTGCAACACGCTCGTGACGTGGAACAACTCCGTGAAGGGGCGCTGGAACGACGTCGTGCAGTGGATCGACGACGCCGGGCCGGGACACTGGAACAACCTCGACTCCCTGAACGTGGGAGTCGGCCCCATGGACGGCCTCACCGAGGCCGAGCGGCAGAGCTACATGACTCTGTGGGCCATCGAGTCGGCTCCGCTGTACTCGGGTGACGACCTCACCAAGCTCGACCCGTACGGGCTGAGGCTGCTCACCAACGACGAGGTGATCGCAGTCGACCAGTCCGGCAACCCCGCGCGTCCGGTCAGCCAGACCACGAACCGGCAGACCTGGTACGCCCGCAATGCCGACGGCAGCTACACCGTCGCGTTGTTCAACCTGGGGTCCGGCTACAGCGACGTCACCGCGGACTTCTCCGACCTGGGCATCAACGGCACGACAGCGGTCCGTGACCTGTGGAAGCACAAGAACCTCGGCCGCTTCTCCGGGCAGCTGACGCAGAACCTGCCGCCGCACGGCTCGCGGCTGTTCACCTTCACCCCGACCCGGCAGGGCGACAAGCCCGGCACTCCGCTGGGCGTGCACGGCACCGCCGCCACGCCGACGAGTGTCTCGCTCGCGTGGAACAAGGTGAACACCGGTGCGTCACCTGTCGCCGACTACACTGTCTTCGCCGACGGCCGGCCGATGACCACCACCACCGGCACCTCGGCCACCGTCCACGGCCTGAGCGCCGCCGACGCCCACTCCTTCACCGTCGTCGCCCACGATGCCAAGGGGCGGGCTTCGCATCCGAGCAAGGCCGTCCCGATCACCACGCCCGCGTCCGGCGGTCCCACCGCCTACGAGGCCGAGGCACCCGGCAACACCCTCACCGGCAACGCCGGCGTCGCCGGCTGCGACGGTTGCTCCGGTGGGCAGAAGGTCGGCAACCTCGGTGGAGGCGCTGTGGCCATCACCCACGTGAGTGCCCCGAAGGACGGCACGTACCTGATGAAGCTGGACTACGTGGACGGCGACTCGAGTCGGGTCATCGAGCTCACCGTGGGCGACACCACCCTCCAGATTCCGGTGCCCGGTACCAACGACAACAGCTGGGGCGCCCCGCAGTCGCTCACCGTCCCCGTGCCACTGAAGGCGGGCGACAACACTCTCAGTTTCGGCAACCCCACCGACTACGCGCCCGACATCGACAAGATCACCCTCTGACCCGCGCCCGTCGCTCCACCAGTCGGAAACGCCCTGCTGTGGCGGTCACCTGACAACCGGATTCCTTCCCGGCCCGAAGACCGGGAAGGAATCCGGCTTCCCGCGTACCCGGGGCAGGGGCGGAGGGAGGGACAGCCGAGTCTCCGGCGGGCGAGCGTCGTCCACCCCGACTTCGGCGAGCCCGACCCGGATCTCCGAGTTGACGGCCCGCCGGTCGGCAGTCGCCTGAGAGCGGGCCCGTCCGTGGAGGTCGCCCGGGAAACGGACGTAGAAGTTGATGAGCGGGTGGGACCGGTACCGCTGGGTCGGGAACAGTGCGTGGCCAAGTCGAGAGGAACACCCCTGCGGAACAAGGACCGGCCCGGGACACGGAGAAGCGGACCGGCCCGCCGGCCACGCGATCTCGTCACCGGCGTGAGACGAAGGCCACGGCAACCAGGGGATCCACCGGGTTGGCCGGGTCCACGACCGCCCAGTCGGTGCCAACGCCGATGAGGATGAGCGCCGAATCCGCCTCGGCTACCTCGAACGCAGGGGCGATGTCTGTGCCCGTTCCTGTCGTCTGGCCGGACACTACGACCTCGTCGAGGCTGCCGGCGAGGTTCACAGCGCCCGGCCGATCTGCCGTGATGCGCAGAGCGACGACACCGTGCGGATGTGAGCCGGCAGTCTCGATGCAGCAATGCCTGCCGTTGTGGGCGTTCCGCGGGCCGGTGCTACGACAGCGTGCCTGCTGGTTCGGAGCTGGAGGTCCGCGTCGCCGCGCGTGGAATGGTGAGCACGGGCATCCCTCGTCCTACCCGCCGACCGCGTGCAGCAGCACGGCCTGCTGCGGATCGAGTGTCGGCATGGGTAGGCCGATCCCCGTGGCGATGGCGCCGGAAACGACGAAGCCGTCGCGCTGGGCGGAGTCGAGCCACGCCGGAGCGTTCTCGTGCAGGGACGCCGGGCCGACCTCACTGCGGACGCGGAAGCGGTACCGTCGCGTCGGGTCGAGGCCGGGCAGGCGGATCCGACCCGGCTGCACAGGATTCGACGTGGTCAGCCGCGCCCAGGTGTACAGGGCCTCCGACCCGTCCTGCGCCACCACCCCGGTGAGGAGCGTCGCCTCGTCGGCGAGGTCGGCCCTGACGAGCCGCCCGGAGTGGAGAAGTTCACGAAGCTCCTTGTAGAGCTCGGCCCACGCGGCGATGGTGTCGAGTTCGTCGTCCGAGCACGCCGTCAGGTCGGTTTCGATCCCAGCGTGGCCGAAGAGCGCGGTGGCCAAGCGGAAGGACAGGGGTGTCACCCGGCCCGTCGTGTGGGCCCGCGACGCGCCGACATGTGAACCGATGAACTCCAGCGGGATGAGTTGGGCGGTCCAGCGCTGGATGTTCTGCCGTTCGACCGGGTCATTGCAGTCCGAGGCCCATACTCGGTCGGTGCGCTGGAGGATGCCGAGGTCGATGCGCCCCCCGCCGCTCGCGCACGACTCGATCTCCAGTCCCGGGTGCCGGCTCCTGAGGGTGTCGATCATGCGGTAGAGCGCGAGTGTTTGTGCCCGGACGCCGGCACGTCCATGGGCGCGTCTGAGCGCCGCCTCGTGGAGCTCTCGGTTGTGATCCCATTTGATGTAGTCGAGCTGGTACTCGGTCACGATCGAGTCGATGCGCTCCAGTACGTGATGCCAGGCATCGTCGTCGGCGAGGTTCAGCACGTACTGGTGCCGTACGGCCGGCCCCTCGCCTCCGACGGGAGCCAGAAGCCACTCGGGGTGTTCGGCCGCGAGGCGGGAGCGGAGATTCACCATCTCCGGCTCGAACCAGAGACCGAACTGCATTCCCTTGCCGCGGACCGCGTCGACCAGCGGCCAGAGCCCGTCCGGCCACACGTCCTTGTCGACGTACCAGTCACCCAGGCCCGCCGTGTCGTCGCGGCGTCCGGCGAACCAGCCGTCGTCCAGCACGATGCGTTCGGCGCCGACGCGCGCGGCCCGGTCGACCAGCTCGCGCAGCGTGTCGATGTCGTGGTCGAAGTAGACGGCTTCCCAGGTGTTCAGAGTCAGCGGTCGTGGCGTCGTGCGGCGGACCCGGCTTCGCAGCCTCGCGTGGAAGGCGTCGGAGATGCCGTCCATGCCCGCGTTCGACCATGCGAAGTACACCGTCGGGCTGCGGTAGGTCTCGCCCGGGTTCAGGACGACCTCACCGGGCAGGAGGAGTTCGCCCGCACCGACGACCGAGCGGTGTACCCCGGCCCCTTCCGGCAACTGTTCGAGCAGGTAACGCTGGTTGCCACTCCACCCCAGGTGCACCGCCCAGATCTCGCCGTGCGCGAAGCCGAAGGACGCGGTGCCGGCCATCAACAGGTACGGGGAGTCGAGCGACGGCCTCCCCCGTCGACTTTCCCGCAGCCGTGTGCCAGGCACGATGGGGCTGCGCTGCGGGCTCCGCTCCCTCGCCCACTTCCCGGTGAAGTCGACGCATTCGACGGCGCGCTCGGGAAGCGGCAGGAGCGCGGTGAGCGCGTCCAGGTGGTACGGGGTCGCGGCGCCGGCGTCCGCGGAGATGGACATGTCCACGGTGAGGATGTCGTACTCGTCGAGCCGGTACGTCAGTACCGCGGTGAGGCCGGACGCCTGGTCGGAGAGTGTGAGCCGCAACGACATCTTCGCGGGATCGAAGAAGTGACCGCTCAACACGAATCTGGTGAACGGTGAACCGTCCCGCAGATGCCCCTCGATGGCGGGTGTCCCCGACCAGGCGTCGCCCTCGGTGGCCAGTACCGTGAAGTGCCGAGGACTGTCGGTTGAGTTGTGCGTGGACGACGGGATCGAGGTGCGGTGGAGCGCCGTGAGGTCGTCGCGGTCCAGCGCGCCCGGGTTCAGACCCCAGTGCAGGATCCGCGGTACCGGGTGCGATAGCTCGACCAGCAAGGATGCGTTCCGGCCGTGGAGCGCGACGATCTCGGCGGGCGGCGTCACTGTGTGCATGTCTCCCTGTCCACGCTTGTGATGAGGATCGGCTCAACAACCTACTGCTTGCCGGCCAGGAGCGCCTTGCTCTGCTCCTGCATCTTCCGGAAGATGCTCTCGTCGGCCTTGTTCGTGAAGTAGGCCTCGAACTGCGGCACCATCGCGTTGGTCAGCGCATTGCCGTTGTTGTACACCGGGGAGGGGAAGAGTTCGTTGTTCTTCACGTAGTCCGTGAAGACCGAGAAGTCGATTCCCTTGGCGGACTGCTCCTTGCCCAGGGCCTCCATCGACGCGGCGATGGAGGGAAGGAACGACCCGTTGTACACGGCGGCCTTCGTCTGGCAGGCCTCGCTCTCCTGGTATGAGATCCACTTCCAGGTCTCCTCCGGGTGCTTGCTCCCCACCCAGATGTTGTTGCCGTTGGAGTTCGACATCAGCGCCCGCTTGCCGCCCGCCCCGGCGGGGAGCGGCGCCACGCCGACCTTCATGCCCGGCAGTGCCGCGAGCGCGGCCGCGTCCCAGGTGCCGCCCTCGTACAGGGCCACGTTGCCGGAGCCGAGCTGCTGCGTGCCGGCGGTGGTGAACTGCTTGAACTTCGGCGAGAAGCCGTCATTGGTCAGCCCCCGTATGAGTTTCAGGGACTGGACGACCTTCGGGTCCGCGTAGTTGAAGACGGTCGGCCACTGGTTGGTGTTCGGAATGTTGATCCCGTCGCTGGGGAGCAGCCATCCCCAGTAGTTCTGGCCGAACGGATCTCCGGTGGCCTCGAGGTTGTTGATCCCGTACGTCTTCACCTTGGCCGCGTTGAAACCGGGTTCGTCGCCCCGGACGCCGTTTTCGTCGACCGTCAAATGCTTGATCATTTTCCAGAGGGTGCCGCCGTCCTTCGCGGTCCAGGTCAGGTTGTCGACATCCTTCTTGCTGTACCCGGCCTTGGAGAGGACTTTCTCGTCGTAGTACAGCACTCCGGTCGCCCAGTCCATCGGGAGGGCGTACTGCTTGCCGTCCTTGTACTTCCAGGCGCTCGCACCGATGGAGTACTGGTTCATGTCGAATTTCTCGCCCTTGATGAACTTGTCCAGCGGCATGAGCTGTCCCTGGCTCGCGTACGAGTCCAGGTACGTCACGCTGTTCATGAAGGCGTCGGGCGCGTCCCCGGCGACGAATCCGGAGGTCAGCTTGGTGAAGTAGGCGTCGACCTGGTACTGCGAGATCTTGACCTTGATGTTGGGGTTGGCCTTCTCGAACCCCGGGAGGCACTGCTCGTAGGCGGCGGCCTGCTCCGGGGACCAGGTCCACCAGTTGACCGTGACCGCCCCCGAGCTTTCGGAGGAGCCCGCGCCACACCCTGCCAACGTCCCCAGCACGGCGGCACACGCGGCAACGGAGGTGATCCGCTTGATTCTCATACCATCCCTCTTTCCGGGTTCGAGCACTTCGTTTGTCGAGATGTCGCCGCTCACCGCGGCGTCCGGGCGGCTCGGGACGGGCTCTACTTGATTCCGGTAAAACCGATCGAGTCGACGATGCGCTTTCCGAAGATCGTGAAGAGCACGAGCATGGGGAAGGCGGCGACAAGCGCGGCCGCCATGAGCCCGGCGTAGTCGGGCTGACTCTGGGGCGACGCCTGCTGGAAGATGCCCAGGGCCACCGTCAGCGGCCGCACGCTCGGGTCATTCGCCACCATCAGCGGCCAGAAGTAGTCGTTCCACGCCGTGATGAACGTGAGCAGTGACAGGGTCGTCAACGGACCGGCCGTCATGGGGACGGTGATGCGGAAGAGCAACCTGAACCGACCGACGCCGTCGATGAGCGCGGCGTCCTCGATGTCACTGGGCAGTCCCAGCATGAACTGCCTCAGGAAGAAGATGTTGAACGCCGAGAACAGCGCACCCGGCAGGATGAGGCCGGCGAACGTGTTGGTGAGGCCGAGGTCGTGTATCAGGACGAAGTTGGGCAGCAGCGTCATGATTCCGGGAATCATGAGACCGCTCAGGAAGATGGAGAAGACCACGTTCCTGCCTCGCCACTGCAGGCGGGAGAAGGCGTACGCCGCGAGGAGCGAGCAGAGGACCACGAGGGCCGTGAGCGTGGTCGCGTAGATGACGGAGTTCCGGATGAAGGACCCGAGTTCGATGGAGGCGCCCGAGCCCCCCTCGGCGATCGCTTCCGCACGCGTGGCCAGCCCGAGCACCCGCTTGAACGGGCCGAGCGTGAAATCGACGGGCACCAGCGAGGAGGGGTCGCGGGTGAGCGCGTAGTTGTTGGAGAGAGCCGTCCGGAGGATCCAGTAGAAGGGAAAGACCGTGACGAGGAGGAACAGCACGAGGTACGTCCAGGCGAGCGTCCTGCCCACCGGTACGCGGCGTCGTCGTGCGCGGTTCACGGTTGACGGCGTTCCGGTCGCTACGCGCGTTTCGTCGATGAGGTTCGTTGTCATCGTTACGCCTTCAGTTCGTGTCCGAGTCGTTCGCGCGAAGCAGACGCATCTGGACGAATGTGATCGCTAGCAGCATCACGAACAGGGCCATGGACATCGTGAGTGCGTAGCCGAAGTTGAATTCGCTGAACCCCGTCTTGTAGATGTAGAGCGGCAGCACGTTCGAAGCGTTGGCCGGCTCTCCCTTTGTGGTGACGGCGACAAGGTCGAAGACCTGGAACGAACTGATCACGGTCAGGATGATGACCATTGCCATGATCGGGCGGAGCAAGGGCAGCGTGAGCTTCGTGAACATTCGGACTTCGCCGGCGCCGTCCATCCGTCCGGCCTCGTAGATCTCGCCGGGAATGGTCTGGAGGCCGGCGAAGATCAGGATCGCGTTGTATCCCATCGCCTTCCAGACGGCAATCACGGAAAGCGACGGGATGACCCATCCCTCCGAGCCGAGGAAGAGGATGTTGTGGCCGAACAGTGCCTTGACGACGACGTTGACGATGCCGAGCCCGGGATCCAGCATCCACTGCCACACCAAGGCGGCGACGACACCGGATATCAGGAACGGCAGGAGCACAAGACCGCGAACGACCGTCGACTTGGTCAGCCGGTGCAGAATGACCGCGGTGGCCAGTGACACGGCGAGTCCGACGACGACGGTAAGTGCCACGAAGTACAGCGTCGTTCGCAGCGATTCCCAGAAAACGCTGTCCGAGAGCAGTTGCCGATAATTCGCGAGCCCGCTCCACGTCGGGGGCGTCAGGATCCGGAAGTCCGTGAAGCTGAGATAGATTCCGCGCAATGTCGGATAGGCGGCGAAGACCACGAATCCGACGGTGGCCGGGAGGATGAGGAGGAGGGCGAGGCGCCCGTCGTTGCGGCGCGAGGGGCTCCTGTTCACCTTCACCGTACGGCGGTCACGACGAACCGGCGAGACGCTGGTTCCCGCGGAAGTGGACACCACAGTCAGCTCTCCTTCGATGGCGCAGGCGCCCGCAGGGGCGGGATATGGCGGTACGGAGGGGTGTGGCGAACTCCGGGGATCGTCGAGCAGAGCGCGGCGTGCGGCGCCGGAAGTGGATGATCGAACCGTCCGGTGCAGGGGCCGTGAGCACACGTGGGTCGGGGGCCGCGGCGGTCCGGGTCAATCCCGGTGTTCCCGTGTCGACGTGCCCCTCGTATCGCGGTCGGCCGCCGAATGGACTGAGGGTCGCCCCGGCCCACGGTCGGGTCTTTCTGCGCTTTTGAGCTATCCATGCTTCACCTGTTCACCGCATTTCCGTCACCCGGCACTCGACAGCAGCCGCCGGTCGCACACAGATATGCGCGCGTCGACGTGTACGGGATCGCGACTGTTAATACTGTGGCCCATGGTGGTGATCTGGCCGTAATGTTGCTGACATTCAGGCATGCTCGGCCGTCCGTTGCAACGCCGCATCGCGAATGTGCTTGATTCGCCCCGCGAATAAGGGCGATCGATGGCCAATTCCGCGTGGTGGCCGGTGTGCTCGCACCCGTCGACCGGCATAGTCCGGCGGGCGTGGCGGCATCGTCTGGTGACGATTCCGTCGCCTACCGGTGGCGACAGCGGTGGTGAAGTGTGCCGATCCGGTCGGCTGTGCCCACCGCGTTCCTGCTCGACCGCCGTACCTGGCCGGCGTCGTCCTCCCCGGCGCGGTCCCCCGTCGGTTCAGCCCGCCCGACGTCCCGGCAGGCGTCGCGAAGACGCGAGGACTTCAGTCCACCGGTACAGAGGCGCCGGTTGGTGGGCTCCCTGGCCTCAAGCTCGCAGTGCGGACCGTTGCGCCCGCCAGGCTGTTCAGCAGGCCGACACCGTGTCCGCCCCGGACCCTCGCGGCCTGCGTGGTCGGCTGGCGCGAGACGATGCCCGCCCCGGGCTCGATCCGGCTGCATTCTGGGCGCCCGGTCCTCATGAGCCCGCACCCGGAGGACACCGACCAGGAGATCCACGCCCTGCTGGTGGTCCATCAACTCCCGCGGACCACCATAGCGGACGCCACCAGCAGCCTTCACGACGCCCGCGCATCAGTCCCCGCATCGTCAGACGCGCCATCTCCACGTACCAAGCCCGATACGCCGCATCGTCCTCGGCGGACCGCAGCCTGCTGACACCTGAACGCCCTTGAGACTTGCCCGGCAGCCGAGGAGGGCGCCCTGGCCGGCGCCGGGTCGCCCTGGCGTGCCACACACTCATGGCGCTCCGGGCTCTCATCTGGGGCCGCCGGTAGCTGTATTCGTAGTACGGAACGCAGGTATTCGCGATACGGCATTGCCAACCGGAATCCCCCGTGCCTGAATATCCCTGCCGAACCCGTGGTGCGATCCACGCGCAGGACAAGGGGCGCCGAGTGGGACTTGAGATGCCAGACAATGTGTCCGGCCTCCTATCGGGGCTGGAACCGCTCTGCCACGTGAGCGACCGCTACTGCGCATCGGCCCTCGGAGGGGCATCGTCCGAGGACATTCTCGGCGCGTGGGAGCGACTTTGCTCGCCGCCGACGCACTGGATCGACGGAAACACCGACGGCGGGTGGCTCCACTTCGGCGTGGCGGAGGTCGTGCGCGACCTCCGTTCACGCGTCGGCCGCGGTTGGCGCCGGGTCAAGGTCAAGGGCGGCAGGTCCTGCCGGTGGGGCAGACGCCCCTCGGGTACGCGCAGTGCGCCAGGGCGTCGACACCGACGTCGTGCTGATGGGCGATGCGAACCAGCGCTGGACTTCAGCAACGCCAACCGGATGCCGCCGGTGCTCGCCGAAGTCGAAACGGACTGGCTCGAGGAGTCGGTTCACGCCGACGGCCTCCAGGCGCACCCACACCTGCGGGCGACGAGCACGTTCGACATCGTCGCCGGCCGCGGCCGACGGCCTCCGCATCGTCCCCACGCCAGCGACACGATCGCAGATGCATCAGCATCTCGTCGGCACGGTCCCCAGCGAAACCCAGCCACTGGCGGAATTCATTCCGTCGGCTCAGGATGCGTTCAGCGCGGGGGAAATGGCAGATCGAAGGCGCCGGCGCGACCACAGCACCAGAGCTGGGCGTCACGCCGGCGAGCAACCACCGGAGTAGACATCCATGATCACCGCAGCCCCACCAGTCAGGATCGGTCGAACCGACCTGTTCGCTCCCCGACTCGGACTGGGGACCGCCGCCCTCGGCAACTTCCAACAAGCGATCAGCGACGAGGACGCCGTCGCCGTGATCGGCCAGGCGCTCGCCGGCGGCATCCGCTACCTCGACACCGCGCCGCTGTATGGGCACGGACTCGCCGAACAGCGGGTCGGGCAAGCCGTCCCCGAGGTGCCGCGGCACGAACTGATCATTTCCACGAAGGTCGGGCGGCTGCTGCGCGAAGGCGCCCCGCCGGACGACAGCCAGTTCCACGACGGCGTTCCGTTCTACCGGGATGTGCCATCTGCCGGCCCGGTCTGGGACTTCAGCTACGACGGTGTCCGTCGATCGGTGGAGGAGAGCCTGCAGCGCGCTGGTGTCGACCGATTCGACATCCTCCATCTGCATGACCCGGACAATCACCTCGCTGAGGCCCGCACCACCGGTTACCGCGCGCTGCGGGATCTTCGGGCCGAGGGCACGGTGCAGGCGATCGGGGCGGGGATGAACAGCTCCCGACGACTCGCCGATCTGGTTCGTGCCTGCGACTTGGACGTGGTGCTCCTCGCTGGTCGGTACACCCTGCTGGACCAGACATCGATGAGCGACCTGATGCCGCTCTGTGCGGAGCGTGGCGTCTCGGTTGTGGTCGGCGGTGTCTTCAACAGTGGCGTCCTGGTCAACCCGACGCCCGGTGCGCACTTCAACTACGTTCCCGCCGACGAGGAGGTCCTCGCCAAGGCGTCAGCGATCCAGGCGGTCTGCAGCAGGCACGGCGTGCCACTCGCCGCGGCGGCGGTACAGTTCCCGCTCGCGCACCCGAGCGTGAGCACGGTACTGATCGGGCCCCGTACCGTCGACGAACTCCACACGGACCTGGCGCTGTTCGATGTCGAGATTCCGCCGCGACTCTGGGTAGATCTTCGGCGCGACGGACTGCTCAGCGACGACGTCCCGACCCCGCAGTGAGGAGACATCGTGAACAGCACGACGGTACGTATCGATGCCCATCAGCACTTCTGGGATCCTGCACGGTATTCGTATCCGTGGATGGCCGGCGACCTCATGGATCCGGTGCGCCGGGCATTCAAGCCGCATGACCTGCTGCCGCCCGTACGCGGGGCCGGCATCGGCGGGACGGTCCTCGTACAGACGCTCTCCAGCGTCCGCGAGACACGCGAGTTCCTGGAACTGGCGGCGGCGACCGATTTCGTCCACGGCGTCGTGGGTTGGGTCGACCTGACGTCGCCGACCGTCGGCGACGATCTCGACGCGCTGGTGGAGGGACCGTTCGGTCGCTGGCTGGTTGGCATACGGCACCAGGTGCACGACGAACCGGACCCGTGCTGGCTCGGTCGCGACGACGTGCGGCGCGGCCTCGCCGCGGTGCAGCGACGCGGCCTCGCCTACGACCTCTTGGTCCGGGCCCGAGAGCTCCCGGCGGCAACCGAAACGGTCCGACGATTCCCCGAGCTGCAGTTCGTACTCGATCACATCGCGAAACCGCGCATTGCCGAGGGCCAGGACGATCCATGGACGCAGCGCATGCCGGCACTCGCGGCAGAGCCGAACGTGTCGGTCAAGCTGTCCGGCATGGTCACCGAGGCGAACTGGGCCTCCTGGACACCTGACGACCTGCGTCCGTTCGTCGACCGCGTCGTGAACTGGTTCGGACCGGACCGCCTCATGTTCGGCTCGGACTGGCCGGTCTGCCTGCTTGCCGGCACCTACGAGGAGGTCATCGCGGGCTTGACCGCCACGCTGATGCCGACCAGCCCTCACGAGATCGCTCAGATCTTCGGGGGCAACGCTCAGCGCGTGTACCGGCTGCACAACGCCGGCGGGCATTCAGCCCGCGTTTGAGCACCTGGGTTCGAGCGCGATCGTCGACCGGCGATGTCCTGCCGGCGGCACCTGAGCTACTCCGAACCCGGGCGTGTTTGCGAGCCGCAGCGGCTTCATCGCCTCGGCGGGGGACGGACCGACCACCGCTGTTTCGGTCCCCCGCGTCTTTGCGGTGATGAGGACGGCGTGGGGCCGGCGTCTAGGTGTGCGGTCCCGGGCCGGTGTCGCCATCATCGTTCGGTGAGTCCCGCTGGTTCCTCTCTCCGGTAGCGGAGGCTTCCCCATGCTCGTCCAAGAGCTCCAGCAGCGCAGCGTCTGCTCTCTTCCGATCCTCCTTGGTCAGTTCGATCGGCGCGTTCTTGTAGACGGTGTAGCGATCCGGATGGATGATGTTGGCGGCCCGCAGGGTGAACGTCAGCAGGCGGCGCCACCCCTTGCGGTGGCCGACCCTGGCTTGCAGCTGGACCTTGTAGTCACGGGCTTCCGGCATGAACCCGGAGAAGGGTGCCTCGAACTCGATGAAGAGTTGTTGCGCTTCTCTGCCGGACACGACGAATCCGGCCGGCAGCTTCGCATCCTCGTCCGGCGCCGGCTGGAGACGAGATGGTGAGGACACCCACAGCAGCGGCAGGTGAGAAGCGGGCTCGTCAGGAAAGGTCAGGATGAGGTCCTGTACGACTATCGGCTTGGGGCCGGTGTTGTGAAGGACGAGCGGGAGCCGCAGGCGGGCCGTGGAAGAGTGGACGATCGCTGCGAAGGCATGAGGCTCCCACGTCTTCAGACGCCCTTGTCTGGCGTTGAGCCACCAGAACGACGCCACGGTGAAGAGCAATGCGCAGACCGACACCACGCCGGCGCCCGTGAGTGATGAGGACGCGGCCAGGTCGGTCGCGGCCATCAGCGGAACCACATATTCAGTGTGCCAGCGCCAGCGTGGGCTCGCTAACAGGACTCAAGGGTCCTTCGCCGCCCGCGCGCAGCGGCCGGCGAGCACGCCGGTCCTGAGCATCACAGGTGGTCGACACAGCTCCCGGCCAACGGTACGAGCCGACACCGGCGAGAAGCACGAGATGCCCAGGCGTCCAGTGCGGCGCAGACGACCGCGGGGGCGAGGTGTGGGGTGTCGACCGCCGAGGGATTGAGGTCCTGCTCGGTGGGGTCCTGGAGGGGGCGCTTGACCGGGACCTCGAGTTCCTTGCCGGTCTTGGTGTGCGGGATGGCCGGCACGGCGAGGAGCTCGTCGGGGACGTGGCGGGTGAGGCTCCGATGCGGATGGCGTCGCGGATCGTCTCGCGCAGGGCGTCGTCCAGGGTAGGGCGACCGACCGCCGCGCGGTACGTCGATGTCCCGGACGGTGTGCGACGGCGGCGGCCGGCCGGTCCGCATCGGCCCGCTCGGCCGCGCGGAACGCCGGCCCGGGGAAGCGGGGGACGCGCCCGGGCCGGACGACCATGGAGGGAGAGCCCGCGAACGTGCCGCGTAGCCAGCGTTCGTTCCGGGTGCGGGCGGAGAGCGCGAAGCCGACGTCACGTGCGAACGCCTCGGCCCGGTCCGGATCGGGCTTCCGGGGTGTCGCGCAGGACGCGCGGGGCGGGCCTGCTGTCCCTCGGGGCTCTCGGACTGGAGCATGAGGTCACCCGGCGCCCGCTGCCCGACAGCGCTCGACAACGTCCCGCACCTGGAGCGCAGCCACCTGTGGCGCCACGCCGGCGGCGACGAGGAATGCGGTCGCCGAGGCCTCGCCCGTGGGGTCCGCCCACCTGCCCGCGGCGTTCTCCTCGGCGAGGGCCAGCATCAGTGCCTCCAGCGCTTGGGCGAGGACCGGTGCCGGAAGGTGGTCCGCGAAGACGCCTTCGCGCTGACCACGTCGTAGGGTCGCGACGGCCTCGTCACGGGCCGGTGCCAGGGGGGCAGGGATCGCGTCCTCTCCCAGACGGCTCCGCCCCAGGGCGACGAGCATGCGGTAGTGGTCGCCCACCGCCCATGCTGCCAGCACCATCCGTGTCATCGCCGCGATCGGGTCGGCATCCGGAGCGCGGGCTGCGGCGAACGCCTGCCGGAGTTCATGGCCTGCTTCCTGCGTCAGGTCGGCGATCAGCGCATGTCGGCTGGGGAAGTGTCCGTAGAGGGTGCGCCGGGCGACGCCGGCCGCCTGAGCGATGCTGTCGAGACTCGCGTCGGAGTCCTCCCGCAGTTTCTGCCGGGCGGTCGCGAGGATGCGTCTGCGGTTGGAGTGAGCGTCCTTGCGCTGCGGAGCGCGGCCCAGGACGTCGGTCGTCTGCATGGTTGTGTCTCTCCACGATTGCCGGAAAGCCGTGGGCGCCGGTGCTCCCTCAAGCACCGGCGCCCACTCACCCCTGCCCGAGGTGGCCTGGTGTCCTGCTGACAGGTGTCAGGGGACGAGAATGAGGCGGATCGGGTCGCCGATCTTGTTCTCCAGACGGCTGACCGCGTCGGCCGCGTCCACGAGCGAGATGTGGTCGGTGATGGAGGGGGCCAGGTCGAGGCGGCCGGCTGCGCTCAGTCGCACCAGCTCGGAAACCGACTCGGGGCTGCCGCCGTAGTGGCCGCGGACCTGCTTGCACATGTAGTTGAAGGTCAGGCCCTCGGTGATGGTGAGCGGCCTCGGCGTGATGCCCACAAGGATCAGGGAGCCGCCCAGTCCGAGCACGGAGGCGGCCTGCTCGCGGACGGCGGGGACGCCGGCGCAGTCGAAGGCGAAGTCCAGGCCCCGTCCGTCGGTGACGGCGCGGACCTGGTCGGCGAAGTCGGGGGCGGCCGGGTCCAGGGCGTGGTCCGCGCCGAAGGCCAGGGCGCGCTCTCGGGCACTGGGCAGCGGGTCTACGGCGATGATCGGAGCGGCGCCGACCAGGCGGGCGACACGTACGTTGTGCGCGCCGACTCCGCCCACGCCCCAGACGCCGACGGACTGGGCGGGACGTACGCCCGCGGTGGTGACGACGGCGGCGTAGGGGGTGGAGACCGCGTCGGGGATGATCGCGGCCTGGTCGAAGGGAAGGCTGTCGGGGATGGGGATGAGGGTGTCCTCGCGGGCGATCACGTACTCGGCCCAGCCGCCGTCGTAGTCGATGCCGGCGGTGAGCATCTGGGTGCAGGGGCGGCGGCGCACGCATCCGGCGCACTTACCGCAGGTCTTGCCGGCCTCCAGGGTGACGCGGGTGCCGACCGCCAGGCCGCGCTTGAGGTCGGGGCCGAGCGTGTGGACCACACCGGCGACCTCGTGGCCGACGGTGACCGTGTCGGAGGTGGCGAACAGCGGGACGAGGGAGCCGTCGATCAGGTGGACATCCGACAGGCAGACGCCTGCGGCCTTCACCTCGATGAGGACCTCGCCCGGGCCTGGCACGGGGATGCGGACCTCCTCCACGGCGAACTTCTTGCTGTCCAGGTGGAAGCGTCCGGCGAGCATGGTGTCCATGACGATCTGCTTTCTGTGAAGGGCACCCCCGACGGTTTCGGGTCGATGGGTGTCATGTGGTGTCCGAATGGCTTGTGGTGGCCGGGAGGCGTACGGCCGGCAGCGGGGGATGCCGCACGCCTCCCGGCGGCTGGGGGTCGCACGCCGTGACGGCGTGCGGCGGTCAGGCGAAGACGTCCTGCTGGTAGCGCTCGTCGGCCTCGAGCCGGGCGAGCCACTGCTGGGCCGTCTCGTCGTCGCTGCCGGTCTTCTGGCGGTAGATGGCGGCGAGGGCCTCGCGGACGGCGGGTGCCATGCGGCGGCCGTCCCCGCAGACGTAGATGTACGCGCCGTCCTGGATGGCCTGCCACACCGTGTCGGCTGCGCCTGCGATGGCGTTCTGCACGAACCGGGCCGGGTGGCCGGTCACCGCGGAGAAGGCGGTGTGGATTTGCGCGATCCCGGCCTGCTCCCAGTCCTGCATCTGCTGACGGTAGAAGTAGTCGTGCTCCGGGTGGCGGCAGCCGACGAAGACCTGGGACAGGCCGACCTGCGTGCCGTCGGCGTGCTGCCAGGCACGCTCCTCCAGGAAGCCGCGCAGCGGCGCGATGCCGGTGCCCGGACCGATCAGGATCAGCGGAGTGGCGGGGTCGGCGGGCGGGGCGAACGTCGGGGAGGGCACGCGGACGTAGCCGTAGACGACGTCCCCGGGCTCGAGGCCCGCGATGTAGGAGGAGCAGGTGCCGCGGTACTGGCCGTCGCCGGACAGGGCCGGGCCCTCCAGCAGGCCGACGGTCAGGCGTACGTGGCGCGGGTTGGCCGACGGGGCGGAGGAGATGGAGTAGAAGCGGGGGCGGATCGGCCCCATCATCTCCAGGAAGACCGCCAGCGGCAGCTCGACCGCCTCGAAGCGCTCCAGCAGGCCCAGCACCGAGACCCGCTTGCCGAGGATCTCCTTCTGGTAGCGCTCCTCGGCCTCCTCCGTCTCGGCGGTGTACGCCTGGAGCTGCGGCCGGGTCCAGGGGCACTGGGTGTACTCGGCCAGTGTCTGGATCTGGGAGCGTGTGGCCACGTCCTGCAGTTCCAGGAACTCGGTGAGCAGGATGCCGGCGGTGACGGGCACGCCGACCGGCAGGTGGGTGCGGCCGCCGCCGGGCTGGTCGAGCCGGAGCACCTGGCCGTACTCGACACCGAGCCGCCTCAGTGCGCGCTCCACCAGGGCGAGGTCGTTCTTGGCGAACACGGCCAGGTGGTTGCCGGTGTCGTAGGTGACACCGTCGGGCAGCTCGAAGGTGATGGACTTCGCGGACGGGCGCGGCGGCTCGATGCTGAAGTCCCACAGGCCGGTCGCGTCGGCCACGAGCTCCTCGTTGGCCACGACCGTGAGCGGGTACGCCTGCTCGGAGACGATGGCGGGGCGCACGTCGGACTCGGTGAGCAGCTGGACCTGGTAGCGCGGGCCGGTCGCCTCGGAGGTGTCGGCGGCGTACTCCTCGGCCAGGGTGGCCCACAGGGTGTCCATCCAGCGGGAGGCCATGCCGTCGAAGTCTCCGGCGGCGTCCGCGATGCCGCGCTCGACGACCGGCGTGGCGCCGGCGGCCAGCAGGCCCTCCTCGATCCGCTTGGGGAATGCCTGGTAGGTGGCCACCCACTGGGTGTTGCCGGCGCCCAGCAGCGCGAACCGCACATTCGACAGCGCGCCCTCCGGCAGTCCGGCGGCGAGGAGGTCGTCGAAGCGCTGCGCGCTGTCGGGGGCCTTGCCGTTGTAGCTGGCGGCGACGACGGCGAGCAGCCCCTCGGTGGGCAGGTTGTCGCCCAGCTCGTCCAGGCTCACCAGCGTGGTGCCGAACCCCGAGCGCTCGCCGCGGTCGGCGATGGTGCGCGCCAGGTCCTCGCAGGAGCCGAGGCTGGAGCCGTAGGCGACGGTCAGGTTCACCCCGACACCGCTGACCGCCGTCTGCGCCTGCGTGTCGCCGGTCTGCAGCTCCGCGGCGCCGAAGACGGTCCGCTCGTGCTCCTGACGGCGACGGACGATCAGCTCGAAGTTGCCGGGCTTGCGCGTCAGTGCCTCCCGCACGTCCATCTTGTAGTCGCCGGTGTCCGAGAGCTTGAACTTCTGCAGCACCAGTGCCAGGGCCAGGCGGGCCTCGGTGAGCGCGAACTGGCGGCCGATGCAGGCACGCACGCCGTTGCCGAACGGCTTGTACGCGTGCGGGTGCTGCTGGGCACGGTTCTCCGGCAGCCACCGGTCGATGTCGAACTCGTCCGGCCGGTCCCACGCCTTGGGGTGGGTGTGCAGGGGCCCCTCGAGGATGTTGACCCGTGTGCCCTTCTTGAGCATGTAGCGGCCACCGATGACGGTGTCCTCCAGCGGGGCCTTGCCGAACGCCGGGATCGGAGCCCACAGGCGCAGGGTCTCGTCCAGGATCCGCGGAATGACGTCCAGCTGCATGATCGTGTCGTAGTCCGGGACCGTGTCGCCTGGCATCAGGCGGTCCACCTCGGCGTACGCCTGCGCCAGGACGTGCGGATTGCGCATCAGCGAGTACGTGGCGAAGGACAGCAGACCGCTGGTGGTCTCGTGACCGGCGATCAGGAACGTCAGCACCTGGTCGCGGACGTTGTCGTCCGCCAGCAGCTTGCCGGTCTCCGGATCGACGGCCTCCATCATCAGGCCCAGCAGATCGTCCTCACCGGTGCCCTTCCCCTCGCGCCGGTCCTTGATCACGCTCTCGACCAGGTCCTGCATCAGCCGGATGTTGTCGCGGTACTTCCGGTCGTCCGCCTTGCGCAGCTTGGTCATCATCGGCAGCTCCTGGGAGCGCCGCAGCGACTCCACCAGCGCGCCCAGCAGTGCGTTGAGGAAGGGGTGCAGCTCTTCCTTGTCGAAGGACTGGAACCGGTAACCGAATCCCGACAGAGCGATCGTGTCCAGCGTCAGCCGGGTGTAGTCGTCGGTGATGTTGACCGGCTGCCCCTCCCTGCGATCCCACTTGCCCGCCAGGTTCTGGGCGATCTCCAGCATCTGTCCGAAGTAGGCCTTCATGGCCCGCTGGCTGAAGGCCGGCAGCAGGACACGGTGGGCCATGCCCCATTCCTCTTCGTGCTGGTGGGCGGTGAACAGGCCCGCGCCCGCGAAGTCCCGGACGTGCTGCAGCGGCGTCTTGTCGATCTGCTTGAAGAACCGCGTCTCGTCGCAGACCTCGGCCACCAGGTCCGGGTCGTAGACGAAGACCTGCTCGATGCCGGCGATGTCCATGCCGTAGATGCCCTCGGGGAACTGCTTGGACAGCTCGCCGAAGTACTCCACCGGATTGGTGTCGGGGATCTGCGGCGTGTTGCCGAGAAGGGGGATCCCGCGCGGGGACCGGATGGGGCGAAGGTCGTTCGCGGAGTGTGTGGTCATGGCTTGCTCCTTTGTGTGGAGAGAGGGAAGGGCAAGGGCGCGGGGATGCCGCGGTGCACGACAGAACCATACGTCGTATGGAAGTGATACCATACTAAGTATGGAAACCGCGAAGCGCGCCCCTCGAGGGACCAAGAAAAGAGACACACCCCTGACTGAGGCCGGGATCTACGCCGCCGCGCTGCGCCTCATCGACACCGGCGGGGTGGAGACCCTCACCATGCGCAAGCTCGCGGCCGCGCTGGACGCGAACCCGATGTCGCTGTATCACCACGTGCCCAACAAGGAGGCACTGCTGCGTGGCGTCGCGGCCATGGTCGGCGCCCAGTTCCGCACCGTGACACAGGAGGACCGCCCCTGGCAGGAGCGCATCCGCCAGCTCGCCGAGGACTTCCGCGCCCTGGCGCACCGTCACCCCAAGCTCATGACCTATTCCTTCGGGCAGCCGGACTTCGTCCAGCCCGAGGACCCCTTCTGGCTCGCCCTCGCCGACGTGCTGACCAGTGCCGGAGTACCGCAACAGGACGTGTCCCGGGTCGCCGCGGTCATCTGCGCCGCCGTGTTCGGCGTGCTGATCGCCGAGATCAACGGCGCGCTTCGCCGGTGGTCGACCCTGCCGCCCGCCACCGGTGCGACAGGAGAGGGCGAGCCTGCGGACGCCACCTCCGGAGACGATCGAATGTTCTACATGGCACTAAATGCGATCATCATGTCCGTACATATGAACGAATTGAAGCCATACATGGTATGGCAAAGCTGAGGCACACCCCGCGAACCCGCTGTCGCCGCATGGCCACACCCCCACTCGACGGCAGGGGCCCACCGATCGCCGAGACCGTCCGACAGAAAGGTGTAAGAGGTTGGAAATTCGCACCGATCCGCGCCTGTTGCGCAGTCGTGAGGCCATCATGGCGGCGGCCACCGCATTGCTCACGGAAAGCGGGCTGGAGGCCGTGACGCATCAAACGGTCGCCACCCGCGCGGGTGTCGGCCGAGCCACCGTCTATCGGCACTGGACCAGCCTGCACGACCTCCGAATGGCCGCGCTGGAAGCCGGCATGCCGCCCTTGCCACCGATGCCTGAGCACCTTCGGATCACCTCCGGCGACGATCCGCGAGCGGAACTCGTCTACCGCCTCGGCGAACTGGCCGAACGGTGGGACGACGAGCAGGCAGGCGCCGTCCTTGCGACGATCCTCGGCGGCTCACGGCACGACGAAGGTATCCGACGCCTCCGGGAGGCGCTGGTGGACCAGATCGCCGAAGCCCTGCGTCCCGCTGTCACCGCGGCCGTCGAGCGCGGCCGGCTCCGGTCCGGCGTCACCCCGGCGACGTTCGCCATGGCCACCGCCGGGCCCCTCTTCTTCGAGCGCTTCCTCGCCGGAAACCGCCTGGGCCGTGACGCCGTCAGCGCCGTTGTCGACGCCGCGTTGAAGGGCTTGTCCTGAAAGAGCGTTCACGGCACAGTCCTGCCGTAGCCCCGGGGAACTGCTTTCCATACGACGTACGGAACTGATACCATACTAAGTATGGAAAACGTGAGCCGCCCCCCGCGCGGGACCAGAAAGAGAGACGTCCCTCTGACCGAGGTCGGGATCTACGCCGCCGCCCTGCGGCTCATCGACCAGGACGGGGTCGAGGCGCTCACCATGCGCAAACTGGCGACCGCGCTCGACGCCAACCCGATGTCGCTGTACCACCACGTGCCGAACAAGGACGCGGTGCTGCGCGGCGTGGCGAGGACGGTCGGCGCCCAGTTCCGTACCGTGACGCTGGAAGATGCTCCCTGGCAGGAGCGCATCCGCCTGCTCGCCACGGACTTCCGGACCCTGGCACACCGTCACCCCATGCTGATGGCCTACTCGTTCAGCCAGCCGGACTTCATCCAGTCCGACGACCCGTTCTGGACCGGGCTCACCGCGATCGTGGCCGCTGCCGGGGTGTCGCATTCGGAGGTCCCGGAGATCGCGGCCCTCATGGTCGCCGTGGTCGTCGGTATTCTCAGCGCCGAGCTCAACGGCTCGCTCCAGCAGTGGGCGAGCCTCAAGCCCCCTGGTGCGGCTGCCGGGGTGGACGAGGCCACGGACGCAGACCGTGCAGGCCCGGATCAGGACCATATGTTCCGGCTGGTGATCGACACGCTCATCACGGGCCTGGAGGGCCGGCTCGCCGCGGGTCGTACCAGGCCGGGCGCAGACCGCTGAGCCCGTGTCCCAAGGTGTTGCGGCTTGGGCACGTCCATGGCCGGGCGAGTCCAGGCCGGACGCGTCGTGACGCACAGGGAGCACCCCGTCCCCTTCGGAAAGACCGTCCCGATGCGCCACCGTCGGCGCGCGATGCGTTGCGGCTGGGCCGGGCGGCCGCTCTGTGGCCCAGGACAGCGCTCAGTGTCCTGCTGACGGCGGTCGCGCCGGGTCCGATCCTGCCGGTCGCCGGCCGAGCCGACCTGATGGTGTGCACCGTCGGCGGATCCACGTGCGCGCTCCACGGACGCAGCCTGCCCTACGCTGCCCGCGCCCGAGCCCTGGCCTCTGTCGTGCTCGGTACGGCCGCGAGCAGCGGGGGGCTGGCGACCCCCGCCGCCACGGACAGTACGGTGGTCCGGGTCGCCACGGCAGCGCTCCTCGCCGCCGCACACAAGCGCGTGTGACAGGCCACCTGGATCGGCCCTCCGGGCTATGCCGTCTTCAGGTTCGCCGCTGCGGGCTGCGCCTCCGCAGCGTTTCGCCGGCATCCCCGGCCATTTCCGGCTGGCCCTTGCCGCCGGTGTGCTCGCCCGGGCGGTATGCGTGCCCACGGGGCTCGGACGATCCCAGGAGCCGCGGCGTCCGGCGGCGGGCAGGGCTACCGGCGCCGCCGTGCGGCCCGCTCGCGCTCCGGACGACGACGCTGCCCCATACCGCTCCCGAAGAGCGCATCGCCGTCGCCGAGCCCGAGTGCCGCCGGATGCCGGCCCTGCCGGCCGCCTCAGTCGTTCGCAGGTCGGCCGTCAGCGCAAGGGTGAGTCCACGGTGGGCGTGAGCAGGGTCTCGTCGAGGCCGACGATCTGGCTGATGTCGAAGCCCTCCATGTCCGCGCGGAATTCAGGACTCGACAGGTACGCCTCCAGCCGCTCCCGCACGTCGTCGGCGTCCCCGTAGGAAACGAGGGCGTACAGCCGGGGAGTCTCGCTTCCGGGCGCTGCGGGCACCGTCCAGATGCCGTGTGTGACGATCCGGTGTTTGGCCATGCCGGGAATGTGCCGGGCCCAGATCTTCTCGTAGGCGGAGAGCGCGTCGGGGCTGCGCAGGGTGTAGACACGAAGCTGGTACTGGGACATGACACTGGTTCCTTCGCTTCTGAACGTGGATGGCGGCGATCAGCCATGGGAGAGGAGGTGCGCCAGTTCGGCATCCCAGTCGATGTGTCGGGACTCGGTACCCCGTGGCACCAGACCCTCCGTGTCCTGCAGGAAGGACGTGATGTCCCGCACGGGGACCTCGAGCAGGGCGGTGCCTGCGGAAGACCGGAGGGCGATGTACATCGACGGATCGCCCCGCCCCGCGCCCGACCAGATTCGGACATCCGCGCAGCCCCCGGAACCCTTCAGGCCACCAGCCAGAAGATCCCGCCCCAGGACCCATTCGACCGGCTCGTCACAGTCGACGAAGAAGACGGCATGGACGACATAGGGATCAGCGGGCTCGTACCGCAGACGTACGCAAAGAGGCAGTGAGTAGGCGTGCGAGACGACCAACTGCACGGCCACCCGCCTCTCCACAGTCTTCAGGGACTTCTTCATCGGCTCCGCTCCTAGGTGTGGCTCGGCGGCGCCTCACGCCCGGTCTGCACCGAAGAGGCAGCACGGCCGGAGGCGGTACAACACTGCGCGGGTGCCGGACGGCACCGGCCCACCGCACGATGAGTGGCGCTGCGCCCACTCAGCCGGCGGTCGGGGACGCCGACCCTCGACCGCCCGGCGCGTCCCTGCCGTCGGCACGGATCGGATCGTGGGGAACGGGCCGCGGCTCACGGCCTCGCGCTCTACTCGTCTCACCGGTCGTCGCGGCTCGGGTCGCGGTGGCCCACGCCCCGGCTGACGTGCTCGCAGCGGCTGCCGTCGTGCCGGTAAGACCTGTCGGACCTCCAGCCGTGTCCCTCGCCCTCCCAGCGGTAGAAGTGACCATCACGGTAGAAGAGGCCATCGCAGTCGTGACGGGTCGAATCGGTGCCGTGGTGGTCCGGGTGCCAGCCGCGGATCTCGTCGCAGGAGTAGCCACGCTCGAGCAGGTAGCCGACACCGTGGTCCCAGCTGTAGTCAGCGGCCTCAACCCTGTCCGTCAGCCGCTGGACGTGCGCGGACGCAAGGGGCGTCGCCGATGCCGTGCCCCCGGCGCCGAGGACGGCGACACCCGCGACCGCGACGGAGGAAACAGTGAGGGCGATGCGCTTCGTGAGCTTCTTCATGATCTTTCCTTCCCGAGGGCGCGATCTGCGCCGACGGCGGTTCTGTCAGGCGATGTGTGGCACCTGACCTGGTTCGAACGAGTACTTCCATACGCTGTATGGAACCGCTCGTCCAGTATTACCATACGTCGTATGGAAATGTCGAAGTGGCGTCGCCACGCCCCCGCAGACCAGGGTTTCGGTGCGCGGCCGCGACATGTGGGCGCGTGGTGCCCAGCCCGTGCTGGAAACGAGGGACCTGAGACGGCACCGACCGGCACTGCGGCCGCGAACACCGCGGCGGAGGGTTCTGCCGGTCTGATGTGTGCCGTTCGATGACGGGACGGAGCGTGAGGCTCCGGCGCCGGGCCGCGCGGCGAGCACGGCACCTAGGAGGGGAGAGCCGACCGACGACGATACGGTTGTGGTCCCCCAAGGGCGGTTTCGCCTATGACCGGTTGGTCCGCCTCCGGACAGCGCTGGCAGCAGCCCTGAGGGCCGGCGACGGCGCACTCTTCGCTCAGTCGATCCGACGGCGTCAGAAGGCGGCGCCCACCAGGGACAACGGGGCCACGCCTCGACGAACCGAGCCGTAGGGCCGACCGGTCCGCGTCACACACCGATCTTCGCTCCCGCTCGCCCCGCCCCAGGCTCACGCGCGCCTCAGGCCGGCCGGCGCCGGCCATCAGGGTTGTCGAGGTCCGCGCGCACGAGCGTCGACGGCCTGCCGCGCGAGCTCGACGTTGAACTGGGCACCTGCCAGGAGTGCCAGGTTGGACAGCCACAGCCAGATGAGGAAGACCACGACCCCGGCCAGGGAGCCGTACAGGCGGTGGTAGGTGCTCACATGAGAGGCATAGACGGTGAAACCGAGGGAGGTCGACAGCAGGAGCACGATCGCCAGGCCGCCACCCGGCGCCATCTTGCGCAGCGGACGCGACGGTGCGGGACCGGAGCGGTAGAGCACCAGGACCAGGGCGATGGCCACCACTGCCAGAACAGGCCAGCGCAAGGTGTCCCATGCGGCCTGGGGAAGGCTGCCCATCTCCAGTGCTCGGCCCAGTCGTCGCAACAGGCTGCCGCTCAGCAGCAGAGCGAGCGTCGTGGTCAGGAGCAGGGTGATCAGCACGATGGCGGTGACGATGATGCGTGGGGCCGTCCGCCACACCGGCCGGTGCGAGCTGACGTGGTACATGGCGTGCAGGGCCCGGCGAAAGACACTCAGATAGCTGGAACCCGACCACAGGGCCCCTGCCGCGCCGAAGAAGACCAGCAGCCAGGCTGCCGAGGACTGGCCGGCCATCTGCTGCAGGGCGCCGCGCAGCAAACCTCGGGATGCGGCGGGCACCACGCGGGTGAGCCGGTCGATCACTTCCGGTTTCGCCGTGGGCATGGTGAGCCCCAGCACCGAGAGAAGCACCAGCATCACGGGAAACAGGGCCAGGACCGCGTAGTAGGTCAAAGCGGCGGCCCAGTCGGTTACGTCGTCGTTCCAGATCGCCACGGGTGTCCGGCGCAGCGCAGCCCACCACCGGCCCATCCGGTTGCCGGCCTCGTGCATGGCGCGGATCCTCTCGCTACCCACTGTCCACGCCCTCCTCCAGCAGTCGCCGACACCGACCCGCGCTCCCGTCGCATCCGGCGTCCACCGCCGGATGCGGTGCGTCGAAGGCCGGCGTCCACAGAGCGGCGGCCGGATGTCCGGCTACCTGCCGTACGCCGTCGTCCGGATGCCGCTCGGGGAACTCAATCCTCGTCGAGGATGCCCCGTTCGGCGTCCTTGGTCTCTTCGCCGACCAGTTTGACGTCCCCTCAGATCCGGTCAGGCCCCGCCCTCCGTTTCGAGACGCTCGTTGCCGACTGCCTTGCCGACCCGCCCTTTCGCCTTGCCCATGATCTGGTCGCCCGTGTTGGCGGCTTTGTCCGACATACTCATGGGCTGGTCCTTCCAGATGCGTGATTGACGCGCGCGAAGCCCGTTTACCCGCCCTGCATGGAGTGATGTGCCACGCCCACTCGAGGCTGAGCGGCGGGCCGTGCTGCCGACAAGAGGCAGGGTGAGTGACGGCCATGTGGGCTGCGCGGACGCCCATGACGGCAGGGCGATACGACGGCACGAACGCGGCCCGGGTGCGTCCCGAGGACGGAGTCCTGGTCAGAGACTTCGGGGACGGACCTCGCCTGCACCGGTGTCGGCGCTGCGACGCCTGGCTACTGGTACGGCGGGCAGATCACCGGGACCGGGACTGCGTCGCCGGGCCCACCGGAAGATCCGGGCGAGGACCGCTGGGCGACCTCGACAAGGCTTTCGCCGCCCGCTCATCGTCCTTGCGGGCGGTCGGGCTCGTCCTCGGCACCTACGCGGTACTCGAAGGCATCGAGGCGATCGGACTGTGGCTGGTCAAGCGCTGGGCGGAAAACCTGACGTGCGCGGCCACGACCGTACTGCTCGTTCCAGAGAACGGTGAGCCGGCCGAGGCTCTCACCGCGGCCATCAACGTGGCGATCAGCGCCATCTTCGAGCTGTCTGAGGTTGAGCGGGACAGGTTGGAGGGCGGCGCCCCGTTCAACCACAGTCAGCGTGATGTTGACCCGCGGAGCCAGGCCGCCAGGCGCCGAAGGGCCGGGCGCGATGTTCTGGCTGCCCTGCGCCGGGAGGCCGGCTTGGCTCTCGTGACTTGTCCGGCGAGCCGGTCCTCGTCAACTTCGCGGATGCGTTCCTACGAGCGGATCTCGTGCAAGCCGAAGTGCATGCCGCCCGCTCCTACTGCTGGAGCTCTATGACGTCGGCGACCACACAGCTGACGTTGTCGGGGCCGCCGAAGCCGTTGGCGAGGGCGACGAGGTCGCGGACGGCCTGCTCGGGTTCGCTGATGTGGGAGAGCACTTGGTGGATGTCTTGGGCCGGCACGACGGTCGACAGGCCGTCGGAGCAGAGCAGGTACCGGTCTTCCGCCTGGGCGTCGTGGAGGCGCATGTCGGGAGTGGTGTCGGCCCCTTGGCCCAGCGCCCGGACCAGCAGCGACCGCTGAGGATGGGAGGCAGCTTCTTCCGGGCTGAGACGTCCTTCGTCGATCATCGACTGGACCAAGGTGTGGTCGTGGGTGATCTGGAACAGTTCTCCGTCACGCAGGAGGTAGACGCGGGAGTCGCCGATGTGGACGAGGGCCAGCTGTGATCCGGTCCAGAGCAGCGCGGTGAGTGTCGTGCCGGTGTCTTCGGGCGACGAGCCGCTCCCGGCGACGTCGTGCACGGCCTGCTTGGCCTCTTCGATGGCGTCTTCGAGGAGGTTGAGGAGATTGCCGGCCGAGATGCTGCCGGTTTCAAGGTGCTTGAGCGCCTCGATGGCGGCTGCGCCGGCAAGCGCTCCTTGGCTGCCGCAGCCGTCGGCGACGGCCAACAGCCGGTATCCAGCGTAGGCGGTGTCCTGGTTGCTCTCGCGGACGAGACCTGTGTCGGACAGAGCGGCGTAACGGATTCCCAGGGACTTGGCGGTCGGCGACATGGCGGGGTCCTTCCGTGACAGGTGGTCGATGAGGAAGGTGGCCAGGTCCCGCCGTGCGGCGGTGTCGGCCTCGACCTGGGCCCAGAACGCCCGGACCTCCTGGGCCGCCGCGCCTGCATCCAGCGCGCAGACCTGCCGGATGCGGGCCAACGGCATTCCCAAGCGTCGGAGCCAGGCGACCAGTCGTGCCTGGTCCACTTGCTCCGGCGCGTAGAGGCGGTAGCCGGTCACCGGGTCTACACGTGCCGGAGTCAGCAGGCCGAGCTCGTCATAGAGACGCAGCGCCTTCGGCGACAGCCGGGACGCCTTCGCGAACGCCCCGATGGTCAGTAACCCCATGCTCGCTCCTCCTCATGCCGAGCGCTTCACCCGGCCCCACTGATGCTGTGGCCTCACCCAAGGTGAAGGTCAACAAGGGTCGTCGGGCCTGCCCGGGCGTCTCCTATGGACGTGGACGACGTGATCTGCCCCGAACTGGCGCGTTGAAAGGTTCGTCGGGCTCGATCGCCGGGTCCCGGAGATCGGGCCCGGTTCGCCTCCATGAATCCGAGGGCAGCCTCGGTCAGCGGTTCACCGGCGCTCCATCTTTCGTAGACGCCGCTGGACCGTCCATGGTGTCGGCGGAAACGCACGCGCCGGCCTTCCTGTCGGTCGGGGCTTTGGGGTGCTCCACGTAGGCCGGAAGACCCGCGATTTGCAGCTCTCGGCATAGCGTCCCCGCCAACGCGTGCCACTCGGCGACGACTTCCTCCGCAGCGTGCGGAGTGCCGCTTTCCTCGGCATTGGCGCGGGCTTGGGGATCTGTATACGTCAAAGATTCTCCTGAGCGAGCCATCCGCAGCAAGAGGACTCGGCCTGGCGATTCTCCAGTTCGGCAGATCAAGCCGCCTGCTGCGGTGACCAGAGCAGCACCGTCTTCCGCTTGACCAAACGCCTGCCCTCGGTATGCCTGCGTGCGGGCCGGCTTGATCGAGGCCGTACCGCTGCGCCCAGGTTCCCCAGACCCGGCGCCGGTTACTCACCGCGTCGATCAACGTGCCGTCGACGTCGAACGAGACGTCCTTACCGCGCAGTTCACGGATCACGCCCGCTGCGGACCGTGATCCGCGCGTGATCTACGGTCGCTGACCGCACTCGACCACTGACCGTTACGGAACCATGCCTCGTGCTCGACTGGCGACCTGGAGGCAAGGAATTCACGGTTGGTCGATGACCGACATGGGCGGGCCGGCCACGCCGACACACGCCTCGTTCCTCTCGGGGTCGGCCAGAACCCAGTTCGACGACGTGTCGGCGTCGTTCACCAGGCGTCCGCCAGCCGCGAGCTGCGGCTATCCGGGCCTCGGCCCGGTCGTACGGCACCCACACGTCAACGTGGACCGGTTGCGCTGCGGACGCGGTGCGTCCATCTGCTGAAAGTAGAAAGGTGCGCCGCGGCGGCGCGGATCTATCAGGTCCTCGCTGCTGTTCGCGCGGGCCTGATAGCCGAGCAGGGCACGCCAGAACGCCACCACGTCGGGACCTGCGAGGGCGTCCATGGTGACCTGGACGGTCTGCACGGCGGACGGATCGGCCGGTATGCCCAGTGTGCGGGCCGCCGCCGAGATCTGCCGGGCCATATCGACGTGCCGTTCGGTCAGCCCGTAGCAGTCGTCCGTGACCGTGATCAGCTGTACGATCACGGCCTCCTGCCTCACGTCGACGCCGAGGTGACCGTCCTCAATTCCCGCTACCTCACTGATCACCTGCACGAACTGGGCGCCGACCGCGAACGACCCGGTGCGGAAGCACGCACAGGCCCCCTCGCCCACGACTCGCCAGTCCTCCACACCGACGGTCTAGTGGAACTGCTGCGGCCTGATGCGCTCCATCTTGCTCTCTATGTAGGACATGCGCTCAACGTAGCGGGCGGATACGACAACCCACCTCGATCTTTCGACACTTCGGAACCACTCGTCTAGGTGATCGATTCCAAGGGTTGGTGGTCGTAGCGATTCCGGACCGGAGGGCGGCGCGGCCCCATAGGCTGAGCTCCCGTCCGCACTGTCTGGGGGCATAATGACCAGTAGATTCACTGAGTTGGTTGTCGACTGCCATGATCCGGAGCGGCTCGCGGCTTTCTGGAGCGCTGTCCTGGGTTTCAAGGTGATCGACCGGAGCGAGGGCAAGGTCGAGATCGGCTCCTGGGAGCCGACCGTCGAGGAGGTCCGGGCCCGCCAGATGCCGCCCACTCTGGTGTTCATCCGGGTGCCCGAGGGCAAGACTGTGAAGAACCGGCTCCACCTCGACGTCAGCCCGATCGACGGCAGTACCGACGACGAGGTGGCCAGGCTGCTCGGCCTCGGCGCAGGCAAGGTGGACGTGGGCCAGGGCCCCGGCCGGAGCTGGGTGGTCATGGCCGATCCCGAGGGCAACGAGTTCGATGTCATGCGCACCCTGGCACCGTCCAACTCATGATCGGTCCCAAGGGTGAGTGGTCGTAGGCGGTCAGTGAGCGCAGGACGGGCTGTCCGCTGCGGTCGTTGTGCCAGATGACGGTGGTCAGTGTGAGGATGCGCTGCATGACGCGGGCGACGACCCCGGCAGGTGTGCGGCCTTGGTGCTGTTCGAGATCGAGCTGGCCCTTGAAGGTCTCGTTGCCGACTCGATGACCTGCCGCAGTGGTTTGAACAGCTCGGCTCCGGGCCGCTCCGGTTCGCCCTTGCGGGTTGGCCGCAGCAGCCGGATGCCGTGCCCGGCCAGCTGGTGCTCGAAGTCGCGGCCGAAGTAGTTCTTGTCGCCGATCAAGGTCTGTCCGGGCCGGGTGACGAGGAGTTCCGGTTCGGCGTCGAGCAGGTCCAGCAGCGTCTCGCGCTCGTCGGCCTTCGCTCCGGTCAGGGCGAAGGCGACGGCAGTCCCCGGAGCGTGCACACCAGGTGCAGCCGCAGGCCCCCAAAGAAGCGGCTGTGGCTGGCGCAGTAGCCGTACTCGGCCCATCGGGCCAGCTCGGAGCGTTTAACGGTCTCGCGGGAGCGGCCGCATTCCACGGGCGTGGAGTCCACGATCCATACGTCGTCGCTCCACACGGATGTGTCCGTGGCCAGCAGCCGAGTGATCCGGCGGAGCAACTCGACGGCCTTGCGCAGGCGCTTGTTGCAGCCGGGCTGCTGGGGCCGGTACGGGAACAGATGCCGCAGGTGAGCGCGGGCGTGGCGGAGCCACTTCGCCTCGGCGGTGAACCCGAGCATGGCCTGCATCACCGCAAGGGTGACCAGCTCCGCGTCGGTGAGTTTGGGGGTGATCCCGACAGCCGGTCGCCACGGCGCGAGATGCGGCGATGCCTTCAGTACGTCATCGGTTTTCACGTACAGTGCGCTGGCGAGGGAGTCCAAGTCTGGCGTCACAACCGCACTTTGGGCTCCCTCGCCTCATGCGCGCAGCCGATCCCCTGGAATCGATCATCTAGGGCTGCGTGCCCGCCGGATGGTGTGTCAGACCATGGCGAGCCGGTCCAGCAGCAGCTCCGACCTCGGCTCGGTGTCCTCCGGCGGCAGCCGTCCTGCCCGGGGCGGGGTCGCCAGCCCGTGCGGGACCGCCCGGAACACCTCGGTGAACAGCGCCACTTCGGCGATGTCCGTGAGGTTCTCCTCGACCGTACGATCGGTGTTCCCCACGCGCTCCTTCAGTAGGCGATCCGGAAGCGAACCCAGCTTCGGGAGGCGCTCGTTGAGCACCGTCACGGAGAGCTCTACCTCGTCGGTGAAGTACGCGCAGAGCGCTGCTTCCCAGCAGCCCGCCCGCCGCTTTCGCGATCTGCTCGGTGGTCGCGATTCCCATGCGGGCTCCCATCACTCTTGACGCGAGGGTGAGTGTTCACTCACCCTAAGGGTGATGTGGGTGAGTGAGTACTCACCCACCCGCGGGGACACCTGGAGAGGGCGCCATGAAGCTCTCGGTTTTGGGTGCGACGGGCGGCATCGCGCACGAGATCGTCAAGCAGGCCCCCCGCACTCCAGGCCGACATCACCATGTGACTTATCGCGAGAGGAAGTACCGAAGATGGCCAAGCTGCAGAGTCTCGATCCGCACACGCCGATGTTCGCGCAGTTCGAGGAGGAGACCGGGCCCGTCGTCCTGGCGAACACCTTCGTCGTCCGGCGCACTTCCTGGCCGAAATCCTCGGCCTGAGCGTCGATCCGCCGGTGGCGCACTTCACGCCGGTCACGCTGGCCAACCAGGTCAGCCTGGACTACGACCAGGTGGACGACTTTGAGCCGCACCACTACGCCTTCATGGTCAGCGAGCAGGAGTTCGACGCCGCCCTCGCCCGCATCCAGCACATTGGAATCACCCACTACGGCGATCCCGCATGCCAAGAGATCGGGCAGATCTATCACGGCAACCG
The DNA here is from genome assembly GCF_040680195.1 of Streptomyces sp. NPDC052109. Lineage (NCBI taxonomy): Bacteria > Bacillati > Actinomycetota > Actinomycetes > Kitasatosporales > Streptomycetaceae > Streptomyces > Streptomyces sp. NPDC052109. The sequence continues at coordinate 36,025 of NZ_JBFAWF010000016.1, read as the reverse complement.
CACCGAAGGCCGCAGGGGCACCTACTTCCACGACCCCAACGGACATCTCATGGAAATCCTCACCCCGGGCGGGGCCGGGTCGTGAGGCCGATGGCGGCCCAGCGGATCAAGGCTTCGCTGATGGCGGGATCGCGTTCGTGGTCGCGGCCGCCGCGGTGCTGTGCGCGGACGCTCCGGTGACGTCACCGGTCGACCTGACACTGCTGCCCGGACAACCGACGGGGGCACGGCACGCTGTACGGCGAGGTCGGCTGCCGAGGGCGCGCCAGGACTTCGACCGGGGGATTCCCTGCTGGTCCAGGACCGTCTGGACAGCGGTCGGCGGTCGAGGCGAGGGGATGTCCTCGGTCGGTGGCAGGTTGCTGAGCGTTCGATGTTCGCAGCGATGGCCGTGAACACGCGTTGCGGAGGGGCCATCGGCTGCCCGCGGTAGCGGCAGCGACGCGCGCCGTGTCCGCGGGCGAACTCGTCGATGGTGCCCTCCACTCGGGAGCGGACCGCGTGGCCGGCCTTCCACTCGGGCGTCAGTTGCTCGATGCGGAAGGGGACTTGCAGGTCGCGTTCGCGCGGGGGAAACCCCACGTTCCGGGCTCTCTCGCCGGGAGCCGGTGCACCAGGGGCGGTCCGGGCAGGGCCGGCACCGATCCTTGGTGAACCGGACCACCATCAGGGGTGCCGCGGTGGGGCGAGGAGGTCGGGTGGGGGCCGCGCCATTCGCGGCTGACCCGGCGCCGGGAGCAGGTGACCGCCTGCCGGTCGAAGTCGATGTGGAAGTCGTCCCGATCGAGCGCGTCACGCCCCTGTTCGCCCTTCCCGCTCCGGTAGCGGCATCTGGCACATCATGCGCCGCCCCCACTACGCCGGCCACATCCGCCGCACCCGCTACGCCCGCCACATCAGCCGCGTACGCGCGGCCTGGTCAGGGCCCTACACGGCTCCCCGAGCTCCATCAAGCTCCACCAAGCTCGCGAAGACTCGCAAGGAGACGAAAACATGACGCTGAAGAAGATCAACACCTTCCTGGCCGCCGCCTTCATCCTCTTCATCCTCTGGTTCGGGCTGGAGTTCATCCTGAGCCCGGAGAGGACGGCGCCGGGCTTCGGCCTGCCGAGCTGGCCGTCCGGCGACGGCGGCGGCTTCCTGATCATCAAGGGAATCCGCGACGTCGTCTTGGCCCTGGTCCTGGGCATCCTGCTGGTGACAGGCCACCGCCGGGCGCTGGGCTGGGTGCTGCTGGTGGAGGCCCTCGCCGCGTACGGCGACATGACCACCGTGCTGGCCCACCACGGCTCCGCGGCCACCGCGCTCGGCGTCCACGGCTTGACCGCGACGCTGATGGTGGTCAACGGCCTGCTGATGATGCGCGAGACCCGCAAGGTCGCGACCGCTCCGGCGACGGCCGCCCCGCAGCCCGCCTGACGCCATCGGTCCAAGGCGGCCCGGCCCCGGCCGGGCCCCTCACGGGCGCTCCAGCGACCAGTTGATCCCGGCCTCGGCGCCACCGCCGGCGCGCTGCTGATCCGCAGCGTAATCATGTCGATCCTGCTGCTCGTCCCGATCAACAACCGGGGCAAGACGTGGGCGCCTGACCTACGGCCCGACGACTGGAAGCTGCAGATGAACCGCTGGGACCGCCTCCACTGCGTCCGCGTCGCCGTCATCATCGGCGCCCGCCCTGCTGTGTCGCCGCGCCCTCAGCTGACCCGCGGGCCGACACCGCGGCGGGGGCGCACAACCCCTGCTACCGGGCGGCAGGGGGCCACCGAAATCCCGAGATCCGGGATGCAACCGCCGCTCAGAGCCCACAACCGCGATCCCGGCGGCCTGGTCCCGTGTGTCCGGGATGGCGGCCTCGATGCCGCGCCTGCGCAGGTGGGCGCGGTTGCCGCGGGACGAGTACGCCTTGTCCCCGGCGACCGCGGCCGCCCTGGTACGCGGCCGCCCTGAACTCCCACTCCACATCAGTCAGCTGCGTACGCGTCACGCAAGACGATCTACCGCATCGAAGATCACCACGAGGGGAGAACCCGCCCACTGATCACGACCCGACACGCGTCCTAGTCGAGGACGAGGGGATCGGGCAGGTCTGCCTCGTGGTGCATGCGCAGCAGGGTGTGCAGCACTCCGGAGAGGCCCGACATCAGGCTCGGGGAGAACGCTTCGCGGGCCAGACCGCCGACCGGGCCGCGTTGTTCCAGACCGGTGAGGATCTCGCCGTCCAGGTCGGAAGGGGTTCCGAAGCCCAGGGAGGTCAGGAACTGCCAGAGGCCGAGGTCGCCGTGGCAGAGGGTGTGGCTCCAGCCGAACCCCTCCGCGGTGCAGGCGTGCGCGGCCCGCTGTGCCATGTCGAGGTGGGCGGGGTCGCCGGCCCGCCGGTGGAGGTCGAGCATGCCGACGCCTATTCCCGCGCTGCCGTGGCACCAGCTGGTGAAGAAGTCCTCCTCGGCGCCGACGCGGGCGTCGAGCCAGTTGCCCGCCTCCGGCTGGTAGAGCGACTCCTGATAGGCGAAAGCCCGTCGAGCCAGGTCGCCCCAGCCGCGCCGCTCGGCCGCGGATCCGGCCTCGCCGAGAGCGAGCCGGGCCAGCGCCCAGCCGATGCCGGTGGCCCCATGGGCGAAACCGCCGATGCCCTCGGGGTTGAGGCGGGTGGTCCAGCGTGCACCGCTTCCGTCCAGTGTGGCCTGCCCGGCGAGCCGGCGCCCGATGTGCGCGGCGGCATCCAGCCAACGGTCCTGTCCGGTCGCGCCCGCGAGGTTCAGCAGGGGTACGACCGCACCGGCCGCGCCGTTCAGCAGATCCACCTCGATGTCGTCCTCGACGAGCCGGGCGCCCGGTGCGAGCAGCGCGGCGCGTTCCGCGGCCCGTTCCAGCATCCACTCCCGCCCCGTCACCCGGTGCAGCGCCATCCAGGTCCACACCTGCGACGCCGCCCCGCTGAACGCCCCGGAAGACGGCGTCGGGGTCAGGTCCTCGGTGCCGACGAGCACCCGCAACGCCCCTTCGAAGAGGTCCGCGACACCGGGAACCGCGTCCGCGCGTCCGGCCCGCTCCTCGCTCAGGTACTCGGCGAGAGCGAGCACGACGCCGCCCTGACCGGTGTAGAGGTCGGCGGGGAGTACGCGGATGGACCAGCCGGCGGGGGTGAACACCGGGCTGATCCACGTGACCGTACCGTCGTCCCCACGCACCGCCCCCTCGGCCAGCCGCCGTACCATCTCGGCCGCCAGCGCACGGCGGCGCCGCTCCCGGTCGCGGGCATGCGGATCACGGGCCGCGGCCTGCACCCGCGCGGGCAGCGTACGCTCGTTGAGGTAGGCGCCCACCAGCGCGTCCTGGATGACCGACTCCTCCAGTGCCAGGTCAGCGGTGCGCCAGTCCTCGACCGTGTTCCGGATCGCGGCCTCGTCCACGGTGAAACCGAACATGGGCACATCACCGGCCAGCAGGTCGGCTGTCTCACCGTCGATGGCCGCTCGGTCCGCCGGTGCTCCCGGCAGGACTTCGGCGTTGCGCCGCAGGATGTCCCTCGCGCGCTCGACGGCCGCCGCCTCGTCGTGCAGGGACGCCGGATGCCACAGCATCCGGCCGATGTCGACGTACGCCTGCGTGGGCCGCAGGATGCGGCGTGCCCAGGCTCCTCGGAAGCGGCGCAGCAGCGCGTACGGATCCGTTCCCGGCCGGCGCAGGTGTGCGGTCATCTCGCGGAATCCGTCGAGGACGCGGTCCCAGTACATGCTGAGCACCGGGGTCGGGCTGGGATGGTTGCCCGCGACGGGCATCGCCACGAGGTCGACCTGGAAGCGGGCGGCCGCGGTCCCGGCGTCCGCGATCACCGGGTTGGGGACGAGCGGCTGTTGGCCGGGCAGCGAACCTACGCCGGAGATGTCCACCCCGCCGAGGGCGAAGCCGGTGCCGCGCACGGGGAGCAGCCCGGTCCGCAGCACCGTGCGGCGGATGGCGGCCGCGGCCACGTCCACCGCGTCGCCGCGGCCGCTGGGCGGGAAGGGCGCGGGGGCGTCGAAGAGCGTCTCGGCGTCCACGATCACCGGCGCCGGGCCGGCAGCAATCATGTTCTCGGCGTGCATGTCGGTTCCGCCGGTGAAGCGCAGCACGGCGAGCCAATGGCCGACATTGCGGTAGAAGGTGGCGAGTTCGGCGTCGTCGGCGCAGTAGCGGTGGCGGACGAATTCGGCCCATCCGTAGCCGGCACACGCGAGCGTCCGCGGCACCCGGATGCGCTCGTGCGGCGCCGGGGCGTCGGGGAGGGACGCGAACAACTCCTCCAGCAGTGCACCGAGCGCCACATCCGTCTCGGACGGCCGGGGTTTGTACATGACGGTGCCGCCGTCGAGGTCGACCCGGGTGACCGTGAGTCCGCCGCGATGGCTGTCGCCCGCGCCGAACGAGAGCGCGCGCACGGCACCCACGGGTCCTCCCAACAGGGGCCGCAGCAGCGCGCGGTCCGCCGCGAGCCGTTCCGCGAATCCGGCCGTGGCCGTCACCCACAGCCGCGCGACAGCCGCGATCCGGGGCCCGAGGCCCGGGTACCGGTGTGCCAGCCGGTCGAGGTAACCGTCCTGGTCGGACTCCTCGATGAACGCCGCCCAGGTCTCCGTGTCGGCCCCGGGCTCGGCGGCGCCGCCGCCTGCGGTGAGGCGCAGCGCGTGCAGTTCTATGAGGAAGAGCCGGGACAGCTTGGCGTGCAGGGACGTCAGCAGGGCGTCGTGTCCGGCCTCCACCACCACGTCCCGCTCTGCCCGGTCCAGCCCCTCCACGGCGGCCAGCCGCAGGGCCAGTTCGTCCCGCCACGGGCGGGCGATGCGGCGCACGGGTTGGGTGAACCATAGCGACTCGTCCTTGTCCTGCTGCTTGTGCGGTGCCGTTCCGCTCACCCTCGGTTCCTCTCGTCGTCGCACTCGGCCGTGCTGCACGCTGCCCCAGGGGGCGGGGAACACAGACCCGTTCCCCGCGCCCCGGTCCTTGAGCCGGCCTCTCACGCCCAGGGGGGCGCAGGGGTCAGGCCGTCAGGGCGATCAGCAGCACCAGCTGCCGTGGGACCCGCTCGGGCTGGAACAGAAGCCGTAGAGCGAGTCGCTGGGATCGGTGAGCGCGGCCTCGGCGGCGGAGCCGCCGACGTAGAGCGGGCCGGCGGGGTTCACCTGGCCGAACGCGCTCTCGGCGCCCGTCAGCCAGGCGTCGAGCACCGCGTGGGCCTGCACACTGCTCTGGGGCATGGTCGACCTCCGAAGGTGACAAGGGATGGGATGTGCAGGCTCTGAGTATCTTGGGGGGCGGGCGTGCGTGAGACGGTCAATCCGGACACAGTCGTCTGTTCCGCACGGGGTGCCCGGGGCGCGCGGGACCGGCGGGACAACACCAGGGTTCAGCGGTGGCCGAGGCGGGGAGCGCCGTTCGGCGGGCCGACCGGATCGACCGACGGGTGGGAGCCGGCGGAAGGGCTCGACAGCTCCCCGGGGAGCCGATGCCCCCCACGCCACCCGGCGCCGACGGCTTCCGTGGACACCTCAGGTGCGGGTCGACCGGAATCAGGAGCGGGTGACGTCACGTCCGGAACCGGCTTCCTGCGGGCCACGCCAACTGGCCTGCCCTGTTTCGCCCTTGCGGCGACCCGTGTCCGCGTGCGCGTGCCACCAGCCGGTGACGTCCCAGGTCGGGCTGAGGCGCTGGGCACGGGTGCGGCTGCTGGACCGACGGGCCGAGGGTGTGCGGCCGGCCGCACACCGGCACAACTCCCTCTGGCCGGTGGCTTTTCCGCCCGTGGCCGTATGGGGTGTGGGCGTCCCGGCGGCGTTACGGGGTGCCGTCCGGGGCGCGGACGCGCGGACCTCCTGCGGCTTGCTCGGCCGGGGCGCCGGGGGCGCGGGTCGGCCGGGCAGCCACCCAGCGGTGGCTGCACGGCCGCTCGTTGCGCCGAGGCTGCCGGCGTCAGTGACCGGCGGAGCCCTCGGGGCGGGCGTGGCGCGGCAGGAGGAAGGAGAGCAGGAACGTCAGGACGAGCATGCCGTCGACGATCCACAGCACCGTCCTCATCACGGAGCCGAAACCGCTGCGGAAGGCCGACTTCGCGGTGGTCTCCAGCGCGCCGGGGATCTGGGCGCCGGCCTGCGGCGACGTCACGGCGGACCGGGTGTCCTTCTCCAGGCGGGCGCAGGATGCCGGGGTGGCGGCAGGATCCTTGGCGACGGCGCGGTCCGAGGCGCACCGCCGCAGGTCCGCCACGACACGGTCCCGGGCTGCCGGCGTCACGTGCGCGGCGCTGAGCTGACCGCGCAGACCGGCCGAGTGGTGGTCGACGGCGGTGGCGATACCGCCGCCCAGGAGGCCGAAGAACACGGTGCCGAGGAGGGCCACACCGAAGGCGCCGCCGAGCTGCTGCATCGCGGTCATCGTTCCGGACGCCGAGCCCGTCTCGTGCTGCTCGACGCTGGCGAGCACGATGTCGAAGAAGGGTGCCATGAGCAGGCCCATCCCGATGCCGGTGACGAGCAGGGCCGGCACGAGCTGCCAGGGGCCGACACCGCTGCCCACCGTGTCGAGGGTCAGCCACACGCCGAAGACGCCGAGCGCCATGACCACTGTGCCCGCCTGCAGCACGGCCCGGCCGAACCGGGCCACAGCCTGAGCGACACCGAATCCGACGATCATGCCGCCCGACCACGGCACCATCACCAGACCGGCCTTCAGCGGCGAGTAGCCGAGGCCGATCTGGGTGTAGAGGTTGAAGACCAGCATGAAGCCCTGCATGGTCGAGAAGAAGACCAGCCCGAGCGCCATGCCTCCGCTGAACCCGCGCTTGCGGAAGAGGCTGGGGACGACCAGCGGGTCGCGGCCGGCCTTGCTGCGGCGCGACTCGTAGATGGCGAAGGCGACGAAGACGGCCACCGACGCGGCCATCATCGCGAACGTCCAGCCGGGCCAGTCGTACTCACGGCCCTGGACCAGTGGGAAGATGATGAGCAGCGCGGCCAGCGAGACCAGGACCATGCCGGGTATGTCGAGGCGCGGCCTCTCGCCGGACCGACCCCTGGGCAGGTAGCGCAGGGCCCCGAGGAAGGCCGCGGCACCCAGCGGCAGGTTGATCAGGAAGATCATCCGCCATCCGGTGCCGAAGTAGTCGGCGTCCACGAGCCAGCCCGCCAGGATCGGACCGCACACCGCGGACAGCCCCATGATCGGGCCGAACATGCCGAAGGCCTTCTGCGACTCCTTCGGCGGGAACATCTCCTTGATCATGCCGAGGCCCTGCGGCAGCATCACCGCGCCGAACAGGCCCTGGACGACGCGTGCGGCGATCAGCATCTCGGGCGACACGGAGAGCGCGCACAGCAGCGAGCCCAGGGTGAAGCCGGCGGCTCCCACCAGGAACATCCGGCGGCGCCCATGGATGTCCCCGAGCCGGCCGCCGGTGACCAGCCCGACGGCCATCGAGAGCGTGTACGCGGCGGCGAGCCACTGGAGGGTGGAGGCGCCGCCGCCGAGGTCGGCCCGCATGGAGGGACCGGCGATGTTCGTGACGACGGCGTCGAGGAGATCCATCACCTCGGCCGTGAGGATCACGAAAAGTGCAGCCCAGCGCCACCGGTAGGGCGCTGGCGAGTCGGTGGGCGTCTCGGCGGACGCGACACCGGTGGTGGACATCGGAAACTCCTCGCGTTGGGTGAGCCGCGGGCGCGGTGGGACGGCTGACGAAAACTGCCCGGCTTGCTGGTACGGCCCAGAAAGACAGGCGACCGGACACTTGGGAGAACGGTGTTCACCGTAGCAGAACAGTGCTCACCAAGAGAACGGCGTTCATTAAGATATAGCGCCTTCGCTCGGCTTGGACAAGATATATCGCGTCTGAATCGCGGGACCCCGAGCCCTGGGCAGAACACTGTTCTCCGGGTCCCTAGACTGGTCCGCATGAGCGACGCGGCCGCCGGCACCCCCGCACCCCCTCCGCCGTCCCCGTGGGAGCGCGAGCGCCCCGCTCGCGCCCACACCGCGCCCCCACGCGCGCCGCTGTCGCGTGAGCGGGTCGTCGAGGCCGCCCTCACCGTGCTGGACCGGCACGGGCTCGACGGCCTTTCGATGCGTCAGGTGGCGGCCGAGCTGGGGGTCGCGGTCTCCGCCCTCTACGCCCACGTCAGCTCCAAGGACGACCTCCTGGAGCTCATGTACACGCGGCTCTTCGACGGCTACGCGCTACCCGCACCCGACCCGGAGCACTGGCAGGAACAGCTGCGGGACTTCGCCCGTGCCGGGCGCCGGCGGCTGCTGTCCCACCGGGACATGGCCAGGATCTCCATGGGGCACGTCCCCTTCACCGCCGAACTGCTGCCGCATGTCGAGGCGTTGCTCGCCATCTTCCGTACCGCCGGGCTACCCGACCGTATCGCGGCGGAGGCCGGTGACCTCATCTCCACCTACATCGACGGGTTCGTCCTGGAGGAGGGCATCTGGCGGGACCGGGCCGCTCAGCAGAGCGGTGGCACCGCCTCGCCGGCCCGTCCCGACTGGCACGAGATGGCCGACGAGATGCAGAACTACTTCGCGTCCCTGCCGGCGCAGGACTTCCCCCACCTGCGGGCCCTGTCCGGGCTCATGGTGACCGACTCCTCGGACGACAGGTTCGACATCGGCCTGGAGATCATCCTGCGCGGCCTGGCGAGCTATCTGCCGGGCCCGGAGTCCGGCCCGGCCCCGGAAACCGAGGGAGTTCCGGACTCCGGCGTGACCCGGGAAGCCGACCGAGCCGCGAAGTCCGAAGCGCCCACAGGGCCCGGGGCGGCCCCCGAGACAGGCGCCACCGGCACCTCCTGAACCGCGGCTGTCCCCCCGCGGTGTCCCCCTCCTCGATCGCCGGCAAGCGGGGCGCAATGCAGTCTGCTGGTCCCCAGCGCGGGCGTACGCCACCGTGCTGTCCAAGGTTCAGTGCCAGGTGTCGGGCATCTTCGACGAGGTGTCCTGCTCAGGGGCCGTGCTGCTCGGCCCGTACGCGTCCTTCACTTCGGTCCAGGCCCGCTGGTACGCACCGGAGGTCGTTGTTCGGCGGTGTCTGATCCGATGGACCGGCACATCGAGTGGTCGCCTGCGCGCCGGCCCCCCGCAGCCGCGACAGGCCTCTGGAAGAGGCACTGCCGTCGTCAGTCGGTCGCGGTTCTGGGAAATCATGACCACGGCCGCATCTGCCCTGCCCAGGCAGATGCTGCGTCATCACCACGCGCGCCAGGCCGATCTCCCCACGTCTGCCGCCGGCGCCGTCGCCGAACAGCACACGGCGTCACTCGGCACCCGTCCGGGGCTGGACTACCGCGCCCACCGCACCCGGTGATCCGGCGTCGGCGCCCGCCCAGCGGGATCAGAGATCGAACTCGAGGTGGTCCAGGTCGGTGAACTCCACCAGCAGGCCCTCGGCGCGGCGGCCGCGGTCCTTGAAGTAGATCTCCTGCAGGCCTTCGGCGGCGATCTCCCGCAGTTGCTGCTCGCTGCCGCCGGCGTCCCTGACCTCGAAGAGGCGGGCGGCGTACCGCGGGGGCAGAGCCACGGTGAGGTGACGCAACCGGGCGTCGTCGGTGGTGCCCGGAGCGGCGGTGTAGCCGAACCGGGCACGGGTGTCGATGACGATGCCGCCGGTCGTGGCCGCCGCCCGCTTGGCCCTGGCCCGGATCCGGGGCTGCCACCGCTTCCCGACCTCACGCTCCATGCGCCGCGCAAGGTCGGGCCGGGGCCTCTTGATCTGATCCTTCACGTACCGTTCGACGGTGCGCTGGGTGATGCCGAGCAGTTCGGCCACCGGCCTGGTGCCCTTGAGCCGCTTGACCAGGTAGCGCATCTGCGCGCCCGCGCCCTTGGGCACCGGGCGCGTGAACGCCTTCTGCAGCGCGGCGTCGAGGCCGTCGCCGACCCTGTCCATCGGCTCGCTCCCCTACTCTCCGTCGTCCTTGGCGGTGACCTCGCCCGTCTTGACGTACCGGGCGAGGTTGAGGAACCGGCCGTGCTTCTCGCGGACTTCCTCGGCCCACAGCGTGGTCTGGGTGCCCTCGTGCTTGACCATCCCCGGCGACACCCCGAGCCGGAAGCTGCCGGGCACCGTCCGCCCGTCGGCGTCGTACGGCAGGACGTCCAGCGGCGTGGGGCCGTCGGCGGCGTACACGGCGCAGTCCGACAGCACCGCCACCGGATACCGGCCCGTGGCCGCAGCGAGGCTGAGCATCTTGCGGTGCATGTTGATGCGCGCCCGGGAGATGACGGCGGCGCGGATGTCCGGCCGCCACGTCGGCCGCGCGAGGGCCGGCCAAGCCTGCCCCGGCTTCCAGCCGCCGCCGTGCGCCCGTTCCCTGAGCTTGCCGATCCCGCCCTTCACCGTGGACTTGATGGCATCCAGAACGATCGCGATTTCCGGGTCACGCTGCTTGTGACCCGCCATGGCGGCCAGGAACTCCTGCGGGGTCAGCTTCTCGCCCACGCCCAGGTCCGCCATCGTCTCCACGTAGGCGTCCCTCAGCCGCTTGTACCAACCGTCCAGGAACCTGCCCCTCTCCTCCCGCACCCAGGCCCGCAACGGGGCGACGTCGTAGCCGAGTTCCACCGCGTACGCCACCGTCGGCGTCGCGTACCAGGCCGGACCCGTCGGGCGCTCGCCCGTGGGCGTGAACGGGCTGGGCAGCAACTCGCCTTCCAGTTGCCGCCATTGCTTGCCGACCACCACACGGGAGAGGTCGACATGGGAGAGGTCGACCAGCCACGCTCCGGGCAGCGCCGCGTCGAAGACCGGCTTGCTGACGTGCACGGGCGGCGCCGCCAAGCCGACGACCGCGCCGTTGGCGGCCGCACCGAAGGCGAGGTTGACGTCGATGCCGACCACATAGCGCCGCAGGCACTCGGCATCCGTGAGTTCACGCGCCCAGTCGTACGCCTCTTCGAACAGCATTTCCGCGGGTCCCCGCTGGTGAAAGCGGGGCAGGTCGGCGAGCAGCGGGTGCCCGTCCGGGGCCTCGCACGGCGCACAGTCGATCGGCTGCTCCCCCAGCGACCCGGGCCGGTGCTCCTTGTGCCGCTTGCCCGTCCCGTCCGGCTCGCTCGCCCGGGTGGGCGGGTTGAGGGCGGTCATCAGTTCCAGGCCGGTGACGGCCGCCCCGCCCCGTGGCGTCAGCACCCGCCGCGCGTACGTGCCCAGCACCCGGGCTAGTCCGGCCGGCTCGAGCTGCGCGGCATCGCCCCAGGTGCGCGGGTCGAGCGCGTTCCAGGAAGGGATGCACAGCTGCACGCACTGCCGCTGACGACCCTGGGCGGGACGGTAGATCCGCGCCCACGGCCCGAAGCCGCGCTTGGTCAGCTGCCAGTCGGCCCGGTCGAGCTGTCTGAGGACCTTGTGGCCGTCCGGGAGGCGCCCGGCGAGCCGCTCGGACTGCGACAGCGCCACCGGGAGTCCGTACCGCTCCACCGCGGCCGGCGTGAGCACCAGCAGCGGGTCGGCGTCCTTCCCCGAGCCGTGCAGCGCCGGGGCCCCGAGCCGCGCCTCGTTCAGCGTCCACTCCACCAGCGACGGGAGGGACTTGGCGGGCACGTCCAGGATCAGGCCGCCGATGCCATAGCCGGTCACCCGACGGCCGGCATCGGCGTCGATGACGAGCAGCGGACCGTTCGCGAACCGCCCGTCGCCCGACATGTCGGCGCCGGCCACGGGGGGATGCGCCGCGTCCGCCTTCGCCGCATCCGGGCGGCGCGACGCGGACGACGGCAGCCCGCTCGTGGCCCTCGGGCGCGACTCGGCGACACGGCCGGTGGGGCGGGCCGCGATGCTGCCGGAAGCAGCCTGCGGGGCCCGGCCTGCGGATCCCGTGCGGGCTTCCGGCTCCTCGGTCACCGACGCATCAGCTCCGGCAGGGGCGGCTACCGTCTCCGCGATTTCCGTCTCCTCAAGGGGCTCCGCGGCGTCGGCGGGGTAGAACCGGGCGAGCTGCCTCAGCATGCGGGCGTACGCCTCACGCTCCGGTGGCCGCGGCTCGGTCTTACCGGCTTCCCAGCCGCTGACCGTCGCCCGCCGCACCGCCAGCGCGGATGCCACCTCATCCAGCGTCAGCCCGTGCGCCTGACGCAGCCGCTTGCGCTCCGCAGGCGGCGGCAGCGGGGAACGGGACGCGACCAGCGCGTCGACCGCGTCGAACAGCTCGGACATCCAGCACCTCCTGCCCCGCAACCCTAGCGTGAAGCGCACGTTTCGCGTACCGAACGCGTACCGGCGGCGTCACTCATCTGCCCGTGAACGGCTGGCACCCCCGCACACCCACCTTCATGAGCCACGCCGTGACGTGGGGCAGCCGGAGCCGGAACCCTAGCTCCCCCGGCCCCACCCGACCCCGCCACCGCGCGCATCCGGCGGAGGCCGTGGCCGCGAGGGAGGCCCTGGCACGGCCGCGGAGCCCGCCGGAGGCGGCCGATCAGGCCGACGGCGCCGTGGCCGGGCCGCACGCGGGCGGGCCGGCCCCCGCGGCTCACGCCACGGGAACCGGCCCGCCGTCGTCAGTGTCCGCCGTGTCTCACTGGCCGAAGCCGTAGGCGAACAGGTGGTCCGAGCCTGTCGAGCCCGTCACCGGCAGGGTGATCGATGCCACCTGCTTGGACGCGTCGAGCGGAACCTTCGTGGCGAAGACGTAGGTCTTCACGCCGTCCCGGCCGCCGCTGCCGGTGTTGCGGTAGCCCGTCGTGACGGCCGTGGTGTCACCCGCGACCGGCTTGCTCGAACCGGCGTTCAGGGTCCAGTCCGAGAAGCCGACCGTCGCCTTCGAGGTGGTGCCGTCGGTGTAGGTGACGGTGACGGTGCCCGAGACCCCGCTGCCGTCGGTCGGTGCGTTGGTCGCCGTGCCCAGCAGGCCCAGCGACGCACCCGACGTACCGGCCGGCATCGGGATGGTCTGGCCGGCCATCTCCAGGTTGTCCAGCTGACCGGACTTCACCGTCGGCCAGATGTAGGAGATGCCGTCGACCGTGACGGCGGAGCCGCTGGTGACGCCGGCCGCCGACAGCGCGTTCTGCGAGAACGCCCACCCGCCGCCGTCGAAGCCGCCCGAGAAGCTCGTGCCGTCGGGGTAGATGCCCTCGTTGGTGTCGTACGGCCACAGCTCGCCGGCCTTGGCCACGGCCACGCGGAGGGCCGCACCGCTCAGTGCCGCCCCGGTGCCGTGGTCGGACAGCGCGAAGGTGACCGGGAACGTTCCTTCGCTGGTGCCCGCTGTCACGTGGACCTTCGCCTCGGCACTGCCCGAGGCGGGAACGGTCACCGAGCCGGAGGAGGTGTCGAGCGTGACGCCGGAGGGCGCCGTCGCCTTCCAGTCGACGGTGGCGTCCTTGCTGCCGAGGTTGGTGAGGTCGAGCGTGGCGTCACCGGACGCGCCCGGCTGGAGCACCAGTCCGTCGCTGGACGGGCCGGTCGCGGCCAGGACGCGCTCGCCGCCCGTGGTGTCCGACGGCGGCACCGCCGACGGGTCGGACGCCCAGGTCTTGTCGGGCTGGGTGCCGAGCGTGAAGTCGACCGTGCCCGCGCCCTTGAACTGCTGGTACGTCAGCCAGGAGGTCTTCCACTCCTTGCCCTTGACGTCGAGGGACTGCACGTACGGGGCGTCGGGTGCCGCCTGCGGCGCGTTGATCTGCACCGTCCTGCCGCCCGCGAAGGTCACCTTGGCCACCGGGAACGCCGGGCTGCCCAGCGCGAGGGTGTCCGTGCCCGGGGTCTCGGGGTACATCCCCAGCTCCGACCAGACGTACCAGGAGCTCATCGCGCCGAGGTCGTCGTTGCCGAACGAGCCGACCGGAGCGTTGAAGTACAGCTTCTGCTGGGCCTCGCGGACGGCCTCCTGGGTCTTCCACGGCTGGCCCGTGTAGTCGTACTCCCAGGGGATCTCCACGCTGGGCTCGTTGCTCAGGTTGGCGTCGGTGTTGCCGGGATCGGTGATGTCGTCCAGCAGGCTGTCCAGGTAGGACGAGTACGCCTTGTCACCGCCGCGTGCCTGGATGAGCTGCCGCAGGTTGAACGGGACCATCGGCGTGTACTGGGCGGAGGTGCCCTCCACGAAGCCGTTGGAGGTGCCCGGGGTGAAGCCGCCCGCGAACTGGCCGTCCTTGTTCTTCGCCTGCATGTAGCCGGTCTGCGGGTTGAAGACGTTCATCCAGTCCTGGGCGCGAGTGGCGAACTTCGTGTAGACGTCCGTCTTGCCAAGCGACTTCGCGAAGGCGGCGAGGGCGTAGTCGGCGGAGTCGTACTCCAGTTGAGTGGAGACCGGGCCGTAGAAGTTGCAGCAGCCGTAGTCGTTCTCGTCCAGCGGGAGGTAACCCTTGGTGTCCCGTACCGACTCACCCGGGCGGTCGTTGTTCGCGACGGTGGCCTCGTGCTGCAGGGCGGCGAGCGCCTTGTCCGTGTCGAAGCCGCGGGCGCCGAAGGCGTACGCGTCGGCGATGATGCCGGCGGCCGGATCACCGACCATGACGTAGCTCTCGCCGTTGTTGGAGGCCCACTTGGGCAGCAGGCCCGTCTGGTCGTAGCCGTTGAGCATCGAGGTGACGACGTCGCTGGTGACCTTGGGCTCAGCCATCGCCATCAGCTGGGTCTGGGAGCGGTAGGTGTCCCAGCCCGAGTAGTTGGCGTACTGGGCCTGCTGGCCCTTGGCCAGCTTGTGGATCTGGTTGTCCATGCCCATGTACTGGCCGTTGTCGTCCGAGAACACGTTCGGGTGCAGCAGGGCGTGGTAGAGCGCGGTGTAGAACTGCGTCTGCTGGTCCGAGGAGCCGCCGCCGATCTGGATCTTGTTCAGTACCGTGTTCCAGGCGTCGTGGTTCGCCTGCTGGACGGCGTCGAAGTTCCAGTTCTTGATCTCGGTGGCCAGGTTGTCCGCCGCGTTGGCGTCACTGGTGTAGGAGATGCCGACCTTTGCCTTCACCGTCGGGTCGGAGGAGGTGTCGAACGTCAGGTACATGCCGTTCGCGCCCGTCGTGGGGGGCTCGGCGGACGTGCTCGCGGCGGTCGTGCCCCCGGCTGACGTCCGGGGCGCCGCGCCGGTGCTCGCGGACGGGGACGGCGCGCCGGAGGACGTGCCGGCGCTCCCGTGCACGGTCGGGGACGGGGCCGCGGGAACGGTGAAGTGCTTTTCCTTCAGCGGCTTCGACGGGTGTGACTGCGGGTTCTGCCGGACCGGGCCCGCCTTCAGCGACGTCGCACTGGGGTTGATGCTGCTGCCGACCCAGGTGCCGCTGGCGGTGAACGGCTGGTCGAACTTGATGTCGAAGTGCAGGGTGTAGCGGTTGTTCGCGCCGCAGAAGTGACCACTGTCGATCGAGCCGCTGATCTCCTTCTTGTTCACCACCTGGACGCGGGTGCCGTCCACCTGTGTGGCGCTGCCGCTGAGCTTGAACAGCAGGTTGGCCTGCCGGCCCGCGGGGAAGGTGAAGGCGCCCAGACCCGCCCGGGTGGTGTCGGTCAGCTGGGTCTTGACCCCTCCCGCGTCGGTGACTTCGTAGTACCCGATGCCGGTCTGCTCGTCGTCGTGGCTGAAGCCGACGGACGCGTTGCCGAGGTCGCCCGACAGCGTGCCGGTCACCGGGAGTACGGGCAGGTCGCCCGCGACGCCGCAGCCGGGTCCGGAGACGTGGGTGAGGCTGAAGCCGGAGATCTTGTTGTCGTCGTACTCGTAGCCGCCACCGGATGGGCGGTCGGGCGTCGTGTCGGGACCCCACTGCACCATGCCGGCCGGCATGTCGGGGCCGGGGAAGGTGTCCACCTCTCCGGACGTGCCGATCAGGGGATTGACGACAGACGCGGGGTCATTCACCAACGCCGGTGCCGCGGCGCTCGCAGCGTAGGCCTCCCCGATCGCCGGGAGCGGGAGTGCCGCGAGGCCCAGGACACAGATCACGGCCAGGCGTTGGCGGAGTCTTCTACGGTTACGTGGCGCAGCTGAACGTCGGGGTCGGACCATCGGTTGCCTCCGCAGCGGTTCGTGCTTCGCACAGTGCTGACGTGCCGAGGACGCGGACGTCAGTGACAGGCAACGTTGTCAAGCCGCCTCGAACAGCCTGACAACGTTGCCATACACGAGTGTCGAGTGAAACGCGTGTGCTCACGGGATGTCAACGAGGCCAACAGCACTTTCTGAACGCGAAGTTCACAGTCGGCGATTCGGCCCCCGGCACCACCGCGGTCGGCCGACGCTTCCCCGGGCCCCTGCCGCGTCCGCTGCCGACCCGGACCGGACTTCACGCGGACCCCTGCGGCCGGGGCCAAGCAGCCGGTCCCTTCGCCGAACCCGCGGCGGGCCGGGGCGAGTTACGTTCCCCGCGGCACGCGACCCCGTCCACACCACCACCACGAGCGGGCAGGACCGGCAACAACGCACATCAGCGCCACGCTCCCCCGTCACACCGGGCGTCATGGGCGGGCGGCCGCCGGGCCGGCGCACGAACGGTGCTGCGGCCTCCGGCCCTCCCCGGTGACAGGGTCAACGCGTGGGCCAGCGGTCACCAGTGAGGCGCCGAACGGGCGATCGCTCCACCACACCGGCACCGTCCAGGGACTCTCGAGTTCCCGACGAGCACGAGGACGGCTCGCCCATCGGCACCACCTCAGGCATCGCGAAAGCGACGGGCAACGACACCCGGCGAGTTCCTCGTCCGCAGCGACCGCAGCCGGCAGGCAAGGCCGACGTCGCAGTGCCGGCTGCCGCTACAGACCGGTCGACCATCTGAAACCGACCGTCATCCGCACCACCCGGCGCGAGAAGGACGAACTCGTCGAGGGGTCCCTGACCCGGGCGGGCCTGTGGAAGGAGGTCCTCGACCGGCTCCGCCAGCCCGGCGGCGCGCTCCCCGGCGAAATCGTCGAACTCGGCACCACGGACCAGGTGTTCAACCCCCCGGCCGACGAACGCACGGCGGACCATGTGGCGGGTCGCCTCGGCTGACGGGCGCGGCCGCCGGCCGCATCCGCAGGCGGGACTGGGACTTCCCGGCCGGTCATGCCCGGCGTCGACCGCTGATCGCGGTGCGCCGGGCAGAGTGCCCCGACGGTACTCGGTGAGGTGTTGCAGCACCTGCACCGCCGACGAATCAGGTCAGTCCCACTGCTGCTCAGCGAGGGAGCCGACCGGCTGCGGCTTGCCGATGACGGCCAGGGCGACGAAGAAGCCGATCTGGCCGATCGCGATGGTGAGAGTGGCCAGTGCCTTTTGGTCGTAGTGCTTGGCGACCTCTGCGTACAGTTCGTCGGAAACGCGTTCCTTGCCGTGCGGAGCGGGCTGGAGGGCGGCCTCCAGGAGGGCGAGGGCGGCACGTTCGGCGTCGCTGAAGCAGGGGGCGTCCTGCCAGGAGGAGACGGCGGTGATGCGCTCCTCGGACTCCCCGGCCTTCCGCAAAAAGCCGGTGTTCAGGATCGTCAGGTACGTGTTGCCGACGATCTGCCCGGCACGCAGGTGGACGAGACTCATCGTCGTACGCGGCACCGACCGGTTGCCCGTGGCCCTGAACAGAGCGGCGCTGACATCGTTCAACTCGGGTACGAACTCCGCCGGGTTCGGCATCCGGGAGATCGAGGTGTTCGTCACGACTGCACTCCTTCGCATCAGCCTGATCGATGACTTCACCGCGCTGACGGACCGACTGACCGAGATGTGACAGGCATCCGGGGATTTCTTGCCTCGGTGTCGCGGCCGGGGGGCACCGTCGGTCTCCGCGTCTCCGTCCGGTCTCCCTTCGGACACGAACCTGAGCTGACAAGGAGCCGGGGTGGCGCGCCCAACCGATCTTGTCTTTCAGTGCGATGCGGGCGTCCAGGACCGGCGGATCACGGCCATGACCGCCTTCTGCACACGGCGACTCGACGCCCAGCGGCAGCACGCACAGCTGACCGAGCCGGACCTTCGGAGGGCCGCGCGCAACGCTCAGACCGCCCGGTTCGGTCACGGCGACGGCGTGCCGGCGCAGGGACTGCAGGTGCTCGAACCGGTGACCCCTGGCACGCCACTCGTATTCGACACCAGGGTCATGGCGGTGTACCGGGTGCCCGGGTGGTTCGCCACGGGGAGCATCGAGGACGACCGCTGCTTCCGTGCGCTGGTCCCGGACGGCGGGAGGCGGCTCCCGCGCGAGCACGGCCGCGGCGCTGCCGGCCTGCCCGGCCCGGGCCGCGGTGCCGGAAAGTCCTCACCCCGGCGAACCGCGCGGTCGCGGGAAAGCGTTGCGGCCCGAGACGACAGGCCACCCGTCCGTCGTTCCGACCGGATCAGAAGGGCGCGCCGACCAGGACTTCCACCTTGCCGGTGTCGAGTGAGTAGTACGCGCCGACCACCGCCAGGGAGTCCTTGCGCACCAGTGGAGCGAGGTCCGCGTTGGAGCGCAGTGCGGTGGCGGTCAACTTTGCCTGGGCTCGGGCCATCGCCTCGACCGGGTCGGCGCCGCCTTCCCTCACCGCCTGCTCGTACGCCGGCCGCAGGGATGTGACGATCGCCTGCAGATTGCCGGGCAGGGGTTTGCCGTCACGCAGGGACTGGTACGCGGCTTTGACGGCGCCGCAGCGTTGATGGCCGAGGACGACGATGAGCGGGGTGCCACTCGTCATGGGACCGTACTCGACCGACCCGGTGACCACCGGATCGACCGTCTGCGCGCCCGTGCGCATCACGTAGAGGTCACCGAGTCCGGTGTCGAAGAGGAGTTCGGGCGGCACTCGGGAATCGATGCACGACAGAACCGCTCCGAAGGGCTCCTGATGCTGGGTCACGAGCTGACGCCGGTCCGGATCCCGGTCCGGGTGCTGAAGCTTCCCGCTGACCCAGCGTCCGTTGCCTTCCATCAGTCTGGCGAACGCGGTGGCGGGCGTGGTGGGGGTCACGCTGGGCGAGGCACTGTTCGCGGACGTGGCGGCGCTCGTCGACGCACACCCGGCAAGGGCGACCGTGGCACCCGCGAGTGAGCCGAAAAGCACGGCTCTACGGTCGAGACGCCCTGCTGTGCCCATTGGTCGGTCCCCTCTGCGCCGTACGAATCTGTGCCTGCCTGCAGACCAGGGCCATTGTTCAAGGGGGGTGGGGTGGCCCGGCGGCAGACACAAGCGGGCGCGGACCGCTTTGCCCCCGACGGCCCACAGAGGCGCGCGCTCGGGCGTCGGCTGCGCGGCTGCCGAGGGCCGCCCGACGCGCTGGGCTTCCGCTGCCGGACGTCGCTTCCGGTTCGACTTGTGCGGTGGTCTCTCCGGCCGTGGTGGCGACGCCATGTGGCGGGATGGCCGTTCCCGGGCAGATGGCGACGTCAACCGGCCGGTCCACCGCCCGAGGAGCACACCGCGACGACGGGAACCTCTGCCTGTTTCACCGCCTTCCCCGACCTGACGATGAGCCGGATGGCGCAAGCGGAACTCGCAGCCGCCCAGGAAGTACATCTCCTGCGCGGGAGCCTCAGGCGCGGTCCGTCAGTTCCTCCGCGAAGACGTGTGACAGCGGCTGTGGTCCCACGTACTGCTGACAGTTGCACTGGCCGGGCTCGTACCGCAGCGGCTTCTTGTTCTCGTCCCAGGCCGTCGGCACCTCGACGCGTTCGTGGCACCGGCCCTGCTTGTCGTGCTTGGCGAGATGGTGTGTGCATCCGCACACTGGCTCAGGAGCCTTGTTCGCTGCTTCGACGGCCAAACGTTCCTGTTTCGCGGCTTCCAGCAACTCCAGCTTGCGCTCGTGCCGATTGCGCAGCGCGGTGCGGACGTTGTCAGCCGCCCACCCGAAGCCCCCTGTGCCGAAGACGATGAATACCCACCAGAACGCGTCCACCAGCTGTCCTTTCCCCCGAACCACTGCGTGTCAGCATAGATGGATCCCGGCGGTGGTCGCTCCGGCCTGCCACGGCTCCGGTCACCGTGGCGCCGACATGCCACCTCGGTCATACAAGAACCACGCTTGCTCACACATCCTGGCGTCTGGGGGGACCGGATCGTGGACTCGCATGTCATCAGAGGTGCTTCGCACTCCGCCGAGAGGAGGCCTGGTGGGGGCGCTGTTCGCCGAAGCGGCACCACGCCGACCGCGGACACCACGGCCGGTGCTGGGCCTGCGGGCCCGCGGCGACGGCGCCCTCGTCGCCCCAGACGCAGGCTCCTGCCGCCGACCATCTCCTCTACGACGGCCTGCGCGAGGGCGGCGCCCTCACCCGCCGGAACGGGACCGGGGTTTCCTGCCACTCCCGGATCATGGAGCGTAAGGCCGGCGCGAGTGCGGGGGCGACGCCGAGGCCCTGACGCCCCTCACCGGCGCCCAGCCCGGTGCTCTCCGCCTCGGCGCGGACCCGGCCGACGGCCTCACGCTCCTGTGGGCGAGTTCCGGTCAGCCTCGCGCCGGGCCTGGACCGACCGCCGTCCGCGTCCGACACGTGACCCAATCGCCGCCCCACCGCAGCCACACCGGCTCCGGGAACACCACACCGCGTCGCCGCTCACGTCCTGACGGCGTGCGCACCCCCGTGCACTCCGGCCGCGCGACTTTGCCGGCCGATCCGTTCAGGCCGTGGCGGTCAGCGGGACAGCGGCCTCCCAGACGAAATCGTCCGGATCGCTGCACGGGCCGGCAGTGCCGGAGAGCACGAGCCGGTGCGATCCGGTGCCGTCGGCGGGGACACCCGCGTCCTTGGCGAGAGCGCGGCGCTTGTAGAGAGCGAGCTTGACGTGCCCCGCGTCCGTGGCGAACTCGACGTACTTGCCGCCGAAGCTCTTACCCACTCTCAGGCCCCGATCGGCGTAGAACTGCTTGCTGGCCTTCACGTCCTCGACGCCCAGCAGCAGCACCAGCTCGTCGAAGGCCCGGCTGACCGGGCCGGTGTCCTTCTTCGCCGACGTCGCGATCTTCACAATCGTGCCGTCCGGAGCCTGGACGACCCCGCCGTAGCCCCACAGCGACTTCGAGGGGGACTTGAGGATGGTGGCGCCGGCGTCGACGGCACTGTCGAGGAGGGCGTCGACGTTGCCCGGCTGGGACGCCACCAGCGACAGCGTGAACCCGCGGAAGCCGGTCGTAGGCTCCCCGGATGCGCGTAGACGCACGTGCGAGGAGTCCGGCCCGAAGACGGTCGAGTAGAAACGGGTGGCAGCCGTGAGGTCGGCCACCTCCAGGATGACGGCATCGATGGAGTTCATGCCTATGACGGTAGGGACCACCGGGTGACCGGCGCTTCTCGAAAACTGACCGGTTCTGGCCGGCACATCTTCGGGGCCCCGGCGGGCCGTCCAGCCGCATCAGCGCGGTGCGCGGCGCCCTGCCGATCCGCGCGAACGACGGACGGCAGCCTCTTCCGTACCCTGGCGGCATGCGGATGCGCCCCACTCTGAGCTGGACACCTGCCGATGACCTGCCGCCGGGCACCACGGATCTGGAGCCGGTCGCCGAGGCGCTGAGCACCGGCGGCGTGCTGGTGCTCAGCGGAGCGGGCCTCTCCACGGAGTCGGGGATCCCCGACTACCGGGGCGAGGGCGGGAGCCTCAGCCGGCACACCCCGATGACCTACCAGGACTTCACCGCAAGCGCGCAGGCCCGGCGCCGGTACTGGGCGCGCAGCCACCTTGGTTGGCGCGCTTTCGGCCGCGCCCGCCCCAACGCCGGGCACCGGGCCGTGGCCGCGTTCGGGCGGCACGGCCTGCTCTCGGGTGTGATCACCCAGAACGTCGACGGCCTGCACCAGGCCGCGGGGAGTGAGGGTGTCGTGGAGCTCCATGGAAGCCTCGACCGGGTCGTCTGCCTCTCCTGCGGCGCCTACAGCCCGCGCCGTGCACTCGCCCGGCGGCTGGAGGAGGCCAATCCGGGATTCGCGCCGGTGGCCGCCGGAATCAACCCGGACGGTGACGCCGACCTCACCGACGAACAGGTCGGGGACTTCCGTGTGCTGCCCTGCACGGTCTGCGGCGGCATCCTCAAACCGGACGTGGTGTTCTTCGGCGAAACCGTTCCGCAGCAGCGGGTCGAACACTGCCGCGAACTGGTCGGCGAAGCAGCCTCACTGCTGGTCCTGGGTTCGTCGCTGACGGTGATGTCCGGGCTCCGGTTCGTCCGCCAAGCGGCCAAGGCGGAAAAGCCGGTACTGATCATCAACCGCGACCAGACGCGCGGCGACCGGCACGCCGTAACCCGGGTCACGCTCCCCCTGGGATCGGCCCTCACGACCGTGGCCGGCCGGCTGGGCATCCCCGTCGACGGCGAGACGCGACCCCCCTCACCGTGTGCCGAGGCGTCCGTGTGACCCCCTCCTCCACACGCTCGTGGACGGCTTCGGTCACGGTTGCGTGGAAGTGTTCCGCAGCGTACGCACGTCACCGCTGGTCGTGCACCAGCGGTGACGGGGGGCGAAGTGATGTGACGCGTCGTCAGGAGGGCAAGGACCAACTCTGGTTGGGGGCTCCGGAGCACGACCATATCTGCAGCCGGGTTCCGTTGGCCGAGCTGGGGCCGGTGGCGTCGAGGCACTTGCCCGACTGCGGATTGACAAGGGAGCCGTTCGCACCGGGCTGCCAGACCTGCGAGCCGGTGCCGTTGCAGTCGTAGAGCTGCACCTTGGTCCCATCGGCGGTTCCGGCAGCGGTCACGTCCATGCATTTCCCCAGGGCTGTGAGCGTGCCGGTGCTGCCCACCGTCCAGTTCTGGGCGCTTGTGCCGTTGCAGTCGTAGAGCTGCACGGCGGTGCCGTTGGTGGCGTCGGCGCCGGCGACGTCGACGCACTTGCCGCCGTAGCCGTGGATCGGGCCGGTGGCCGCCGACGGCGGGGTGACCGGGCCCGCCTGCCCTGCAGCCCACTTGATCTCCTGCAGCAGCAACTGGTTCTGCTGCGCGCTGGCGAACGTGGACGACAACGCGGTGTTGGTCGAGTAGTCCATCGCGTTGTGGCCGAAGTTGTTGTAGACCATCCTGTAGTTGCGGTTGGACCACACGATCGGGAAGTAGCCGCTGTACCAGGTCTGGTTGGGGTCGGTGCCGACCGGGAAGGTGGACGGGTCCATCGACGCCAGGATGTCGATGTCCGGGTTCTGCCGCAGGTCGTACTGCCAGCCGTACCATTCGCTCACCGAGCTGGTGATGGTGGCCGGCAGGCCGGCGGTCGCCGCGTGGCCGCGGTCCTCGATCTTCAGCGTTTCCGAGGTCGGCCCCCAGGAATTGCTCTTGAACGTGCCCGTGCCCAAGAACGTGTTGTGGTACCAGGGCCAGTCGGTCGAGTCGGCGTTGTACGCGGAGACGTGGAAACCGATGAAGCCACCGCCGCCCGCCATGTACGCCTGGAAGGCGGACTGCTGCGCTGCGCTGTGGGGGTAGTCGTCGAGGAACATCACCACCTGGTATTGGGCGAGGTTCGCGGTGTTGAGCTGACTCCAGTCCGTGGTGGCGGTGTAGGTGAACCCGTTCTGCGCACCGGCCCCGGGGAACCAGGAGTTGGCCTCGTGATCGAAGCTGATGTGCGCCGCGTCGTAGGTGCCGTCGTAGAAGGCGAGCACTTTGAAGGGGGTGGCCGCGTGAGCGGCGAGCGTCGGCCCGGCCTGGACGCCGAGAACCAGGGCGAGCAGGGCGAGCAGTCTCAGCAGGATGGGCAGCCGAAGGCCGGCCGTACCGGAACGGGGCATGCGAAGACCTTCCTCGTGCACGATCGTTGTGTGGGGCGTTACCTGTGCACTCCGACCAGAAGCATGGACCATGTCCACGTCAATGAAACATGGTCCGTACCAAGTTGCGGAATGATCCGGCGGCAAAGCCGCATGCGCAAGGTCGGATGCGGCTGACCCGACCGCCACCCCTGCACCGCGCCGGGCCGATGCCGCTCGGCCCGCGGCCCGGAGGTCCTCTGCTGTCTCACCGCGGCACACGGTGACCGCCGCGAGCGGGGCTACGGGCACTGTGCAGATGTCCACGCCCGGCGGCCGGGAGATGCGGGCGCGGGCAGGCCTCGGACAGGGGGCGCCTCGGCCGGGACGGAAGCCGCCTCGGGCTGACGACGGCCGCCCAGCCAGGCCCGACCGGCCAGGCCCGACCGGCCAGGCCCGACCGGCCAGGCCCGTGCTCGGCAGCCGGGCGGACACCGCCGCAGGCACGCCATCGCAGGAAGGCCGGACGACCGCCGTGGCCGCCGCTTTCGCCCTCGCCGAGGGCCGGGCCTGACGTGAGAGGAGGCGAGAACGGTGTGAGACTGGCGACGGAAGGGGTGATCCCGTTGCCGGATTCGCCGTACGCGTCCTCCGGTCCCGACACCGCCGTCGACGAGAGTCTGCTGGTCGAGCTGATCACCGAGGCGCAGACGGCACTGCCGGTCGACTTGCCTGCCCTGGCGAACCGGTGCGCCTCGGCCCTGGGCCTGAACACCGCGCTGATCTACCTCGTCGACCTGCAGCAACGGCTGCTCATCCCGCTCGACGAGGCCTTGGATCCCCTGCCAGTGGACCGTTCGTCGGCCGGCAGCGCGTATCGCACGGTCTCCCCGCGGGTGGACGCGGCCGACGACGACGGCCTGATCGTCTGGATGCCTCTGGTCGACGGTGCGGAGCGGCTGGGCGTGCTGGCGGTGCGGACCGCCTCGGCCGACGGGGTGCGGATGCACCGCAGCCGGATGCTGGCCCATCTGTTCGCCATGCTGATCACCTCCAAGCGCGCCTACAGCGACTGGCTCGCCGCCCGCACCCGCACCGCGATGATGGCTCTGCCCGCCGAGATGCTGCGGGCCTTCCTGCCGCCCCGCACCATCGGCAGCAGCAGGTGCGTCTCCACGGCCGTCCTGGAACCGGCCTATGACATCGCCGGCGACGCCTTCGACCACTCAGTGGTCAAGAACATGCTGCACACCATGATCCTCGACGCCATGGGGCACGATCTGACCGCCGGCCTGACCACGTCGGTCGCCATGGCGGCGGCGCGCAACGCCCGCCGCGGCGGTGGTCGCCTGGCCGACATCGTCGGCTCCGTCGACCAGGCGCTCGCCCAGTGGCTTCCCGACCAGTTCTGCACCGGCGTGCTGTGTCGGCTCGATGCCGAGACCGGGGTGCTGCGCTGGGTCAATTGCGGCCATCCCCCACCGCTGCTGATCCGTGCCGAGCGGGTGCTCGCCGGGGTGCTGGACAGTCCTCCGCAGCCGCCGATCGGCCTGGCGGGCCCGCTGGCCCCGGCAACCCGGCAGGTCCACGAGACGACACTGGAGCCGGGAGACTGTGTCCTGCTCTACACCGACGGCGTCGTGGAGGCGCGCGACGCGGACGGCGCGGAGTTCGGCCTGGACCGGTTCACCGACTTCATCATCCGGTCCTCCGCCGCCGGCCAGCGCCCGGCCGAGGTGCTGCGGCTGCTCATCCACGCCATCCTCGAACACCAGCGAAACGAACTGCGGGACGACGCGACCATCCTGCTGTTCGAATGGCGCCCGCAGTGCTGATGACGCGGTATCGCGCCGAGCCTCGCTGTGCTCACGGGCGGCCATCGGCCGGGTCGGTATGCGGGCGGACTGCGTTGACTCGACATGCTCCCGCATTGTGGAAATATAATACCGCTACGTGAAATTCGAGCGGGGGCGGTTATGCGGCGTCGCGTGCGGCTGAGGGGGTTCGGTCGTGGAGACGCGTCCGGGCAGGTGTGGGGCGAGCCAGCGTCGGTTCGTCGCCGTCGGCTTCCAAGACGGGGTGTGCGGTTCGGGGGCCCCGTGCTGCGCGGCCTCGCGCAGGTCGTGTTCCTCGACAACGCCTGGGCGGGCGCTGTCTTCGGCGTCGCGCTGTGGACGGCCGGGTGGCGGTACGGTCTCTACGGACTGGGCGGCGCCGCCCTGGGCACCGCCGCCGCGTGCCTGCTGGGCGTGACCCGTGACCGGGTGGGTGCGGGACTCGAGGGTTTCAACTCCTGTCTGACCGCCCTCTGTTGCGCCGTGCTCCTCGATGCCGGCAGGCCGGCCACGGTGGTGTTCGCCTTCGCTGCCTGCCTCGTCGTGACGGTCGTCACGGCGGCCGTCGCCCGGCTGTTGCGCGTCTGGGATCTGCCGACGCTGACCCTGCCCTACTGCCTGCTGGCCGGTGCGACAAGCCTGGCCGCACCGGCCTTCGGGCGGATGGGGCCGCATGCCGCGAGCCTGGCGGCGCTGCCTCGCGCCGCCTCCCGGGTCGACGTCCTGCGGCCCGACGACGTGGCCGGAGCCTTCTTCCGCAACCTCTCCCAGATCTTCTTCCTGGAGCAGTGGTCTGCGGGAGCTCTACTGCTCACGGGCCTCTTCCTGGCGAGCCGGGTGGCTGGCTGGGTGGCCTGTTGCGGCAGCGCGACCGGCATCGTCACCGCCTGGGCCCTCGGAGCGCCGGCCGCCCGGATCGCCGACGGCACGATGGGCTACAACGCCGTCCTCGTCGCCCTGGCGCTCTGCGGGGTGTTCCTGGCCGCGACCCGGACGACGCTGCTGTACGCGGTGCTCGGCGCAGCGACCGCGACCGCCCTCACCCCCGCCATCGGCCATCTGCTCGCACCGTCCGGCGGCCTCCCGTTCACATGGCCGTTCGTGCTGACCACACTCGCCTTTCTGCTGGCCGCCCGCTCCTTCCCGCGCATCACGGGCCCGAGCGACGCCCGCCCCGCCGGCCGGGCTGCCGGCCCTCACCACCGCGGCACGGCCGCAACTCGCTGACGGAGCGCACGGCTCGGCTCCGTCCCGGCCGACTTCTTCCGGCTCTCCGAATCGGAGCAGTCATCCGGCATGAACACGGCCTCGCCTGGAACCCGGTCCCCGTCACACCACCGAGACCGAGGAAGGCGTATGTCGCAGGTCGAAGAGTCCATCGAGGTCAGCGTCCCCGTCCGCGCCGTCTACAACCAGTGGACGCAGTTCGAGGACTTCCCCCAGTTCATGGACGGCGTCGAACGCGTCGAGCAGCGCACCGACACCCTCACGCACTGGACGACGAAGATCGACGGAGTGGAGCGCGAGTTCGACGCGGAGATCACCGAGCAGATCCCCGACGAGCGGGTCGCCTGGACCACGGTCGCGGGCGAGGCCAGGCAGGCAGGCGTCGTCACGTTCCACTACATCGACGACCGGACCACCAAGGTCATGCTGCAGCTCGACTACGCCCCCGAGGGGCTGGCCGAGACCGTCGGGGACAAGCTGGGCTTCGTCAAGCGTCAGGTCGCCGGCGATCTGAGGCGGTTCAAGGGATTCATCGAGTCCCGCGGCGGCACCGAGACCGGCGCCTGGCGCGGCGAAGTCTGATCGCGCCGCCGGCCCGGCGAGCCGGACACTCTCCTCTCTTGCTCCGCCGGCGCTCCCTCCACCACACGAGCGCCGGCACGAGCGCCGGCAGCCTGAGCAGCCCCGCCGGGTTGGCCGAGCGCGCACCACGTGTTGCGCGAGGTGCGGCGGGCCGACCGGACGGGGCGGCCGGACCTGGCGGAAGGCGCCCACGCCGCCCACGCCCTGGATGGCGTCGTGAGAGGGGCTGCGCTGTCGGCTCCTCAGCTGTCGAAGTCGACCGTCAGGCTGTCGGAGACGGGATAGGTCTGGCAGGTCAGCACATAGCCCGCGTCGACCTCGGCGCTCTCCAGCGCGTAGTTGCGGCGCATGTCCGCCTCGCCCTCGGTGACCCGGGCCCGGCAGGTGCCGCAGACACCGCCCTTGCAGGCGAACGGCAGGTCGGGACGCACCCGGGAGGCGGAGTCGAGGAGGGTGGCCCCGCGAGGGAGCGCGGAGGTGGTGGAGCGGCCGTCCAGGACGACGGTGACCTCGCTGACCGGACCGTCGGCGCGTGGTTCCTCATGGCGTACGGCGGCGGGCTCCTCGCCCGCGAAGAAGAGTTCCTGATGGACGCGGTCGTGCGGCACCCCCAGACCGGCAAGGACCTTCTGCGCGTCAAGGACCATGCCGTGGGGGCCACACAGCCACCAGTGATCCGCCTCGGAGACGTCCACCAGGCCGTCGATGAGCGCGGACAGCCGGCCGGCGTCGAGGCGGCCGGTCAGCAGTTCGGCCTCCCGCGGCTCCCGGGACAGAACGTGCGCGAGCTGGAACCGGGCCGGATAGAGGTCCTTCAGGTCGGCCAGTTCGTCGGCGAACATCACCGAGTCGGTGCGCCGGTTGCCGTAGAAGAGGGTGACGCGGGACCGGTCGTCGGCGGCGAGGACGGACTCGGCGATGGAGAGCATCGGGGTGATGCCCGAGCCGGCCGCGATGAGCACGTGGTGTCCGGGCACCGCCAGGTCGGGGGTGAAGGCGCCGGTCGGGGCCATCACCTCGACGGTGTCGCCCGGCCTCACCTCGTGCACCAGCCAAGAGGAGAACAGCCCACCGGGTACGACGCGCACTCCGATGCGCGGGCGGGCGCCCGCCGGGGAGCAGATCGAGTACGAGCGCCGCTCGTCGCGGCCGTCGGCCTCGCGTCGCAGGGTGAGCGACTGGCCGGGGGCGAAAGCGAACTCCTCCGCCAACTCGGCGGGGATGTCGAAGCTCACCGCGGCGGCGTCGTCGCACAGGCGCTGGACCGCCGCCACCTTCAGGGCGTGGAAGGCCGGGCGGCGGCGCGGTCGCCGCACCGGGGCGGAGGCGGCGGCACCCGGGGCCAACAGGTCCTCCATCAGATCTCCTTGACGTACTCGAACGGTTCCTGGCAGGCGCGGCAGCGCCACAGGGCCTTGCAGGAGGTGGCTCCGAAACGGGAGGTCTCCTCCGTGTCGGTCGCACCGCAGCGCGGGCAGGGCACCGCTCGGCGGGTGGCGGCCAGGTTCAGCGGTACGGGTCCTGAAGCCGGGCGCGGTGCGGGGCCGGGGGGTGCGATGCCGTGTTCGGCGAGCTTGCGGCGGCCCTCGGGGGTGATCCAGTCGGTGGTCCACGGCGGGTCGAGGACCGTACGCACCTCCACGCGCTCGTAGCCGGCGTCCTTCAGCCGCGCCGCGACGCCGGCCCGCATCTCGGACATGGCCGGGCAGCCGGAGTAGGTCGGCGTGAGGTCGGCGACGACCGTGCCGTCCGGGGCCACCGTCACGTCCCGCAGCACGCCGAGGTCGGCGAGGGTGAGCATGGGCAGCTCGGGGTCGGGGACCTGCTCGGCGATGCGGCGGGCCCGCCGGGCATCGGTGAGCACGGTCACCATGTCGCCTCCGGGTGGGCTCGGGCGACGCCCTGCAGCTCGGCCAGCAGCGGGGCGAGGTGTTCGGTGTGGTCGCCTTCGCGGCCGGAACCGGTCGTCTGCCGTGTCATGTCCGGCAGGGGCAGGCCAGCCGCCTCGGTGACCTGCCGCAGAACGGCGAGGACCTCGGTCCGCGCGTCGTGCGCCTCGAACAACTCGCCCAGGTGAGCGGCCACCTGCTCGAGGCCGGCGCGCATCCTGCGGTGGGACTCCTCGGTGCCGTCGCCGAGCCGGACGACCCATTGCGCCGCGTACTGCCGGTGGTAGGTCAGCTCCTTCACGCCCTTGGCAGCGATGGCGGCGAGCACCGGGTCGGCCGTGGTGGCGAGCCGCTCGAAGTGGGCCAGGCGCCAGCTGGCGAACAGCAGCAGCCGCGCCATGGTGAACGCGAAGTCGCCGTTGGGCAGTTCGACCAGGCGGACGTTGCGGAAGTCGTCCGGGTCCCGGAAGTAGGCGTAGGCGTCCTCGCCGCGTCCGGTGCCGTCGACCTGACCGCAGCGGGCGTAGAGCAGGCGGGCCTGGCCGAGCAGGTCGAGCCCGAGGTTGGCCAGCGCCACCTCCTCCTCCAGTTCGGGTGCCCGCGTGGTCCACTCGGCCAGCCGCTGGGCGCTGACCAGGGCGTCGTCGGCCAGATCCAGGCAGAGCCCGGCCAGCTGCGCCCGGTCGACGCCGTCCGGTACGACGGTGCTCACGCCGTGCAGGGGGTCTTCGAAACCGGTGCCGTAGGCCCACCGGGTGTCGTCCTCGTGTCCCTCGGCGAGGGTCATGTAGACGTGATCGTCGCTCATGCCCTGCTCCTAGATGTGGGGGACGTCGTCGGGGATGTCGTAGAAGGTCGGGTGCCGGTACACCTTGTCGGCGCTGGGGGCGAAGAACGGGTCCTTCTCGTCACGGGTGGAGGCGGCGATGTGCTCGGAACGCACCACCCAGATGCTCACGCCCTCGTTGCGGCGGGTGTACAGATCGCGTGCGTGGGTGAGGGCCATCGCGTCGTCGGCGGCGTGCAGCGACCCGACATGGACGTGGTTGAGGCCGCGCTTGCCGCGCACGAACACCTCGTACAGGGGCCAGCCGTGCTTGTCGGAGGTCATGCCGCCGTTCCCTTCTGTGCGCGTGCCGCCTGCTTGGCGGCGTGGGCACTGGCCGCTTCGCGTACCCAGGCGCCCTCTTCGTGAGCGGTCCGGCGCCGCTCGATCCGTTCGGCGTTGCAGGGCCCGTCGCCCTTGATGACGCGCTTGAGCTCGTCCCAGTCCGGCGTGCCGAAGTCGTGGTGCCCGCGCTCCTCGTTCCAGCGCAGTTCCGGGTCGGGGAGGGTGACGCCGAGCTTCTCGGCCTGGGGGACGGTCATGTCGACGAAGCGCCGGCGGAGTTCGTCGTTGCTGTGCCGCTTGATCTTCCAGGCCATCGACTGCGCGGAGTTGGGCGAGTCGTCGTCGGGCGGGCCGAACATCATCAGGGACGGCCACCACCAGCGGTTCACCGCGTCCTGCACCATCTCCCGCTGGGCCTGGGTGCCACGCATCATCGTCATCAGCAGTTCGTAGCCCTGCCGCTGGTGGAAGGACTCCTCCTTGCAGATGCGGACCATCGCCCGCGCGTACGGCCCGTACGAGCTGCGGCACAGCGGCACCTGGTTGCAGATGGCGGCACCGTCGACGAACCAGCCGATCACCCCGACGTCCGCGAAGCTCAGCGTCGGGTAGTTGAAGATCGACGAGTACTTCTGGCGGCCCTCGATCAGGCGCTCGGTGAGGTCCGCGCGGTCGGCGCCGAGGGTCTCTGCCGCCGAGTACAGGTAGAGCCCGTGGCCGGCCTCGTCCTGGACCTTGGCGAACAGGATCGCCTTGCGGCGCAGCGAGGGGGCACGGGTGATCCACTCGCCCTCCGGCTGCATGCCGATGATCTCGGAGTGCGCGTGCTGCGCCACCTGCCGGATCAGCGTCTTGCGGTATCCGTCGGGCATCCAGTCGCGCGGTTCGATCCGCTGGTCCCGCGCGATCGTCGCGCCGAAGTGTTCCTCCAGTGCGGGCGGAGCATCCTGCGCGGCCGACTCGCCGGCCTGCTGTGCCGTCATCCGTACCACCAATCCCAACCGACCGTTCGTTCGGTCTATGATACGACGAGATTCCCCGGGTCCGGCAAGTGCCGGAGCGATATCAGTACCCTGCGTCGGAGATGCCGGGCCGATCAGGACGGCAGGGACGGGGCCCGGGGCGCGCGCACCGCGTGATCCGGCAGGGGGCGGCGACGCTGGAAGGAGTCGGGCGGCTCAGGACCTGCGTTCCGCATGGGGCGCACCTCTTGACAGGCGACGGCGTGGCTTGATTACTTGACCGTGCCGCACGCTAACCGAATGTTCGGTCGGTACACAAGGTGGTGCACACCATGACGGAAGCCACTCCATCGGCACTGGCGCCCGCAGAGCGCATGTTCGCCGCGGACCAGGCCTCGCAGGGGCTCGGCATCGAATTGCTGGAACAGGGCGACGGGACCGCCGTACTGCGGATGACCGTGAGGGCGTCCATGGTCAACGGCCACGGGATCGCCCACGGCGGATACGTGTTCCTGCTGGCCGACACCGCCTTCGCCTGCGCCTGCAACAGTCATGGACCCGTGACCGTCGCCTCAGGAGCGGACGTCACCTTCGTGACGCCGGCCCATGAGGGCGACGTCCTGACAGCCACCGCCCGGGAGGTCACCCGTTTCGGTCGCAGCGGCATCTACGACGTGAGGGTCGTACGCGGGACCACGGTGATCGCCGAGTTCCGCGGCCGCAGCCGCAGCATTCGAGACACGCAATCGGAGGAGCCGCAATGACCAGCGACCTGAGGACATCCGCGGACGCCCCGGCGCGCAGCGGTGAGCCCCTGCCTGCGGACCTGCTGGACGACGCCGAGCGGATGCCGCGCGAGGAGCTGAGAGATCTCCAGCTCCAGCGCCTGCGGCAGACGCTGCGGCACGCCTACGACAACGTCGAGCTGTATCGCAGGAAGTTCGACGCGGCAGGGGTCACGCCCGATGACTGCCGGTCGCTTCGGGACCTGGCACGGTTCCCCTTCACCACCAAGGCGGACCTGCGCGAGACGTATCCCTTCGGGATGTTCGCCGTCCCCATGTCCGACGTACGGCGCATCCACGCCTCCAGCGGCACGACCGGACGACCGACGGTGGTCGGCTACACCGAGCGGGACCTGTCGACCTGGGCGGACCTCATCGCCCGCTCGATCCGGGCCGCCGGCGGACGCCCCGGCCACAAGGTCCACATCAGCTACGGCTACGGCCTGTTCACCGGCGGACTCGGGGCCCACTACGGCGCCGAGCGGGCCGGCTGCACGGTGATCCCCGCCTCCGGCGGCATGACCGCGCGTCAGGTCCAGATCATCCAGGACTTCGAGCCCGACATCATCATGGTCACCCCGTCCTACATGCTCACTCTGCTCGACGAGTTCGAGCGCCAGGGCGTCGATCCGCGCTCCACCTCTTTGAAGGTGGGCATCTTCGGGGCGGAACCGTGGACCGAGGCGATGCGCCGCGAGATCGAGGAGCGGATGGACATCCACGCGGTCGACATCTACGGCCTGTCCGAGGTGATGGGGCCCGGCGTCGCCCAGGAGTGCGTGGAGACCAAGGACGGCCTGCACGTGTGGGAGGACCACTTCCTCCCCGAGGTCGTCGACCCCCTCACGGACGAGGTCCTCGCCGACGGTGAGAGCGGCGAGCTCGTCTTCACCTCGCTCACCAAGGAGGCCCTGCCCGTCGTCCGCTACCGGACGCGGGACCTGACCCGCCTGCTGCCCGGCACCGCCCGGCCCGGCTTCCGACGCATCGAGAAGATCACCGGTCGCTGCGACGACATGATCATCCTGCGCGGGGTGAACGTCTTCCCGACCCAGATCGAGGAGGTGGTACTGGGCACCCCCGGTGTCGCCCCGCACTTCCAGATCCAGCTCAGCACCCGGGGCCGGATGGACCACATGACCGTCCGTGTGGAGGCACAGTCCGATGCGGGACCCGAGCAGCGCGAGTCGGCCGCCCGGGCCATCGCCAAGGGCGTCAAGGACGGCGTCGGCGTGAGCGTGGACGTGGTGATCGTGGATCCGGAGACATTGGAGCGTTCCCTCGGCAAGCTCCGCAGGGTCAAGGACCAGCGCGAAGCGTGATCCGGCACGCCGCTCGGCGCACCACGACCGCCGCGGCCTGACCGCGTCCGCCTTCCACCACCACGCGTCCGGCGAAGAGCACGCGCTGGTCGCCGTGCTCGACGAGGATCCGGAACCGGACGCCTCCGCGACCGCGCGGCCGTGGCACGTCGTCCGCCGGAGCGTGGAGGTGCCGCGGCTCCGGAGCCGCCCAGGTCACCCCGCCGCTGCGGGCCCGCGGCGGGGCGCATGGTGCGGGCCAGGTGGCTGGTCGGCAGCCGCCCGGCCCGCGTCCGTGCGGCGGGGTGGGGAACTCGGTGCGATCAGCCGGCGTGGCCGTCGGAACGCTTGCGGTGGAGGGTGAAGGTCTCGAAGACCGACAGCTCTCCGTGCGGCTTGTTCACGTTGTAGTACGTCACGTGCATCCGCGTGGTGTCACCGGGGTGCCGGCCGGGGTCGACGGTGAACGCGGCGAAGCCATAGGGGTGTTCGACATCGCGGACTCCCATCCAGGCCGCCTCCTCCCTGGTGTAGGTGGAGGTGCGCTTCCCGTTCGAACCGGCCGTCGCGGACACCGCGGTGATCACCTTCGCGGTGCCGTCGGTGAAGAACTTCTGGTTGGTGGTTCCCGAGACGCCACCGCCGCCGAGCACCATGTGCACGGTCCCCAGCCCGGTGTCGATGGAGTCGGTGGCCTGGGAGACCGGACGCGGCGTGAGGGTCTCGCTGCCCGAGACCACACCGCGGACGGCCAGCGAGCGCTCGTAGTTGTGCTCGTGACCGCACACGACCAGGTCCACGCCGTACCGGTCGAACAGGGGCCCGTACGTCTGGCGCAGGCCCAGATCGGCGCCGTTGGCATCGGAGGAACTGATCATGACCTGGTGCATGGCGACGACGATCCAGTCGATGTCACGGGAGGCACGCGCCGCCTTCAGCTCCTTTTCCAGGAAGGCGAGCTGGCGTCCGCCGGAGTAGCCGCTGATGTAGACGTCGCCGCCGTCCTGGAGGCAGTTGTCGTCGTTCTGCAGCACGATCACTCGCACCGAGCCGGCCGTGAACGCGTACCACAGCCCGGACAGTTCGGCGTCGGTCTCGGTGGAGGGGAGGGAGAAGTAGGTCTGGTAGGCGCCGAGGCCGAGCGGGCCGTTGGCCTTCTCGATCTCGTGGTTGCCGGCCGCCGGCATCCAGGGGCGGAAGCGCGCGGAACGGGAGTTGTTGGTGAAGAAGTTGTTCCAGGTGCGCACCCGGTCGACGTCGAGGTTGGCGTAGCACAGGTCGCCGTTGAGGAGATGGAAGAGCGGGGCGACCTGCTCGATTCCGGTGACGATGTCCTTCGTCGCGGGCGTGGAGTTCGCGTCGAGGGCCACCGTGCCGTCGGCCGCCCAGGTCACCTGCGGAGCGGACTGGTCGCCGAAGCTGGTGAAGGTGAACGGCATCCGCCCGTGCGGGGCGGTGCGGAACGTTCCGCTGTCGGGCGTCGTTCCCTCGTGGGTGGCGAGGTAGACGTAGTCCGTGCCGGGGCTGAGCCGGTTCAGCGAGGCGTGGTGGACGTAGACCGTACGGCTGGACGTGCCGTCCACGTAACTGACCGTCCGTGCCGCCGCGCTGGACCCGAAACCGTGCTCCAGCGTTCCGTAGTGCACCACAGGTCTGTTCACCGGTCTGTCGGTGATCCAGGAGACCGTCATCTGGGTGCGCGGGTCCGCCCCGAACGTCAGGTGCAGGCCCTGGACCGGAGGCGCGCCGGTCGAGTCCGCGGTGAGGTGAAACGCCGGTGCGTCGAGCGGGGCGGCCTGGGCCGTGCCCGCGCCGAGCAACGGGGTGACGGCCGCGCCGGCTCCCGCGGTACCGAGAAGGCCCAGCGCGTGGCGGCGGCTGACCCCCTCGGAAGTCGTCGACGCCCCGCCCGATGTGCCTGCCTGTGCGGTCATGGTGCTCTCCCTGACCAGAAGTTTGAGCTGACAATCACCGCACATTGGCGCCCCTCCACGGCGCCCGAGTGAACACCGCATGACCACACGGCCATCGCGCGGCGGGCAGTGGCGTCCTGACCCCTCGAGGTGTCCCATACGGCCGGAACGGCCGCGGCCGCCGAGCCTCCGGCCCCGGTCACGCCTGCCCGACAGCCCAGCGGGTTGCTGGAGCGTCCCTCTGATGCTCGGCACTTCCTCCGCCTCCGGACGGAGGTGACACCCGTGTGGCATCCGCCCGGTCGCCCGGCGTCAGGGTTCCTGCTCCGCGGGCCGACTGGTGTGGAGGTCTCGACCGGCTGACGCGGCATGTCCGGCCGTGCCTTCGATCCCGATCGCCGCCCTGCCGTCCGACACCCCGGGCCATGACCCGGCCGGCCCCTGGCCGAGGTCGCCTCCCTCGCGTCACCGCACGCGCGTGACGTTCTTCAAAGGACGTACGGCTCAACTCCCCAAGCACCCTTGCTTGTTCACGACTTGACGTGATTGGTGTAGACCTTCTACGTTCCGGGTTCCGGCCTTCATCCGTCGACCATGA
Source organism: Streptomyces sp. NPDC052109 (assembly GCF_040680195.1). NCBI lineage: Bacteria > Bacillati > Actinomycetota > Actinomycetes > Kitasatosporales > Streptomycetaceae > Streptomyces > Streptomyces sp. NPDC052109. The sequence continues at coordinate 238 of NZ_JBFAWF010000016.1, read as the reverse complement.
AAGGCAGTGATCCTCCCGTGGCCGCAGAACCCCCCACACGCGCGGGCCTGTTCAAGGGCGCTGTCGCCGCCGCCGTCGCCGTATCCGCGGCGCTGCTCACCGCCTCCCCCGCCCAGGCGGACACCGGCGCGATCACCGGGCTCGCCGGCAAGTGCCTCGACGTCGCCGGGGCCAACTCCGCCGACGGCACGCCCGTCCAGCTCTACGACTGCAACGGCACGAACGCCCAGCAGTGGAC
>NZ_JBFAWF010000015.1:0-204965 GCF_040680195.1 Streptomyces sp. NPDC052109 | reverse complement strand
TTTGGTGCCAAACACACCCTTGGGGGGGGCCCCCCCATGCTGGTGGGACTGGGCGGCCCCGAGCCGCCGCTCGGCGCGGCCGAACCCGTAGGCCTGGGCGGTGTCGAAGAAGTTGATGCCCGTCGACCTCGCGAGTCCGATCGTCTCGATCGCGGCGCGCTCGTCGACGGGTCCCCAGTCCCCGCCGAACTGCCAGGTGCCGTAGGCCAGAGGGGTCACCTTCAGGCCGGATGCTCCGAGTGTCACGGTTCGCATGTCGTCCTCCTTGGGCGAGTGGGACCTTCTGTCTCGAAGCTCACACCCGCCGCAGGCCGCCGGTAGTGGCCGTGCACTTGGCGCCGTACAAACCGGTCTTGTACCTGGCCTGCGCCCCATCTGAGCAGGCCGTGGGAGACCGCTCCACGAGCTCGTCGTCCACGGAGCCCTACGCCGGCCCGTCCCCTTTCCCGCACCCAGTTTTGCTGTTCCGGCAATTTTTTGCGGCACCGGCAACGAAAGTGGCGTCGTCCCGTGCGCCGTCGCACGCTGGCCGCAACCGAGCGAGAGGCAGACCGACATGGCACACGACCACCAGGCCCCCCACGGGCACCCCGCACAGCACGGCCACGGCCACGGGGGCGACGTCGACTGGGCCGCCATGGCGGCGCTGCTGGAGGCGGAGGCCGAGCTGCTCGGCCCGCTGTACGCGCGCGCACTGAACTGGCTGGGCACGGACGTGACCGAGCCCGGGCTGGTCGTGGACGCGGGCAGCGGGCCCGGGGTGATCGCCTGCCTGATGGCGGAGACGTTCCCCGGCGCGCGCGTGGTCGCCGCCGACGGCTCGGAGCCGCTGCTGGAGCGCGCCCGGGCCCGTGCCGCCCGCCAGGGCTTCGCCGATCGGTTCGACACCCTGGCCGGTGAACTCCCCGGATCCCTGGTGGAGTTGGAGTATCCGGTGGACCTGCTGTGGGCCAGCCGCAGTCTGCACCACCTCGGTGACCAGAAGGCCGCGCTGGCCGCGTTCGCCGACGGCCTCGCCCCGGGCGGCACGCTGGCCATCCTGGAGGGCGGCCTGCCCAGCCGCTGTCTGCCGCGTGACCTCGGCTTCGGCCGTCCCGGACTGCAGGCCCGCCTCGACGTGGCCCAGGAGGAGCGCTTCGCGCGGATGCGCGCCGAGCTGCCCGGCTCGGTCGCCGAGACCGAGGACTGGCCCGCGCTGCTCGCCGCGGCCGGCCTGAAGCACACGGGCACCCGCAGCTTCCTCCTCGACCTGCCGGCCCCCGCCACGGAGCGGACCCGCGCCTTCGTCGTCGGCGCGCTGACCCGCGCCCGGGAGGTCCACGCCGACGCCCTGGACGCCGAGGACCTCGCCACCCTCGACCGGCTGCTGGACCCCGCCGATCCCGGCAGCGCCCACCGACGGCCCGACATCTTCGTCCTGACGGCCCACACGGTGTACCGGGCCGTACGGCCCGTCTGACCAGGCGGCGCCGGGGGCGGCGTACGACGGTGCGCCGCTTCCGTCCGGGGGCCGGAGGGGCCCGGCGGTTCGCCTACGAGCCGCGCAGACGGCGGCCGAGGCGGGTACCCCGACCTGCCGGGCGACGTCGGTGTCGTACCGCCCTGCCCGGAGGGGCACTTGACTTCGAGCGCGCTCCACGTGATGGACTCCCGTGCGTCACCGACACACAGGGGGAAACCGTGAACGACTCTCCGGTCGCACTCGTCACCGGCGGCGCCACCGGCATCGGCGCAGCCGCCGCCCGGCAGTTGCTGGCCGCCGGCCACCGGGTCACCGTCACCGGCCGTACGGAGGCCCGGCTGCGAGACTTCGCCGACGGGCTCGGCAACCCCGAGGGCCTGCTGACCGTCGCCGGCAACGCCTCGGCGTTCGACGACATGCGAGATGCCGTCGGCCGTACGCTCAAGGCGTACGGCCGACTGGACACCGTCGTCGCCAACGCCGGCTTCGCCACCCACGACACGGTCGCCGAGGGCGATCCGGCCGGCTGGACCGAGATGGTGCTCACCAACGTCCTCGGTCCGGCTCTGCTGATCCGGGCCTCCGTCGAGGCGCTCAAGGAGTCCCGCGGCCGGATCGTGCTCATCGGCAGCGTCGCCGGGTTCGTGAACACCCCGGGCAACCTCTACGGCGCCACGAAGTGGGCGGTCACCGGGCTCGCCGAGAACACCCGGCGCCAGGTCACGGAGTTCGGGATCGGAGTGACGCTGGTCGCCCCCGGCCGGGTGGAGACCCCTTTCTGGGACGGCCTCGGCAGCCTGCCCCCGGGGAATCTGCTGACCGCCGACCAGATCGCCGACTCGGTGGTCTGGGCGATCCGGCAGCCGGCCGGGGTGGACGTCAACACCGTGGTCGTACGCCCGTTGGGTCAGCCCAACTGACGTACGGGGGAGGTCAGTTGTTGGCCAGGAACTGCTTGGCCAGCTGGTCCCCGAGCGAGACCGCGGCGCTGTGGCTCTCGATGGGGGAGACCTTGGAGTTCTTGAAGAGGATGTAGGTCACGCCCGAGTCGGCGCCGCCGGTGGCCGGGTCCGGGTCGATGCCCAGCGCCTTGGCGGTGGCGTACGAGGCCTCGCCGATGATCTGCGTGGGGCCGGTGTCGCCGACGACGGCGTACTCCACCTTGTTGTTGTAGATGACGGCGACCACGCCGCCGCCCTTGATGCCGGCGCTCGAGTAGTTCCAGATGCTGCTGGAGCTGGGCACCACGACGTACGGGAGCGACTCCGCCCTGAGCGGCTTGCCGTCGGACTGGTGGAAAGCGGTGTCGTCCTGATACCAGGGGTCGCGGTTCTCGTTGCAGTCGGTGGTGCGCTGGCCGTCGCAGTCGATGTCCATGTCGGCCTTCCAGAACACCGCGCCGTTCTTGCCGCACACGGGGACCGTGGCCGACGTCTCGTCGTCCGTCCTGTACTTGCCGTTCGATATCTGCGAACACGTCTTGACCTTGGCGAGCAGGTCGGCCGCGCTGACCGAGCCCTCCTGGGCGGAGGCCGGGACGCTCCGCGCCGTCGAGCCGGCGGAGGCGTGGGCGGGAAGCACTCCGGCGGCGAGCAGGGCGGCCCCGGAGGCCGCGGCGAGGGTCAGGGTTCGAAGGCGCACTGTGGGGGCCCTTCTGTTAGGAAAGTTTCCTTACCAGGTGCCGTACACCGTGGACCCATCGCCATGTCCTCGTCAACCCTACGGTTGCGGACTCCCGAATCCTGTGCGCATTGCGGTGATTTGAGACCCGTGACAAGACTGAAGAAAGCGGTCTATCCGGATATGTCTGCCGCCGTCGGCCGCCACGGTCACGGCTTCGGGAGGCGAGGCGCATGTTCGTACGCACGGTGTACGCGACCGGCGATCCGGCGCGACTGGGAACGGCCGTCGGGGCGCTGAACACCCGGGGCCACGACCTGCTGGAGGAACGGCCCGGCTATCGGGGCGCCGGCGTCTTCGTCGACCGTGAGCTGGGAAAACTGCTCACGGTCAGCTGGTGGGAGTCCGCGGAGGCGCGCCGCAACAGCGACGAGGTGATGAGCGCGCGGCGGCCGGAACTGCTGCAGCCCTTCGCCGGGACCGTCGCGGTCGAGAACTACGAGGCCGCCGTGTTCCACACCGGGCACCGGGCCCTCACCGGTGGCGGGCTGCGGGTCTCCCGGTTCGAGCTCGACCCGGCGGACGCGGACCTCGCCGCCGACACCTTCCACACCGGCGTGCTGGCCCGGCTGGAGGTGCTGTCCGGTTTCGGCGGCGCGGCTCTCTTCCTGGACCGGGAACGCGGCCGAGGCATGGCCGGCGTCCTGTTCGCCGACCGCGTGTCGCTCGCGGCGAGCCGGGCCCGGCATGCCGCGATCCGCCGCGAGGGCGCGGCAAAGGCGCACGTCACCGTGGTCGCCCTGGAGGAGTTCGAGATCGTCCACGCGGACGTACGGGGCGACTGAGCGCGCCGCTCCCCGCGGGGGCGGCGGAAAACAGTGGAAAACGGCCGCCCGTCCCGCTGTGCGGGCGGACGGCCGTGGCGGGCGGGGGTGTCAGCCCATGTCGAAGGTGGCCGGGTCGGGGCCCAGGCGCCGGTCCTCGTTGAGCGCGCTGATCGCCGCGAGGTCCTCGTCGTCCAGGCTGAAGTCGAAGACCTCGATGTTCTCCCTGATCCGGGACGGCGTCACGGACTTCGGGATCACGACGTTTCCGAGCTGGACGTGCCAGCGCAGTACGACCTGGGCCGGGGTACGGCCGTGCTTCTGGGCGATGGCCACGATCGCCGGCACCTCCAGCAGGCCCCTGCCCTGGCCGAGCGGCGACCAGGCCTCGGTCGCGATGCCCTGCTCGGCGTGGAACTCGCGGGCGGCGTGCTGCTGCAGATGCGGGTGCAGCTCGATCTGGTTGACCGCCGGGATGACGGAGGTCTCGGAGATCAGCCGCCGCAGGTGCTCGGGAAGGAAGTTGGACACGCCGATGGCGCGCACCCGCTTGTCGGCGAGCAGCTTCTCGAACGCCTTGTAGGTGTCGATGTAGGCGCCGCGGGACGGCAGCGGCCAGTGGATCAGGTACAGGTCGACGTAGTCGAGCCCGAGCTTCTCCAGGGACGCGTCGAACGCCCGCAGCGTGGAGTCGTACCCGTGGTCGGCGTTCCAGAGCTTGGTGGTGACGAAGATGTCCTCGCGGGGCAGGCCGGAGGCGGCGATGGCCTTGCCGGTGCCCTCTTCATTGCCGTAGATCGCCGCGGTGTCGATGCTGCGGTAACCGGCTTCCAGTGCCGTGGCGACGGTCCGCTCGGCCTCGTCGTCCGGCACCTGCCAGACGCCGTAGCCCAGCTGGGGCATCTCGACGCCGTTGTTCAGGATGATCGGGGGGACCTTGCTGCTCACGAGCCTCTTGATCCTTCGGTTGTCGACAGGTGGTACTCCCATGGTCAACGATCAGGTGCCGTGATGCATTCCTGACCGCCCGATCCGCTTGGACCGACCGGTCAGTCAGCCCCCGGGGGCGGAGATCGGCCGGAAGCGCATCCGACGTTTTCGGTCCGGACCGTTGGCCGGGGCGGACGATCGACCAGTTGTGGGTGTCCACCGCCAACCGCGGCTGCAACGGAGGCGCAGCGGACGGATCCGACAAGATCTTCCGCGCCGACATCGGCTGACCGAGCGCAGGTGATGGGACGTCAGGTCCGGTAGAGGGCCTCGACCTCGGTGTCGTAGGCCTTCTCGATCGCCTTCCGCTTCAGCTTCAACGACGGTGTGAGCAGACCGTGTTCCTCGGTGAAGGGCTGCGCGAGGATGCGGAAGGTACGGATCGACTCGGCCTGGGAGACGAGGGTGTTGGCGGCGACCACCGCCCGCCGCACCTCCGTCTCCAGGTCCGGGTCGCGCACCAGCTGGGCCGCGGTCATCCTCGGCTTACCGCGCATCTGCAGCCAGTGCTCCACGGCCTCCTGGTCCAGGGTGACCAGGGCGGCGATGTAGGGGCGGTCGTTGCCCACGACGATGCACTGGTTGACCAGGGGATGCTCGCGGACCCGCTCCTCCAGCACACCGGGGGAGACGCTCTTGCCGCCGGAGGTCACCAGGATCTCCTTCTTGCGGCCGGTGATGGTCAGATAGCCGTCCTCGTCCAGCGAGCCGAGGTCGCCGGTGGCCAGCCAGCCCTCGTGCAGGGTCTGGTCGGTGGCCTTCGGGTTGTTGAGATAGCCCTGGAAGACGTTTCCGCCGTGCAGCCAGATCTCCCCGTCGTCGGCGATGTGCACGGTCACGCCGGGAATGGCCTGGCCGACGGTGCCGTAGCGGGTGCGCTCGGGCGGGTTGGCGGTCGCCGCGGCCGTCGACTCGGTCAGGCCGTAGCCCTCGTAGATCTGCACACCGGCGCCCGCGAAGAACAGCCCGAGCCGGCGGTCCATCCCCGAACCGCCGGACATCGCGTTGCGTATCCGGCCGCCCATCGCCGCGCGGACCTTGGAGTAGACGAGCTTGTCGAAGAGCTGGTGCTGCATGCGCAGCCCCGCCGACGGGCCGGGCCCGGTGCCCCACGCCTTGGCCTCCACGGCCTCCGCGTACTTCACCGCGATGTCGACCGCCTTCTCGAACGGTCCGGACCGGCCTTCCTTCTCCGCCTTCCGGCGCGCGGCGTTGAAGACCTTCTCGAAGATGTACGGCACCGCGAGGATGAACGTCGGCCGGAACGCCTGCAGGTCGGGCAGCAGGGCGGCGGCGTTCAGCTGAGGCTGGTGCCCGAAGCGGACCCGGCCGCGGATCGCGGCGACCTCCACCATCCGCCCGAAGACGTGCGCGAGCGGCAGGAACAGCAGTGTCGAGGCCTCGTCGTCCTTCTTGGTGTGGAACACCGGCTGCCACCGCTGGATCATGGTGTCGGCCTCGTACATGAAGTTGGCGTGCGAGAGGACACAACCCTTGGGGCGGCCGGTGGTGCCCGAGGTGTAGATGACGGTGGCGATCGAGTCCGGGGTGACCGCCTGCCGGTGCCGGTGCACCAGCTCGTCGTCCAGGTGCGCCCCGGCGTCGTACAGCTCCTGCACACATCCGGAGTCCAGCTGCCACAGCTGGCGCAGCTGAGGGAGGCGGTCGATGACGGTGGCGATGGTCATCGCGTGGTCCTCGTGCTCCACGATCGCCGCGGACACCTCGGCGTCGAAGAGCATCCAGAAGCACTGCTCGGCCGAGGACGTCGGGTAGACGGGCACCACCTGGGCGCCGATCGACCACAGGGCGAAGTCGAACAGGGTCCACTCGTAGCGGGTGCGGGACATGATGGCGACGCGGTCGCCGAAGCGGATGCCGCGTGCGAGCAGGCCCTTGGCGAGGGCCAGGACCTCGTCGCGGAACTCGGCGGAGGACACGTCCCGCCACTGTCCGGAGGCGTCCTTGCGGCCGAGGGCGATGTGCGCCGGGTCCGCCAGGGCATGCTCGAAGACCACGTCGGCCAGACCGCCCACCGGCGGCGCCGACGTGAGCGGCGGGTTGGTGAACTCGCGCAAACCTCGCTCCCCGATCCTCGCTGCATGGTCACGCCCGTGATGCTCGGCACAGCGCGGTGAAAGCTACCCCACGCCGTCACCGGGCGGGAGGGGGGCGGAAACCCAGCAAAGCTCACGTTTCCGTCCGGCGGTCACCGGAAAATGCCCGCACATGGGGAAGGGACGGACACAGTACTGACGGGTCAGTAAGTTTCGGTGCCGTAATCTCCACCGAATCTGTACGCGGCGATTACGGTGCACACCGCGCCCATCGCCGCATACGCGGCACGGCACCCGCGCGCCCGCGGCCACCCCCGCAAGACCCGCCGTCACCAGCGCGCCGTTCGGCCCCGAGGCGAACGCGGCAACGCTGGGTGTGCCGCGGGAAGCCGCGCGCAGCGAGGTGAGCACGGTGCCGACGACGGCCACGCCGAGGCACGAACCCGGGCACCGGCTGACGTACCCGGTGCCCCGCTGACCGTCGGCGTCAGCCCCCTCGCCGCCGCAGCCGCTCCCCGCCCGCCAGGATCGCCGCCGCCAGCGCGTTCGCGGCCTCCTCCGCGGTGCTCCGGCGGCGGCCGTGGACGAGCACGAAGTCGATCCTGCCCAGGTCGGGCAGGCCGGCGCGGTCCGGCAGCCGGAACAGGCCCGGCGGGATCAGGCGCCGGGAGTGGGCCATCACGCCGAGCCCGGCGCGGGCCGCCGCGATCAGACCGTTGAGGCTGCCGCTGGTGCACGCGATCCGCCAGGCGCGGCCCTCCCGCTCCAGCACCTCGAGCGCACGGGCCCGCGTGATGCCGGGCGGGGGGTACACGATCAGCGGGACGGGCCGGTCGGCGTCCAGGCGCAGCCGCTCGGCCCCGATCCACACCAGGTCGTCGCGCCAGACCAGCTCGCCCCGGGGGTCCTCCGGGCGCCGCTTGGCCAGCACCAGGTCCAGTTTCCCGGCGGCCAGCCGCTCGTGCAGGGTGCCGGACAGCTCGACCGTCAGCTCGAGGTCGACCTCGGGATGGTCGTAGCGGAAGGCCTCCAGGATCTCCGGCAGCCGGGTGAGCACGAAGTCCTCCGACGCGCCGAACCGGAGCCGGCCGCGCACCCGGGTGCCGGTGAAGAACGCCGTCGCCTGTTCATGGACCTGCAGGATCCGCCGGGCGAAGCCGAGCATGGCCTCGCCGTCCTCGGTCAGCTCCACCGCATGGGTGTCCCGGGTGAACAGCTGCCGTCCGGTCGTGTCCTCCAGTCGGCGCACGTGCTGGCTGACCGTGGACTGCCGCAGCCCGAGCCGGCGCGCGGCCTGCGTGAAGCTCAGTGTCTGGGCCACGGCCAGGAAGGTCCGCAGCTGCGTGGGGTCGTACACACCCGCCAGGCTACGCTGCTATCGCGAATCATGATGGCAGTCAGAGTGGTATGTGGGATTCCCGATCGCTGCCCCGGGGAGGACGATGGAGGGGGGCCCTGCGGGCCCGCCGAGGAAACGACACATCAGCAGACGCGTACAGAGACGGACGCGTACACGCACAGCAATCGGAGCACTGTGAAACGCCTGCGCCGGCCGAGTCGGATGCCGATCGACCCGTACATCGTCCTGCTGCTCGGGACCGTGGGCCTCGCCGCGCTGCTGCCGGCCCGGGGCGCCGCCGCCGACGTGGCCTCGGGAGCGTCGACGGCCGCGATCGCCTTCCTCTTCTTCCTGTACGGAGCCCGGCTCTCCACCCGGGAGGCGCTGGACGGGCTGCGCCACTGGCGGCTCCATGCGACCGTGCTGGTCTGCACGTTCGTGCTCTTCCCGGTGTTCGGTCTGGCGGCGCGCTCTCTCGTGCCGGTGCTGCTGACCCAGCCGCTCTACCAGGGGCTGCTGTTCCTGACACTGGTGCCGTCCACGATCCAGTCGTCCATCGCCTTCACCTCGATCGCGCGGGGAAACGTGCCCGCGGCGATCTGCGCGGGCTCCTTCTCCTCCCTCGTCGGCATCCTCTTCACCCCGCTGCTGGCGGCCGGGCTGCTGGGCAACAGCGGCGGGGGGTTCTCCGCCGACTCGCTGGTCAAGATCGTGCTCCAGTTGCTGGTGCCGTTCCTCGCGGGGCAGCTGCTGCGGCGCTGGATCGGAGATTTCGTCGCCCGGCACAAGAGGATCCTCGGGCTGGTCGACCGCGGCTCGATCCTGCTGGTCGTCTACACCGCCTTCAGCGAGGGCATGGTCCGGGGCATATGGCACCAGGTGAGCCCCGCCCGGCTCGGCGGGCTGCTCGTCGTCGAGGCCGCGCTGCTCGCCGTGATGCTCGTCCTGAGCTGGTACGGCGGCAGGGCGCTCGGTTTCGGCCGGGAGGACAGGATCGCCATCCAGTTCGCCGGGTCGAAGAAGTCCCTCGCCTCCGGGCTGCCCATGGCCAGTGTCCTGTTCGGCGCCCACGCCTCGCTCGCCGTGCTGCCGCTGATGCTGTTCCACCAGATGCAGCTGATGGTGTGCGCGGTCATCGCCAAGCGTCGGGCCCGGGACCCGGAGGGGGCCCCGGACGCCGTCACCGCGTCAGCCGCTCACGCGGTCCAGGGGCAGCCACAGGACCGTGTCCTTCGGTGACCGCAGTGCCTTCGGGTCGGACAGCTCCTCGTCGGTGAGCGCCCGGTCCCAGACGTGCACCTCGTCGATCGCGCCGGTGAAGAAGGCCCGGCTGTCCATGCGCTGGCCGATGTGCACGCCGAAGGGGGAGTTGCGGCTGACCGATCCCGGGATGTCGGCGACGGACGTCTCCGTGCCGTCGACGAACAACGACAGCCGCCCGCCGCCCCGGCGCAGCACCAGGTGATGCCACTGGCCGTCGTTGTACGCGGTGGTCGTGCGCACGAAGGCGGTCTGCGGCGCGATCGCCCCGTCCCGGACCGTGATCAGCCCCTGGACGCGGTTGTTCGCCGGCTCCCCGCGCACCCACACCTGCGGCTGCGTGGTGCCGATCCCGCCCATCCACAGCAGTGGCTGCTCCCCGGTCGTGGCCGTGTACCGGAACCACAGGGACGCCGTGAAGTCCTTGGTGCCCAGCGGGAGCGCACTGCTGTACGGCAGGCGTACGGCGTCGTCGGTGCCGTCGAACCGCAGGGCGCCGCCGAAGACGCCGTCCGTCTCCTCCGTGCCGCCGAGCACCGCCGCCGGGCGGGCGTGCGGGGCGAGGTCGGGGGTGACCGGGTCGGGGCCGCGGCGCGGGGCGAGCCAGTCCTCGGTGAAGCGGGCGAAGCGGATCTCGTCGCGCGCGTCCACCGCGCCGCCCTCGTAGATCAGGCCCACCGTGTCGCCGTCCGCGCGGACCATGTCGGAGTAGCCGGACCAGTCCGTGGTGACGACCGTGCCGCGATCCACGCTGTCCCAGGTACGGCCGCCGTCGTAGGAGGAGCGGATCATCATCGTCCGCCGCCGGTCGGGGTCGGCGGGGCAGGCCAGCAGCAGGCGGCCGCCGAGGCGCAGCAGCGAACCCTGCACCATCGGGGCGTACAGGTCGGGCAGGTCGTGGAACGGCGCGGTGAAGCTGTCGCCGCCGTCACGGCTGACGGCCTGGGTGCGGTGGCCGAGGTCGGTGCCGTCCTGCTCCCGTCCGCTGACCAGGAGGGAGCCGTCGCCGCGCTCGGCCAGGGTCAGCTCGGACGGCTTCTGCCGGAAGGTGCCGTCGTCGGCGATGGGCCAGGTGTCGGTGGCGCCGATCCGCCAGTGGCCGCCGTGGTCGTCGCTGACGATCAGCGCCGCGTGGTTGGCGGTGACCCGGCTGCCGTCCCAGGTCTCGGTGTTGACCCCGAAGACCAGCCGGCCCGCGTAGCGGCCCTTGGTGAGCTGGATGCCGTGCACCGGACCGGTCGCGTACCAGGAGTTCCAGTCGGCGGGCAGGATCTCCGGGCTCAGATCGCGCGGCGCGGACCAGGTCCTGCCGTCGTCGTCGCTGTACTGCAGGTGCGGGGTGCGGTCACAGGGGACCGAGCAACTGGCGCTGTCGGTGCGGCCGGTGTTGTACGTCTCGGCGAGCCAGACCCGGCCCGTCTCGCGGTCCACGATCGGCGCCGGGTTGCCGTGGGTGTCGCCGCCGCCGTCGTTGACCACCTGCAGCGGGCCCCAGGTGCGGCCGCCGTCGGTGGAGCGCTTGACCACGATGTCGATGTCGGCGGCGTCCCCGCAGTTGAGGACCCGTCCCTCGGCGAACGCCAGCAGGGTGCCGTCGTTCGTCTTCACGATCGCCGGTATGCGGAAGCAGGCGTAGCCGGGGTCCTGGGACGCCTTGAAGAGCACCTGCTGCGCGAACTCGGTGGACTTTGCGGAGGGCTGGGCATGTGCCGGGTGGGGGGTTGCGAGCGGCACCAGGAGCAGTGCCGCCGTCGTGAGGGCGATGGCGAGTGCGGATCTGAGGCGGGCGGGAAGACCTGACGGCATGGTGCGACCTTGCCCTTCGTCGGCCGGACATCTGGACATCCGGACATCCCATGTCCAACGTGCGCACTGTCGACGGTAGTTGCGGCCGCGGGCGCCCCACAAGAAGCGTGCAGCACAAGGAGCACGCGAAGTGCCTACGGGCGCAGCACGACCTTGCCGAGGTTGGCCCGCGTCTCGATCGCCTCGTGCGCCTCGGCGGCGTCCTGAAGTGCGAACTCGGCGTGCACGGCGGGCTTCAGGGCTCCCTCGGCGAACAGCCGCCACAGGTCCCGGCGCCACTGCTCGTACAGGTCCGGACGGCCGCGGGCGATCAGGGCCATCTGGAACCCGATCACCGACTTGGCGCCCACCAGCAGGTCGTACGCCTGGATGGTGCCGCCGCCCGAGCTGTAGGCGACGAGGCGGCCGTGCGGGGCGAGGGCGGCGAGGGCGGGAGTGAGCAGATCACCGCCGACCGCGTCCAGGACGCAGTCGACGGGTTCTCCCCAGCTGTCGTCGCCGTACTGCACGCAGTCGTCCGCGCCGAGCGAGCGGACGAAGTCCGCCTTCGCCGGGTCGGACACGGCCCCGACGACCCGTCCCGCGCCCCGTGCCCGCGCCAGCTGTACGGCCAGGTGCCCGACACCGCTCGCCGCCGCCGTGACGAGGACCGACTCGCCCGGCGCCGGGCGCGCCGCCTGCAGCGCCCCGTACGCCACGAGGCCGCTGCGCACCAGTGCGACCGCGTCCACGGCGTCGGCGGCGTCCGGGACCGGGGTGGCCATGGCCTCGTGCAGGAGGGCGAAGTCGGCGTATCCGTGCCCGAAGCAGAGTCCGGTCACCCTCTCGCCCGGACGGAAGCGGGTCACGCCCTCGCCGGCCGCCACCACCTCGCCGGCGATCTCCCCGCCCAGCGCGATCGGCTCCGAGGCCTCGGTCACCTTGCGGACCACGGGCAGGGTGACGCCGACCGCCGCGCAGCGCACCAGCAGCTCCCCGGGCCCCGGCTCCGGGACGGGAGCCTCCTCGAGGAACAGCGGGCCACCGGTGGACTCGTACCGGACGCGACGCATGGCGCATACCTCCACGGCCGGGCGATCCCGGCCCCTCGATCGTCGGGGACACCCATAAATTCGTTGGGAGCCCCAACGGTAGGGGAACTTCGTTGGGAGGTCCAACGGTTTCTGGATAGGCTGCCGCCATGGCCGAAGCACCCCTGCCCGCGATCCGCTCCCTGCCCAGCTGGCTCCTCGGTCGCGCCGCCGCACGGGGCCGCGCCCTGGTCGCCGCCGCCCTCGCGGCCGAGGGGCAGAAGATGTGGCACCACGTGGTCCTCTCCGCCGTCCGCGACCTCCAGCCCGTCGCCCAGGCCGACCTCGGCCGCGGCGTGGGCCTGGACCCCAAGGACCTGGTCGGCGTGCTCAACGACCTGCAGTCCGCCGGTCACGTCGTGCGCGCCCCCGATCCCAGGGACCGGCGCAAGAACGCCGTGTCCCTCACCGACGACGGTGCCCGCCTCCTCGCGCGCTGCGAGAAGGCGGCCCGCGAGGCCAACGACGAGCTGCTCGCCCCGCTGACGGCCGCCGAACGTGATCAGTTCACGGGCCTGTTGATCCGGATTTCCGGCACGGACGGCTGACGACGGCTAACGTTCCGTCATGACCGCAGCTCCCGTGCTCGATCCCCAGCGCACCGCCCTGGTCCTCGTCGACCTGATGGAACGCATCGTCGCGCTGCCCCTGGAACCCCGCAAAGGCACCGAAGTTCTGGCCGTCGCCGAGGAGTTGGCGCGCGCCTTCCGCGCCGCCGGAGCGCCCGTCGTGCTCGTCCGGGTCGAACGCCCCTCGGTCGCCGAGCAGCCGCCCGGCAGCTCGCTCGTGCCCGGCCTCGCCCAAGGCGGCGACCTGGAGGTGGTCAAGCGGACCATCGGCGCCTTCCAGGGCACCGGCCTCGACGAGCGGCTGCGCGAACGCGGCGTCACCACCCTGGTGTTCGGCGGCATCGCCACCAACCTCGGCGTCGAGTCCACCGCCCGCGCCGCCGCCGACCTCGGCTACGACCTCGTCTTCGTCGAGGACGCCATGGCCGCCTTCACCGCCGCCGAGCACGAGGCGTCCGTCCGGCTCGACTTCCCCCGGCTCGGCACCGTCGTGCCCGCCGCCGGCGTACGCCTCACGCCCGCCTGACCCCTCACACCAGCGTGCCGCCCCCGTCCACGACCACCACCGAACCGGTGCTGTACCCCCCACGCATCAGATACAGATAGGCCTCCGCCACATCCGCCGGCTCGCCGATCCGCCCCACCGGCAGCGACTCGGCGGAACGGAAAAGTTCCTTCCGCGCCTCCTCGGGCAGCTCCCGCCACAGCTCGGTGCGCACCATCCCGGGCGAGACCACATTGACCCGCAGCGGCGCCAGCTCCACGGCCAGCGCCCGGGTCAGCGACTCCATCGCTCCGCACAGCGCCGACGCGGCACTCGAACCCGGCAGCGGCCGGCGCCCCGCCGTCCCCGTCGTCAGCACCACCGACCCACCCGGACGGATCGACCCGGCGCCGTGCTTCACCGCCGTGTACGCACCCCACAGCCGCGTGTCCAGGAACCTGCGCGCCCGTGCGACGTCCGCCTCGGCCAGCGGCTCCAGCAGCAGCGACTCACCCGCGGTGTACACCAGGTGGTCGAACGCGCCGACCCGCTCGAAGAAGCCGCGTACCGCGTCCTCGTCCGTCGCGTCCAGCACATGTCCCTCGGCCCCCGCCGGCAGCCGCTCCAGCGCCCCGTCCACGCTCTCCCGCCGACGCGAGGCCACCACCACCTCGGCACCCTCCGCCGCGGCGCCCCCGGCGACCGCGAGCCCGATGCCCGACGTGCCCCCGATGACGACGACACGCTGTTCCCGCAGACCCATGGCAAGCCCCTCTCGATACCGGTGTTCCGTCCCGTTCGGACGGTTCCAGCCTGAGACGCGAGGGTGTCTCGCGTCCAAGACCTCTTTCGGCCGCGGCGATACCCTGAAGGCATCACCACCCCTGCGAGTGGAGACGTGAAGGGGGCAGCCATGGACCTGGATCTGCGCAAGGTCCGCTACTTCGTCGCGGTCGCCGAACTCCTCCACTTCGGCCGTGCCGCCGAGCGGCTGCACATCGCCCAGCCGGTGCTGAGCCGTCAGATACGTGCCCTGGAGAAGGACCTGGGCACCGAGCTCTTCGTACGCGACAGCCACGGCGTGACCTTGACCGACGCTGGACGTCAACTCCGCGACGACGCACGACAGTTGCTGGATATGGCCGACGGCACCCGGCGCCGCGTCCTGCGGGCCGCCCGGGGACCGCGGCGGCTCGTGGTCGGGTTCCGCGCCGGTGTCGTGGTCACCCCGGCCCTGCGCGCCTTCGCGGCCGGGCACCCGGACGTCGAGGGCAACGCCCGCAGGGTCGAGTGGGACGACCAGGAACGGCTGATCCTCGACGGCACCGTGGACGTCGCCTTCGTACGGCGGCCGGTGCGGGAGGAGGGCCTGGAACTGCGGCCCCTGTACAGCGAACCGCGCGTGGCGATGCTGCCGGACGGCCACCGCCTCGCCGGGAAGCAGGAGCTGTCGCTCGCCGACCTCGACGGGGAGACGTGGCTGCACTACGCCACCCCGAGGCCGGGCGCCCTGCCGATTCGTACCATCGAGGAGAAGTTCGAATGCGTGGCCGCGGGCACCGCCGTCACGCTCGTGCCGCGCTCGGTCGCCGAGCAGTACTCCCGCCCGGACATCGCCTACGTACCGGTCACCGACGCCGAACCCGACCAGGTGCTGCTGGCCTGGGCGGCCGGCCGCCGCTCGCCCCTGGTCACGGCATTCGTGGAGGCGGCGCAGTCCCTCGGCTGAGGCGGGGCCCGGCGGCGCAGGGGGCGCTCCCCGCCGGCCGGGGCCCCGCCGCCGTGCCGCGGGGAGACACCTCAGCCCTGGGCGGCCGTCTCCCGCAGGGCGATGCGGTCCTCGCCCGCGTACACGTTCATCGAGCTGCCCCGCAGGAAGCCCACCAGGGTCAGACCCGCCTCCGCGGCCAGGTCCACGGCCAGCGACGAGGGTGCCGACACCGCGGCCAGCACCGGGATGCCCGCCATCACCGCCTTCTGCGCCAGCTCGAACGAGGCCCGCCCCGAGACCAGGAGGATCGTGCGCGACAGCGGCAGGCCGCCGTTCTGCAGCGCCCGCCCGACCAGTTTGTCGACCGCGTTGTGCCGGCCCACGTCCTCCCGTATGTCCACCAGCTCGCCCTCCTCGGTGAACAGGGCCGCCGCGTGCAGGCCCCCGGTCCGGTCGAACACCCGCTGGGCCGCCCGCAGCCGGTCGGGAAGGCTCGCCAGCAGCTCGGGGGTGACCCGGACCGGGGGAGTGTCGGCGATCGGGAAGCGCGCGGTCGTCCGTACGGCGTCCAGGCTGGCCTTGCCGCACAGGCCGCAGGAGGAGGACGTGTAGACGTTCCGCTCCAGGGTGAAGTCCGGCAGGGCGACGCCGGGCGCGGTCTTCACGTCGACCACGTTGTAGGTGTTCGATCCGTCCACCGTCGCCCCCGCGCAGTAGACGATGTTCTGCAGATCGTCGGCGGTGGCCAGCACCCCCTCGCTCACCAGGAACCCCGCGGCCAGCGCGAAGTCGTCGCCCGGGGTGCGCATGGTGATCGCGAGCGGCTTGCCGTTCAGCCGGATCTCCAGGGGCTCCTCGGCGACGAGTGTGTCCGGCCGGGTGGAGAGCGCCCCGTCCCGGATGCGGAGGACCTTGCGTCGTTCCGTGACTCGTCCCATGTCCTGATCAGTCCCGGTTCTGTACGTGCTGGTAGCCGAAACGGCCCTTGATGCAGAGATTGCCGTGGGTCACCGGGTTGTCGTGCGGCGAGGTGACCTTCACGATCTCATTGTCCTGCACATGGAGCGTGAGGGTGCAGCCCACTCCGCAGTACGCGCACACCGTGGACGTCCGTGTCTGCCGGGACTCGTCCCAGGTGCCGGCCGCCCGCATGTCGAACTCCGTCTTCGGCGCGAGTGCCCCGGTCGGGCACACCTCGACGCAGTTCCCGCAGTACACACAGGCCGAGTCGGTGAGCCGGGCGTCGTGCTCGACGGCGATCCGGGCGTCGAAACCCCGCCCGGCGACCGAGATCGCGAAGGTGTTCTGCCACTGGTCGCCGCAGGCGTCGACGCACTTGTAGCACAGGATGCACTTGGCGTAGTCCCGCACATACAGGTCGTTGTCGATCCTCGGCTCCTCGTTCAGCCGGGCCGCGCCGGGGCCGAAACGGTCCGGCTTCGCCTCGTACTCCTTGATCCACTCGGCCGCCCCCGGGGTCGTCGACAGGTCGACCGAGGAGGCGAGCAGTTCCAGGACGATCTTGCGGCTGTGCCTGACGCGCTCGGTGTCGGTCCGCACCTCCATCCCCGGCTCCGCCCTGCGCGAGCAGGCCGGCACCAGGGTCCGCGAGCCCTCGACCTCCACCACGCACACCCGGCAGGCGTTCTTCGGCCGCAGCGTGTCGCCCTCGCACAGCGTCGGGATGTCCTTGCCGGCCGCCCGGCAGGCGTCCAGCACGGTCGAGCCCTCCGGTACCCGCGCGGGCTCGCCGTCGAGCGTGAACTCCAGCAGCCGGCGCGGGATCCCCAGCGGTGTGACGGTCATGCGTACGCCCCCAGACGGTCGATGGCGGATTCCACGGCGTTCCACGCGGTCTGCCCCAGACCGCAGATCGAGGCGTCCCGCATCGCCCGGCCGACCTCCCGCAACAGGGCGATGTCGTCGGCGGCCGCCGCCCCGGTGCGCTCGGCGATCCGGCGCAGCGCCTCCTCCTGCCGGACGGTCCCGACCCGGCACGGCACGCACTGCCCGCAGGACTCCTCCCGGAAGAACTCGGCGATCCTGAGCAGCAGCCGGGGCAGCGGCACGCTGTCGTCGAAGGCCATCACCACACCCGAGCCGAGCGTGGTGCCCGCCTCCCTCGTGCCTTCGAAGGTCAGCGGGATGTCGAGCTCGTCGGGCCGGACGAACCCGCCCGCCGCGCCGCCGAGCAGCACCGCCCGCAACCCCCCCCGGACTCCGGCCAGTTCGAGCAGCTCGCCCAGCGTGGCGCCGAAGGGGAGTTCGTAGACGCCGGGCCGAGCCACGCTCCCGGACACGCAGTACAGCTTGGGCCCGGTCGAGCCCGCGGTGCCGATCGCCGCGTACGCCGGGGCGCCCATGGTCAGGATCGGCAGGACGTTGACCAGTGTCTCCACGTTGTTCTCGACCGTCGGCTTGCCGAACAGCCCCTTCTCCACGGGGAACGGCGGCTTGGAGCGCGGCTCGCCCCGGTATCCCTCGATGGAGTTGAACAGGGCCGTCTCCTCCCCGCAGATGTACGCGCCCGCGCCCCGCCGGATCTCGATGTCGAAGGCGTACCCCTGGCCGAGGACGTCATCCCCGAGGAAGCCGCGCGCGCGTGCCTGCGCGATCGCGTGCTCCAGGCGGCGCAGGGCGCGCGGGTACTCGCCGCGCAGATACAGGTGACCCCGGTGGGCGCCGGTCGCGTACGCCGCGACGGTCATCGCCTCGATCAGCGCGTACGGGTCTCCCTCCATGATCACGCGGTCCTTGAAGGTGCCGGGTTCGGATTCGTCGGCGTTGCAGACGAGGTGGTGCGGATGGTCGGGCCGGGACGCCGTGGCCTGCCACTTGCGGCCCGTGGGGAAGGCGGCGCCACCGCGCCCGACCAGGCCGGAGTCGGTGACCTCGCGGATGACCCCGGCGGGCCCGAGCGCGAAGGCCCGGCGCAGCGCGGTGTAGCCGCCGTGCGCGCGGTAGTCGTCCAGCGAGGCCGGGTCGACGACACCCACCCGACGCAGCAGGACGAGGCCCTCCTGACCCGCCTGGGGTACCGCCATGGCCGCCGGCGGCTCCTCGGGCGCCGCGTCGGGCGCGCCGGCCGCGCGTACGGCTTCGTCCACGGTCGCAGGCGCCACGACCGCCGTCCGCACCGGATCACCCGCCCTGACGGCGAGGGCGGCCGGCGCCCGCTCGCACAGGCCCAGGCAGGGGCTGCGCTCGACGTGGACCCCGCTGCCCGGCCCGAGCCCCTCCTCCGCCCCGGCGCACAGGCGCGACGCTCCCGCCGCCGCGCACGCCAGGTCGGTGCAGACGTGCAGGACGGTCGCCGGGCGGGGCTTCACGGAGAACATCGCGTAGAAGGTGGCGACCCCGTACGCGTCGGCCGGCGGGACCGTCAGCCGGCGGCACAGGTAGTCGAGGGCCCCCGCGCTGATCCAGCCGATCCGGTCGTTGATCGCGTGCAGCCCCGGCAGCAGCAGGTCGCGGCGGTCCCTGGCCTCGCGGCCGCCGCGCGCCCACCTCAGGTCGGCGTCGCTGCGGTCGGCGCCCTCCCAGGAGGACTCCGGAGGGCCCAGCAGGGCGTCCACGGCGGCCCGTTCCTCGTCCGTCGGCTTGCTGTCGCCGAAGTGCAGATCCACCAGGTCACCTCACGATGGTCGCGGCGGGAAGCTTCTCTATCCGGATCGCCGACGCCTTGAACTCCGCCGTCCCGGCGATCGGGCAGTTCGCCTCGATCGTCAGCTGGTTGGTGTCCACCTCGTCGGGAAAGTGCATGGTCATGAAGGCCAGACCGGGCCGCAGCGCGGGGTCGACCCACACCGGCGCAACCACCGAGCCGCGCCGCGAGGTCACCCGCACCTCCTCGCCGACGACGACCCCGTACCGCTCGGCGTCCTCCGGGCACAGCTCGACGTACTCGCCGCGGCGCAGCGGGGAGGCGAAACCGCCGCTCTGCACACCGGTGTTGTACGAGTCCAGGCGCCGGCCGGTGGTGAGCCGGATCGGGTACTCCTCGTCGGTGAGGTCCACCGGCGGATCGTGCTGGACCAGCCCGAACGGCGCCGCCCTCCCCCGCCGCTGCGGGTCGGACTCCCACAACCGCCCGTGCAGGTAGGTCGGTTCGAGCCGCTGGGTGCTCGGGCAGGGCCACTGGATGCCCCGGTGCTCCTCGAGCCGCTCGTACGTCATGCCGTAGTGGTCCGGGGACACCGACCGCAGTTCGTTCCAGACGGCCTCGGCGTCGGCGTACTTCCAGTCGTGGCCGAGCCGGGCCGCCAGTGCGCAGATGATGTCGATGTCCTCGCGGGCCTCGCCGGGCGGGGTGACGGCCCGCCGGACGCGCTGCACCCGGCGTTCGCTGTTGGTGGTCGTGCCCTCCGTCTCCGCCCACCCGGCGGTCGCCGGCAGCACCACGTCCGCCAACTCGGCGGTCTTCGTGAGGAAGATGTCCTGCACGACCAGGAAGTCCAGCGCGTTCATCCGCCGTACGGCCTGCTCGCTGTCGGCCTCCGACTGCGCCGGGTTCTCCCCGATGCAGTACACGGCCCGCAGACTTCCCTCCTCCATCGCCTCGAACATCTCCGTCAGGTTCAGCCCGTAGTGCGGCTGGATGACGGTGTCCCACGCCGACTCGAACTTCAGCCGCACGTCCGGGTCGAGGATGTCCTGGAAGCCGGGCAGCCGGTTGGGGATCGCGCCCATGTCGCCGCCGCCCTGCACGTTGTTCTGCCCGCGCAGCGGCTGCAGTCCGGAGCCGTAGCGGCCGACGTGGCCGGTGAGCAGGGACAGGTTGATCAGGGCCCGGACGTTGTCGGTGCCGTTGTGGTGCTCGGTGATGCCGAGCGTCCAGCACAGCTGCGCGCGTTCGGCCCGGGCGTAGGCGTGCGCCAGCTCCCGTATCGCTCGGGCCGGTACGCCGGTCACCTTCTCGGTGAGCGACAGCGTCCACGGTTCCACCAGCGCGCGGTACTCCTCGAAGCCGGTGGTGGCCCGTGCGATGAACGCCTCGTTGGCCAGCCCCGCGTGGATGATCTCGCGGCCGATCGCGTGCGCCATCGGGATGTCGGTGCCGACGTTCAGCCCGAGCCAGCTCTCCGCCCACTCGGCGGTGGACGTGCGCCTCGGGTCGACGGCGTACATCCGGGCGCCGTTCCTGATGCCCTTCAGCACGTGCTGGAAGAAGATCGGGTGCGCGAAGCGGGCGTTGGAACCCCACATCACGATGACGTCGGTGTGCTCGATCTCCTCGTACGACGACGTGCCGCCGCCGGAGCCGAACGCCGCCGACAGACCCGCCACGCTCGGCGCGTGACAGGTCCGGTTGCAGGAGTCGACGTTGTGGGTGCCCATGACGACCCGGGCGAACTTCTGCGCCACGTAGTTCATCTCGTTGGTGGCGCGGGCGCAGGAGAACATGCCGAACGCGCCCCGGTTGCGGGCGAGGCCGCGGGCCGCCCGGTCCAGCGCCTCCTCCCAGCCCGCCCGGCGGAACGGCTCCGCGCGGGAGTCGCGGACCAGCGGGTGGGTCAGCCGGGTGTAGGTCTTCGGTTGCCGTTTCCTCATGCGGCGCTCCTCAGCGCGAGCAGGTCCGAGATGGCGTGCACGGTGCGCAGTGTCGGCACCTCGACGCCGGTGATCTCCGCGAGTTCGACGACGGCCGCGAGCAGCACGTCCAGTTCCAGTGGCTTGCCGCGCTCCAGGTCCTGGAGGGTGGAGGTGCGGTGGTCGCCGACGCGTTCCGCGCCCGCGAGCCTGCGTTCGACGGAGACGCCGACGGTGCAGCCGAGCGACTCGGCGACCGAGAGCGTCTCGCGCATCATCGTCTCGATGACCCGTCGGGTGCCGCCGTGCAGGCACATCTGCCGCATGGTGGCGCGGGCCAGGGCGCTGATCGGGTTGAAGGAGATGTTCCCCAGCAGCTTGACCCAGATGTCCGCGCGCAGCTCCCGCTCCACCGGACACTTCAGACCGCCGGTCCGCATGGCCTCGCTGAGGTCCTGACAGCGAGCCGAGACGCTGCGGTCCGGCTCGCCGATGGAGAACCGGGTGCCCTCCAAGTGCCGTACGACGCCGGGGGACTGGAGTTCCGTGGCCGCGTACACCACGCAGCCGACGGCCCGTTCGGGGGCGAGGATCCGGCTGACGGCGCCGTCCGGGTCCACGCTTTCGAGGCGGTGGCCGTCGTAGGGGCCGCCGTGCCGGTGGAAGTACCACCAGGGGATGCCGTTCTGAGCGGCCACCACCGCGGTGCGCTCGTGCAGCAGGGGCGCGATCAGCGGCCCGCACGCCGCGTACGCGTTGGCCTTCAGGCCGAGGAAGACGTAGTCCGCCGGACCTACCTCGCCGGGATCGTCGGTGGCGTGGGGGTGTGCGGTGAAGTCGCCGCGCGGGCTGAGCACGCGTACTCCGTGCCGCCTCATGGCCGCCAGATGCGGTCCACGGGCGATGAGGTGCACATCGGCGCCGGCGCGGTGGAGCGAGGCACCGACGTAGGCGCCGATGGCGCCGGCGCCGAGAACTGCCACTTTCACGGGGGCACTCCGTTCGGTTTGAGGGATACCGCGGAGAGGGAGACGAGCCGACCATGACGAACGGGCGGCCGAATCCTGTCGACGAAATATTGTCTACAGTATGGAATGATCCTCGGCAAGGGTCGTGCGGCGACCGTTGAACGCGTCCCGGATACCGTTCACCGCATACGGTCGACCGCGCGCTTCTCAACTCCCGCTCCTGGCCCTAGCGTCCGCGAGCATGAGCAGCCCCCCTCTCGCACCCCCGGGCTGGAGCCGCTGGCTCGTTCCGCCCGCCGCCCTCTCCGTCCATCTGTCCATCGGGCAGGCCTACGCCTGGAGCGTGTTCAAGCCGCCCCTGGAGTCCGCCCTGCACCTCGACGGCACCCAGAGCGCCCTGCCCTTCCAGTTGGCGATCGTCATGCTCGGGCTGTCGGCCGCTTTCGGCGGCACGCTCGTCGAACGCAACGGCCCGCGCTGGGCGATGACCGTGGCCCTCGTCTGCTTCTCCTCCGGCTTCCTGATCTCCGCGCTCGGCGCCCAGACCCAGCAGTACTGGCTGATCGTGCTCGGCTACGGCTTCGTCGGCGGGATCGGCCTCGGCATCGGCTACATCTCGCCCGTCTCCACGCTGATCAAGTGGTTCCCCGACCGGCCCGGCATGGCCACCGGCATCGCCATCATGGGCTTCGGCGGCGGCGCGCTGATCGCCTCACCCTGGTCGGCGCAGATGCTCGACTCCTTCGGCACCGATCACTCCGGGATCGCGCTCGCGTTCCTGGTGCACGGTCTGGCGTACGCCGTCTTCATGACGCTCGGCGTGCTGCTCGTGCGCGTGCCCCGAGGGGGCGCGCCCGGCACCGGCGCGGGCGGGCCGAGCTCCGTCGCCGGTGTGCAGGTGTCCGCCCGCAGCGCGCTGCGCACCCCGCAGTTCTGGTTGCTGTGGGTCGTGCTGTGCACGAACGTGACCGCCGGCATCGGCATCCTCGAGAAGGCCGCCCCGATGATCACGGACTTCTTCGCGGACAGCTCCACCCCGGTGTCGGCCTCCGCGGCCGCCGGTTTCGTCGCGCTGCTGTCGGCGGCCAACATGGCGGGCCGGATCGGGTGGTCGTCCGCCTCCGACCGCATCGGCCGCAAGAACATCTACCGCGTCTACCTCGGCGCCGGCGCGCTGATGTACCTGCTCATCGCGCTGTTCGGGGACGCGGCGAAGCCACTGTTCGTCCTGTGCGCCCTGGTCATCCTGTCCTTCTACGGCGGCGGCTTCGCGACCGTGCCCGCCTATCTGAAGGACCTGTTCGGCACCCACCAGGTCGGCGCGATCCACGGCCGGCTGCTCACCGCCTGGTCCACCGCGGGCGTCCTCGGACCGCTGATCGTCAACTGGATCGCGGACCGGCAGAAGGGCGCCGGCGAGCACGGCCCGGCGCTGTACGGGCTGTCGTTCGGCATCATGATCGGCCTGCTCGTCGTCGGGTTCGTCGCCAACGAACTCGTCCGTCCCGTCCACGCCCGCCATCACATTCCCGCCCCGAGGGAGGCCGCCGATGCCCAGCGACAGCAGCCCGCCTAGCCGACGGGGCCTGATCGCCCTCGCCTGGCTGTGGGTGGGAGCACCCCTCGGCTACGGGGTGTACGAACTCGTACAGAAGGCGACACAACTGTTCACGGGGTGAATGCTCGGGCGTCCGGGGGTGTGGGCGAAGCCGACAACCCGGGCGCCCGATTCCTGTGGCTTCACCTGCCGTCGTACTCGTGGGTCACTGATCAGACTGGGGGATCCCGCTACCGACGGCAACGAGGGGACCCCGTATGAACGGCTCGCGCATCGCGGCCATCGGTCACTACCGGCCCGCCCGGGTGCTCACCAACGAGGACCTGGCCGGCATGGTCGACACGAGCGACGAGTGGATCCGCAGCCGGGTCGGCATCCGGACCCGGCACATCGCCGGACCCGACGAGCCGGTCGACGAGCTGGCCGCGCACGCCGCCGCCAAGGCGCTCGCCACCGCCGGTCTGGCCCCCGGCGACATCGACCTGGTCCTGGTCGCCACCTCCACCGCCATCGACCGGTCCCCGAACACCGCCGCCCGGGTGGCGGCCCGGCTCGGCATCCCGCAGCCGGCCGCGATGGACGTCAACGTGGTGTGCGCCGGGTTCACGCACGCGCTGGCCACCGCGGACCACACCGTCCGGGCCGGCGCGGCCACCCGTGCGCTGGTCATCGGCGCCGACAAGATGTCCGACGTCACCGACTGGAGCGACCGCACCACCTGTGTCCTCGTCGGCGACGGAGCCGGGGCCGCCGTCGTGGAGGCCTGCCCGCCGGGGCAGGAGCCCGGGATCGGGCCGGTGCTGTGGGGTTCGGTGCCGCAGATGGGGCACGCCGTGCGGATCGAGGGCACCCCGCCGCGGTTCGCGCAGGAGGGGCAGAGCGTCTACCGCTGGGCCACCACCCAGCTGCCGGCCATCGCCCGCCGCGCCTGCGAGAAGGCCGGGGTGGCCCCCGAGGACCTCGCCGGGGTCGTCCTGCACCAGGCCAACCTGCGCATCATCGAACCGCTCGCCGAGAGGCTCGGCGCCGTCAACGCGGTGGTCGCCCGCGATGTCACCGAGTCCGGCAACACCTCGGCGGCCAGCATCCCGCTCGCCCTGTCCAAGCTGGTCGAGCAGGGGGCGCTCGGCACCGGCGACCGGGTGCTGCTGTTCGGCTTCGGTGGCAATCTGTCGTACGCCGGGCAGGTCGTGCGCTGTCCGTGAGCGTACCCGGCAGGTGTACGGGGGCCTGGATTTTGTGCACCGTAGACTGTACACAAAAGACAATCGATACTGAGCGTCAAGCGTCTGCGTGCCAGACCTGCCCAGGAGGGGGACCCCGTGATGTTGCCGACCGGACTGCCGCAGGGGGCGGTGCCCAAGCTGGAGCGTCCCGGACCGCTGCGGGAACGCGTCTACGAGGCACTGCTCGAGCTCATCACCACGCGTGCGCTGCAACCCGGCCAGCACTTGGTCGAGAGCGAGCTCGCCGGGCACCTCGGAGTCTCCCGGCAGCCCGTGCGCGAGGCGCTGCAGCGGCTCAACACCGAGGGCTGGGTCGATCTGCGGCCCGCGCAGGGCGCGTTCGTGCACGAGCCGACGGTGGAGGAGGCCGACCAGCTGCTCACCGTACGCACCCTGCTGGAGGCCGAGGCGGCCCGGCTGGCCGCCGCCCACGCCGACAGCCCCGGGGTCAGCGCGCTGAAGGAGCTGTGCGCCGAGGGCGAGAAGGCGGTCGCCGCGGACGACGTGGACCGCGCCGTCGCCCTCAACGCGGCCTTCCACACCAAGGTCATGGAACTGGCGGGCAACGCCGTCCTCGCCGAACTCGCCGCCCAGGTGGACCGCCGGGTCCGCTGGTACTACACGCCGGTGGCCCGGCAGCGCGGCCGCCAGTCCTGGATCGAACACCGGGAACTGATCACCGCGATCGCCGACCGCGACGAACAGCGGGCCGCCGATCTGATGCGCGCCCACACCGAACACACCCGCCAGTCGTACCACGAGCGCAACGGGTCCTGAGCAGACGGCTCGGCCCACCCACGCGGTCATCGGCAACCGGAGCCGGCCGTGGTCCGGCGCGCGGACGCCGGCCACCCGGTGGCCAACGGGCCGCAGTCCGAGAGCCGGCCGGTACGCCCGTGTCGTGCGTCGGGAGGGAACCGTGCGCGAGGACGCCGTACCACCGGAGGTACAGCCGCCCTGCGCCGGGAACCGCACTCGGGGCGCGAGCAGCCCTGCCGGCGCCCCTCTCCACGCGGGGGCCCGGTGCGCGCATGCGGCGTTCCCCCTCCGGCGCCCGGTGAACGGGGAGGGGGAACGTCCGTGCGGTGGTGTTCAGGACGCGGGCTGTGTGCGCGGTGCCGCGACGGTCCTTCCGGCCTTGTCCCGGCCCGGCCGGCGCAGCAGCATTGCGATCGCGGCCGCCAGCATCGACACACCTCCGGCCAGCGCGTAGGCCCCGTCGTAGCCCCAGGCGCCGACCACCATGGAGCCGAGGCCGCCGCCGAACAGACCGCTGATCAGCTTGCCGCTGTAGACCAGGCCGTAGTTGGTGGCGTTGTAGTTCTCGCCGAAGTAGTCCGGGGTGAGCGCGGCGAACAGCGGGTAGAAGGCGCCCCCGCCGAAACCGGAGAGGAAGGCGAAGAACAGGAACAGCCATTCGCTCTTGACGTCACCGGCCCAGATCACCCCGAACTGGGCGAGGCCCAGGAGGACGATCACGAAGACGAGCGTCGACTTGCGGCCGAAACGGTCGGACAGCCAGCCCACGACACCCCGGCCGATGCCGTTGATGACCGCCATGACGCCCATCGAGGAGGCCGCGACGAGCGGGCCGAAGCCCACGTCCTTGGCGTAGTCCACCTGGAAGGAGATGCCGAAGATCGAAACGCCGGCGGTCATCACGATGGAGATCCACATCAGCGGGAGCATGCCGGTGCGGATGGCCTCCTTGGGGGTGAACTGCCGTACGGCGGGCGGGTTCTTGGCCAGACTCGCCGCGTTCTTGGTGTCGCCCGCGAAGGTGAGCGGGTCGATGTCGGCGGGCCACCAGTTCTTCGGCGGGTCCTTGAAGAAGAACGCGCTGACCAGCACCACGACCATCACGTAGAGGCCGATCAGGTCCAGGACCCGGTGGTAGTTGGCCGTGTCGAAGGCGTAGTTGAAGACGAAGATGAAGGGGAGCGAGCCGTAGGCGAAGCCGCCGTTCACGAAACCGGTGCGGGCGCCCCGCCGTTCGGGGAACCACTTGCCGACCATGTTGATGCACGTCGCGTAGACCAGGCCGGAACCGAGGCCGCCGATCACCCCGAAGCCGATGATCGCCAGCCAGATCTCGCTGATGTGGGACAGGGCCAGGAAGCCGACCAGGCACATCCCGGAGCCGGTGAGCATGGCCCGGCGCGCGGTCAGGATGCCCTTCTCGCGCAGCCAGCCCGCCGGGAAGGCGATGCCGGCCTGGAAGAACACCCAGATGCTCAGGATCCAGAAGGTGTTGGACTGCGTCCAGCCGTGCGCGTGCGACAGGGTGTCCTCGGCGGAGCCGTACGCGTACTCGAAGACGCTGATGGCCATCATGGCGATCCAGGGCAGATACACCATGAGCTTGCGGGAGTGGCCGAGGATGTCCCGGTCGGTCTCCCCGATCCGGTACACCCGGCCGTGGGCGTCCGTCACCTCGCGGTAGGGACGTCGTTCGGCACCGGTGCTGTTCGTCGCTATCGGGTCTGCCGTCATGTCACGCCATCTCCTCGCCGAGCGGGTGCGGGTTGGGGACGATGCGCCGGGCGCTGGGCCTGCCCGGTGCCTTGAGGAAGAGGGCCAGTACCGCGGAGGCCAGGCCGATGGAACCGGCGAGGACGAACGCGCCGTGGTAGTCCCACTCGCCGACGACGACCGCGCCCAGGCCGGAGCCCACCAGCCCCGAGACCAGCTTGGAGCTGTAGACCATCCCGTAGTTGGTGGCGTTGTGGTTCTCACCGAAGTAGTCCGCCGTCATGGCCGCGAAGAGGGGGAAGATCGCCCCTCCGCCGAAACCGGAGACCATGGAGCAGAACAGGAAGAACGGCATGCTGTGCATCTGGCCGGACACCAGCACTCCGAACTGTGCCGTGCCGAGCACGACACACACGATGATCAGGGTGTTGCGGCGGCCGTGCCGGTCGGAGACCCAGCCGATGACCCCGCGCCCGGTGCCGTTGACGATCGCCTTCAACGACATCGCGGTGGCGACGATCCCGCCCGCGAAGCCCATGTCCTTGCCGAACGGCACCTGGAAGGCGATGCCGAAGACATTGATCCCGGCCGTGCACAGCAGACAGCACCACATCATCCACAAGACGGGCGTACGGGCGGCCTCCCTCGGGGTGTACTGCCGGACCGCGGGCGGGTTCTTCGCCAGCGCCCGGCGGATCCGGGGGTCCCGGCCGACCCTGAGCGGATCGACGTGCGGCGGCCACCAGTTCTTCGGCGGGTCCCGGAAGAACCAGCCGGCCGCGGCCACCACCAGACACAGTCCGATGCCGGCCGTCGTCAGCACGGCCCGGTAGTTGCTCAGGTCCAGCACGGAGGTGAACAGGAACACGAACGGCACCGACCCGTAGGCGAAGCCGCCGTTGACGAAGCCCGTCTTGCCGCCCCTGCGCTCCGGATACCACTTGCCGACCATGTTCACGCAGGTCGCGTAGACGAGACCGGCGCCGATGCCGCTGCACATGCCGAAGCCGAGACAGGCGACGGCCACGTTCGGCGCGTACGCCAGCGACAGATAGCCCAGCAGTGTGCCGGCCGCGCCGATCAGCATGGCCGTACGGGCGGGAAGCCGTCCGCTCTCCCGCAGCTGCCCGGCCGGGAAGGCCACGGCCGCCTGGAAGAACACCCAGACGCCCATCAGCCAGAAGATGTGTCCGCTGCTCCACAGATGCGCCTCGTGCAGCGTGTCCTCCGCCGACGTGAACGCGTACTCGGCGGAGCTGATGCCCATCATGCCCACCCAGGGCAGGACGACCATCCACATGCGTGTGCGGCCCATGAGATCGACGTCTGTTTCGCCGATCCGGTACACGCGGCCGTGGCGATCCGTCACCTCCCTGACGGGGACGGATGCCGGTAGATCGGTGGATTTCATGGCTGCTCTGCACCCCTTGCGTCGAAAGTTCTGGCCAGCGCCCCCTGTCCAATGCCTTTCGTGCGCGCACGGGTCCCGGGGCCGGCCGACGCGCACCGCCGGCCGGCCCCCACCTCGCCTAGGTCATGAGCCGCCTCCCAGCAGTCCGGCCGCCCGCGCCCACCGGTATTTGGCGCCGAGCACGGCCACCGGCCGCTCCGTGGTGTACGGGTAGGCCACGACCCCCCGCTCGTAGAGGTACTGGCAGGCCTCCTCGACCTCGACGTCCCCCGCGAGCGAGGCGACGACCGGCTTCTCGATGCCGCGCTCCCGGAACTCCGCGACCACCCGGGCGGTCAGCTCGGCGAACACCATCGGCGGGGTGACGATCGTGTGCCAGTAGCCGAGGACGAGCGCGTGGATCCGCGGGTCCTCGAGGCCCAGCCGGATCGTGGCCTCGTACGTCGACGGCGGCTCGCCGCCGGTGATGTCGACCGGGTTGCCCGCGGCCCCGAAGGGGGGGATGAACCGGCGGAACGCCTCGTCCAGGTCCGGCGGAATCTCCATCAGGGACAGGCCGTTGTCGGTGACGGCGTCGGAGAGCAGCACGCCGCTGCCGCCCGCGCCGGTGATGATCACGACGTTGTCGCCCTTGGGGGCCGGCAGGACGGGCAGCGCGCGAGCGTACTCCAGCATGTCGTTGAGGCCCGGCGCCCGGATCACCCCGGCCTGCCGCAGGATGTCGTCGTACACGGCGTCGTCGCCCGCGAGGGCTCCGGTGTGTGAACCGGCGGCCTTGGCACCGGCCGCCGTACGGCCCGCCTTGAGGACCACGACGGGCTTCTTCGGTACGGTGTTCCGCGCCGCCTCGACGAAGGCCCGGCCGTCCTTGAGATCCTCCAGGTGCATCGCGATGCACTCGGTGCGCGGGTCCTCGCCGAACCAGGTCAGCAGGTCGTCCTCGTCCAGGTCCGACTTGTTGCCGAGGCCCACGATCGCCGACACACCCGTCTTCGTGGTCCGCGCGAAGCCCAGGATGGCCATGCCGATGCCGCCCGACTGCGAGGTCAGCGCCACCCCGCCCTTCACGTCGTACGGCGTGCAGAACGTGGCGCACAGGTCCTGCCAGGTGGAGTAGTAGCCGTAGATGTTCGGGCCGAGCAGGCGGATGCCGTGCCGTTCGCCGATCGCGACGATCTCCGCCTGCAGTTCGTGCTCGCCGGTCTCCGCGAAACCGGAGGGGATCAGCACGGCGTTGGGGATCCTCTTCCGTCCCACCTCCTCCAGCGCCGCTGCCACGAACTGGGCGGGAATGGCGAAGACGGCCACATCCACCTCACCGGGAACGTCCGTGACACTCTTGTACGCCTTCCGGCCCAGAATGTCATCGGCCCTGGGGTTCACCGGATGGATCTCCCCGGCGAAACCACCGTCGATCAGGTTGCGCATGACCGAATTGCCGATCTTACCCTGCTCGTTGGAGGCGCCGATCACCGCGACCGAGCGTGGCTGCATCAGCCGGCGCATGGACGTGAGGATCTCCTCGCGCGTGTACTTCCTGCGTGGCGGCGGCTGCTTCTCGGCGAGGATCACCCGGATGTCGGCGGCGACCGCGCCCTGAGGCGTGGCGATCACCGGGTTCAGGTCGACCTCGGCGATCTCCGGGAAGTCCGCGACCAGTTGGGACACCCGGCGGATCTGCTCGGCGACCGCCCACCGGTCCACGCCGGCCTGCCCGCGTACCCCGCGCAGGATCTCCGCCGACCGGATGGAGTCCAGCATCGACAGCGCCTCGCCGGCATCCAGCGGCGCCAGCCGGAACGTCACGTCCTTCAGCACCTCGACCAGCACTCCGCCGAGCCCGAACGCCACGACCTTGCCGAAGGTGGGATCGGTGACCGCGCCGACGATGACCTCCTGGCCCGGCGGCAGCAGCTCCTGCACCTGCACGCCCTCGATCCGGGCCGCGGCATCGTACGCACGGGCGTTCTCGACGATCCGGCAGAACGAGGCCCGTACGTCCGCCGCGCCCTCCACGCCCACCACGACACCGCCGGCGTCGGTCTTGTGCAGGATGTCCGGTGAGACGATCTTCATGACCACCGGCCCGCCGAAGCGCGCCGCGGCGGCCACGGCCTCGTCCACGTCCGTCGCCAGCTCCTCGCCCGGTACGGCGATCCCGTACGCGTCGGCGATCACCTTGCCCTCGGGCGCGGTGAGTGCCGTCCGGCCCTCGGCGCGCACCGAGTCGAGGAGCGCGCGTACCCGCAGCTCCCGGTCCTCTGCCATCACGTCAGATCACTCCGTTCGACTTGAGCAGGAGCAACTCCTCGTCAGCGAGGCCCAGTTCGCCGACGTAGACCTCCTCGTTGTGCTCGCCCAGCAGCGGTGAACTCGTCACCTCCACGGGGGAGTCGGACAGCTTCAGCGGGCTGCCGACGGTGACGAACTCGCCGCGCTCGGGGTGCGGGACGCGCACCACCATCTCGTTGGCCGCGAGCGAGGCGTCCTCGATGATCTCCTTGGTGGACAGGATCGGCCCGCACGGGATGTTGTGCGCGTTGAGCTTCTCCAGCACCTCCCACTTGGGGAGGGTGGCGGACCATTCCTCGATCAGCTGGAACATCTTGTTCAGCTTCGGCAGCCGGGCCTCGGGGGTCGCCCACTCGGGGTCGTCGGCGAGTTCGGGCCGGCCGATGAGCTCGCTGATCGGCCGCCAGCCCACGGGCTGCACGATGACGTACACGTAGTCGTTCGGGCCGCCCGGCGCGCACTGGACCGCCCAGCCTGGCTGGCCGCCGCCGGAGGCGTTGCCGGAGCGGGGCACCTCGTCACCGAAGTCCTCGTTGGGGTACTCGGCGAGCGGGCCGTGCGCGAGGCGCTGCTGGTCCCGCAGCTTCACCCGGCACAGGTTGAGCACGGCGTGCTGCATGGCGACGTTGACGCGCTGGCCGCGCCCGGTGCGTTCGCGCTGGAAGAGCGCCGCCAGGATCCCGGCCACGGTGTGCACCCCGGTGCCGGAGTCGCCGATCTGCGCCCCCGTCGCGAGCGGCGGACCGTCCTCGAAACCGGTGGTCGCCATCGACCCGCCCATGGCCTGCGCGACCACCTCGTACGCCTTGAAGTCGGTGTACGGCCCCTCGCCGAACCCCTTGATGGAGGCGTAGACGATCCGGGGGTTGATCTCCTTGATGCGGTCCCAGGTGAACCCCATCCGGTCGACCGCGCCCGGTCCGAAGTTCTCGACCATGACGTCCGAGCGCCGGATCAGCTCGGTGAGGATCTCCTTGCCGCGCTCGCTCTTGGTGTTCAGGGTGATGCTCCGCTTGTTGCAGTTGAGCATCGTGAAGTAGAGGGAGTCGACGTCCGGCAGGTCCCGCAGCTGTTTGCGGGTGATGTCGCCGGTCGGCGCCTCCAGCTTGATGACGTCGGCGCCGAGCCAGGCCAGCAGCTGGGTGGCCGAGGGCCCGGACTGGACGTGCGTCATGTCCAGGACGCGGATACCGTCAAGAGCCTTGGTCATGCCGAGCGCTCCTCACTTGTACATGGTCTGGTTCATGGTTCCGGGGGCGTACGCGTCCGGGTCGACCCAGACGTTGATCAGCGACGGCTTGCCCGACTCCCGGGCCCGGCGCAGCGCGGGGCCGATGTCGGCGGGGTCGCGGACCTCCTCGCCGTAGCCGCCCAGCATCTGCGCGAACCTGTCGTACGCCACGTCGCCGAGGGTGTTGCCGACCCGTTCGCGTTCCTTGCCGTACTTGGCGGCCTGGCCGTAACGGATCTGGTTCATCGAGGAGTTGTTGCCGACGATGCCGACGAACGGCAGGTCGTAACGGACCAGGGTCTCGAAGTCCCAGCCGGTCAGCGAGAAGGCGCCGTCCCCGAAGAGGGCGACGACCTCCTTGTCCGGGCGGGCCTGCTTGGCCGCGAGCACGAACGGGACGCCGACGCCGAGCGTGCCGAGGGGACCCGGGTCCATCCAGTGCCCGGGCGACTTGGGCTGGACGACCTGGCCGGAGAAGGTGACGATGTCGCCGCCGTCGCCGATGTAGATCGAGTCCTCGGTGAGGAAGTCGTTGATCTCGCTGACCAGGCGGTACGGATGGATGGGGGCGGCGTCCGACCTCAGCTGCGGCAACCGCTTCTCGAGCGCCGCCTGTTCGGCCGCGCGCAGCTCGTCCAGCCACTCCTTGCGCTTGGAGGCGCCGCCGTCGACGCGTCCGGACGCGGCCTCGGTGACGGACTTCAGGATCAGGCCGGCGTCGCCGACGACCCCGAGGTCGACGTCGCGGTTCTTGCCGACCGTGCGGTAGTCCAGGTCGATCTGGACGACCGTGGCGTCGGGGGAGAGGCGCTTGCCGTAGCCCATGCGGAAGTCGAAGGGGGTGCCGACGATCACGATGACGTCGGCGTTCGAGAAGGCGTAGCGCCGGGAGAGCTGGAAGTGGTGCGGGTCGCCCGGCGGCAGGGTGCCGCGTCCCGCCCCGTTCATGTACGCCGGGATGTTGAGGGTGCGCACCAGCTCGATGGCGGCCTCGGTGCCCCGGGTCGTCCACACCTGGCTGCCCAGCAGGATCGCCGGCTTCTCGGCGTGCACCAGCAGATCGGCCAGCTTCTCGATCGCCTCGGGATCACCGGCCGAGCGGGTGGAGGCCCGGTAGGCGCCGGGGCGGGGGACCCGTGCCCGGTCGGCCGGCACCTTCGCGTCCAGGACGTCGCGGGGGATCTCCAGGAAGGAGGGGCCGGGCGCGCCGTGGTAGCACTCGCGGAACGCCATGGAGACCATGTCGGCGGCGCGTGCGGTGTCCGGCACCGTCGCCGCGAACTTGGTGATCGGCGTCATCATGTCGACGTGCGGCAGGTCCTGCAGGGACCCCATCTTGTGCTGGGTGAGCGCGCCCTGGCCGCCGATCAGCAGCATCGGGGACTCCGCGCGGAAGGCGTTGGCGACCCCGGTGACGGCGTCCGTCGTTCCGGGGCCGGCGGTGACCACGGCGCAGCCGGGCCTGCCGGTGATCCGGGCATAGCCGTCGGCGGCGTGCGCGGCGACCTGCTCGTGGCGTACGTCGACGACTTCTATGCCCTCGTCGACGCAGCCGTCGTAGATGTCGATGATGTGGCCGCCGCACAAGGTGTAGATGCGGTCGACCCCCTCGGCCTTCAGCGCCTTGGCAACGAGATGACCACCGGAGATCACGTCCTGGGTGTCGTCGGGCATGGCGAAGTCCTGTCCCTTTCGTAGGGGGTTGGGCGGCTCGCTGAGTCCTGTATGCGCACTGCGGCATGCTGTATGCGTGGATTGCATACAGTCGACGAATACTGTATGAAGCTTGTTATCCCCCATCCCGGTGGGTGGTGTCCAGGGGGCGTACCTACTTTTCGGTCACCGATATCCGGCCACTCTCCGTCACCGCGGCCGACTTTGGCGGTGACCCACCGACATAGGCGCAGGCGTCGCGGCAATCGTGACGGCCTGCCGGACAGGAGCCGCACATGGACCTGTACGAACACCAGGCACGGCAGCTCTTCGAGGAACACGGCATCCCGGTGCCACGGGCCGAGGTCACCGACTCACCCAAGGGGGCCCGCGAGATCGCCCGCCGGCTCGGCGGCCGTGTCGTCGTCAAGGCCCAGGTGAAGACGGGCGGGCGCGGCAAGGCGGGCGGGGTCAGGATCGCCGCCGACCCCGCGGCCGCCGAGTTGACGGCACGTCAGATCCTGGGCATGGACATCAGGGGCCACCGGGTCGGCACGGTGATGCTCGCCGAACCGGTCGACATCGCCGAGGAGTTCTACGTCTCCTACGTACTCGACCGCACCGCCGGCTGCTTCCTCGCCATCGCCTCCGCCCAGGGCGGCATGGAGATCGAGGAGGTGGCGGTGTCCCGGCCGGAAGCGGTGGCGCGGATCCCCGTCGACCGGACCGAGGGCGTCACGTCCGCCACGGCAGGCCGGATCGCGAGCGCGGCCGGACTGCCGCCGCAGACCGCCGACGTCCTCGTACGGCTGTGGCAGGTGCTGGTCCGCGAGGACGCCCTGCTGGTCGAGGTCAACCCGCTGGTGCGCACCGTCCAGGGCCGGATCCTCGCCCTCGACGGCAAGGTCACCCTGGACGACAACGCCCGTTTCCGGCACGCCCGTTGGGGCGAGCGGGACCAGGAGCACGGTGACCCGCTGGAGGCGGCCGCCGCCGAGCGCGGCCTCACCTACGTCAAACTCGACGGCGAGGTCGGGGTGATCGGCAACGGCGCCGGCCTGGTCATGTCGACCCTGGACGTCGTCGCGGGCTGCGGCGCCCGCCCCGCCAACTTCCTCGACATCGGCGGCGGGGCGTCCGCGCAGGTGATGGCCGACGGACTGGCGGTGATCCTGTCCGACCCGGCCGTGAAGTCCGTCTTCGTCAACGTCTTCGGCGGGATCACCGCCTGCGACGCGGTCGCCGAAGGGATCGTGGCGGCCGTCGACACCGTACGCCTGACCAAGCCGCTCGTCGTCCGCCTCGACGGCAACAGCGCCGCGCGCGGACGCGCGATACTCGGCGAGCGCGCCCATCCGCTCGTCGAACAGGCCACCACCATGGACGGCGCCGCCCGCCGCGCCGCCGAACTCGCCCACACCGCCTGAGGAGCCGGGACATGGCCATCCACCTCACCAAGGAGAGCAAGGTCCTCGTCCAGGGCATGACCGGCGGCCAGGGCATGCGGCACACCCGGCGCATGCTCGCGGCCGGCACGAACGTCGTCGGCGGGGTCAACCCGCGCAAGGCCGGGCAGACCGTCGACTTCGACGGGCAGGCCGTACCCGTCTTCGGGTCGGTCGCCGACGGCATGCGGTCGACCGGGGCCGATGTCACCGTCGTCTTCGTGCCGCCCGCCTTCGCCCGGGACGCCGTCCTCGAGGCCGCCGACGCCGGCATCCCGCTGGCCGTCGTCATCACGGAGGGCATCCCGGTCCACGACACGGTCGCCTTCACGACGTACGCGGGGCGGAGCGGCACCCGGGTCATCGGACCCAACTGCCCCGGCCTCATCACCCCCGGCCAGTCCAACGCGGGCATCATCCCCGCCGACATCACCAAGCCCGGCCCCGTCGGGCTGGTCTCCAAGTCGGGCACGCTGACCTACCAGCTCATGTACGAGCTGCGCGACATCGGCTTCTCCACCTGCGTCGGCATCGGCGGCGACCCGGTGGTCGGCACCAGCCACATCGACTGCCTGGCCGCCTTCCAGGACGACCCCGACACCGAACTGATCGTCCTCATCGGGGAGATCGGCGGGGACGCGGAGGAGCGGGCCGCGGCCTACATCCGCGCCCACGTCACCAAGCCCGTCGTCGGCTACATCGCCGGGTTCACCGCTCCCGAGGGCCGCACCATGGGCCACGCCGGCGCGATCGTCTCCGGCTCCTCGGGCACCGCCCGCGCCAAGCAGGAGGCGCTGGAGGCGGCCGGGGTCCGGGTCGGCCGGACACCGACCGAGACGGCCCGGCTGGTCCTGGAGACCCTGCACGCCGACTGACGACTGCCCGCGTCACCGAAGCGTTTTCCGCGCCGGCCGGCGGCTGCCTGTTCGTGAAGCGTTCTCCACCGGCCGGCGGCTGCCTGTTCGTGAAGCCTTTTCCGCGCCGGCTGGCGGCTGCCCGTCACCGAAGCGTTTTCCACCCCGCCCCGACCGTGCACCGAGAGCGGAGCAGACGCATGGCACCCACCCTCACCCCGAACCCGCCGCCCGCCGACCTCCCGCCCCCCGCCCTCCTGAAACCCGGCACGGCGTACGCCGACGCGTGGCGGCGCTGTCTCGCCACCGCGCCCGAGGCGTTCCAAGGCGACCGTGTCCTCAATCTCTGGGGAGCCGCCTGGCAACCCGACGGGCGCACACTCCCCGCCACCACCCCGGTCGACGGCACCCCGATCGCCGGGGCCCCGCGCCTCGACGGCGCCACCGCCCAGCAGGCGGTGCGCGCCGCGCTCGACCGGCACCGCGCCTGGCGGCACGTCCCGCTGCCGGAACGGCGGGCGCGGATCGCAGCCACCCTGGACGCGCTCACCGCGCACCGCGACCTGCTCGCCCTGCTGCTCGTCTGGGAGATCGGCAAGCCCTGGCGGCTGGCCCTCGCGGACGTGGACCGGGCGATCGACGGCGTGCGCTGGTACGTCGACGGCATCGAGCCGATGCTGGCCGGCCGGTCCCCGCTGGACGGGCCCGTCTCCAACATCGCCAGCTGGAACTATCCGATGAGCGTGCTCGTCCACGCCGCCCTCGTGCAGGCCCTCGCGGGCAACGCCGTGATCGCGAAGACCCCGACCGACGGCGGTGCGGCCTGCCTCACCCTCGCCACCGCACTCGCCGCCCGCGAGGGGGTACCCCTCACCCTGGTCGGCGGCAGCGGCCGCGAGCTGAACCACGCGCTGGTACGGGCGCCGGAGATCGGCTGCGTCTCCTTCGTCGGCGGCCGCGACACCGGGGCCGACGTCGCCACCGCCGTCGGCGGCCTCGGCAAACGGCACATCCTGGAACAGGAGGGCCTGAACACCTGGGGCATCTGGGACTTCTCCGGCTGGGAGCGGCTCACCGCCGTGATCCCCAAGCTCTTCGACTACGGAAAACAGCGCTGCACCGCTTACCCGCGTTTCGTCGTGCAACGGTCGTTGTTCGACGCGTTCCTCGCCTCCTATCTGCCCGCGGTCCGCTCCGTCCGCGTCGGCCACCCCCTCGCCGTAGCCGACCCCGCCGACCCCCTTCCCGAGCTGGACTTCGGTCCACTGATCAACGCGGCCAAGGCCAAGGAGCTCACCGACCAGGTCGCCGAGGCCGTCGACCGGGGCGCCGTACCGCTGTACCGCGGCCGCCCCGACGACACGCGGTTCCTGCCGGGCCAGGACACCTCCGCCTACGTCCACCCGGTCACCCTCCTCAACCCACCGCCGTCCTCCCCGCTGCACCACGCGGAACCCTTCGGCCCCGTCGACACGATCGTCCTCGTCGACACCGAGGCCGAGCTGCTGGCCGCCATGAACGCGTCCAACGGTGCGCTGGTCGCGACCCTCGCCACGGACGACCGGGCCACCTACGACCGGCTCGCCCCGCAGATCCGCGCCTTCAAGACCGGGCACGGCGTGCCCCGCTCCCGCGGTGACCGCGACGAGCTGTTCGGCGGGTTCGGCGGCTCCTGGCGGGGCGCCTTCGTCGGCGGCGAGCTGCTGGTGCGTGCCGTGACCCAGGGGCCGGCGGGGGAGCGGCTGCCCGGGAACTTCCCGGAGTACCAGCTCATGCCCTGAATCTCACCCTGTGTACGCGGGAGATCGCCTTCCGTGCGCACCCCGATCCGGCGGCCCGGCCCGGCCCGGGCCGCCACCGACGGGACGGATACGCAGGTGAAACGCACTCCGAAACCTTGGTATTGTTGTGCATGTCGCCGCGGGGAACACCCCCTGCAAGGTGACAGACACCTGGTCCGGGTGGCGGAATGGCAGACGCGCTAGCTTGAGGTGCTAGTGCCCTTTATCGGGCGTGGGGGTTCAAGTCCCCCCTCGGACACAATGATTGACGATACGGTGACGAGGGCCTCGACCTTACGGTCGCGGTCCTCGTTGCGTGTTCGTAGCTGATAGTGATGCCCAGGGCTTCGTAGAGCGGGCCTTTCTTGCCTGCGGCAGCAGTCTGGATGCGCTGCGCAATATCTCCAAAACTCTCAATGATCTGCCGGATCTGTTGCGCGTCGAGCGGGGATCGCATCTTCCGGGTGATGGCGGGGTGTGCGTCGAGCTTCTTCTGCGCCGCGCCCTTGTCCCGCTGTGCGTCGTTGATCCACCGGGTGACGACGGCGGGGTCGGCTCCGGCGTCCAGGGCTGCCTGGTAGCGGGCGAGCCCCGCTCGCACTCCCTGATCGCCTGGCGTGCTTGAGCCTGCTCTGGGGCTCTGCGGTGCTTGCTGCGGCGCTCGCGTGGGTGAGCGCTTCGATGGTGGCGCTGAGCCGGGCGGGGGCGAAAGCTCGGGCGATCCACCGGTCCAGGGCCTGGCACACCATGTCTCCCGCAGGTAAACGGCGCGCGGGTGGGTGAGGTCGGGATAGAGGTCGGCTTATGTCCCAAGGGGCCGCCGGCCGCTCACCTGCGATGGCGTCTCGGTCAGCAGCCGCAGGCGTCCGCTCGTGATCCAGCCAGGGTGGGGGAGCCATCCGACGGTTGTTGCGTGTCCACCGGAGTGTCGCGGCGCCCGCGGGCAAGCGCACCGTCGGCCGACGGCCGCCTCGGGGCCAGCGAGGGGGGCGGAACGCCGCTCGCCGCTCAGCCTTCGGCCGGCAAGTGGCTCAAGGCCCGGACCAATGCGGGGTATGCCTCTGCCGTCATCGGGCAGCTTTCCGGGGCGTCGGTACCGCAGGAGGCTCAGTGGGCGACCAGCCGTGAGCTGAGCCACTGGAGCGTGGCGGGGATCTCCCGCCGCCAGGTGTTGAAGTTGTGCCCGCCGCTCGGAAGGATGATCGAGGAAATCCTGGTCACGTTCGTGTCCTGCACGCTCTTGATGAACTTGAGCGTGTCCTTGTAGTTGTGCTCACCGACCCTGCTGCTGGTGACGAGCAGCGACGTCTCGGGCGCGGTCAGATGCTTGAGCGTCCAAAACAGGTCGGATCGATTCTGCAGGTTCTTGTCGCCGTGGAAGAGGTCCCCGGTCGTGGGGTCGATCGGCGCCTTGTAGTACGGCGACAGGCCGGCGGCGGCCGCGTAGGAACCCGGGTGGCGCATCGCGATCTTCAGCGCGCAGTAACCGCCGGTCGAGTCGCCGACGATGCCCCAGCTGGCGGGCGTCTTGTCGACCCGGTAGTGGGCCATCACCGACTCGCGCAGGTCCTTCGCGAAGAATGTCTCGGTCTGCGGGCCACCGGGAACGTCGACGCACTCGGTGTCGCGCGGCGGCGCCACGGTCGGCCGCAGCATCACCAGGATCATCGGCTGCATCTTCCCCTGCCTGGCCAGCCGCTGGGCCGTACTGGGGTAATTCAGCTTGTTCACCAGCGCCTCGGCCGTGCCGGGGTAACCCGTGAGGACCACGGACACCGGGAACTTGCGCGCGCTGTTCTTCGCCTGGAAGTACTCCGGGGGCAGATAGACGAACGCCGGCGTCGAGAGGTGGGTCGTACGGCCGATGATGTCGACCTTCTGCACCTGCCCGGCCACCTGCGGCAGCGTGCTGCTCGCACCGATGACCTTGGACGTGGCGACCACCTGGATGGGGCTGTTGGCACCGCCCGCTATATGGTCGACGACCACTCCCGGGGCGTTCTCCTGGCCGAACAGGTCCGCCCAGCTGGCGTAGAAACCGAAGGCCTGGTTGGCGGCGAGGCCCACCGAGGCGAAGAGCGCCAGCTGGGTGGTGAGCAGCAGGCCGACCCGCCCGCTGACGGCCCGCCAGCTCTGCCTGGCCAGCCGCGGCCACAACCACACCGTGCAGACGAACAGCAGCACGGCGAGGACGATCGCCAGCATCAGCACTTTGTTGCTCGTGAGTCCCATGGGCTGTTTGCGCTTTCCGCCCGGCGCCGCCCACGCTTCGTTGCGAAGGCCTGCCCGGGGCTTTCCTTGGCCTTTGACCCGACTTGTTGGTGGGGAGTGAACCGCTGCTCGCAGAAGTCGGGATGCGATGTCCACAAAGACAGATGGGTAAATGTCGGGCGACGTTCCAACCCGATTGCACACCGGTTTCCGGTCTGTTCAGTGTCCGGCCGGCGGCTGGATGTAGTCCTCCAGGCGGGCCACCGCGAAGCCCTGTTCGCCGATGCGCCTGAGCAGATTCGCGAACATCTCCGTCATGGTGGCGCCCTTGAGCTCGGCAGGGCCGCGGAAATGAGCGAGGATGATGTCACCGGGCCGCAGCTTTTTGCCTGGCTCCTGGTACTGCATGTTGCGTACCTGCATGGACTCACGCCACCAGACGATCGCTCGTGGCCCGCATTCCCCCACCGCGATCTTGGTGTTGTTGTTGTACGCCCCGTAGGGCGGCCGGAAGAGCAACGGGGCGGTGCCGTACTGCTGGGTGAGGATCTTCTGGTCGCCGCACACCTCTTCCTTCTGGCGGGCCAGCGGGAGACTGCTCATCACGGGGTGGTGCAGCGTGTGGTTCTCGATGTGATCGCCCAGCGCCTGCAGCTGCCGGAAGTAGCCGTAGTCCGACTTGATGGCGTCGTTCATCAGGAACATCGTGATCGGAACCTTCAGGTCCCGCATCATCTCGATGAACTTGGGGTCCTTCTCCAGTCCGTCGTCGACGGTGATGAAGACGACCTTCTGGGCTGTCGGTAGGTGTGCGAAGACCGGAACCGGGCCCGTCGGGGACAGCTTGATGGGTTTGTCCGCCGGGGGCTGGGGAGCCGTGGGCAGCGGTGTCAGGCCCCACTTCTGCCAGGCGGCAGGCTCAGCCGTGACGTGCGACGCGGCCCCGGGCGTGCCGCCGACGGTGCCGGACGCCGACGAGGTGGCCGCCGGACCGGTCGCGTTGCCACCGCTCGTGCCGCAGCCGCCGACGGACAGGGCCAGGAACACGCTGGCCAACGGCGCGTAGAACCTGCCGCCCATGTTGCGTCGCTTCACTGCACCGGTCTCCTGACGGCAAAGCTGACCTTGACTCTGCTCGGAAGGTAACCGCGGCATGAAAGGCGAAGTTCAACGGCATGAAAGGCGAAGTTCAGCAGAGGGTGAGAATAGGACCAAGGCCGACATCACGCACTGCCGGTTGGCTCGGCACGGAAGCGCGAGGCGGACGACAAGGGCGGGTGCCGCTGGGTTCGCGGCCTTACAGCCGTACGAACCGGGTCACGGTGGCACTGACGTCCGCGAGCGGCATCGGCGGCGGGCGGCGGGCGGTGTCACTGATCTTGATCAGGACGCCGACCAGCAGCCAGTTGGCCACCACGGACGAGCCGCCCTGGGCGAGGAAGGGCAATGCCTTGCCCGTGAGCGGAATGAGCCCGGTGACACCACCCACGACGACGAAGACCTGGAGGACGAGCGCCGAGGCCAGACCGCCGGCGAGCAGCTTGCCGAACGGGTCGGTGACGGTGAGGGCCGTACGCAGGCCCCCCTCGGCGAGCAGAGCGTAGAGCAGAATGACGCTCGTGACCCCGGTCAGGCCGAGTTCCTCGCCGACCGTGGTCAGGATGAAGTCGCTGCGCCCGGCGAAGCCGATGAGCTCCGGATGGCCCTCGCCGAGGCCGGTGCCGAGGATGCCGCCGGAGCCGAAGCTGAACAGGGCCTGGGCGGCTTGGTCCGAGATGAGCCCCGACGGGCGCTTGTCGGGCGGCAGGAAGATGTCCATCGGGTGCAGCCAGGCCACGACACGGCCGTGGACGTGCGGTTCGAACGAGCCGACGACGAAGGCGCCGACGGCGAACATGGCGACGCCGAACACCACCCAACTGGTGCGCTCGGTGGCCACGTACAACATGATGACGAAGAGACCGAAGAAGATCAGCGAGGTGCCGAGGTCTCGCTCGAAGATCAGGACGAGCAGGCTGAGGATCCACACGGCAGCGACGGGGCCGAGCTGCCGCCCGCGAGGGAGATACATGCCGAGGAGTCGCCGTCCGGCGAGCGCGAGAGCGTCCCTGCGGAGCGTCCGATATCCCGCGAAGAAGACCACGATGACGATCTTCACGAACTCTCCGGCCTGGAAGGACAGTGGGCCGATGAAGATCCACCGCTTCGCGCCGTAGACGTCGCCGGGATAGAAGGCCGGCGCCATCAGCAGGACCAGCCCCATGGCGATGGTGACGTACGGAAAGCGCTGAAGCCTGCGGTGGTCCATGAGCAGCGCCACCGCCGTGGCGAAGACCGCCACCGCGACGCCGCACCACATGAGCTGACCCGGCGCCGCGGCCGTCGAGTGGTGGTAGTGCTACGCGTAGGCGATGTCGAGACGGTGGATCAGGACGAGACCCAGACCGCTCAGCAGGGTGGCCAGGGGCACGATCAGCGGATCGGCGTGCGGCGCGAACCGGCGTACGGTGACATGGCACACCATGGGCAGTGCGGCCGCGGCCAGGCATGTCAGTGCCGCATTCGGCGGCAGCTTCCCGCTGACGGCGAGGGCCGTCTCCGCACAGCCGTAGCAGCAGATGAGGATGGCACCGAGGAGCAGGACGAGCTCCAGGTTCCGGTCACTCATGCGTACTGACCGGCCTGGCCGCACTGCCGGCGTCGCCGCCTCCCGCCGACCAGTCATGCCTCCCCCTTCGATCGGTCCATCCGCCGCGATCCCGCTCGGGACCAAAGTCAGCAAGGTTATATGGTTGCGCAATGACGCAACTGAACTGTAACTGAGGGCGGGTAAGGGGAGGGTCGGTGTGGCGGCACGCAGGCGGAGGCGCCGCAGGTGGTGGCCGGCGGTGATCGGGGTGGGCGTGGTCTTCGCGCTCGTCGGCTATCTCGCCGTCCGGTTCATCCGCTCGGCCACGTCCGACGAATGCACGGCGCACGGCGCGGACGGCACGACCGTCACGCTCGATCCGGACCAGGCATCCCACGCCGCGACCATCGCGGCCGTGGCCCACGCGCGTGGCCTTCCGCAACGGGCCGTCACCATCGCCCTGGCGACCGCGATCCAGGAGTCCAGACTCCGCGACCTCTCCTACGGGGACCGGGACTCCCTGGGTCTGTTCCAGCAGCGCCCGTCCGAGGGCTGGGGCAGCCCCGCCCGGATCCGCGATCCCGTCTACGCGTCGGGCAAGTTCTTCGACGCGCTGGTCAAGGTGCCGGACTACGTCGACCTGCCGGTCACCGCCGCCGCGCAGGATGTCCAGCACAGCGGCTACCCGGGGGCCTACGCAGCACATGAGGCCATGGCGGCGACACTGGCCGACGTACTGACGGGACAAGAGGGGCCGGCGCCGACCTGCACGGCGAGCGGGGTGGGCAAGAGCGATGCGGATGCCGTCCCGGCCGCCGAAGGGAACGGTACCGACGACGCCGGGGCGGGTCGGGGCGACGACGGGGCGGGTGTCGTGCACGAGGGCGGCGACGACGGCGGTGGTGTCGCTGCAGCGGTCCGACGGGAGTTCGGCAGGGTGCCGGCCGCCGTCCCCACGACCGGCGGCGGCGTCAGCTGTCCGGTCGCCGAGACGGCCACGGGCTGGTCCCTCGCCCTGTGGCTGGTCTGTCACGTCGGCGCGTCGCACGCCGCGTCGGTCACGTTCGACAACCGCCTGTGGAGCAGCGGTGCCTCGGACCATGGCTGGACGCACATCCCGCCTGCGTCGGCGGATGCCTCGACGGTGGTCGTGAGGGTGAGCCAGGCGCGCAGAAGGCGCTGGACGGCGAACTGTCCGCCCTTCCGGACTGCTGGAGCAGGCGTTGCGGACTCCCAGGCGATCGGATCAATTGCAGGATTGCGCAATGTCGCATGCATCCGGCCAGAATGGAGCCCGTGACCAGCCATGACACCCCTCCTCCGCAGCGCCTTGGCCCCGAGCACTGGACCGAACTGCTGCATGTCCGACTGGAACGGATCGAGGGCTTGCTCGCTCCGGCCGAGCAGGCATCCGAGTCCGAGCGTCCCGCGTGGCAGCGGCGCACCAGAGGTGAGCAACGCTGGGCGGTGATGGCGACGCTGCTGGTGGCCGTCTGGGTGCAGTGGGCGCTGCCGGAACGGTTCAGCATCCATCCGCACTGGCTACTGCCCGCGCTGGAACTGTTCCTGATGGCGGCGCTGTGGGTGGCTCATCCGCACCGACGGATCGAGTACCGGTCGAGTCTGCTGCGTGTGCTGGGTCTGTTGCTGGCCGCCGCGGTCAGCCTCGCCAACGGCTGGTCGGCCGTCATCCTGGTACGTGACCTGCTGCACGGTACCGAGGGTTCCAACGCCGCGGCGCTGCTGACCACGGGAGGCGGCATCTGGCTGACCAACGTCATCGCCTTCAGCCTCTGGTACTGGGAGTGGGACCGGGGCGGCCCGGTGGCCCGTGCCCTGGGCACGCACCAGCACCCCGACTTCCTCTTTCCCCAGATGCAGCAAGAGGGCATCGCGCCCGACGACTGGGAGCCGCAGTACATGGACTACCTCTATGTGGCCCTCACCAACGCCACGGCCTTCAGCCCCACCGACACCATGCCGCTGTCCCGCTGGGCGAAGCTGCTGATGGCCACACAGTCCACGATCTCGCTGCTGACCCTGGCGCTGATCATCTCGCGTGCCGTCGGGGTCCTGCAGTGACCACGGTGGAGCGCACACCCCGATCGCGCTGATCCGTCACCACAGGGTCAACGTCCTGGGCGCCCGTAGGCCGAACAGGCGTGATCCGGCCGGACGTCCTGCTCCACAGGACTGCTTGTGCCCGGCGCCTACACTGGGTGGGCGCATGAGTGTCGACTGTGAAGTGTGGGCGGGAGGGCAGAGGACCGTGACTGGGAA
Organism: Streptomyces sp. NPDC052109; assembly: GCF_040680195.1. NCBI lineage: Bacteria > Bacillati > Actinomycetota > Actinomycetes > Kitasatosporales > Streptomycetaceae > Streptomyces > Streptomyces sp. NPDC052109. The sequence continues at coordinate 160,233 of NZ_JBFAWF010000015.1, read as the reverse complement.
CGTCGGTGGCTTCAAGGATCCGTCGGCCGACGTGCTGGCGGCTGCCGCCGGCGCCTTCGGGCTGCTCGCCTCGTCCGTCAGGCTCCACCTGATGTGGGCGCTGTCCCAGGGGGAGTGCGATGTCACGCACCTCGCCGACCGGGTGGGCGTCGCCCTGCCCGCAGTCAGCCAGCACCTGGCGAAGCTGAAGCTCGCCGGACTGGTGCGCTCTCGCCGTGAGGGTCGGCGGCAGGTCTACTACATCGACGACCCGGACGTCGTGACGCTCGTGCGAGTGATGATCGGGCAGCTGACGGCACGTTCCCACCAGGGGTCCGCGCCCGTACGACTTCTGCACGGGACCAGTGGCTGAGAGCACAGCGGCTTCGGACCAGGAAGCGAACCCGCCTGCTCCGGTTGCGCTGTCGGCGGTGTGGGCGGGACCCGAAGTTCTCGGGGCGCCGGGGCCGGGGCTCTCCGCGCCGACGCTGCTGGAGGTCCTGCGCCGGCTGGACAGCGGTCCGCGCGGCTTGACGGAGGCTGAGGCCGACGCACGCTTGGCCCGTTTCGGCGGCAACACCGTTCCGGCTCCGGGCGCGGCTTCCTGGCCGCTACTGTTCGTGCGCAGCCTGCGTGATCCCTTCACCGCGGTCCTGCTCTGCCTCGGGCTGGTCTCTGCCACCGTCTTCGCCTGGGGCACCGCCTCGGTGATCCTCTTCCTCGTCGTGGTCAGCTGCGTGCTGCGCGCGACGGGTGAGCAGCGGGCCGACCGATCCACGGCCGCGTTGCGCCGGCTGGTCGCCACCACGGTGACCGTCCTGCGACGCGCCGACGAGGCCGCGGCAGCCACGGCTCGCGAGATTCCCGTGGACGACCTGGTCGTCGGCGACGTGATCCGTCTCGGGCCGGGTGACGTCGTACCGGCGGACGTGCGCCTGTTGCGCGCGAGCGGTCTGACCGTGCACCAGTCCGCGCTGACGGGAGAGTCGGCGCCCGTCGCCAAGTACACCGGCGACATGTCCCTTGGCTCCGGGAGCGGACCGTTCGATCATCCAGAATGGTGTTTCCTGGGCAGCAGCGTCGCCTCCGGCAGCGGCACTGCGGTCGTCACCGCGACCGGTACGAGCACTCGGTTCGGTGCCGCGCACGGCCGTACGGCGGTCCGGCCGGAGCCGAGCGCCTTCGACCGTTCCGTCCACGGCGTCTCCTGGATCCTGATCCGGTTCATGCTGCTGACGCCGCCGCTGGTGCTGATGGCCAACGCGGCGTTGCGCGGACGCGGCCTGGAGACGCTGCCTTTCGCGGTCGCGGTGGCGGTGGGGCTGACCCCGGAGATGCTGCCGGTCCTCGTCACCTCCTGCCTGGCCCGCGGGGCGTCACTGCTGGCCCGGACCCACGGGGTGATCGTCAGGCGGCTCCCCGCTCTGTACGACATCGGCGCCGCCGATGTGCTGTGCCTGGACAAGACCGGCACGCTCACCCAGGACCAGCCTGTCGTCGACCGCAGCCTCGGTCCGGACGGCCGGGACGACCCCGAGGTCCTGCGCCGGGCCGCCGTCAACGCGTGGTGGACCCTGCAACTCGCCGACCTGCCCGAGCCCGACGCCCTGGACGAGGCGATCCTGAACGCGGCCGACGAGGAGGACCTCCTCGCGTACGACGGCGTCGCCGCCGTCCCCTTCGACCCGGCCCGCCGCCTCGCCACCGCAGTCGTCCGCTCGCCCGGCCGCCTCGGCATGCACACCCTGGTCGTCAAGGGAGACGCCGAAGCCGTACTGTCCCGCTGTACCCTCTCGGACCAGGAACGCGCACACCTGCGCGACCTCGCCACCCGGCAGGCCGACGACGGGCTGCGCATCCTGGCCGTCGCCACCGCCGAACGCCCGGCACGCACCCGCGACTACACACAGGCCGACGAACGCGGCCTCACCTTCCGCGGCCTGATCACCCTGCGGGACGCGCTCACGCCTACCGCCGCCGAGGCACTGGAGGCCCTCACCGGCCAAGGAGTCACCGTCAAGGTCCTCACCGGCGACCACCCCGGCACGGCCGCCCGGGCCTGCCGCGACCTCGGTGTCCCGGTCCCTGAGGACGCCGTCCTGACCGCGGATGCCATCGACACCCTCACCGACACAGAACTGGCCGCCCTGGTCGCCCGTACCACCGTCTTCGCGCGCTGTACCCCTGACCACAAGGCCCGGATCACCCAGGCACTGCGCAGCGCCGGGCACACCGTCGGCTTCCTCGGCGACGGCGTCAACGACCTGCCCGCCCTGCGCGCCGCCGACATCGGCATCGCTCCGCAGGGCGCCGCCGACGTGGCCCGCGAGGGCGCGGACGTGGTGCTCGCGGACAAGGACCTCACCGCGCTCACCCATGCCATCGACGCGGGCCGGCATGCGGGCCGCAACATCGCCACGTACCTGCGGATCACGCTGTCCTCCAACCTCGGCAACGTGATCGCGATGCTCTCCGCGGGCCTGCTGCTGCCCTTCCTGCCGATGCTCCCCGCCCAGGTCCTCACCCAGAACCTCTGCTTCGACGCGGCCCAGCTCACCTTCGCCCACGACCGTCCGCACCCGTCGGCGCTGCGCCGGCCGACCGTGCTGAGTCCCCGCGACCTCCTGCGCTTCATCGCGGGGTTCGGCCTGCTCAACGCCCTGGCCGACATCGCCACCTTCGCCGTGCTCGCCTTCACCCTCCACGGGCTCGGCACGCGCGGCGACCAGGCGGTGTTCCACTCCGGCTGGTTCACCGAAAACCTGCTCTCCCAGGCCCTGGTGATGGTGCTGCTCCGGGCCGGCCGCCGGGGCGCGCAGGGTCGTAGGCAGGGACCGGTCGGCTGGGCCGCCATCGCCCTGTCCGTCATCGGACTCGCGCTGCCGCCTTCACCGCTCGGCCCGCCGCTCGGTCTCGCCACTCTGCCGATCGCCTACTACCTCCTGCTCAGCGTGGTCCTGGTCCTGTACGCCGCCGCTCTCCTGCTGGCCAGAACGCGTCGGGCCATCCGCCGCCGGGACGGTCGTACCTGGTCCGGCTGCACCGGAACCGGGCGAAGGCGGTAAGGGCCGTCGGTTCAGGATGACTTGCTGACTTGCGCAATAATCCTGGTCGGCGGGGGTAAGGCCCGTGATCGGGGGGAAGGGCGTCCATGCCGCGCGACGACATTCGGCGGGTGCGCGATGCAAATCTGCGGCTGGGTGCTGCCCCGGCCGAGGTCGAAGGGCTCAACGCGGCGTTGTTGAGAGCCGGTTCCTCCGAGCGGCGTCAGGGTGTGCGAGCGGAGTCGGCTCCTGCCGCCGGCCGTCTCGCAGTTGTGGCGGCAATGCCGACGGAGACTCCGCCCCATGCCTCGCCGGTGGGTGTTCGCGCCGGGGGCGGCGGCGGGCCCTGGCGGAACGCGGCGCGGCCTGGATCGTCGCAAGGTACGGAAGGAACGGCCACTGAGGTCGGCCGGGCCCGACCCGGAGGTGAGGGCGCCGGTCCTGTTTGCTAGATTGCGCAACTATGCAATCCGGGCGAGGAAGCCCCCATCTCGCCTGTCCGGACCCAGCCGCGCATGCCTGGCCGTATCCGTGGTGGCCCGGCCTGACGAGCCCGACCGTTCATGGGAGTGCAAGATGAGCGACCCGTTGGACGGCCCGAACGGCCCAGCCACGCGCAGCCGCACCACTGGCCGGGTTCCCGGCCGGCGTACGCACGAGGCCGAGGGCACGCGCCCATCGAGCGGCCGCGCCGCGGCCCGGGCCACCTCCCGGTCACGGGGCGCCACCCGGTCGCGGCGCCGTGCACATCCGGCGGGACGGGCCCGACGGGCGGTCAAGATCGCCGCTATCACCCTGTCCGTGTTGATCCTGGTCACGGCCGGTGCGGGCTGGTGGTTCTACGAGCACCTGAACGGCAACATCGACAGCGTCGCGCTCGACGGCAAGGGCGGCACCGAGAAGGCCGACGCCTTCGGCCGCACCCCGATCAACATCCTGGTCATGGGCTCGGACGGCCGTACCAGCAAGGCCGACTGCGCGCTCGGCGGAGGCTGCTCGAAGACCGGCGTGCAGACGGGAAGCAATGCGGACGTGGAGATGGTGGTGCACATCTCCGCGGACCGCTCCAACGCGACGATCATGAGCATCCCCCGCGACACCATGACCCAGGTGGCCGCCTGCGCGGACAGCGAGACCCACCAGTCCACGAACGGTTACTACGGCCAGATCAACAGCGCGCTGCAGTACGGCCCCGCCTGCCAGGTGGCCACGGTCCACCAGCTCACCGGCATCCCGATCGACCACTTCGTCGAGCTGGATTTCTCCGGCGTGGTGAAGATGTCCGACGCGGTCGGCGGTGTCTCCGTCTGCGTCAGCGACGACGTGTACGACACCTATTCGCACCTGAAGCTCTCCAAGGGCGACCACACGCTCAAGGGTCAGGCGGCGCTGGAGTTCGTCCGTTCCCGGCACGGCTTCGGCGACGGCAGCGACCTCGGCCGTACGACGACCCAGCACCTCTTCCTCAGCTCGCTGATCCGCAAGTTCAAGAGTGCAGGCACCCTCACCGACCCCACCGCTGTCTACGGCCTGGCCGACGCCGCCACCAAGGCGCTGACCGTCGACGACGGCCTGGGCAGCGTGGGCAAGCTGGTCTCACTCGCGGCGGACGTCAACAAGGTGCCGACCAAGCGAATGACGTTCACGACGATGCAGACGGCCCCCGACCCGAACAACAAGGAGCGCCTGGTCGTGGGCCAGGGCGCGAGGACCCTGTTCTCCACCATCGCCAACGACCAGTCGCCGACCGCCGGCTCCGGCACGAAGTCAGCGGCGGCCTCGGCGACCGCGAAGGCCACCGGCCCAACCGTCCGCGCGTCGCAGGTCGCCGTCACCGTCGAGAACGGCACCGCGGTCACCGGCCGCGCCTCGGGCATCGCGACCGCGCTGATCGACCAGGGCTTCAGCTCCGCGACGACCACGGCCAACGCGCCGAGGCCGGCGACCACTACCACCCTCACCTACGGCACCGGTCAGAAGGACGAGGCGACGACGGTCGCCAAGGCACTCGGTCTGCCCTCCTCGCATCTGAAGCAGGGCACGGGCACCGGTCTGATCCTGGTGATCGGCAGCGACTGGCCCGGCGGCACCAGCTTCCCGGGCAGCAGTTCCTCGCCCGCGCCGGCCGACACCAAGACCGCGGTCGGAGGCGCCCACGCCTCCACCCCCGACCAGGCCAAGACCTGCGCCAAGGTCAGCCCCTACAGGACGGTGAACCTCGACGGCGTCCCCATGACACCGTCCCAGGCGTACGCTGCGGCGCGCAGCACACCCGACTCCGACGGCTGACCGGCGACGCACCGGTTGTACAGCGGAGGCGCGTTCTGTTGCAACTATCGGCATGTCGCTCGGCATCATGCCGGTGGCGGGAATTCCGCTGCCGTTCGTCTCCTACGGCGGTTCCTCGATGTTCGCGGTGTGGGTGGCGGTCGGCCTGCTGCAGTCGATCCGGGTGCAGCAGACGAGGCCGTGACGTCACCACTCAGTGACAGACCGACAGCGAGTGGAACGTGCCCGACTTGGTCGCCAAGGCCTCGTTCCAGTCCTTGGCAGGCCCGCGGGCGGTGATGAGGGCGTACCGGACATGCGGCCGGTTTCAGCTCTGCGCGATTCCCGGCTCCGGCGAGGGCAGGGGCGGCAGACAGGTGTCGTAGAGCCAGGCGCGCAGCAGGGGTTCGACCGCTCTCGGCATGGTCCGGCCGGCGTGGGCGATGAAGGCGGCGGTGTCGGCGCTTTCGCCGCGGTGGGCGTGGTGCCAGCCGCGCAGCATGGCGAAGAAGTGGTCGTCACCCATCGTCAGGCGTAGCGCGTGCAGCGTGCACGCGCCCCGGTTGTACACCCGGTCGTCGAAGATGCGGTCGGGGCCCGGGTCGGCGATCCGCAGCCTCGTGCCCTGCCGGGCGAGGGTGTGCCAGGCCGCCCGGGCGATGGTGTCGGCGCAGTCCTCGCCGATGTGCTCCGACCAGAGCCATTCCCCATATGTGGCGAAGCCCTCGTTGAGCCAGGTGTCCCGCCAGTCGCGCAGGCTGACGCTGTTGCCGTACCACTGGTGGACGAGTTCATGGGCCACCAGCGTCTCCCAGGTGCGCTCGCCGTCGATGTGGTTGCGGCCGAAGACGGACGCCGTCTGGTTCTCCACCGGCTGGTCCAGGTCGGCGTCCACGACCACGGCGCCGTACGTCTCGAAGGGGTACGGCCCGAACCACCGGGTGAACGTCTCGAACATCTCCGGCTGGCGGCCCAGATCGTGCCGGGCCGGGCCGGACAGGTGGACGGGGTAGGCGTTGCGGCCGGTGATCGGGCGGCCGGTCGCGCTGTCCGTGGCCTGCCAGGTTTCGTGCGCGAAGCGGCCGGTGTACAGCGCGGCGAGGTAGGGGGCCATGGGACCCCCATGGTGGTACGTCCAGCACTCGGTGGTGTCCGAGGTGCGCCGCTCCAGCAGGGCTCCGTTGGCGAGCGCCTGGTGGCCGCGGGGCACGGTCACCCGGAAGGTGAACTCGGCCTTGTCGTCCGGCCGGTCGTTGCACGGGAACCACGACGGGGCGCCCAGCGGTTGGGCGGCCACCAGGGTGCCGTCGTGTGCGTCGCCCGTGCGGTCCCAGCCGATCTGCCCGAACGGCGTGCGGACCGGGCCGGGCCGGCCGCCGTAGCCGATCTCCAGGGTGAAGGGGGCGCCCGCCGGGATCGGGCGCGGCGCGGGCAGCAGCAGTTTGTGCCCCTTCCGGCCGGGCCGTACGGGGGCCCCGTCGACCAGCGCCTCGTGCACGGAGAGCCTCGCCAGGTCGAGGCTGACCTGACGCAGCGTCTGCTCGGCCACCGCGCGGATGTGCGCCCGGCCCTCCAGCCTGCCGGCGGCCGGGTCATAGGCCAGGTGGAGGTCGTAGGCGAGCGTGCGGTGATCGTAGCTGCCGTGGCCGGCGAAGTAGCGCGGCGCCGGCTTCGGCAGGCCGTCCGCTGCCATCGCCGCCAGAGGGGCCAGCGCCGCGCCCCGGACCAGGGCGCGGCGGCTGCACCAGGTCATGCCCTCTCCTCTTCGGTGAGCCGGGCGGCGGGGCGAGCGGGGGTGCCGGCGATGGGGTTGCCCGCCCAACGGGTGCCGTCGGGCACCGTCTCCCCGCGCATCACCAGGGACGCCGCGGCGATGGACGCACCCGTGCCGATCGCGGTGCCGGGCAGGGCGATGCTGTGCGGGCCCAAGGAGGCGCCGGCGGCCAGCCGCACGCTGTCCATCCGCATGATCCGGTCGTGGAAGAGGTGGGTCTGCAGCACGCAGCCACGGTTGACGGTGGCGCCGTCCCCGATGCTGACCAGATCTGTCTCCGGCAGCCAGTACGTGTCGCACCACACCCCGCGTCCGATGCGCGCACCGAGGCTGCGCAGCCACCAGTTCACCACGGGCGTGCCCAGGTGCGCGGCGATACCCCACGGGACCGCCAAGACCTCCACGAACGTGTCGAACAACTCGTTGCGCCACACGAACGACGACCACAGGGGCCGCTCCACCGGCCGGAACCGGCCCACAAGCAGCCACTTGGCGGCGGTCGTGGTCAGGCAGGCCGCCAGGGACGCGGCCAGAAGCAGCGGGACGCCCGCGAGTGCCGCCAGGGACAAGCCGCCCACGTCCAGGGCCCTCTGCTGGGCCAGTAGCAGGCCCTCCGCCAGCAGCGTGCCGAGGATCACCGGCAGCACGCGGCACGCCTCGACGGCCGCTCGGGCCGCCACCAGCCGCCTGGGCGGGGCGAACGTCCGCGCCGTGTCGCCGGCCTCGGCCGTGCGGGGCAACGGCATCGCGGGCCGGCCGATCCACGACGACCGCGGTTCGGTGCGCACCGGTGCGTCGGACAGCACACCCACCAGGGCATGGTCGGCCACCTCGCGGCCGGGGCCGACGATGCCGGAGTTGCCGACGAAGGCCCGTCTGCCGATCCGCACGGCCCCCAAGCGCATCCAGCCGCCGCGCAGTTCGAAGGGTGCCACAAGCGTGTCGTCGGCGAGGAACGCCCCGTCCTCGACCCGGAGCAGCGACGGCAGCGGCAGCACGGTCGAGATCTCGGTGCCGCGGCCGACCCGGGCGCCGAGGAGGCGCAGCCAGGCCGGTGTCGCAAGGCTCGCGTAGAGCGGGAACAAGCTGCCGCGGGCGCCGTCGAGCAGCCGCGTCACCAGCCACGCCCGCCAGGCGACGCCCCCGTCGGCGCGGTGCAGGCCGGGCGTGATCCCGCGGCTCAGCAGGCGCACGGTGAGTGCGGTGAGGAGCATGCCGCACACGGTGGTCAGCACGGCGAACAGGGGCGCGGCGGCCAGCAGCCGCCAGGTCGCCCCGGACAACGTGGCCGTACCGTGCACCAGCAGCCAGGTGACGACCAGCGCCGGGGCGGCGGACAGCAACGACATTAGCGGCAGCAGGGCAAGGGACAGCGCGTAGGCGAGATGCCAGCGGCGCCGGCGGTCCGCCCGCGGAGCGGGCCAGCCCGCTGCCGCGAGGCACTCGGTGGGTGCAGTCGGCCGTGCGGGGGAGCCGGTCCACACCTCGCCGTCGGGGATGCGGCCGTCCAGGCAGCCGCCGGGGGCGAGTTCCGCACCGTGCCCGAGGACCGCGCCCGGCAGCAGGGTGCTGCGGTGGCCCACCCGGGCCTCTGCGCCGACGACGACCCTGCCGACGTGCAGCCTGTCGCCGTCGAGCCACCAGCCTGCGATGTCCGCCTCCGGCTCGACGCTGCACCCGTCGCCCAGCTCGGCCAGGCCCGTCACCGGGGGCATGGCGTGCAGCCGTATGTCCCGCCCGGTGCGACAGCCGAGGGCCCGGGCGTACAGCGCCGCCCACGGGGTGCCGAGCAGGGACGGCACGCCGAACGCCGCGACCGCGCGCTCCGCGCTCCACAGCCGCAGGTGGACGGCGCCGCCGCGCGGATGGGTGCCCGGAGGGATGGAGCCGGCCAGCGCGCGGGCGAGGGCCGCCCCGAGCAGGCAGCGCACGGGCGCGCTGAACAGCAGCACCCAACCGGCCAGGACCAGCCACCACGAGGTGTGCGGCGCCCACCGGTGCGGTGCGATCCAGCCGAGGACGTCGTCCGCCGTGGCCAGCCCGACCAGGCCTCGCAGCCCGGTGATGCCGTAACCGGCCAGGGAGACGAGGAACTGCACCACGGCGGTCCGTCGGGGCAGGGGCCGGGCGGGGCGCGCCTCCTCCGCTGCGCCGGTCAAGGAGTCGAGATGGTCGGCCATGCTCTGCAGCACCGGATGCCGGTAGAGGTCGGCGACCGACAGGCCCGGGTAGTCCCGGCGCAGTATCGAGGCCATCCGGGCGGCGGTCAGGCTGGTGCCGCCCAGCTCGACGAAGTCGCTGTCCGGGCCGGGCCGCAGGCCCAGCAACTCCTCCCAGACGTCCGCCAGCCGGGCGACGGTCCCGTGCAACCGGTGGGCCGCCTTGCCGCCGTGCCCGGCACCGGCCGGTGGCACCGGCCAGGGCAGCGCCTTGCGGTCCACCTTTCCGGACGCCCGCGTGGGCAGGTCCGCCACCTCGGCCAGCACGGGCACCAGCGGTGCGGGCAGCCGCTCGCCCAGCAGCGCCCTGGCCTTGTCGGCGTCGAGGGCCGAGTGGCCGTCGACGGTCTCCTGCGCGACGACGTAGCCGACCAGCACCTGGGTGCCGGCCGCGGTGGCCTGCACGGCCGCCGCCGCGCCGCGCACCCCGGGCAGGGCGAGCAGGGCCGTGTCGATCTCGCCGAGTTCGACACGGCGTCCGCCGAGCTTGACCTGGTCGTCGGCGCGACCGAGGAACACCAGTCCCTCGGCGTCGGCGCGCACCAGGTCGCCCGAGCGGTAGGCGCGTGGCGAGCCCAGCGCCGGGCACGGCCGGAAGCGTTCCGCGTCCTTGACGGGGTCGAGGTAGCGGGCGGTTCCGGCACCGGCGATGACCAGTTCGCCCTGCTCGCCGAAGGCGACGGGATTCCCGGCCTCGTCCACCACGGCCAACTCCCAGCCGGCGAGCGGCAGCCCGATGCGCACCGACTGCTCGGGCTCCAGTCGGGCGGCGCAGGCCACGACGGTGGTCTCTGTGGGGCCGTAGGTGTTCCACATTTCCCGCTCGGGGCGGGCGAACCGTTCGACGAGTCCCGGCGGGCAGGCCTCGCCGCCCAGGATCAGCAGCCGGACCCGGCGCAGCGCCTCCTCCGGCCACATGGCCAAGAGCGTGGGTACGGTGGAGACTGTGGTGATGCCGCGGGCGTCCAGCCAGGGGCCGAGTTCGAGTCCGGCGCGCACCAGGGACCGTTCGGCCGGTACCAGGCAGGCGCCGGAGCGCCAAGCGAGCCACATCTCCTCACAGGAGGCGTCGAAGGCGACCGAAAGGCCGGCCAGGACGCGGTCGCCGGGGCCGAGAGGCCGGTCGCGCAGGAACAGCCCGGCCTCCGCGTCGACGAAGGCCGCGGCGGAGCGGTGGGTGACGGCCACGCCCTTGGGCGCGCCGGTCGAGCCGGACGTGAAGACGATCCAGGCGTCGTCCGCGGGTGTGGGTGTGGAGCCCGTGACCGCTCCGGACGGCGATACCAGCTCGACGGGCTGCGGGTGCGGCCCCAGGACGTGGCATACGCCGGCCTCGCTGAACACGGTCGCCGCGCGCTCCTCGGGGTCGTCGGCGTCGACCGGGACGTAGGCCGCACCGCAGTGCAGGACCGCGAGGATCGACAGGTACAACTCCGCGGTACCCGATGGCACTCGTACGCCCACCCGGTCGCCGGGGCCGATGCCCCGCTCGGTGAGCCGACGCGCGCGGGTGCGGGCCCCGGCGCACAGCTCCCGGTAGGACAGCACCTCGGCGCCGGCGTCCAGCGCGGGTGCGTGCGGGTGCAGTGCGGCGGTCGCCTCCAGGACGGCGACGAGGGTGCGGGGTGGCGCGGCTGCCGCGGAGCGGAACACGGCCCGGTCCCCCGGGACTTCCGGGGAGGGGTGTGAGGTATCGAGTGCGGTCGAGGTCAAGGTCGTGCCTCTGGATTTCCATGTACCGACGGGCCGGTAGGCCCTTTACGGCCTGTCAGACTCCCTTCGCCGCACGACGCGTTCACCAAGTCGGTGCAATTGATTCACAACCTGCTCATGGGGGGAAATTGGCGAATCAAATACCAGAATTCACCCCGCCGTACCCTGGCGCCGTTCGACCGCCTCACCGCACCGGGATGTCTTGTCAACGTTCCGGCCGAGCGGCCGCACCCCGGAGATGCGGCGATCTGGCGGCTGCGCGAGGTGAAGGCGCCGCCCGTCGCGCGGTACTACTGCGGCTTCACCCCGCCGGGCGCGCGTTCGGTGAGCCTCGCCGCGCCGACGGCCCCGCTGTGCCGGGAGGAGGCCGGTTTGCGGTCCATCGCCGTGTCATGGCGGACGCTGTGGTCGCGCAGCCGGCGCCATTCGGCGACGACCAGTCGCACCACGCCCGGACACCTGGCCGCATTCGGCCCCGATCATGCAGAAGACCGTCTTCATGGGTTCCCGCGCTTTCCGCACCGGGCAGGGGCGGGATCTTCTGCCGCCGGTTGCGGGTACCGCGGCTGGCCCGCGGCTCGCTGCGGCGCTCGTCCGCCAGGTGCAGGGCATGAGTTCACCGGCGCACATCGTAGCTTGCCACATTGCGCAAACGTGCAACCAATATCCCTCGGGGACCCCGTCACCGGAAAGAGATCTCAAGACTGCCGGGGAGGCCGACAATGCGCGGGCGGCGCCCTGGGCATCACGGGCCGCGACCCGGGGCGTCCACCGCCTCTTTCGATCCGCATGCCGATGGCAGCAACGACCGCCTCCACTACCTCCTGAAGGACCGAGACTGGATGCCGTCGTGAGTCTGTCGACGGCCGTCGCGACCGCCCAGGGGCTGGAGATTGTCTTCAGGTGCCGGGCGCCCGGGACGAGCGTCGCAGGTGGTGGCCGCAGTGTTTGGCGACCGGCGATGACGTGCCGCGGCCCGGACCACTATCCCCGTAAGGTCCTTTCACAGCCCGAACAGCGATGCCGCGTTGTCGTGGCATACGGCACGCAGCCACTCCTGTCCGAGATCCAGGCGCTCCAGGGCGTGGAGCTGGTGCGCGTAGGGGTAGGGGATGTTGGGGAAGTCGGAGCCGAGCAGAACGCGGTCGCCAAGTCCGGCGAGCCGGGGCAGGGCATGGCGGGGGAACGGCATGAAGTCCTCGGTGAAGTCGGTGAACGCCATCGTCGTGTCGAGTCGTACCTGGTCGTACCGTTCGGCAAGGCCGAGGAACTCCTCGTACTCGGGCATCCCCAGATGCGCCACGACCAGCCGCAGCTTCGGGTGCCGCGCCAGTACGCGCGCGATCGGTTCGGGACCGGTGTGCTTGCCGGGCGCGGGCCCGGACCCGCAGTGGATCACCACGGGAATCCGCGCTTCGGCCAACAACCCCCAGGCCGGCTGGAGAAGTTCGTCGGCCGGATCGTAGCTCCCCACCTGTACATGCGCTTTGAACACCCGCGCGCCCGCTTCCACGGCCTCGCGAACATACGTCTCGACACCCGGCTCGGGGTGGAGGGTCGCGGTGTGCAGACAGTCGGGGGTACGGCGGGCGAAGTCGACCGCCCATCCGTTCAGCCACCGGGCCATACCGGGCTTGTGCGGGTAGAGCATCGCGGTGAAGGCCCGGACGCCGAACTCCTGGAGGAGGGCCGTGCGTTCGGCCTCACCCCTCCGGTAGGAGATGGGCCACTCGATGCCCCCGATCAGGGGTCCGCTCGTGTCGAAGTAGTCCCAGACCTTGTGCAGGACACGCTCGGGCATGAAGTGCGTGTGGACGTCGACCAGCCCGGGCAGGCCGAGTCGGCGCCAGAAAGAACGGACCTCATCGGCCTGTTCGCCGCTCGAAGTCACGCCCTCGTCCAGGCTACCTGGCGCACCCGTGGCCGCACGCGGCCTTGGTGATCCGGCACTGTGTGCGAGGCCGCGGGCGTGCTCGGGTTCGATGGAGCCGGCAGGGTCGGGGGGTGCCTTGCGGTGATGGTCCATGCCACCCACGATGGGCCTTGGTGAGGGAGCGGGTCCACCTCTGGCCGCAGTGGCGGGTGAGGGATGCGTCACCGGGGCCGCGGCGGTGAGGTGCCGCACGCGGCCTTCGCCTCCGGGCCCTGACGATCGGGGTCGAGGCCCAGGCGGCCTGCCCGTTGCGCCGGCAGGCGGTGGCGACGGTTCTCCCATCGGTGTCAGGGGTGCCGCCGGCGCCCGTGTCCGTTGTGGCTGGGAAGAGCAACCGAACGGCTGCGACGACGTCGGCGCTTCGCGTCACCGGGGAGGGACCGACCTGGTCGGCGGCTGCCTGGACAGGATCGATGGCGTCGCACGTCAGCGTGCGGTGGGCGCCCGGCGTTCTACGATGGGTGAAGATCAAATGCGATCAAGGAGCGTTAAATGATCTTTATCACGGCCAAGTTCCGGATCAAGCCGGAATATGCGGACAGGTGGCCCGAGATCGCGCGCGAGTTCACGGAGGCCACTCGCGGTGAGCCCGGCTGCCTGTGGTTCGATTGGTCGCGCAGCCTCGACGATCCGACCGAGTATGTGCTCGTCGAGGCGTTCCGGGACGGTGACGCCGGTGCCGCGCATGTCCAGTCCGACCACTTCAAGTCGGCACAGCAGGCCCTGCCACCTCACTTGGCCGAGACCCCGCGAATCGTCAACGCGGTCCTGGACCAGGATGACTGGTCCCTGCTCGGCGAAATGGCCGTGCAGGGCTGACGGGATCACGGTGTCTGACGCTGCGGGCGGTGGCCGGCATGGTGTCGGCCGCCGCCTGGCGGAAGGGCTTCAGGTTCGGGTGCGTGGACAGTCGCGTGGCGTCGGCCGGTCGCGTTGCCCGAGACCCCTCGCTTCGCGGCAGGCGGCGGGGTGCTTGCCCTCGCCGTCGCCCTTGACGGCCTTCAGGCCCACGGCACCGTGACTGGTGTTGACCTTGCCGAAGATCGAGTCGGCACCCGAGTAATTGCCGTGGATGAACGTGCTCTGGTCGGTCAGTCGCACGATCTGCTGTTGTTCCGCCCGGTCGCCGTGAAGGCGCTCCGGCCGGAACTGGCGGCCGATGCCGAACGCTGGGCGCGTTTCCGCCGTGAGGTCGTCTCGGTGGCCCTGTTGGGCCACCCGTCCGTCGGCGCCGTCTACGACGCGGGCGAGGACACGATCGACGGCCACCTCGTCCCGTATCTCGTGATGGACTACGTCAAGGGCAACACGCTGCTCTTCATCTCGCTGCGCCTCGTTGATCCACTCGGTGACGACGGCGGGGTCGGCCGGCGTCCAGGGCTGCCTGGTAGCGGGCGAGTCGCTGCTCGCATTCCTTGATCGTCTGGCGTGCTTGAGCCTGTTCGGTGGTCTGGGGCTCTGCGGTGCTCGCTGCGGCGCTCGCGTGGGGGAGCGCTTCGATGGATCTGTTGCGCTTTGAGCGGGGATTGCTTCTTCCAGGTGATTGGCGGGGTGTGCGTCGAGCTTCTGTTGCGCAGCGGTACGCCGCCGACCTCGCGGAGCTGCGGGCGTACGGCGCCGCGGACAGCGCGGTGCGCAGCGCCCACCAGACCGAGACCGCCGCATTCTGGCTGGGCTTATCCCTCAGCCCCTGCACCGAGCCGCTGCGGGTGGCGCTCTCGCGCACGGACCAGGGGATCGCCGGGCAGGCGCGGCTGGTCGCGCTCTTCCGCGCCCGGGGTGACCAGGACGTACACCGCCTGGAAGCAGCTCTCGGACGAGAACGCGGACGCCCGGTCTTCTCCGGTATCCACACCCGGTCGGCCGACGAGGCGGGGATCACGCTCGGCACGAACGTGGCACGGTACGTCCTGCAGAACGAAAGCCCGTTGATCTTCAGGGCTCACCGGCGAGTACTTCAGGCCCTGGCTGGCTTGTCCAAGGAGTACACCGCGACCGGATTCCCGAACAGCATGTCCTCGCGCAGGGGAGCGAAGCCAAGCCGTTCCGCCACCCGCACCGAGGCGGTGTTCCCAGGACGAATCATCGAGATGAAGTAGTCCACGTCCAAGGTCGTGAACCCCCATGCCAGACACGCACGGGCTGCTTCGGTCGCATAGCCATGGCCCCATGTCTCGGCCTTCAGCGTCCAGCCGAGTTCCACCTCGTCGAAGATCTTCCAGTAGTTCAGCCCCACCCGGCCGATGAACTCTCCGCTGGACTTCAGCTCAACGGCACACAACCCGTGACCCCGTTCGGCCCACTGCTGTTCCACCGAGGCCAGCCGTTCCGACGCTTGCTGGTGCGAGTAGGCGCCGACGAACCGGTTCACCCGCTCATCGGCATGGAGCGAAACGAAGGCGCCGACGTCCTCGACGCGAAGAGGCCGAAGTAAGAGTCGTTCCGTCTCGATCACCCGACCAGCCTATCCACACCGCCATCGTCACACCCGGCCATGTCCCCGGCCGTCAACTCAGGACTCCGCGGTGCTGGATCGAGCGGAGGGCGACTCACAGGCCGCCGCCTGGTGAAGCAGGCCCGTGGGAGCGTTGCCGCATGGCCAACGAGGTGAGTTTCCAACCAGACCTGTATCAGGGCACCGCCACCTACTACGACCGCTTCCGGCTTTCCTACCCTGACGCGATGCTCACCGACCTGAGCCGCCGCACGTCCCCATCCGGGCATGGACGTCTGCTGGAGCTGGCCTGTGGCACCGGCCAGCTCGCCTTCCCGCTACGCGACCGGTTCGCGGATGTCTGGGCAGTGGACGCTGAATTCGACATGACGCACGTGATTCGCGCCAAGGCAGCCGCCACCATGGACACGGCCCACTTCCGGGCCATTACCGCCGAAGCCGAGGAATTGGACGTGGAGGCGGGAAGCGTCGAACTGATCGTCATCGGCAACGCCTTCCACCGCCTCCGCCGTGACCTGGTCGCCCGACGTGCCCTCACTTGGCTCGAACCCGGCGGTTACCTGGCCCTCTGCTGGTCGACGAGCCCATGGGCCGGTCCTTTGGCCTGGCAGCAGGCATTCGAAAGTCTCTTGCGCAGGTGGCAGGAGACCCTGGGCGCAACGAGCCGGATTCCGCCCGGCGCTGAGCAACCGCGACAGGCGGACCCCGACCAGTACGTGCTCTCCCGCGCCGGCTTTGCTCCCGCCGAACGGCACCAGTTCACGGCCGAGCATCACTGGACGATCGTCGAACTCGCCGGGCACGTCCGCTCGACATCTTTTCTGCCCCCGTCTGTGCTCGCGGACCGCGCCCCTGCCTTCGATGTCGACCTCATGACCGGACTCGGCCCGTACGCGATCGACGGCCGCCTGACAGAAACGGTCAGCTTCGCCTACGACCTGGCCCGCAAGCCCGCCCCGGCCACCGCCTGACCGACCGCCGCCCACGGTGGCCTCCTGGCGTCGGCGTGGTGTTCAGCACGCAATACACGTTCACCCGAGGTTCGAGAACACCTACTGGCCGCCACGGTCAGATGCTCGCCGCCCACGGTGATCACCACAAGGTCGATGCCATCGGGCGCCGCCGCGCCCAACCGCCGGATGAACGTGGGGAATCGGTCGCCGGGCACGACCACCGAGGCGAAGCCCAGCTCGGTGCGCAGCCGGTCGAGTCGGCTGCGGCCACCAGCGCGTGCTCGTGCCTCCCGAGCAGGTGCGTGACGGCGTCTCCCGGTTGCAGTGGGCTGCCCGCGGCGACGACCCCGCCGACGGCCGGGCCGAACGTGGATCGGCGGTAGCGGTACCGCCTCGGGCTTTCCTCCGATCACGGTGCGCAGCCTGGGGAAGACAAGAAAGTACCGGGCTCGGACGAAGACTTGCCCGGGCCGGGCGCTGGCAGCGGCCGTGCGGCAACGGCGAAATGCTCAGGACCGGGCAGCCCCTCAGGGACGCAGACGAGCCGGACCTCACGGGTGGCGGAGGGCAGGGAAACGGCCATGGGAGGCTCTTGATCGGGGGAAGCGGGCCGAGCGCGGACGCCCCCGGCCGGCGGGGGCGCGCAGACGCTAGCCCATGACGCGCACGTCAGGGGCAGGTGTCCGCAATGCAAGACCTGTCCGGAAAGTTATTGACCGACGTGGTGGACCTCTGCTGAACTCCCGTCTTATGAACCCGCGCGTGGACCTCACTCGGCGGCGCCACATCGATCTGGCGCACGTCTCCAGCGCGTTTTGTTGTCGCTGACGCGGCAAGGGATCGTCGTATCCACCTCCTGAGGGCTCCCCTCTCCTGTCATCTCCCTCTCGTATGAGCCGGGAGCCTGTTCGCGCTCGCCGACGAGGCCGCTGAGAACGCGGCTGTAGCGGTCCTGCGGCCACGCGTCTTTTCTCCGGCCGGCCCAGTCCGGTGTTCCGCGTGGTCGACCAGTCCTGCTCAGTACCCGATCCCCTTCACTCGACTCCCCGTTCCCCAGCACCCCTTGGCGTGCCCATCTGCCCGGGAGGGATCCCCTCATGCCTCCGTCCATCCGAAAGCTCACCGGCCGCATCGGCGCGGTCGTCGAGGACGTCGACCTCGCGGCGCCACCCGACCTCTCGACAGTCACGACGCTCCGAGACGCCCTCAACGCGCACAAGGCGATCGTGTTCGACGACGTGCAGCTCGACAACGCCGGTCAGGAGCGCGTGGCCGGGTGGTTCGGCGAACTCACCACCGCCCACCCGAACGTGCCGGCCGCCGACGGCACGACGCATGTCCTCGCCGTCGACAGCGCGACGTCCAAGGCCAACGAGTGGCACACGGACGTCACCTTCGTGGTCAACCCGCCGCAGCTCACCACGCTCCGGTCCATCGTGACCACGCCCTACGGCGGCGAGACGCTCATCGCCAACGCCGCCGCGGCCTACCGCGACCTCCCCGAACCGCTGCGCGTCCTCGCGGACACGCTGCGCGTCGTGCACACCAACCAGTTCGACTACGCCCGCCCCGCAGCCACGACGGCGCAGCGACAGGAGTACGACCGGGCCTTCGTCTCGACCCCCTACGAGGCTGAGCACCCGGTCGTGCGAGTCCATCCCCTAACGGGCGAACGCGGGCTGTTCATCGGCGGGTTCGCCAAGCGGATCGTCGGCCTGTCGAGCAGCGACTCGGCCGATCTGCTGCGCATCCTCCAGTCGTATGTGACCCGTCCGGAGAACATCCTGATCTGGACGTGGTCCCCGAACCAGCTGCTGATCTTCGACAACCGGATCACCCAGCACTACGCGGTGGACAACTACGACGACCACCCGCGCCGCCTCAACCGGGTGACGATCGCAGGAGAGGTGCCGACCGGTGTCGACGGCCGCCGCAGCGAGCAACTGGTCGGCGATGCCTCGCACTACAGCAGCGTGCTGGCGGTGGCGGCATGACCGAGCTCAGCCTCAAGGCGCCTGCCGTCACCAAGGACCCGGACGCCGAGACGACGAGCGCGCGGGAACGCGAGGTGTTCCTGCCGCGCGACGCCCGCCGCCGGACGCTGCTCAGCAAACTGGGCGAGCGCCTGCGCTGGCCGCTGGGCATCTACACGACTCCGGTCGCGATCCTCGTCGCCTGGGAGATCCTCGCCCGGGCCGGAGCGGTGTCGAAGACCTACGCCCCCGCGCCGACGTCGATCGTGAAGTCCGCCGCCGATCTGTGGCAACAGGGTGTCCTCGGGCCGGACTTGGCCATCTCGCTGCAGCGGGCCGGTATCGGTCTCGCGATCGGTCTGACAGTGGGCATCGTCAGCGGGGTGCTCGGCGGACTGCTACGCAGCGGTGAGTACCTGTTCAACGGCTTGGTACAGGTGCTGAACACGATCCCGCTCCTCGCAGTGCTGCCGCTGATGATCGTGTGGTTCGGCATCGACGAGCTCACGAAGGTGCTGCTGATCTCCTTCGGCGCCGGTGTCCCGATGTACCTCAACCTGTTCGCCGCGATACGGGGCGTCGACCAGCGGCTGATCGAGATGGCGCGCACGACGGGCGCCGGCACCTGGCGTCTGGTGACGCGCGTGCTGGTGCCCGGAGCCCTGCCGGGGTTCCTGGTGGGCCTCCGGTTCTCCCTCGCGTACAGCGTCCTGGGCCTGGTCGCCGCGGAAACGGTCAACGCGGACAAGGGACTTGGCTTTCTCATCACTCAGGGGCAGACGTATCTCCAGACCAACCAGGTCTTCGTGGGGCTGGTGATCTATTCGCTCCTCGGTCTGCTCGCCGACCAGTTCGTCCGGGCTCTCGAGCGGGTGCTGCTGCGCTGGCGACCCAGTTATGAGGCGTCATGAGCAGCACGATTGCGACGGAGCCCCGTCGCCAGACCGGGGTCGTCGTCGAGCAGGCGGTCCGTAGGTTCGGTGACCGAGTGGTGCTCGACCACCTCGACCTCACCATCGCCGACGAGGAGTTGGTGATCCTTCTCGGTCCTTCGGGCTGCGGCAAGAGCACCCTGCTGCGGCTGCTCGCCGGACTGGACCGGCCCGACGGCGGGCGCGTGGAGGTCCCGGCGCGGCGTGCGATCGTCTTCCAGGCCGACCGGCTGCTGCCGTGGCAGCGGGTACTGCGCAATGTCACGCTCGGCCTGCACGGGTCCGACGCGGAGCAGCGGGCCCGCGACGTGCTCGCCGAGGTCGGCCTCGCGGGCCGCGAGAAGGCATGGCCCAAGGAGCTCTCCGGCGGCGAGGCCCAGCGGGTCTCACTCGCGCGGGCGCTGGTCTCCGAGCCCGAACTCGTGTTGCTCGACGAGCCGTTCGCCGCCCTTGACGCGATCACACGGCTGCGCATGCACGACCTCGTACGCGCGCTGCGGACCAGGCATCAGGCGGCCATGCTGCTCGTCACCCACGACGTCGACGAGGCGATCGCCCTGGCGGACCGCATCGTTGTCATGAGCAACGGCGGCATCGGTACCTCGCACGATGTGCACCTCACCGCCGCGGACCGCGAGGCGAGCGTCGCACGCGAGGAACTGCGCGCCCGGCTCCTGGAAGACCTCGGCCTGGCCGGCCGGCACTGACTGTCCGAACCCCTTCACCCAGCACAGAAAGCACGACAACCCATGCGAAAGAGAACCACGAGACTCATCGGCGCAGTCGGCTCGCTCGCTCTGGCGAGTACCCTCGTCGCCTGCGGAGGATCGTCGTCGGACACCGCCGCGCCGTTGAGCAACGCTGCCGACACGAGTGATGCCAAGCACCCCGAGTGGAGCAAGTACACCTTCACCATCGGCGACAACGGCGGTGACGGCAGCCAGGAGCTGGCGAAGGTCACCGGCGTGTTCGACAGCGCGCCTTACAAGGTGAAGTTCGCCCGGTTCACCTACGGTCCGCCGCTGGTGCAGGCCGCCGCCTCGGGCGACATCGACCTCGGCAGCGTCGGCGACGTACCGCCGATCACCGGCGCCGCGAAGGAGTACGGCTTCAAGGTCGTCGCCGTCAACCGCTCGCTCACGCCCACCCAGTCGAACGAGAACATCATTGTGCCGAAGGGCTCGCAGCTGAAGACCGCCGCCGACCTCAAGGGCAAGAAGATCGCTGTCCCGCAGGGCAGTTCGGCCCACGGTCTGGCCCTGAACGCGTTGAAAAGCGTCGGTCTCACGCCCAAGGACGTGAAGCTGGTCTTCCTCGACCCGGCGGCCGGCGCCACGGCGTTCAACACCGGGAAAGTGGACGCTTGGTCGATCTGGAACCCGCAGTCGGCGATCGCGGTCAAGAACGGCGCGCGGATCCTGGTGAAGGGCCTCCCGCCGATCGACCAGACGAGCAGTTACTACGTCGCGAGCGACACGTCGCTGAAAGACAAGACCAAGCGTGCGGCTCTGACGGACGTCCTGAAGAGGCTGTCGCGAGAGTTCGCCTGGGCCGTCAAGAACCCCGACAAATACGCGCAGGCGTTGTCGAAGGAGCAGGGCATCCCGCTGGACGACGCCAAGGCGTCCCTGGCCGCCTACTCGAACCGGGTGACTCCGGTGGAGAAGGCGGACATCGAGCTGGAGCAGAAGCTCGCCGACGCCTTCCTGGAGGCGGGCCAGATCACCAAGAAGGTCGACGTCCCGTCGAGCGTCGACAACCTCCTCCCGGCCGGTTACGACAGCTCGAAGCTGAAGGTCACCTCATGAGTGCGGGACGACGGCAACTCCACCTCAACGCCTTCCTCATGGAGGCGGGCCACCACGAGGCAGCGTGGCGGCTGCCGCACAGCAATCCCCGCGCGGACTTCGACCTACGGCACTGGATCGAGCTGGCGCAGCTGGCCGAGAGCGCCAAGTTCGACTCCCTGTTCCTCGCGGACGGCCCAGCCCTCATCGGCACCGGCGAGTTCCGGCCCCCGGGCCAGCTCGAGCCGCTGACGCTGCTGACCGCGCTGTCCCAGGCGACCAGCAGGATCGGCCTCATCGCCACCGTGTCGTCGACGTACAACGAGCCGTACAACCTCGCCCGCCGGCTCGCGTCCGTCGACCACGTCAGCGGCGGCCGCGCCGGCTGGAACATCGTCACCTCTGCGGGCGCCGACGAGGCGGCCAACTTCGGCCTCGACGACCGCCCCGGTCACGCCGAGCGCTACGCTCGCGCCGACGAGTTCCTGAAGGTTGCCAAGGCGCTGTGGGACAGCTGGGAGTACGAGGCCGTCGTCGCGGACCGGACCAAGGGACGTTACGCCGACCCTGCGCGGCTGCACCGGCTCGGCCATGAGGGCAGGTACTTCAAGGTGGCCGGCCCGCTCAACGTCGAGCGTCCGCCGCAGGGTTACCCGCTGCTGGTCCAGGCGGGCTCCTCGGAGGACGGCAAGGACTTCGCGGCACGGCACGCCGAGGCGATCTTCACTGCGCACACGACGTACGAGCGTGCGGCCGGCTTCTACGCCGACATCAAGGCACGGACCAGGGCCGCGGGGCGGGACCCGGACGGCGTCATCGTCCTGCCGGGCATCGTCCCGTACATCGGCTCGACCGAGGAGGAGGCCCGGGCGCTTGCGCGACAGTTCGATGAGCTGCGCGTCCCGGAGTACGGGCTGCGTCAGCTGGCCGGGGTGTTCGAGACCGAGCCGTCGGTCTTCGAACTCGACGCTCCGCTACCGGAGTTCATCCTGGCGAGGCCGAAGCTGGAGGGCTCGCAGAGCCGTTCCGACCTGATCACCGATCTCGCGGTGAGCGAGCACCTGACGGTTCGGCAGGTCATCTCCCGGCTCGGGGGCGGACGCGGTCACTTCGAGTTCGTGGGCACGCCCGAGCAGGTGGCGGACACGATTATCGCCTGGTTCGAGGGCGGTGCGGCGGACGGTTTCAACATCATGGCTCCCGCGCTGCCGTCGGGCCTTTCGGCCTTCGTCGAGCACGTGCTGCCGATCCTGCGCGGCAAGGGGTTGTTCCGCGAGGAGTACGAAGGCACGACCCTGCGTGAGCACTACGGGCTCCCGGTGCCTGCGAACCAGTTCCATGGCTGACCCGCATTCCGGCCCTGATCCGTTTCCCACGGCCGGCCCGCTTCCCGTGGCTGACCCGCTCGCGACTCCCGCCGCTTCCACTTCCCGAAGCGGCGGGAGTCCGCCCGCGCTGCGGGTCGAGGGCTTGCGCAAGACGTACGAGGACGGCTTCACCGGGTGGCCGGGCTCGACCCGGAGATACCGGATGGCGCGTTCTGCGGGCTGCTCGGCGAACCGGACCGCTGCATCGTCTGCGACCGGTGCATCGAGGTGTGCCCGACGCGCGTCTTCGACCGCGGTGCCGACGGCGTTCCGGTGATCGCGAGACAGGACAGCTGCCAGACCTGCTTCCAGTGCGAGGCGTACTGCCCGACCGACGCGCTGTTCGTCGCCCCACTGGTGACCGCGGTCGCTCCCGGCGCGCGATTCCGTGATGTGACAGAGCTCGAGGAATCCGGTCTGCTCGGCGGATACCGGCGTGAGCTCGGCTGGGGCAGGGGAAGGACGCTCGGTGCCCGCATTGCGGTCGGACCGGAGTATCCGGACCGACCAGGGTCTGGGTCGTCGCAGGATCAATGCCCAGACTCCTTTGCCCGGCCGAGGACGCTGGGCACCGACCCCGAAGAACGACTTGTCGCACGCCGCTCAGACGCTCCGCAAACGGGGACAAGGGATCGCAGGTTCACCACCTGTCGTCCCGGTGGTGCGTGACGTCCCGACGAGACCATCGCCGCATCCCGATGGTTGCAGTGGAAAACGTGTGGTGACTGTGTCGAGCGGGGCCGCCGTCCATCGGGCCGTCCGCGATGCGGGACGGCCCTCTTGACGACGATGTCGGTCGGATCGACACTCACCAACGGAATCCTAGTGATTGGGTAGGGAACATATGAGGCGCTTGGAGCCGGTCACCGCACGCGTGAGCCGTTCGCCTCTGCTGACCTCCCGCCGTCACATCGATCTGCTGCGTGTCTGCAGCGCGATCAACCCCCAGGGCTGAGCCGCGCCCATCCCGTGCCGGCGGCGCCCCGCGAGCGGGGCTCACGCGTCCGACGCGCACGGATGAGCCCCGCTCCCTCGACCGACGTCGCTTCCGCCGCGCGTACGTCCGCGCCCGCTCCCGGGGAGAGTCATGACCGTCACACCGTTGGCCGCCCACGCCTCCGACCGACCCGCGCCCGCCTTCCGGGGCCGGATCGGCCGAGACGCGCGCAGCGGCCACTACGCCGTTCCCGGCCGATACCGCCTCCATCTGTCGACCGCCTGTCCCGACGGCCTGCGCATCGCCATCACCCACGGCCTGCTCGGCCTGGACACCGTCTGTCCGGCCACCTTCCTGCCGGCCGTCCCCGACTGCCCCGAGGGCGGCCACTCGGCCCTGCGGCCGCTGTACGAGGCCGGCGCCCACCGGTACACCGGTCCGGCCGTCGCTCCGGTGCTCAGCGACGAATGGTCCGGGCGGATCGTGAGCACCCATGCCCCGGACATCATGCGCGACCTCGACCGCCGGTTTGGCGGTGACCGTCTCTCGCTCTACCCGTGCGGCGCGGAGTCGGAGATCGAGGCGGTCGAGCGGATGTGCGCGCAGGGCATCGAGGAGGCCGCGCAGCGCGCCGGATCGGCCGGTGGCGAGCCGGTGGAACGTGACCTGGCCCTGAGCGCGCTGCTGGAAACGCTCGGCGCCCTCGACCGCTGGCTCGTCGGCCGCACGTATATGATCCGCGACGAAATCACCGCCGCGGACGTCGAGTTGTGGGTCGCGGTGGTCCATCTCGACACCGTGCACCGCAACCACCTGGATGCCGCCGCGGTCCAGCGCGTCGCCGACCACCCAGTGCTGTGGGCCTACGCCCGACGCCTGACCGCCCACGCCGCGTTCGGCGCCTACCTCGACCTCGACGGCATCGAGCGCCGTCATGACGCCCGCTGCCATGGACTGGAGGCTGCCGGAGCAGCCGTCCAGATCCTGGACTGGGCGGCACACGCGGCCGGTTAGCCGTTCCACCTGGTGGACCGGCATTGACATTCGTTCGGGCAATTGTCTTAACTACGGCCCTGAACGGTCATGAGTGTCAGCGACAAGCCCTGGCTAGCTGGCCGGCAACCCTCGCGCCGCGGTGGGGTGCCCCAGGTGACGACCGGACCGAAGACGTTTCGGTAAGCGCGAGGCCCACAGGGCCGGAACAGTGATGGTGACGCCATGTACGCAGCTCCCAGGACGGCCGCACGCCGCTCCCAGGGCTGCGTACGGCCGTACGCGAACCTGCTCGTCACCGATCGTGCTGTCGATCTGCTCCGCGTGAACAGCGCACTGTGTACCGCACCGGGCTGTGCCCGCTGTCGGGGCTGACCTCTCCCCGCAGCCCCCGCGTTTCCTGACGAACACCGCCCGTGCGGTGTGCCGTTGTCCTCCCTGTCCCCGGTACCCCGCCGTCGTGTGCGCCCCCGCATGCCGCCGCGCTTCCGGGGTGTTCCCACCCAGCCGGAGCCCACCATGAGTGAACCCCCTGGCGCCACCGTCACCCTCCCCGAGGCGCCGACCTCCGACGAACCGTCGAAAGCCCTCACCGCCCAGCGCGTGCTGCCGTTGCGGCGGCCAGGACGCTGGATCGCCACCGCGGTTGTGTTGGTCCTGGTCGCCCAGTTCGTGCACGGACTGGTGACCAACCCCTTCTACCAGTGGGACCGCTGGGGCTACTGGTTCCTGCGCCCCACCATCCTCGACGGCTTGCTGATCACGCTTCAAGTCACCGCCTACAGCGCGGTGCTGGGCCTGATCGGCGGCATCGTGCTCGCTCTGGCCCGGCTGTCGAGGAGCCCCGTGCTGCGCGCGGTCAGCTGGACCTACGTCTGGGCGCTGCGTTCCGTCCCGCTCATCGTGGTGCTGATCTTCCTCTACAACTTCAGTGCCCTGTACAAGACGTTGAGCGTCGGCGTGCCCTTCGGTCCGGCCTTCATCTCCTTCGACGAGTCGAAGCTCGCCACCGACATGGTCGTCGCCGTCATCGGCCTCAGCCTCAACGAGGCCGCCTACGCGGCCGAGGTGGTCCGCGGCGGCATCCTCTCCGTCGACCAGGGCCAGCATGAGGCGGCAGCGGCGCTCGGCCTGCCGAAGGGCTACCAGTTCCGGAAGATCGTCTTCCCACAGGCGCTGCGCTCGATCGTCCCGAACTACGTCAACCAGCTCATCGGCCTGATCAAGGGGACCTCGCTGGTCTTCTACGTCTCCCTGCTCGACCTGTTCGGCTCCGCGCAGACGATGGGCTCCACCTATCCCGGCGACATAGTGCCGCTGCTGCTGGTCGTCACCGTCTGGTACCTGATCCTGACCAGTGTCGTCTCCGTCATCCAGTTCTACGTCGAGCGGCACTACGCCCGCGGTGCCACCCGCAGCCTGCCGCCGACACCGCTGCAGAAGCTCCGCACCGGGCTCACCGACCTGCGGGCCCGCATCCGCCGGGAGGCCGCCGTATGACCGCCGGAACGATCGAGGCCCTGGCGGACGTCGAGGCCGCCACCGTCGAGGTCCACGACGTGCACAAGTGGTACGGCACCCACCGGGTGCTGGACGGCGTCGACCTCACCGTCCGCCCCGGCGAGGTCACCGTGATCCTCGGCCCTTCGGGCTCCGGCAAGTCCACCCTGCTGCGGGTCATCAACCACCTGGAGAAGCCCGAGATCGGCCACGTCAGCATCAACGGCGAGCTGATCGGCGTACGAAGGCAGGGCGACCGGCTGAAGGAGCTCAGCGAGCGGGCGATCCTCACCCAGCGCGGACGGATCGGCTTCGTCTTCCAGAACTTCAACCTCTTCCCGCACCTGACCGTCCTGGACAACGTGGCCGCCGCCCCGGTCGCCACCGGCCGGCTCGGCAGGACCGAGGCCCGGGAACTCGCCCGTGAACTCCTCGGCCGGGTGGGCCTGGCCGACAGGACCGGCGCCTACCCGCGCCAGCTCTCCGGCGGCCAGCAGCAGCGCGTCGCCATCGCCCGCGCCCTCGCGCTGCGCCCCGGCGTCATCCTCTTCGACGAGCCCACCTCCGCCCTCGACCCCGAACTGGTCGGCGAGGTCCTCGCCGTCATCAAGGACCTTGCGACCAGCGGCACCACTCTCGTCATCGTCACCCACGAGATCGGCTTCGCCCGCGAGATCGCCGACCGGGTCGTCTTCATCGACGGCGGCAGGGTCGTCGAGCAGGGCCCGCCCTCCGAGGTCCTCGACAACCCGCGGCACGAGCGGACCAGGGACTTCCTCAGCAAGGTCCTCTGACCCGCCGAGCCCTTCAGATGTCCCCCCACGCCACCCTCATCACCTCCAGCGACAAGGAACGGCCATGCCCACCCAGTTCACCCGACGCAGCCTGATTCGCGGCATCACGGCGGCGACCGCCGTCGCCTCCCTGGCCACCGGGCTCGCCGCCTGCGGTGGCAACAGCGACGCGGCCACCACCACCCAGGCCGCCGCCAAGTCCGGCGAGGTCGTCATCGGCCAGGTCTCCAACGGCGCCGCCCAGCAGACCTCCATCAAGGTCTCCGAGGTCAAGTCCATCAGAGCCGAACTGCCCGCCGCCGTCCGGAAGAGCGGCAAGCTGGAGATCGGCATCGGCGCCCTGCCGGCCGGCTTCCCGCCGCTGGCGTACGTGGGCAGCGACCAGAAGACCCTCACCGGCGCCGAGCCCGACTTCGGCCGCCTGGTCGCCGCGGTCCTCGGCCTCGAGCCCGAGGTGAAGAACTCCACCTGGGAGAACCTCTTCGTCGGCATCGACAGCGGCAAGGTCGACGTGGCCTTCTCCAACGTCACCGACACCGAGGAACGCAAGAAGAAGTACGAGTTCGCCTCCTACCGCCAGGACAACCTCGCCTTCACCGTGCCGAAGAAGAGCACCTGGAACTTCGACGGCAACTACGAGAACCTCGCCGGCAAGACGGTCTCCGTGGGCTCCGGCACCAACCAGGAGAAGATCCTCCTGGAGTGGAAGGCCAAGCTGGCCGAGGAGGGCAAGAAGCTCACCGTCAAGTACTTCCAGGACACCAACAGCGTCTACCTCGCCCTGTCCAGCGGCAAGATCGACGCCTACTTCGGCCCCAACCCCGGCATCGCGTACCACAACCGCCAGGTCGCGACCACTCCCAACGCCACGCGTACGGCGGGCACTTACTCCGGCGCCGGCGCGAATCTGCAGGGCCTGATCGCGGCCACCGCGAAGAAGGGCAGCGGCCTGGCCAAGCCGCTCGCCGACGCCATCAACCACCTGATCGAGAACGGTCAGTACGCCCAGTGGCTCAAGGCCTACAACCTCTCCAATGAGGCCGTCGCCAAGTCCGAGGTCAACCCGCCCGGACTGCCGCTCGACAACTCCTGACCACCGCGTGCCGGGGACTCCGCCGCCGCCCCGCGGTGGAGTCCCCGCGCCGGACAACCCGAGCCGCACACCGGAGACCGCCACACCATGTCCGTCATCGCCCTCGACGCCAGTTCGTCGCACATCCTGGACAACCCCGCCTGGGCAGCCCTCACCGGCCCGCACGCCTCCTTCGCCGAACGCGTCGGCCACGCCGTCCGCTACCAGCAGGACGTGGCGCCCTTCCACGCCCTCTTCGACGAGGACGACCCGCGCGCCTGGGCCGACCTCGCCGCACTCGTCGGCCCCGGCGGCACCGCCGCGGTGCGGGGCGTGACCGAGGCGGCGGAGGGATGGGAGGTCGTGCGCACCGGACACGGCGTCCAACTCGTGGACACCGCCCTGCGCGCCGAGCCCGACCCCGAGGCCGTACGGCTCGGCCCCGACGACGTGCCCGAGATCCTGGACCTGGTCGCCCGCACCGAGCCGGGCCCTTATCTGCCCCGCACCGTCGAGCTGGGCACCTACCTCGGCATCCGTCACCAGGGCCGGCTGATCGCCCTGGCCGGCGAGCGGTTGCACCCCCCGGGCTGGACGGAGATCAGCGCCGTGTGCACCGACCCCGCCCACCGCGGCCGGGGCCTGGCCACCCGTCTGGTCCGCGCTGTCGCCGCCGGCATCAAGGAGCGCGGCGAACGTCCCTTCCTGCACGCCGCGGCCGGCAACGCGAACGCGATCCGGCTGTACGAGTCGATCGGGTTCACCCTGCGCCGCCGTACCGTCTTCTCGCTCGTCCGGCACACCGGGGCCGCCGCGCTGGAAGAAACGGCATAGCCGTGCCGTTGTCCTTGTCGAAGGCGAGTGCCCGGCCCACCCGGACGGAGGTGCGACACATGACACGTGTGCTCCGTGCCGTCCGCCTCCACTCCCGGCCCCACATCGACCTCCAGCGCGTGGCCGGCTCCCTCTGTAGCTCCTGACCCCGTTTCCCAGCCGCCGTGCGCCCCGCCTCCCGCGGGCCGGCGATCTCGTACGGACCTCCAGGAAGGCACCTCCGTGTCCTCAACACCCGCTTCCCAACTGCACCTTGCCGTCGCCCTCGACGGGACCGGCTGGCACCCCGCCTCCTGGCGCGAGCAAGACGCCCGTCCCCGGGACCTGTTCACCGCCGGCTACTGGGCCGACCTGGTCGCCGAGGCCGAGCGCGGCCTGCTCGACTTCGTCACCCTCGAGGACGGACTCGGCCTGCAGTCCTCGCACTACGGCGAGCTCGACGGCCGCACCGACCAGGTCCGCGGCCGCCTCGACGCCGTCCTGACCGCCTCCCGCATCGCCCCCCTCACCCGGCACATCGGCCTGGTCCCGACCGTGATCACCACCCACACCGAGCCGTTCCACATCTCCAAGGCGATCGCCACCCTCGACTACGTCAGCACCGGACGCGCGGGCCTGCGCGTACAGATCAGCGCCCGCCCGCACGAGGCCGACCACTTCGGCCGCCGCACCTTCCCGCCGCTGAGCCTGGAGGAGTTGCGGACCCCGGCCGGTCAGGAGCGGCTCGCCGACCACTTCGACGAGGCCGCCGACCACGTCGAGGTCGTGCGCCGGCTCTGGGACAGCTGGGAGGACGACGCCGAGATCCGCGACGTCGCCACCGGCCGCTTCATCGACCGCGACAAGCTGCACTACATCGACTTCGAGGGCAGCCACTTCAGCGTCAAGGGCCCCTCCATCACCCCGCGTCCGCCGCAGGGCCAGCCGCTGGTCACCGCCCTCGCCCACCAGACCGTGCTCTACCGGCTGGTGGCCCGCCAGGCCGACGTCGGCTACGTCACCCCGCGGGACGCCCCGGACGCCCGGGCGATCGTCGCCGAGATCCGCGCTGAGCAGGAGGCGGCCGGGCGCGCCGGTGAACTCGTGCACGTCTTCGGTGACCTGGTGGTCTTCCTCGACGACGAGCAGGCCGCCGCGGAGGACCGCCGCGCACGTCTCGACGCCCTCGCGGGGGAGCCGTACACAGGTGATGCCCGTGTCTTCGCCGGTACGCCCGCGCAACTTGCTGATCTGCTGCAGGAGTTGGCCGCTGAGGGCCTGACCGGGTTCCGGCTGCGGCCCGCCGTCGCCGGGCACGACCTGCCCGCCGTCACCCGCGGCCTGGTCCCCGAACTCCAGCGCCGGGGCGTCTTCCGCACCGCCTACGAGGCCGACACCCTGCGCGGCCTGCTGGGCCTCGCCCGCCCCGCCAACCGCTACGCCGCCGTCTGAGCCGGAAGGACCCCGCACCGACATGACCAGCAAGCCGCTGAAGCAGATCCATCTGGCCGCGCACTTCCCGGGCGTCAACAACACCACCGTGTGGAGCGACCCGAAGGCCGGCAGCCACATCGAGTTCAGCTCCTTCGCGCACTTCGCGCGAACCGCCGAACGCGCCAAGTTCGACTTCCTGTTCCTCGCCGAGGGCCTGCGCCTGCGCGAACAGGGCGGGAAGATATACGACCTGGACGTGGTCGGACGGCCCGACACCTTCACGGTCCTCGCCGCGCTCGCCGCCGTCACCGAGCACCTCGGCCTGACCGGCACCATCAACTCCACCTTCAACGAGCCCTACGAGGTGGCCCGCCAGTTCGCCAGCCTCGACCACCTCTCCGGCGGCCGCTCCGCCTGGAACGTCGTCACCTCCTGGGACGCCTTCACCGGCGAGAACTTCCGCCGCGGCGGCTTCCTCCCGCAGAAGGAGCGCTACTCCCGGGCCAAGGAGTTCCTGGCCACCGCGAACGAACTCTTCGACTCCTGGCACGGCGACGAGATTGTCGCCGACCAGGCCACGGGCGTCTTCCTGCGGGACGCGAAGGCTGGCTCCTTCGTCCACTCCGGTCAACACTTCGACATCCACGGTCAGTTCAACGTCCCGCGCTCCCCTCAAGGCCGTCCCGTCATCTTCCAGGCCGGCGACTCCGAGGAGGGCCGCGAGTTCGCCGCCTCCTCCGCCGACGCCGTCTTCAGCCGGTACGCCACCCTGACGGACGGCCAGGCCTTCTACACGGACGTCAAGAACCGCCTCGCCAAGTACGGCCGCCGCCACGACCAGTTGCTGATCCTGCCCGCCGCCTCCTTCGCACTCGCCGACACCGACGCGGAGGCGGAGGAACTCGCCAGGGAGGTACGCCGCCAGCAGGTCAGCGGGGCCACCGCCCTCAAGCACCTGGAGTTCGTCTGGAACCGGGACCTGTCCTCCTACGACCCGGAAGGCCCGCTACCCGACATCGACCCGGACGTCAGCGACAACCACATCTCCAAGGGCCGCGCCCAGGTGCGGATGTACCGCGACCCGCTGGCCACCGCCCGCGAGTGGCGCGAGCTGGCAGCCGCCAACAACTGGTCCATCCGCGACCTGGTCATCAACACCGGCAACCGGCAGACCTTCGTCGGCTCCCCGGCCACCATCGCCCGGACCATCAACGACTACGTCCAGGCCGACGCCAGCGACGGCTTCATCCTCGTCCCGCACATCACCCCCACCGGCCTCGACGACTTCGCCGACAAGGTCGTCCCGCTGCTGCAGGAACAAGGTGTCTTCCGCACCGACTACGAGGGCCCCACCCTCCGCCACCACCTCGGCCTTGCCCACCCGGACGAGGCGTCCGACGAGCGGGCGGCGTCGTGAAGTTCCTCGCCATCACGCTCATCGTGCACCGCCCGGACCCCATCACCGGGGTGCAGAAGCCCACTCACGACCGGTTCCGCGAGGTCCTCGACAACGCCCTGCTCACCGAGGAGCTGGGCTTCGACGGCTTCGGCGTGGGGGAGCGCCACGAGCGGCCGTTCCTCTCCTCGTCCCCGACCGTCGTACTCAGCCATGTGGCTGCCCTGACCAAGCGGATCCGCCTGTTCACGGCCGTGACGACGCTCAGCCTGCTGGACCCGGTCCGCGCGTACGAGGACTACGCCACGCTCGACCATCTCTCGGGCGGCCGCCTGGACCTGATCATAGGCAAGGGCAACGGCGCCGCTCAGCGCGACCTGTTCGACGTCACGCCCGAGGACCAGTGGGACCGCAACGCCGAGAGCTACGAGGTCTTCCGGAAGGTCTGGCGCCAGGACAAGGTCACCGCCGACACCCGTTTCCGCCCACCGCTGACCGACGCCGAGGTGTGGCCACGGCCGTACCAGCAGCCGGTCCGGGTCTGGCACGGCAGCGCCACCAGCAAGGAGTCGGTCGACCTCGCCGCTCGCTACGGCGACCCGCTGTTCTCCGCGAACGTCACCAACCCCATCGAGCCGTATGCCGAGTTGATCCGCCACTACCGTGAGCGCTGGGAGTTCTACGGCCACGACCCGGCCAACCTCGCGGTCGGCGCCGGGACGGCTGCCATCTACGTGGCCCCCACCTCTCAGGAGGCGCTGGCCGGGTACCGGCCGATCTTCGAGTCCAACCTGGCGTTCTTCAAGAAGGCCGGCCTGCCGGTCGTGTTCGAGACCCTGGAGGACTTCGTCGAACGCAGCTCCGCTCTGATCGGCAGCCCGCAACAGGTCATCGACAAGGTGCACCGCTACCACGAACAGTTCGGCCACACGGTGGTGCACGTGCATGCCGACGCGAGCGGGCTGACGGAGTCCCAGCACCGTGCCTCGCTCGAGCTGTTCCAGTCCGAGGCCGCCCCCGTGCTGCGTCGGGAGATCCCGGATCCGCCGTTCGCCTGGGGCCCCGTGCTTCCGGCATCACCGCTCACGCAGGAGTCCGCCCGTGTCTAACATCTCGCTCGGCGTTCTCGACCTGGCCCCGATCCCGTCCGGCTCGACGGCAGCCGATGCCCTGCGCAACTCCATCGACCTCGCCCGGCAGGCAGAACGCTTCGGGTATGCCCGCTATTGGTTCGCAGAGCACCACCTCAATCCTGGTGTGGCCGGCACGTCACCCGCCGTCGTCCTGGCTCTGACCGCATCCGCCACCTCCACCATCCGACTCGGTTCCGGGGCCGTGCAGCTCGGGCACCGCACGGCGCTGTCCACCGTGGAGGAGTTCGGCCTGCTCGACGCGCTGCATCCGGGCCGCTTCGATCTGGGCCTGGGCCGCTCAGGCGGCCGCCCGCCGGGACAGCCGGCTACACCCTTGCCGACGGCGACCCCGGTCGTCGACGGTCGTACCCCGAACGGCCTGCTGATCCCACCGCGCTTCTCCTTCGAGCATCTGCTCGGCTCACCCCGCATCGCGCTGCAGCGCAGGCTGCTCTTGCTACCGGGAGCCGAGTCGCAGGACTACGCCGAGCAGATCGGCGACATCCTCGCCCTGCTGGCAGGCACCTACCGTTCCCCGGAGGGTGTCGAGGCGCACGTCGTGCCGGGCGAGGGCGCCGACGTGGAGGTGTGGATCCTGGGCAGCAGCGGTGGTCAGAGTGCCTCAGTCGCGGGCCGCAACGGTCTGCGGTTCGCGGCGAACTACCACGTCAGCCCGGCCACGGTCCTGGAGGCGGTGGAGGGCTACCGGTCCTTCTTCCAGCCCTCCGAGTTCCTCGAAAAGCCGTACGTCAGCGTCTCGGCGGACGTCGTCGTCGCAGAGGACGACGCAACGGCCCGTGAACTCGCCACCGGCTACGGCCCGTGGGTGCGCAGCATCCGTACCGCCGAGGGTGCCATCGAGTTCCCGACGCCGGAGGAAGCGCGCGCCCACACATGGACCGACGAGGACCGGGCCCTCGTCCAGGACCGCCTCGACACCCAGTTCGTCGGCTCGCCGGACCGGGTCGCCGACCAGTTGGAACAACTGCAGGAGGCCACGGGCGCGGACGAGTTGCTCATCACGACGATCACTCACGACCACACGGACCGGGTCCGGTCGTACGAACTGCTCGCGGAGGAATGGCGTCGACGGGGGCACTCCTTCCAGCAGTGAAGGCCCGCGCCACTGCCGCATCCGAGGGCCTGGACCGTTTCTGGCGCAACGTCCGCACCCGCACCCTCCACGACCCTGTCGCCTGCAAGCGGCGTCTCCCCGGCAGAGGCGCCCCCTTCTCCCTGAAAGAGGACCCATGGCCACTGTCCTGTCCGTCTCCGGCAGCCCTTCCGCCTCCTCCCGCACCAACCGCCTCCTGCGCCACCTGGACCAGCGACTGATCGCTCAGGGGCACGACGTCGTTCCGCTCGACGTTCGCACCATCCCCGCCGAGGCCCTGCTCGGCGCGGACTTCCGGCATCCGGCGATCGTCGAGGCCACCGCGTTGTTCGCGAGCGCCGACGGCGTCGTCGTAGGAACACCCGTCTACAAAGCGTCGTACTCCGGAGTCCTCAAGGCGCTCCTCGACCTGCTCCCGCAGTACGCACTCACCGGAAAGACGGTCCTCCCTCTCGCGACCGGCGGCTCCACCGCGCATGTCCTCGCCATCGACTACGCTCTGCGTCCGGTCCTCAACTCCATGGGTGCCGCGCACATCGTGCAGGGCTGGTTCACCCTCGACAAGGACATCACCGCCCACGACGACGGCTCGATCACTGTCGCACCGGCCGCCGCCGAGGCCCTCACCCAGGTCGTCGACCATTTCTCGCTGGCGCTGGGCCGTACCCCGCTGCTGGCCGCGGCGAGCTGAAACCATGACCGCACACGTCATCACCGACGAAGCCGAGGCCGTCGCTGTCGCGTCCGCCCTGGCCGACGAGTTCCGGGCGGGCGCCTCGGCCCGCGACGCCGAAGGCCGGCTTCCCGGCGAGGAGCTGGACCGGCTCCCCGCCTCGGCGCCGACGAATGTCCCCTGATCACACCCTCGATCGGAGCTCCGCGTGTCCCTCACCTTCCACTGGTTCCTGCCGACCGACGGAGACAGCCGACACGTCGTCGGCTGCGGCCATGGCACCCCCGCCGCCGAGTCCGGGCGCGACCGGCCGCCGACGGGAGCCTGGTGCGAGGAGGCGTGGCTGACCACCGCGATGGTCAGCCGTTGCCTTCCGGCCCGGCTTCGTCTCACCGACGCTCGCCGCGCAGATGGCCTCCACCTTCCAGCGGCAGACCGGCGGACGGCTTCTGCTCAACGTCGTCACCGGCGGCGAAAGCCACGAGCAGCGGGCCTACAGAGACTTCCTCGACAAGGACGCGCGTTACCGCCGTACCGGCGAATTCCTCGAGATCGTACGAGGGTTGTGGGAGGGCAAGACCGTCGATGTGCGCGGTGAGCACCTCCATGTCGAGGACGCGAAGCTCGCACGGGTGCCCGACCCGGTCCCCGAGATGTACTTCGGGGGCTCCTCGCCGATCGCGGGAGAAGTCGCCGCCACACACGTCGACGTCTGTCTCACCTGGGGCGAGCCGCCCGCCGCCGTCGCGGAGAAGATCGCCTGGATCCGGGCGTTGGCCGACAAGGAGGGCCGTAGCGTCCGCTTCGGCATCCGCCTGCGTGTCATCACCCGCGACACCTCCGAGCAGGCCTGGGCCGAGGCGAACCGGCTCCTGGACGGCTTCGACCCGGAGGCGGTCAAGACCATCCAGGCGGGCCCGGCCCGCAGCGAGTCCGAGGGCCAGCAGCGCACGCTCGCCCTGCACGACGGCGGCAGCCGTGACCGCCTGGAGATCCGCCCCAACCTGTGGGCGGGGATCGGCCTGGTGCGCGGTGGCGCGGGCACCGCCCCGAAACTTCAGGCGCGGGGCCTGTGGCAGCACCCGTACGGACAGCGGGCCGCCCCCTCGGCCCAGGTGCCGTTCGCCGGCACCGGGCGCCCGCGATGACCACCTGGTCGCGGCGGAGGTCGACGGCGCCCATGTGATCGCTGACGACGCCGAGGCGGTCGCCGTCGCCGCCGAGCCGACCTCCACGTTCGCCCGTGAGGATGGTGATCGTTCAATGCCTGCCGGGTTGTCCCTCCGCCGGCGTCACGGAGCTGATGTGGTCGCGGGCGTCGTAGGTGGCGCGGGCGGCGGTGATGTCGGCTCGGTGGCGTTCTGCCCAGCCGACGAGCCCGGTGAGGGTCGCGTGGAGCTCGCGGGCCATGGGCGTGAGGCTGTATTCCACCTTGGGCGGCACGGTGGGGTAGACGGTTCGGACAAGCAGGCCGTCGCGTTCCAGCTTGCGCAGGTTCAAGGTGAGCATGCGGCGGCTGATGCCCGTGATGGCGCGTTCCAACTCGGTGAACCGCACCGGCCCGTTCGCGGCGGCGACGAGGATCCCGATGCTCCACTTTCCCGCGACATGGTCGAGGACCTCGGTGAGCGGGCACGCCTCGTTGCTGACCTGGTCGGACACATCGGTGTGACTGCGTGACACGAAAGTGCCTCCTTCCGCCGCACGTCATGGTTACAGAGGATGACTGCTGTAACAAGTCGTGCACCGTTGGAAGGGGGCCTTGTGCCCAGAACCGTCTCATCAGCACAGACATCGCGTTGGGGGGCATTGGCCGTGCTCTGCGCCGGTCAGTTGATGGTCATCCTCGACGGGACCGTCGTAAACGTGGCGCTGCCGGTCATCCAGCAAGACCTCGGTTTCTCCTCGCCGGCTCTGGCCTGGGTGGTCAACGTCTATCTGGTCCCCTTCGGTGGTCTACTGCTCCTCTCCGGTCGGCTCGGCGACCTCATCGGGCGCAAGCGCGTCTTCATCACCGGCCTGAGCATCTTCACGACTGCCTCGCTTCTCTGCGGTGTGTCGCAGGATTCGGCGATGCTGCTTGCCTCCCGGTTCGTCCAGGGCATAGGCGGCGCGGTGACCTCCGCCGTCACCCTCGGCATGGTCGTGACGCTGTTCCGGCAGTCGAATGAGCGGGCCAAGGCCATCGGCGTCTACAGCTTCGTCCAGTCAGCCGGCGGCTCGTTGGGCCTCCTCGCCGGCGGTGTCCTGACGCAGACCATCAGCTGGCACTGGATCTTCTTCGTCAACGTTCCGATCGGCATCGTGGCCGCGCTGTTGGCCCGGCGCATACTCACGTCCGAGCACGGTGTCGGCCTCGGCAAGGGGATCGATGCCCTGGGCGCGCTCCTGGCTACCTCCGCACTGATGCTCGGTGTCTACACGATCGTCGAGACCACCAGCTATGGCTGGGCTTCCGCGCACACGCTGGGCTTCGGCGCTGCGGCCCTCGCCCTGCTCCTGGCATTCGTCACCCGCCAGGCGAGGGCGAGTCACCCCCTTCTGCCCCTGCGCGTGTTCCGCTCGCGCAACGTCTCAGCAGCGATGGGCATCCAGGCCCTCATGGTGGCCGGAATGTTCAGCTTCCAGTTCCTGTGCGTTCTCTACCTACAGAAGGTGCTCGGCTTCGACGAGGTCCACACCGGCCTCGGCATCTTCCCGGTCTCGGTCGCGATCGGCGCGCTGTCGCTCGGCTTCTCACCCAAGCTGATCTCACGTTTCGGCCCCCGTGCGGTACTCCTTCCAGGACTCTTGCTGATCACAGCAGGTCTCGCCGTCCTCGGCCGCGTACCGGCAGGAGGGAGTTACGTCGTGGACGTCCTGCCCGCACTGCTGCCGCTCGGTATCGGCTTCGGCCTCGCGATGCCGTCGCTGGCCACGCTCGCGATGTCAGCGGCCACGCCCCAGGACTCAGGGATCGCCTCCGGCATGTTCAACACCATGCAGCAGATCGGCAGCGCCTTTGGCCTCGCGGCCCTCAGCACCCTCGCCGCCTCGCACACCAATGCCCTGCTGGACGACGGGGCCAACACCACCTCAGCACTCACGGGCGGCTACCAGTTCGCCTTCCGCATCGGCTCGTGCATCGTCGCCGCTGCGCTCCTCCTCGCCGCCACCCTGCTGCGCTCCACCGCCACGCCACAACGTCCGGCGGCCGAAGAGATGCCGGTCACCGAGAACGCCACTCGCTGACCAGACGGCGACGCCAGCCCAGGCCCGGGAGGATTCTGTGTTCGCCGGAGGAGATGTGCCCGTCGTGGCATCGCTGATCATCGCTCCCGTCCGCGAGGAGTTTCTTGCGTCCTTGCCGATGTGGGTCACCACCCATCCGCTGGGATGCCATCGTCGACGGATCCCGGACGAGGTGATCTTCGACAGGCTCATCGAGGTATGGGTGTCCGGGATGGGGTACGAGCGAGTGGCGGACGCGACGTGCTCGGCGACCACCTTGCGCAGGCGCCGGGACGAGTGGACAGCCGCCGGCGCGGGCGAGGCCCTGCGCCTGGCCGCGCTTTCCGCCTATGACCGCATGATCGGCCTCGGCCTGGAACAACTCGCCGCTGATGGCTGCCAGACCAAGGCCCCCTCGGGCGGCGAGTGCGCGGGCAAGAGCCCTGTCGACCGGGCCAGACAAGGTGTCAGACGCTCACAGCTCACCGATGCCTACGGCATCCCGTCCACCCGCTCAGCGTTTCCCGGTTGCCGATCTACATTGTCACCGGTCAGCGCAGCCGGACCACGGCGACGACCGAGTGCCGGGTCGTGTCCGCCACGACTTCCCCCACCACATCACCGACGGCGGGCGTGTAGGAGTCGCCGGCATTCGTAAACGCCCGCCCGGCCTGCGCGACCAGGCGCGGGCCGACGACGGAGGCGAGCGTGAGGTCAGCCTCTGGGACAGCGCGACGCGTCCGTCGGGCAGCCGCACGGCGAGGGCCTTTCGGATGGCGGCCCGTGCCGGTGAAGCCGACCACATGGCGTCGACTGTGTCCGCGTGCCACTGGTAAAGGGCCGTTATTCAAAAGCTGCGCTATTCCTAGGACCACGCCTTGTTCATGGGCGGTCACTGACCGAATGCTTTTTGTCCGGCCGCCGGCACGCTGCCGGCCTTCTGGAGACTCGTCGGAATGCTCTCCCCCCGACGTACCCGGCCGTGGGTGGTGAGAGACCGGGCAGGGCGAGTGCCTCTCCGGTTGCAGTGCCCCTGTTCGGGTTCTTTACTAGTAGGTACAAATCCATCTGAACCATGCGGTCCGTGAGGTGGCGTGGCGGAGTATTCCTTCGTCGGCGAGGGCGTCACAAGGTGGGCGGGCATGGGTTGGCGTGTGTCGGCGTGCTGTGCTCTCTGCAGGTCTCCGGGTGAGC
The DNA here is from genome assembly GCF_040680195.1 of Streptomyces sp. NPDC052109. Taxonomy (NCBI): domain Bacteria; kingdom Bacillati; phylum Actinomycetota; class Actinomycetes; order Kitasatosporales; family Streptomycetaceae; genus Streptomyces; species Streptomyces sp. NPDC052109. Next base: position 121,573 of record NZ_JBFAWF010000015.1, on the reverse strand, counting down.
TACATCGAGGAAGAAGTGGACATCCTGGGACAGTTTGATGGCAAGGTCAGTTTGGTGGCTGCCCGACCTGGATCGGCTTGGCTACAGCCCGTCGGTTCGCCGCCGAGGGCTCCACCGTGCGTCTCACGGGCGGGAGCAGAACCGAGCTGGACACAGCCGTGGAATTCCTCGGGAGCGGGGCCGTCGGCATCCGAAGCGATGCCTCAAGTTTCGGCGAAGCGACGACGCAAGGAGTCGTGTCCCATGCTCGCCATTCACCTCACGCAGTTCGGGGAGCCGGAGAAGAGCCTGAAGGTGGTGGACGTGCCCGAGCCCCCGGCTCCCACCGCCGGACAGGCGCTGGTCCAGGTCGAGTACGCCCCGCTCGACCACCACGACCTTCTCCTGGCGCAAGGTATCTATCCCGTACGCCCTGAGCCGCCGACAGCCATCGGTAACGAGGGTGTCGGGACGGTCGTGTCCGTAGGGCCCGGTGTCATGGAGGTCCGTCCCGGCGAGAGGGTCCTGCTTCCCTTCGGCGTCTTTTCCTGGTCCGAGCGGGTGGTGGCCGAGGCGGCAGACCTGACCGTCGTGGAAAAGTCCATCAGTCTTGAACAGGCAGCGATGCTCACCATCAATCCCGTCAGCGCGGGGCTCCTGGTCAGCCTGCGTGACCTCCCGGCCGGTTCCTGGGTGGTGCAGAACGCGGCCAACAGCGGGGTGGGCCGGTCTGTCATCGTGTTCGCCAAGGAACGAGGGTTGCGCACGATCAACCTCGTGCGCAGCGCGGAACTCGTGAGCGAACTCCACGACCTCGGTGCCGACATCGTGGTTGTCGACGCGGCGGACGCCGGCGCGCGCGTGCGGGAGGCCATCGGCTCCGATCCGGTGCTCCTCGGCCTTGACGGTGTCAGCGGTGCGGCGACTGCACTATTGCTGGACGTACTGACCGACGGCGCCCTGCTGGCGATCTACGGGTATCTGAGCGGCCAGCCGTTCACGCCCGATCCTGACGTGTTGAGGACGAAGAACATCACCACGACGGAATTCTGGATGTACCAGGACGAGTTCCTTCCCCGGCTTCCGGCTCTGAACGCGGAGTCCGCGCGGCTGGTCTCCGAGGGAAGACTCGTCCTGCCCTCCGCGCCCGTCTACAAGGCGGCGGACTTTCCCGAGGCGCTCGCGTACTTCCGGGAGAACGGCAAGGTCCTCCTGGACTTCAACCCGCATCGCGCGTAGGCGCCGCCGCACCTGCCGCCGAGGCCGGGACCACCCCGACAGGAAGCGGCCGGAGCCGACCACACAACCGCTGCCGGGGCGCCGGCACGACCCCCGACACACGATCAAGGATGGGCAGCATGGCCGCACAGAGCACCATCGGCATTCTCGGCGCGGGAGAGATCGGCCGGGCCGTCGCCGACAAGGCCGTCCGCCACGGACACGAGGTACTCATCGGTAACAGCCGGGGCCCGGAGACACTCAAGGCAGTCGTAGAGCAGCTGGGGCCGAAGGCCCACGCCGTGACAGCCGAGGAGGCGGCGCAGCCGGACCTCGTCTTCCTCGCGGTCCCGTTCTCCGCCGTACCGGACCTGACCAGCCTTACCGACTGGGCCGGGAAGATCGTCGTCGACACAACGAATCAGTTCGCCGCGGCCAACCCCTGGCGGGGCCGCTACGACGTCGGCGACCTCACGGGCAGCGAGTGGGTCGCCCAGCGCCTTCCCGGAGCGCGGATCGTGAAGGCGTTCAACAGCCTGTTCGCCGCGTTCATCGCCGCGGACCCCCAGCACGAGGAAGGCCGCCAGGTGGTCTTCTACGCGGGCGACGACGCCGACGCGAAGGCGGCCGTGGCCGGCTTGCTCGACGAATTCGGATTCGCCGCCCTGGACCTCGGCGCTCTACGGGAAGGCGGGCGGCTGATGCAGCTCGACGGCCCGCTCAGCGCGAAGCACCTGCTGCTCATGGACGTCGGCTGACGCCCCGGCCAAGCCCCATACGCACCGGCGCACAGGAGGAGAATCATGAACCGTCGTGTCGTCTGGACCCGTAGCGGGACGCCCGCCGACGTCCTGACCGTCATCGAGGAGCCCGAACCGGAAGCACCCGTGCGCGGTCAGGTCCTCATCCGCGCCACGGCCTTCCCGGTCCACCCTGGTGATCTCCTAGGTCTCGAGGCTTTCCCCACGACGGCTGCAGAGCCGATACCGGTCGGCGTGGAAGGAACCGGCTTGGTGGAGGCCATAGGCCCGGACACGCGCGTGGCTCCGGGCGTCGAGGTCGGCAGCCGCGTAACAGTCTTTCCCCTGCCGGGAGGATGGTCACAATGGGTCCTGGCGGACGCCGAGATGGTCGTCCCCGTGCCTGATGACCTGTCGGACGAGGTCGCCGCGCAGATGCTGACGAACCCGCTCACCGCGGTGATGCTGCGCCGTGAAGCGGAGCAGCACCCGGCCTTGGGATACGACGGTTATCTGGTGCAGGCCGCCGCCGGCTCATCGGTCGGGCGGCTGGTAACCGGCGTGATGCAGTACCACCACGTGGGCCTGGTCAACGTCGTCCGCAGTGACCGCGGTGCCGCCGAGCTGCGGAAGCGGTTCCCGGACGTCCCGGTCGTGGCCACAGAGAATCCGGGCTGGGCCGACGAGGTCCGCAAGGCAGCCGGCGGCCGCCCGCTCAGTGTGGCCTTCGACCCCGTCGGCGGAAAGCTGACAGAAAGCCTTCTGGACCTGTTGGCGCCGGGCGGCAGGCTGATCATTTACGGGGAACTCGCCGACGAGCCGATCTCGGTGCATGCGTCGACGCTGCTGCACCGAGCGCTGACGGTGCGGGGCGCGACCCTCGGCCGGTGGCTGTTGGAGGCATCCGCCGAGAGGCGGGCATCGGACTCGGTCGCCGCGACGCTGATCGCGCTTGTGTGCAAGGACCAGTTCGACGTGGCCGCTACATACGACCTCGGCGAGCTGGCCACCGCCGTGAAGCACGCGGTGCAGCCCGGCAAGGTCGGCACCGTCCTCATCCGCCCCTAGTAGCCGCCGCTACCAAAGGCGGAGTCCTGCAACTTCAGTTAGGGAAGCAAGGTAGCCATGAACGTGGACGACGTCCGGGAGCTGGCGCTCTCTTTCGCCGGAGTCAGCGAGTCGCGTCCGTTCGCCCCGGACCGCGTGGTGTTCAAGGCAGAGGCGAACAACAAGGTGTTTGCCATCCTCAGTGGCCATGAGTTCCCGGACGACCAGGTGACAGTCAAGGCCGATCCGGATCGGGTCACCGAGTTGCAGCACCGCTTCGAGGCAGTGCACCCGGCGTACAAGCTGAACAAGCGATACTGGGTCAACATTTCGTTGGCCGGCGATGTCCCGGACGAACTGATTCGGGAGCTGATAGAGGACAGCCACGACCTGGTCGCACCATGAGCCCCCGGGCGTCCAGGTGCACAAATCGCCGACGCTGCGCGGCAGGAGCGTCGACCGCTGGATGTCAGACACCTCCCTCGGCAGGCAGACATCCGACGTCGCCGCCGCGAAGATGATCGCGATGGCGGCCAAGGACCCGGTCTCGGCGACCTGGCAGAGGCCGTGCAACACACGCAACGGCCCGGCAAGGTCGGCACCGGCCTCATCCGCCCCTGGGTAGGCGCCCCTGCGCTGCTGCTGATCGTCCTGTTCGTAGGGGGCTTGCGCGCAATGGCCGGGCGACGCCCGTGACGCCCGGCGGGGCAGGACCTCCACGGCGTGCGGTCCATGGCACTGAAAACCCAAGGGCCGTCCAGAACAGGACCGGGTCACGGCGCTGAACGGTCCTCCAGCCGACCCGGCGCCGGCTCGTCCGTGGACACGCGGGGAAGAAGGGCCAAGGCCTGCTCGGCAGCACCGATGACAACCTCCGCTGCGGCTCCCGCCCTGCCCAGGGCCTCCAGTCCCCTCAGCACGGCGAGGAGAAGGCTTGCGAGCCCGTGCGTGTCCGCTTCGGCATCCAGCGAGCCCTCCTCCTGGGCCCGGGCGAGGCAGTCCGACAGCTCGCTGTGCATTCCGCGGACAGTGGCAGCAATCCGCTCGGCGACGGTCTTGTCGACCGCGGCGAGTTCCGTGGCGCTCCTGGCCATCATGCAGCCGCGCCGCTCCACGTCCCTGCTGATCGCTTCGGAGATGTCGCATACAAGGCTTTCCAGCTGCGGGAGGGCCGGTCCCGGGCCGCGCAGAGCCGAACGCCAGGCTTCGATCGCGTCACTGTTGTAGCTGTCCAGAGCCTGCAGGAACAGGGCGTGTTTGTCTCCGAAGGCTCCGTACAAGCTTCCGCGTCCCAAGCCTGTGACGGCGCTCAGATCGTCGATGGAGGTTCGGTCGTAGCCGTGGGACCAGAACTGGTCGCGAGCAGCCCGCACAACCTCCTCGTCGTCAAACTGCCGAGGCCGGGCCATGAGAAAACTGTACGCCGTCTACGAGGCATTACGGGGAGAAGGCAGGGCAGTACGAGCCTGTTTCGAGGCTTGTGAAACCGGCTCGCCCGAACGGCCAAGCCTGTGCTGCCCGCCCGCTCGCCCTCGGAAGGGGGCCCCGGGAACCCCTATGATCCGATGAGCGGAAAAAACGGCGGAGACGCGGGGAAGGCTCGTTTCAAAGGGAAGAGGGGAGCGTTGCAGTTCCTGTCGGCACGACCCCGAATTTTGTCAGCAATTTGCACATCGGTATATATGAACCCGTCCTTGTCGGCTGCGCAGGCAGCACTTAGCCAGTCGGTTGCCATACGAGTCTCGATGCTGTCGCGGCGCAAGATGATGTCCACTGCAATTGATTTATCGGCCAGCAATAGAGCGCCTTGCCCTGCAGAGTCTGCCCCTCCCGGCACGGCCACCGATCTGCCTGCGCACGAACGGACTTCTAGCTCAGTGGCAGCGTAATAGATTCCCGCTCCTTCGAAGTGTTTCCAGCGGGCGGTCGGCAAGGGGTTGGAGCCTTACGGCACGGGAAGGGGAATGCTGACGAGGTCCGAATTTCGCGCCTGTACAGCGGCAAGGCGGGTCAGTACCCGCCTCCGCTCCTCCCACCCCTCGGGGGGAGCGGAGGCGCCGCGAAACTGGCCCCATGCCTGATAATCCGCCCCGCGTCACCCGCCCACGAGGACGTCCACCCAAAGATGCGCAATTCGCCCCGACCGACCATGTCATGGCCGCCGCGATCGAGACCTTCTCAGTGCATGGATACGAGAATGCTGACCCGGAATTTCATCGAGTACTCGGCAACGCGCCCCTATCTGGCCCGCCTCGTCACTTTGGAGGGTGCGGCTGCCACGGATCGCCTGGGATACCTCTACCACCATTACATCGAGCCCATCAGGTCGCGCTTCATCCCCGTTTTTGAACTCCGCCGAGAACGTGGCCGAAGTGCTCCTCAACGGCCTCTCCCTGTCCGGCTGAGCGTGCATGGACCTGGGAGGCTTGTAACGTCCCGGAAAGCACCGTGCAACCGCGCTCCGAGCGGTTCAGATGCCGTGGGTTTCTGACGTTGTCGGCCGGCGTCGGGTGACCTCATACGGCCCGAAGACGGCCCCGGGCCTTGATCGTCCGGGGCCCTCTTGTATCCGGCTTCTGCACCTCTTCGGGTAGGGCGGTCATGTCAGGTGACGCGCAGTCCGCCGTCGATGAACAGGTCCTGGGCGTTGACGCCGGTGTTCCGGAGGAGGAAGTCGGTGGCTTCCGCGACTTCCTCCATGGTCACCAAGCGCCCGATGGGGGTACGCGGTACGTGAGGGTGGTCGGGCACGTCGCGCCACCTCGGGCTGTCTCCCACCACGCCGGGATGGAGCGCGTTGACACGATGGGGTGCGATCTCCAGTGCGAGGGTCTTCATCAGTCCGGTGATACCCGAGTTGACGGCGGTCACGATGGTGGAACCGGGGTAGGGGCGTTCTTTGGCCAGGCCGCCGAAGAGGACGACCGACGCGCCGGGGGTGAACCGGTCACGCAGGACGCGCACGGTCTCCGTGTACCCCACCAGCTTGATGGTCACGGCTTCCACGGCCTTGGCGATGTCGAAGTCCGCGAGGGTGTTGAAACCCTCTGAGACGCCGGTGATCACCAGGTTGTCGACGTCCCGTACGTCGGCGAGCGCTCCGTCGATGGCTTCCGGCCGCGACAGGTCAACGGCCAGACCCCGGACGCTGCCGGCGATTTCGGCGGCCACGGTATCGGCGCGCTCTCTGGTGCGGCTGGTGATGATGACGCTGTCGCCGCGGTTGGCGTATCGCTGCGCCAGTACGCGTCCCAGCGCGCCGCTTCCTCCGACGATGATCGAGGTGGTCACAATCCACAGGTCCCTTCAGTGGATATGCAGCAAATGAGATATTTTATGCGGGGAGATGCGGACGGTTGGGACGCCACCGGAGTGGTCACTCGGACGGCCCGGCAGCCGTCCCGCCGATCGGTCGCCGGGCCGGTAGGTCAACGTCAGGGTCCGCGCTGTGTCGAGCATCGTGACCAGCACCGGTTCGCCGGCTGACCGCTCCGGAATCCGCGGCACATGCCGGTACTCACGGCTTGAAGGCGGCGAGTGACCGCTCATCGTCCGGGCCAGAGATCAGGTGCCGCGGCCAGGGCGGTGAGGGCCGCGCGGTCGCCCACGGCATGGTCGACGGGTTCGCCGGTGACCAGGAGCCGATAGTAGATCGGCGCGGCGATCAGTCCGATCAGCTCATGGGGATCGGTGTCCGCCGGTAGTTCACCGCGCTGGATCGCCCGTTCGACGATGGGAGCGGCGAGCCGCTGCCGTTCGGCGAAGTGGTTCCGCTTGACCTCGGCGACCTCCGGCGCTCTGGCTGCATCGGAGAACAGCACGGCTAGCAGGATCGCGCCCGCGTCGCTGGTGAGAACGTCCACGATCGATCGGGCGTACGCACGCAGGTCGGTCTCGATCGCACCGGTGTCCGGAACCGGGACCCTGGCTTCGACCAGGTCGCCCATGGCGGCTGCCAGCAGCGTGTCCTTGGTCCCCCACCGTCGGTAGATGGTCGTCTTGTGCACGCCGGCCCGCACTGCGATGTCCTCGATGGACAGTGCGGCGTAGCCGCGCTGTCCCAACTCGAGCAGCGTCGCCTCGTATACGGCCGCACGCACCCGAGCGCTGCGACCGCCCGTGCGGACCGTGCCGCGCCGTTCGGTGAAGGTCGCCGAAGCCATATTGCAACTCCTTGTTGCGTTTACTGGCACCAATATGCCACAGTTGCGCAAAAGGGACAAAACATCGTCGGCGCAACCATGACCTGCAGCGTCCGTCATCGCTGATAGTTCAAGATTCAACCTTATTGCCTCATTCAGGCATAGTTTGGGCAGTTTCCACTGCAAGCGGGCGTCGAACAACCGTCTCCGCCTAAGGACAGAAACATGGGTGTACAGGTAAAGGGGTCCACCGCATCCCGTGTCACCGCCATTCGGTCGTTGAGGCAGGTGATCGCCCTGAAGCGGCCCTCCTGGCGGATGTGGGAAGAGGACCGGCCGTTCTCGCCGGCGCTCCTGACTCCGCTGTTGGTGATCGTGCTGGCCTCGGTGGCGGCCCTCTTTACGCCCCACCTGGAGTTCTACCGGCTGCTCGGGGCGGCCCCCGCGCTTGCCGCCGCGATGTTCTCCGTGGCCGGCACGCTGGGCATCGGGCTGCTGACCCTGATCGCCGGCTTCGTCATTTCCGCCGCCGACCACACTCTGGAGCGGACTCCCGGAATCTTCACCTTGATCACGGTCGCGGCTGTCACCCTGGCCGCCGCTTACGCCAGCCAGGTACGGCAGCACCGGGAGCGCACCCTCGCCGAGGTCCGCTCCGTGGCGGAGACGGCGCAGCGCGTGCTGCTGCGCCCGGTCCCGCATCACCTCGGGCACATCGACGTCGAGGTTCTCTACCAGGCGGCCGCCGCGCAGGCCCGCATCGGCGGCGATTTCTACGAGGCGCAGCAGACCTCGCACGGAGTGCGGCTGATCATCGGTGACGTGCGCGGCAAGGGCCTGCCGGCCGTCGAGGCCGCCTCGGTCGTCCTCAGTTCCTTTCGGGTGTTCGTCGAGGACGCCCCGCACCTGCCGGACCTGGCACACCGACTGGAGACCAGCATCAGCCGTTACGGCGAGGACGTGGCCTCCGACGACGCGCTGGAACGCTTCGTCACCGTCCTGCTCGTCGAGATCCCCGCCGGAGAACCCATCGCCCGCCTGGTCAACTGCGGACACCCTCCGCCGCTGCTGCTGCACGGCGGCGAAGTGTGCGAGGTGGAACCCAGCGCGCCGTCACCGCCCCTCAACATGGCCGCCCTGCTCGGCGAGCAGCACTACCAGGTCGACACCATTCCGTTCGGCACCGGCGACAGCCTGCTGCTCTACACCGACGGCGTCAGCGAGACCCGCGACGGTATCGGGACCTTCTACCCCCTCGCCCAGCGCGTCCGCCGATGGGCCCTTGCCTCGCCTCGCCAACTCCTCGACCACCTCCACCAGGACCTGCGCGCCTATGTCCACGGCACCCGTGACGACGACCTCGCCGCCCTGGTGGCCCACCGCGTCACACCGTGCGACCTGGAGTCGGCCGAACTAGGAGGGCTACGGCCACTCCGGTCGACTGGCCCCGACATCGGTTGAGCACGTGCGCAGCCCTCTGACGTGCAACTTGGCACGACGGATCGGGCAGTCCCGGACGCAGGGATATCAGCGCGGTTTACGTGGTGGTTCGAGACCAGGACTGTCCGCGGCGCGTACGCAAGCGAAGGTCACGGTCGCAGACGAGTACGTGCCCACGCACAGCACCCGTAGGCGGCGTCGGCCACGACGACCGGTGGACTCAATCCCCAGTCGGCCAGCGTGTCGAGCATGTCCAGGGCCAGCCGACCCTTCTCGTGGTGTCTGACCTCGGTTTGGACGCGGGCGGCAGTCCGGCGGTCGTTGTCCGCTTCCCATTCCTGAGGCAGGAACAGCCGCCACTGCAGCGGGCGTGAGACGATGTCGGTCGCAGCGTGGACGCTGTCCGCGACGTGGCAGTTGGCGTCTTTGCCCAGGGCCCCGCAGTACTGCGGGGCGACCGCGACCGACATTCGGCTGCCTCAGCTCACCGCTACCCCGTACGGCTGGGAGCCCACCGTGACCGTCGCGACGACCTTGCGGGATGCGGAATCGACGACGGCGAGAGTGCCCGCTCCCTGGTTGGTGACGTAGATCGCGTCGTGGGTGACCTCCAGGTTGAACGGGTCGGTGCCGGGCGGGCCGAGGTCGATGGTCGCCGAGACGTGCTTGCTGCCGGTGTCGATCACGGAGACGTTGCCGGGTCCGAGGTTCGCGGAGTAGGCGTAGTGGCCGTCCGGGCCGATGGCCACGTCGAAGGGGCCCGTGCGGACGTTCACGGTGGTCGCCTTGCCGGTGTCGGTGGCGATGGCGAGTACGTGCGTCCCGACCTCGTCGGCGACGTAGGCCGCCTTGCCGTCCTTGGTGACGGCGACGGCCACCGGGGACTGCCCTGCGGGGAGCTGCCGGGTGACCTTGTGGGTGCGGGTGTCGATGACCGACAGGGTGCCCGATCCGGAGTTCGCGACGTACGCCTGGGCACCGTCGCGGCTGAGGGCCACGTTCACCGGGGACCTGCCGACGGGGATGGTGGCTGAGGCCCACTGGGTATGGGTGTCGATCACGGAGACGGTGTTCGAGGTGCCGTTGGTGACGTAGAGGGACCCGCCGTCGGGGCTCAGCGCGACTCCGGTGGGGCTCTTGCCGACGGGCACGGTGGCCACGGTCCTGTAGGTGCGGGTGTCGAGGACCGAGACGCGGGCCGAGCCGCTGTCGGCGACGTACAGGCGTCTGCCGTCCTTGGCGACGGCCACACCCTCGGGCGCCGTACCGGCCCGCACGGTGGCGACCACCTTGTGGGTGTGGGCGTCGATCACCGAGACGGTGTCGTCCTGCTGGTTGGTGACGTAAACGCGGCTGTCCGCGCGGGCAGCCGCGGACGGGAGGCCCGCGGCCACCGGGTGCGCGGAGGCGGTGGGCGCACAGGGGACCAGCAGCAGGGCAATGCCCATCGCGAGGACCGGCCGTACTGCCCTGCCATGGCCTCGGCGGCTCCCTGCCGATGTCCGCGCGGCAGACAACATCTCGCCTCCTGTCCGCAGTGCCGAGGTCCGGTCCGGTGGCCCGGCTCGGTGTCAGGTCAGCAGCCCGCGGGCGTAGTAGTCCTTGTCGTCCCGGACGCCCGGGAGCGCGAAGAAGTAGCCTCCGCCCCGAGGGCTGATGAAGGGCACCAGGGCTTCGCCCTGCAGCCGGGTCTGCATGGTGATGTAGGTGTTGAGTTCCTGCTGGAAGCAGTTGAACGCGTGGCCCATGTCGAGCTCGGGCAGGTTGGGACTGCGGTCGTAGTCGAAGCTCCGGCGCAGGATGGTGCTGGTCGCCGCGGTCTCCGGGGTCTGCGGGTTCGCGAGCCGGATGTGGCAGTTGAGCGGGGTGATGAGTCCCTGGGGGTCGTTGGTGTAGATGGGGTCGAACTTGTCGTCGTCGTTCTCGCCCAGCGCGTACAGGGGGGCGCCGCTCGCCTTGCGGCGGCCGAAGATGCGCTCCTGTTGGGCGACGGGCACCTTCTGCCACGCCTCGATGAAGAAGTGCACGATACGCACCACGTGATAGGTGCCGCCCGCGGCCCAGGCCGGTTCAGCGCTCTTCGGCTGGACCCAGACCGCCTGGTCCATCTGGGACGCGCTGGTGGTGTCGACGTTCGAGATGCCGTCCTTGAAACCGAACCAGTCGCGCCGGACTCCGACGGGGCGGTGCGGATTGCGCTGGCCGTCGATGCGCCAGCGCAGCTTCGCCGCCGACTCGGTGTGCATCAGGATGTCGAGCAGGGCGTTCACCGTGGTGTCCCGGTTATCGGCGCATATCTGGAGCAGCAGGTCCCCCTGGCTCAGAGCCGGATCCAGGTCGTCATGCCGGAACGGCTTCATCGTGACGAGCTGGACCGGCTTCCGGGCGCGCAGACCGTATCGGTCGTCGAAGAGAGAGGCGCCCACGCCTACGGTCACCGTGAGACCGTCTGCCACGACCGTGGGTCCCAGGATGCCCGAGCTTGACGGTGCCGCGGTCGGAGACGTTTCGGGCGGTTTTCCACCGGCCGTGAGGAAGCGGGCGCGCGCAGTCAGCCTGCGGAACAGCTCGGTGAGTTCGGTGCGGCCGGATGCGGTGACGTCGAGCGCGACAAAAATGGCGACTCGTTGTGGGTGAGGGGGAAGGGCGATGCCCGCCTGGTGGTAGCCGTGGAAGGGGATCGTCCGGGACTTGGGTTCGTCCGCGTCCACGGGGTTCGTTCCCGCGACTGCTGCACCGCCTTTGAGAGCGGTCTCGCCCGCCGTTCCGACCACGAGGCCGGCAGCGGTTCCCTGCAGAAACGTCCGTCGGGCGAACGCCCCCATCGGGCATTCCGTCCCGCTCCATTCGTCGTCCGGTGACGTCTTGTCGGTCATGACGTCCTCCACGGATCGAGCATCCACCGAACACCTGTTTCATACGCTATTTCGGACGCGTCAGTCCCACCACTCGGGAGTATGACGGCATGGCGAGGTCACTCCCCGGAGGTTCTGGCCAGCGGGGCGCGCGTACTCGAAAGGGGGCCTGCCCTCATGATGGTGGACACGCTTCGTTGATCACGTGGCGAGCGTGGACTTAGAGGGCGTTTATACAGGTCAGGACCTATATGCGACTCTCGCCCTCGCCGTGCTTTGAAGGCTTTCATCCCGTAGGCGTCGAATGGCCTTCCCCGGGGCGGAGGCTTGGTCATGCCATACCCCAGCGACCTGTCCGATGCCCGATGGGCGGCGCTCGCGTGGGTGAGCGCTTCGATGGTGGCGGGAGCCGGTTCGGGGCGAAGGCCCGGGCGATCCACCGGTACGGGGCCTGGCACAGGATGTCTTCGCGCAGGTAGACGGTGCGGGGGCGCGTTGCTAGTGGACGCGGCTGCGGATGGTGGCGGGCTGCATCTTGCGCCCGCACATGCTGCACCGGACCCGGCGGCGCAGAGCGTCGGGGCGCGCGCCCCGTTTGCCGGCGCGCTCCTGCCGCCCCCTCGTTGCGGGCGCGCCGTGCGCGCGATGCGGGCGGCATCGAAGAGATCAGGGCTGATGATCGCTTCGTGGGCGGGCTCGATGGAGTGGATCCACTCCTCGACGGGGTTGCGTTGCTTGTTCCAGACCTCGTAGCCGGTGTAGCGGGCGTTGAGGAGGAGGGCGCGCACGGCACGCTGCTGCCGCGCGGTCTTCTTGCGGTGCGGATTTCGGGCGGCGTCGTGCGAAGGGCAGGGGATGCCTTCCAGGGTGAGCTGGGCGGCGATGGCGTCGTAGCTCATGCCGTCGACCCGCCAAGCTCCACGCGGACAAGGGGTACGACTCCGCTCACCTGCGGCGATGGTTGACCCAGCGGGGGATCCGGCACCGCATCGCACGCAAGGGCATCGAGACCTCGCAGCGGCTGGGCCGCCACAGGTGGACCATCGAACGCACTATGGCGTGGCTTGCAGGCTGCCGTCGCCTCCACCGCCGCTACGAGCGCAAGGCCGAACACTTCCTCGCCTTCACCAGCATCGCCTGCACCCTCATCTGCTTCCGCCGACTGAACAAGTAACCTCACGCCCAATCCATCATTAGCTGCAGCAGTATGGTCCGGATGAGCAGAGCAGAGCAGTTGCAGAACGCGTCCCGACTTTGGGAGGAGCACCTCCGTGCCGTGTTCCCGGCCGGTTTGCGCGGCGCAGAGCTGGCAGACATCGACATGGTGCTACTCGACGCGAGCGTCGCCGGCTGCGTCTCCACCTGGCTGAACAACGCCGGCACCCTCGACCCAGCGCGCAGCCGGATCCTGCAGGACAGCATCAAGGACCTGGATCGAGTCCTCCTGGAGATCACCGAAGCTCAAGAACTCCGATACTTCCAGCGCTTGCGCCAGCTGGCCATGCTCGTATCAGCGGCCTCCCGCGCCGCCAAATGAGATGGCTTCTAATACTGCAACGGTGCTTGCCGTGACTGATGGCCAGTTCAGGGGCTGTGTCCGCGTCGCTTGTAGTGACTGACCCGGGCCTGGTGTTGGCGTCGTCGACGCCAGGTTGACCAGTGCAGGACTTGTTCGATGGGGGCCGGCCGACGGTCGGTGAGGCGGGTGATCAGGCGCCTGATTTCGGCGAGGCTGAGGTGGATGAGCGGGGAGGATCCGTTTCTGCTTTCCCGGTGTCCAACTCGCGGGCGCGCAGGATGGTGAGGCAGGCGTGGGCGGCCATGGCGAGGGTCATGTGGCGGTGCCAGCCGGGGTAGCGGCGAACTTGGTAGTCATCCAGGCCGCATTCCTGCTTGGCGGTCTGGAAGCATTCCTCGATGGCCCACCGGCTGCCCGCGACACGTATCAACTGGTCCAAGGTGGTCTCGGCGGGGCAGTAGGCGATGTAGTAGGAGATCTCGTCGGGTCGGCTGACGCTGCGACGGGCGATCACCCAGTGCCGGCGATCCTCGCGGTGCCAGGGCCGCACCTCGACGCGAGCCCAGTCGTAAACGCGCAGGCCGTGAGCCCCCGCTCCGCAAGAGCGACGCTTCCACTTCTGCCGTGGCAGTCCACCGAACAGGTCGTGGACAGGGTGATCGAGGGCCCAACGCGTGACGACGGTGTCATGCCGGGTGGTGGCCATGACGTGGAAGACGTCTGCCTGCTCGAGTTCGAACCGCCAGCCCTTGGAGAAGCCGTAGGCTGCATCCGCGGTCACCCAACGGAACGGGATCTTGTCCGCGACGGCCTTTCGGACCATCGCCTTGGCCATGGACACCTTCGTCTCGAACGCCACCTCGTCACTGATGCCGGCCCGACGACACCGCTCGCGGTCATCCGTCCAGGAAGTAGGCAGATACAGGCGGCGATCGATCAGCGTTCTACCCCGGTCGGTGGCATAGGCGAGGAAGACACCGATCTGGCAGTTTTCCGTGCGTCCGGCCGTGCCGGAGTACTGCCGCTGAACGCCGGCCGACCGTGTTCCCTTCTTCAGGAATCCGGTGTCGTCCACGATCAGGACCGCCTCAAGATCCCCGAGACTTTCCACCACGTACTCACGGACGTCGTCCAGGACCTCGTCGGCGTCCCACTCGATCCGGTTCAGCATCCGCTGGATCCGGTCCGGACCGTCATGACCGGCCTGTCCGGCCACGGTCCAGCCGTTCTTGCGCTGCAGCGGAGCGATCAGACCCCGCATATACGCCAGAGCCGACTCCCGCGGCTCCGACCTGCTGAAACGATGCACGAACCGCTCGTGCACCGCGTCCAGTTCACGCGCCCACAGCCTGACATCGGAAGGGTCCCCACCCATAACCACACCAACGACCAACCTGGCCATCAGTCACGGCAAGCACCGTTGCAGTACTTATACTGCAGTCAGAAATCGTGTCCTGAGGTGGTTCTTCTCGTTGTCCGGTCGTGGAGGGGGTTGCTGAAGTCGAGGGCTGGGCCGAGGAGTTGGAGTCGGTCTTCGCGCGGGTAGCGGGCCGGTTCGGGCGGGCGGAGCTGCGGTGGCGGATGCGGGACTACGTCCGCGGCCTGCCGGCGCCGGTGGGCCGCAAGAACGGCTGGCAACTGGCCGAGTACGCAGGGCATCGTGACCCTGCTGGGCTGCAGCATCTGCTGAACGGTGCCCGCTGGGACGCCGATGCCGTTCGGGATGACCTGAGGGAGTACGTCGGTGAACGACTGGGTCCGGGCGGAGTGCTGATCATCGATGACACCGGATTCATCAAGAAGGGCACCACGTCAGCCGGGGTGTCGAGGCAGTACACCGGCACATCCGGAAAGATCGACAACTGCCAGATCGGTGTCTTCGCGGCCTACGCCACCGGCCATGGCAGAGCCCTCGTCGACCGCGAGCTCCACCTGCCCAAGTGCTGGACCACGGACCGAGAGCGGTGCCGGGAAGCGAAGATCCCCGACGAACGCACCTTCGCGACCAAGGGCGAGCCGGCCAAGGGCCTGGTCCGCCGCTGCATCCCCGCAGGACTGCCCGCCGCGTGGGTGACTGCCGATGAAGCCTACGGACAGGACTGGTCCTTCCGCCGCCTGCTCGAACAGCTCGACGTCGGCTACGTCGTGGCGGTGCCGAAGTCCCAGCAGATCAAGTCCCTGGCCGGCTTCTGGCGCATCGACCAGCTCATCGACGAAGCACCCGACGACGCCTGGCAGACCCTGTCCTGCGGCGACGGATTCAAGGGCCCACGCCCCTACGACTGGGCCGCGGCCAAACTGCCCGCCAACATCATCTTCGACCCGGACCCACCCACCCATCACCGCTGGGTGATGGCCCGACGCAGCCTGTCCGACCCCACCGAACTCGCCTACTACCTCGCCTACGCGCCCGCCGGCGTCGAGATCGCCGAACTGGCCCGCGTCGCCGGCTCACGCTGGGCCATCGAAGAGGTCTTCCAGGCCGCGAAGAACCAGTGCGGCCTGGACTGGAGTACTAAACGGGCATTAAGTCAGATCTTCCTCGGGGCGGGATCGCTCGATCGTGGTACTGATCAAGGGCGACGGCGAACCCAACGCCTGGCCGCGCAGCAAGCGCAGGGGGCGGCTGAATCCCAGATACCGGGCAGATGTGGCCGGTGACGAGGGGGAGAACGGCGCGCACACCCTGGCCAAACACGTGAACGTCACCTCACGGGAGTTGCGTGCACGACTGCGGGCAGAGCCTGAGAGGGACCGGGTCTCCCGGTACGTTGACGAAGCCTCCGCGCAGAAGTACACCGACGGCGTGGTGCTCCGGCGCCAGAAGGAAATCGAAGCCTGGCTCGCCAAGAACAAGGGCCGAAAGCTTGAGCTCGAAGCGCACTTTGACGAGAACACCGGGTTGAGTCTGTCCCGGGAGAAATTTCGCAACGGATTGCCGCCGGACTGGGTCAAGGGTGCCAGAGTGATCCTCAAGCGGGACCCATCGGCCGCGATGGGCTACCGCGTACTGACGTCCTATCCCGTCCCCTAACACCAGAACAGGTTCGACAGCACCATGACACCGGTGGATGACCGTTTTCAGGAGCTGCGTCAGCTCCTCCAGGCGTACGAGCAGCCGGGTTACACCTTCGACGATACGCTCGAAGCACCGGGAACGGCGCTGGGCGCTTACCTCCGGGTGGCCGCATTCGCCCCGGAGCGCGCGGCGGCGGCCGTGCGGGAGATCCAGGGCCTCCTGGCCCTGGGCCTGTTCAGCGACGCGGTCGCTGAGGACGTCGAGTTGCTGCCCCACATCCGTCCGCCACGAGGTGTAAGCGTCGAGGACTGCCTTCGCGTCATCCAGACGCATCTTGAACGTTTTCTGGAGGCTCCGCCGTCGCCCCGGTCCATGGTTCGGCCCAAGATCGCCTGGGAATGGAGGAATCGGTTCCCGGCGCTGGCTCACTTCCTCGGCGCCTACTTCTACCAGGACAGCCTCGTGGTGGAGTACTCCACACATGCCGAGGCAGTCGACGACTACCTCTCGGGCGAACTGCAGGAGGATGTCGAAAAGACCGCGGCGGAAATCGTTGAGTTCGTGACACTCAACCCGTCGGACGAGGAGCTGGATGAGGCGGCCACCACACTCGGTCTCTATGAACCTGCACCAACAGGTGTTTCTCTCCGCCAGTGGCTCATGGACGTCAGGGACGTCATCATTCACCGCCATCCCCACGGCTGAGTCATCCACGACGTGTCGACCGGCCTACCGCTAGGCTCCTTGCTCACACCTATCTGTTCACGACCCCGCACACCAGCTCCCTCACCGCTGCCCATGAGAACATCACCAGCGGACGGAGACCGATGCCCTTGGAAACACGCATCGCGGCACGTCGGAACTGAAGGGCCCCAACGCGTCCGCTGCCTAGAACTCGCCGGACCGGTAGGGCGTCGAATTCCCGGTGCCGATACGGCGCGACTACATGGTGAAGATGCGCAGGACGACGAGTGCGGTGGCGGGGTCGGGTTCGAGTTTGTGGAGTTGCTGTCCGGCGGCTGCCTTGGCGGGTTGGGGTGCGTGCCGGGGTCCGCGATCCGGTAGCCGTAGGGCGGTCGTCCGTCGAGGTAGCGGCCTTGGAACTGGGCCTGGGAGCTCATCGCGGTTCGGACCCGGATCTTGATGCGGTTGTGCTCGCCCTTGCTCATGCCGCCGAAGACGGGCATGACCGGGCCGCGGGCTTCGTTGTCGGGATCGATCGGTCTGCCGACCTCCAGGACCCCAGGGGGATGCGGAAGTGGACGAAGACGGGGAAGGTGTTGCCGAACTGGTTGCCGTAGAAGGTACGTTGCG
This sequence comes from Streptomyces sp. NPDC052109, assembly GCF_040680195.1. NCBI lineage: Bacteria > Bacillati > Actinomycetota > Actinomycetes > Kitasatosporales > Streptomycetaceae > Streptomyces > Streptomyces sp. NPDC052109. Next base: position 104,300 of record NZ_JBFAWF010000015.1, on the reverse strand, counting down.
GCTCTCCGATCATGTCGGCGTCGAAGCCGCGGTTCGGTCGCGGAGGGCTGTGAGGAGTTCGTTGCTTCGGGGCGGCCTGCCAGGCCCCGGAACGGCTGTGGCCGACGTCGAAGTACTCGGCGACCGTCCGGCCGCCGGCGGGCTCGATCAGTGCTCGGGCGCGAGTGAGATGCCAGTTTCTGGAGGCCTCCGGGTCCTGCAGGTCCTCGGTGGAGCAGCGTCCGGCGAAGGCGAAGTGGATCACGTGCGGTCAGGCGCCCGTGTGTGTGGCGTGGAGTGCATTGTGGGTGTTATATAGCGGTCTGTCGTACCTCGATTGGGCGAGAAGGGCCAGCGGGGGCTGCTTGCAGGCCCCGGTTGTGGTCGCTGATAAGGGCTACGGCGTCAGCCTCCCCTTGCGCCTCGCACTGGAGGAACGGGGTCCGGCCTATGCGCCGGCCCTGACCGGGAAGGAAGTCGCCCACCCTGAGGAGACCGAACCGCACCGGCCTGCCTATGGTGCCCTGGGACCTCCGACCCTGCCGCGTTACCGAACCCCGCTACGAGCCCTGTCCCAGCACGCAGCCCAGATCACTACGGACACGCTCGCCGAGGTGACCTGGCGGCAGGGCAGCAAAGGGCGGATGACCTCACGGTTCGCCGTGCTCACGGCACCCCCGGCGGGCAAGCAGGCACTGGCCGCCGCCCTGGAAGCAGGCGGCGGGAACTACCTGTGGGACGGTGTCCTGCCCGCTTACACGGTGCTGGTGGAACGGCCTGCCGGGCAGGAAGCTCCGACCGGCAACTGGATCTCGAACCTGCCCGCCACCAAACCCGTCGCCGACCTCGTGCGGTGGGCGAAGATGCGCTGGCGGATCGAGCACGACTACCGGGAACTCAAGCACGGGCTGGACCTGGGCCACTTCGGTTCCCGTAACTGGCGCGGCAGGCACGACCACATCACCCTCTCACCGCCGCCCAGGCCTCCCTCACCCTGCGGCGGCTCGATCCCAAAGCCCCCGATGCCGGCCTGAGCCTCTACCAGGTCGATCCGCGCCGCCCGGCCGGACGGCGCGGATCCACGTGATTCTGGACAACCTGTTCCGCCCACAAGGGCGCCAACATCCGACGCTGGGCGATGAAGAACAAGGTCGAGTTGTGCTGTACCCCGACCTACGCCTCGGGGGCGAACCCCATCGAGGCGCACTTCGGACGGCTGAGGCAGTTCACCATCGCCGACTCGAACCACCCCACCACACCGTGCAGACCGAGGCCCTGCACGCCTGAACACACACCTGACGGCTGGGATGCGCCGCTACATCGCCGAGCGGGACTGGCTCACCGGCTACCAACTCCCGCCCTGTGCACCCGACCTCAACCCGGTCGAGGGGATCTGGTTCGGTACTGCGGCGCACCACCACGGCCAACCGCGCGTCGCCGACCCGCAAGACCTGATCACCGCCGTCCGGCGGGGGCCTGCGTCAGCTCCAGTACCGTCACGACGTCATCGACGGCTGCCTCACCGGAACCGGACTCGTCACCGCACCACCATGGCAACACCACGTATTCAAAGTCGGTAACCGCCTGAGGTGTCTATGCGGTCACAGCACTAGGTCAGTTGTGACACTGCCACTCACCCGTCACAGCCGTAGCCATCCTGACCGTCGCGACACTCGCCACCGCCGAGGTAGCTCACGACCTCCTCCTGCTGAGGACGGTCGGCGTCTGGTAGGTACTCGGCCAAGGCAGCAAGGCCGCAGTGGGGAAGCTGAGGCAGACACTGGTCGATCGGCTTGCGGCAGTTGACATGACCGGCCGGGAGGATGCCCTCCTCGCCCTCAGCTGAAGCGGGACCGAGCGCCGATATCATTGGCCGCACGTCACAACCGCCAACTGCAAGTTCCAGGTGACGTAACTTGCTCGGACCTATGGCCGCGAGGTGAACTGGTCGGAGCGAAGCCTTTGCGTGGCCGCAGTGAGGCACTTGCCCGGCTGTTGAGTAGCGTGCGAGCTGCCAAGCAGCACAAGTCCGGCTCTGTCCTGTTGATCTCCGGCCCAGCCGGGCTCGGCAAAACGGCTCCCCCTCACCGGATGCCCCGCGCCTGATCTCGGGGCGTGCCGGCCCGGGGCTCGGCGGGCCGGTGGTTCAGCAAGGGCGGGACGGCCCGTTACTCGTACCGGTACCTCAGCGAATCCGCCTCCGCCTGCTCGATGTCAGCGATCGTCAGCTGTGGCATCCGCAGCTGGGCCAGCGTCACCTCGGCCGACGTCGGCTGGGCGTCCGCCGGCAGCCACTGCTCCGGCTTCCAGGCCCCGCTGCGCAGGAGCGACTTGGGGCAGTGCGGGTAGACCTCCTCGATGCCCAGCACCAGCGCACTGGCCGGCGGCTTGCCCACGGCGGTCAGCTGCGACAGCAACTCCGGGCGGGTGGAGACGCAGGCCCGGCCGTTCACCCTGAGCGTCGTCGTGCGCCCGGGGATGACGAACAGCAGTCCGGCCCGTCCGGTGGCGACGACGTTCTGCAGGGTGTCAAGACGCTTGTTACCGGTCGCGTCCGGTATCGCCACCGTCCGTGTGTCCAGGACGGCGACGAACCCGGCGGGACCGCCGCGCGGGGAAACGTCACAGTTGCCCTCGGCGTCCGCGCTGGCGACCAGGACCAGCGACGAGCATCCGATCAACCGCGCGGTCTGTTCGGTGAGTTCGGTCATCTGCTTGCGCACGGCCGCGTCGCTGGGGAGTTCGTAGGCCCTGCGCAGCGTCTCCTGGTCGGGCACGGCGTCGAGGCGGAGTGATTCGAAGGCACTGCCGGCAAGGGGTGGCGTCATGGCCCCGACCCTAATGGGCCGACCGGCGATTGATCTTGGCCATCGCCGAGCCCGCCGGCGTGGTGTGGCGGCGACCTCGGAGGCGGTCCGGGTCGGGGGCCGGCAGGGGGGGAGCGGTGTCAACGGGAGGTGGTTGCGGGTCCTCGGCGGTCTCGGGCCACGAGGGGATCTTCGCGTGCCAGGCGAAGTGCGATCTCCTCCAGTTGCCGCGCCAGCGGGTGTGCCCCACGAGCGGGACAGACCAGTACCAGGGGGACCGGTGGCGCGTCGGGCACGGCGATATAGCGCAGGCCGGGGTGCGTGTGCAGCCGCGCGGATTCAGGCACGACGCCGACACCGCGGTCGGCGGCCACCATCTCCAGGCATTCGTCGAAGGTCTGGCACTCGGCTGCGATCCGTGGGCGGTTGTCGTCGGGCCACAGCCGGGGATCCACCGTCCCGCTGCGGGTGTTGACCACCAAGGGATGGCGGGCGAGTTCGCTCCACCGCAGCCGTCGTCTGCGGGCCAGCGCGCCGTACCGGGAGACGGCCGCGACCCGGGGCTCCCGGCGCAGTTCGACGACGCGCAGGCCCGGTTGGGTGACTGCGCCGTGGAGGACGGCCGCGTCGACGACACCGCGGTCGACACCGGCCAGCCGGTCGTCACGGCGGACGAGCTCGACGCGCGCACCGGTTTGCTTCTCGAAGGCGTTCAGGGCGGCCGGAAACCGGTCGCCTGGCAGCAGCCAGGTGAACCCGATCTTGAACGATCCATCCGATCGCACGGCCTGAAGGGCCCCGTCGAGCCGTTCCAGGATCTCGCGCAGATCCTCGCTCAGCCGTCGGCCGGCGCCGGTGAGCGCGACACTGCGGGTCGTGCGGTCCACCAGCCGCACGCCCAGGGCTGTCTCCAGGCTGCGGACGGCCCGGGTGAGGGTGGGCTGGCTGATCCGGCACACGGCGGCGGCCCGAGAGAAGTGCTCTTCCTCGGCCAAGGCCACGAAGTACCGCAGATGCCGCAGGTCGATATCCATACACCAGCAGCATAAATCCCGTCGCCCGGGTATTTCTCTTCCCTGTGGCGGCTGCCTAGCCTCGCTGCGCAGAACGCGTCCGTGCCGACGCCGAGCGTTGATCAGAAGGCAGTGATCCACCATGCGCAGCGAAGATGTACTGAGCCAGCCGACCACCCCGCTCTCCGGCCCCGCCTACCCTCCGGGCCCGTATCGCTTCTACCGCCGCGAGTACCTCAACATCACCTACCGGACCGACCCGGACGCCATGCGCGCGGTCGTCCCGGAGCCGCTCGAGGTCGGCGACCCGCTGGTGCGCTTCGAAGTGATCCGGATGCCGGACACCACCGGCCTGGGCGACTACACCGAGTCGGGCCAGGTGCTGCGGGTCCGCCACGACGGAGAGCCGGCGGACTACATCCACTGCATGTACCTGGACAACGCGCCCGCCATCGCGGTCGGCCGGGAGGCCGGCGCCTACCCGAAGAAGCTCGGCAACGCTCGCCTCTACACCGACTCCGACACCCTCGTCGGCACCCTCGACTACGGCAGCCTGCGCGTGGCCTGCGCGACCATGGGCTACAAGCACCGACCCCTCGACCCCGAGGAGGCTCGCGCCGAGGTCGGATCGCCCACTTACATGCTCAAGATCGTGCCGGGCTACGACGGACTTCCACGCATTGCCGAACTGGTCCGCGCCGACTTCACCGACCTGGAGATCCTTGGCGCCTGGACCGGCCCCGCCCGCCTGCAGTTGTTCGAGCACGCTCTCGCCCCCCTGGCCGACCTGCCCGTCCGCGAGGTCGTCTCCGCCAGCCACGTCCTGACCAACCTCACCCTTCCCAGCCCCAAGATCGTGCACGACTACCTCGACGGGGCGTCCGCATGACCACCGCACCCCTCGACCTGGCCGTGCGCAGGCCAGTAGTCCCACCTCGGTGTCCGGTCGGCTCTCGGTGAGCGGGTGGCCGAGGATCTGCTCGGCCTTGCGTACGCGGTAGTGGGCGGTGTTCTTGCGGACTCCATTGCGTGCGGTGTGCCGAGGTCCGAGGGACACCCGAGCACGCGTACGACGATTCCGCCGGCCATGCGTAGTCGATCCGCCGTCCCTTTTGCCTCTGCCTCGTCAGAGGGCGTCGACGCCACTCACCTTCCAGCCGTCGGAGGTGCGGGTGAGCGTCAATCGCACCCGGTTCAGGTCCAGCCGGGGCTCCGGGACCTGGGTGCTCCGGGTGACCTGGTCGACGAAGAGCAGGACGACGGCCTTGTCCGGTGTGGCCGACACGACGGACGCGGCGGGGGCGCCGCCGTCCGAGGGTGTGGCCACGGTCGCCTTCACCACGCCGTGGTACGTCGTCGCCGTCGGCGCGACCACCGTCTTCGTCGTCCTGCCGTACTGGTCGCGGAAGTGCCCGGTCAGCAGGGCGCGGGCCCGGGCGAAGTCCCGGTCCAGGTGCCGGTAGTCGTACGACAGCACGACCGGCGCCGCCTTCCGCGCGGCCGCGAGGGCCTCGCCCCGGGCCTGCTCCGCCTGCCGCCCCTGCCGGTACTGCCACCCGAGGACGGCGGCCACGACCAGGACCGCCACGAGCACGAGGCCCAGCACCGCGGTGAGCACGCCCCGTCCGGCCCTGCGCGAGGGCGCTCCCTCCTCCGGCTCATCCTCGAAGGGCTCGGGCGCGGGCTCGGGCGGATCCTCCCAGCCGTCCGCCGGGGGCTCGACGAGCAGGGTGCGCCCGGGCACGGCTTCCTCTTCCGGGCGGCCGGCGCGCTCGGGGCGTGCCGGCCGCCCGGCGCGCTTGGCCGCCGCGCGGGCGGCCGCGGTCATGGTGCGGCGGGCCGGGGAGCCGGTGCCGCGGGTGCGGGAGGTCGGGTTCGCCACGGTGTCTCTCCTCATTGACGGCCTCACAGTCGGGTCAGCCCACGAACGTGACGTCGGAGGTCAGCCAGCGGCCGGCCACGCGCACGAGGTCGAGCTGGAGCCGGTAGGTGCGCGCCTGGCCCTCGGGCGCGGCGGTGTTGGTCACCTTGCTGTCGGCCACGACCAGGACCAGGGCCGAGTGTGCGTCGGACCGCACGATGCCCGCTTCCAGGACCTGCCCCTCGGACACCGACTTGTTCTGGGCCACGAGCTTCGTCAGCTGCGCGGTCTGCGCGGCGAACTGCTTCTTGAAGTCGCCGGTGGCGCCCTGCAGCACGGTGCGGCTGTCCCGGTCGTAGTGCCGGTAGTCGAGCGAGGTGAAGTTCAGCGCCGACTGGCGGGCCGCCGCCAGGATGTCCTGACGGCGCTGCTCCGCCGCGCCCTGGTCGGCCAGCTTCAGGCCCAGCCAGACACACAGCACGGTCGTCAGCACGGTCGCGGCGAGCCCCGCCGACAGCAGCCTCGCCCGGCCCCCTGTCACGCCATCGGTCCCACGAGCAGCCATTGCCACGACTCCTTTCCGAACACGGTCTGTTCGCCACCCGTCGAGCCGATCTCGACGGGCGTTCCGTCCGGGCCGGTCACGGCACCGGTCTCCGGGTCGTACGGGGCCACGAACGCGGCCTGGCCGGCGCTGTACCGACCGGTGGTCGGGCCGGGCGCGTTCTGGGCACCGCGCACGGAGGTCTTGCTGCCGCGCGGTGCCGTGCAGCGCGCGCCGGTGTTCGCCGAGCGCGTGCTGGTGTCGGCGGGGACGCGCCGCTGGGTGCCGTAGCCCTGGGTGCACGCGGGCGGGTCGTCGGCGTTCACGGTCAGCCCGAAGTGGGTGGTGCCGTCGCCGGGGATGACCGTGTAGCTGCCCGCGACCGTGAGCGGGAGCGTGACCAGGGCCTGTTCGACGCCGGGCAGCCGGGCCAGGGTGATCTGGCCCCCGCTGACGAGGTTGGCCAGCAGGACCGGTACGTGCGGCCGGGTGGACTTGAGCAGGGAGTCCACCTGCTGGTCGGCGGGCGTGGTGTTGCCGATCAGCTTGCGCAGATCGCCGTCGCTCGACTTCAGCTGCTCGGTGAGCGTGGCCAGGTCGCGGGAGAACGACTTGATGGCCGAGCCCTGGTCGGCCTGTGTCTTGAGCACCTTCCGCGAGTCCTCGATCAGCGCGACCGTCTGGGGGAGCGACTCGGACGCCGATTCCACCAGCGCGTTGCCGGAGTCCACCAGCCGGCTCAGGTTCGGTCCGGTGCCGGCGAAGGCCTTGCCCAACTCGTCCACGGTGACCCGCAGATCGTCCTTGCCGACCGAGTTGACCAGCCGGTCGAGGCTGAGGACCAGGGCGGTGACCGGCAGCGGGGTCCGGGTGCGGCTGCGCGGGATCGGGCTGCCGTCCATGAGGTACGGTCCGCCCGCCCGCCGCGGCTGGAGGTCGACGTACTGCTCGCCCACCGCCGAACGGTCGGCGACCACCGCGAGCGTGTCGGCCGGGATCCGCGGGGCGCCGTCCTCGATCCTCAGCGCCACCGAGACCCCGGACCCGGTCAGCTGCAGATCGCCCACGCGGCCCACCGGCACGCCCCGGTAGGCGACCTCGGCGCCGGGGAAGACGCCCCCGGACTCGGCGAAGTCCGCGCGCACGGTGTACCCGCGGTGCAGGACGTCGTCCACGAGGCCCGTGTACCGGGCGCCGACGTACGACACCCCGAGGGCGGTGACGGTCGCGAAGGCGAGCAGCTGGGCCCTGACCGTACGTGTGATCACGGCGTTATCCCCTTCAGCATCAGCTCGGCGAGGCCGAGGTCGATCCCGGGCGGGAGGCGACGCGAGCCGTTCCCGGTGCTGTAGGCCGCGGTGCACACAGGCGGGCACAGCAGGGTGCTGCCGTCGGAGGGCGTCGAGGGCACGGCGGGTGCGGAGGGCACGGGGGGCACGGACGGGGTGCCCGGCAGGGACGGGACGGACGGGAGAGGGGTGGGAGTGGGGAGGCCGGGAAGGTGCGGGGTCCCGGGGGCCGGGGGCTTCCCGCCCTTGCCCGGCTTGCCGGTGACGTTGCCGTACAGGTCCGCCAGGTCGAGGTCGGCGGTGATCTTCAGGTTGACGTAGTCGCCCTTGACGGCGTCCGCCGCGTTGCGCGGGAACGGGTAAGTGGTGAGGATTTCCAGGGAGTTGGGCAGGTCGTCGCCCGCCTTGTCCAGCTCCTGCAGGATGGGCCGGAGATTCTTCAGGTTGGCGACGGTGTCGTCGTGGGAGGCGTTCACCACCCTGGTGCCGGTCTTACCGAGTGTGGACAGGGCGGTGAGCATGTTCGTCAGGTCCTTGCGCTGGTCGGCGAGGGCCTTCAGAGCGGGTGGCATGGTGTCGACGGCCAGGGCGATCGTCTTCTTCTCGTTCTTCAGCCGCTTCGCCAGCCGGTCGACGCCCTTGAGCGCGCGCACGATCTCCGCCCGCCGGCCGTCGAGGCCACCGAGGAACGTGTCGAGCTGCTTCAGCAGGGACCTGACCCGGTCCTCGCGGCCGCTGAGGGCCTTGTTCAGCTCGACGGTGATCGTCTTCAGCTGGGCCACCCCGCCGCCGTTGAGCAGCGCGGACAGGGCCGACAGTACCTCCTCGACCTCCGGGTTGCGGCCGCTGCGGGACAGCGGGATGAGGTCGCCGTCGTGGAGTCGTCCGACGGGCGCGGTGCCGGCCGGCGCGGACAGGGCGACGTACTTCTCGCCGAGCATGCTCGTCTGCCTCAGGTCGGCGACCGCGTTGCCGGGCAGCTTCACCGAGTCGGCGATGCGCAGCCGTACCCGCGCGTGCCAGCCGTCCAGTTCCACCTTCTCGACCGCGCCCACGGTGACGTCGTCGACCTTGACAGCCGACTGCGGCACCAGGTCCAGGACGTCCCGGAACTCGACGGTGACGTGGTAGGCGTGGCCGTCCGAGGCGGCGCCGCCGGGGAGCGGGACGTCGTACCAGCCGTTGAACTCGCAGCCGGTCAGCAGCAGCGAGCCGATCGCCGTCCAGGCGGCCACCCGCCTCGAGCGCTTCACGCTCATGCCGGTGCCCCCAGGATTCCGCCGAGGGTCTTGTCGACCGTGCCCGTCGACGCCGGGGCCGACGGCACCTCGGGCAGGGAGTCGAAGAGCTTCTTCAGCCCGGCGCAGTTGTCGTGGTCGTCGCCGGTCGTCTTCAGGATCGAGCAGAGCAGCGATGACGGATCCTGAGGGGTTTGCGCGTTGTTGCGGGTGTCGAGGGTGCCGGAGGCGGGGTTGTAGGCGTTCTGCAGGTTCGACAGGCCCGTGGGGGCGACGGTCAACAGCTCCTCCAGTGCGGCCCGTTGGGTGACGAGGACCTTGGTGACCTTGGCCAGGCCCTGGACGTCCGAGGTCAGCGCCTTCTTGTTGCCCTTCACGAAGCCGGCCACGTCACCGAGTGCGGCGGCCAGGTACTTCAGCGCGGCGGCGAGATCCCTGCGTTCCCCGGCCAGCTGCCCGGCCACGTCGGCGAGGTCGGTATTGAACGACCGCACGCTGGTGTCGTCCGCAGCCAGCGCGGCCGTGAACACCTGGAGGTTCCGTACGGTCCCGAACAGGTCGCCGCGCCCGTCGGACAGTGTGGTGACCGCCTGGGACAGGTCGCCCACCGTCTGGTTGAGGTTCCGGCCCTGCCCCCGGAGGTCGCCCGCGCTCACCCCGAGCAGCCGGGACAGCGAGCCCTGCTTGTTGGCGCCGTTCGGGCCGAGCGCCTCGGCGGTGGTGTGCAGGCTGTCGAAGATCCGGTCCAGCTCGACGGGGACGGCCGTACGGGACTCGGGGATGACGTCTCCGTCCCGCATGACCGCGCCCTTGCGGTACACCGGCAGCAGCTGCACGTAACGGTCGCTGACCACCGAGGAGTTGACGATGGCGGCCTGCGCGTCGGCGGGGACCCTGCGCCCCCGGTCGTACTCCAGCTCCACCCGGACCCGGTCGCCCTCCGGCGTGATCTTCTCGACCTCGCCGATGCGGACGCCGAGGACGCGGACGTCCGAGCCGGGGTAGATGCCGACGGTGCGCGGGAAGTACGCCGTGACGCGGACGGGGCCGGGGCCCGGCCAGAGGACGACGGCGAGGCCGACGACGACCGCGAGCGCGGTGAACAGGGCCAGGAGTCTGCGGGTCACCGGGTGCCTCCCGTCCGTGGCGTGACCGGGGCGGCGACCAGGTTCTGGACGTAGGAGTCGAACCAGCGGCCGTTTCCGAGGGTGTTGGTGAAGAGCCGCACGTAGGGGGCGAGGAGCTGGACGCTGCGGTCCAGGCTCGCCTGGTTGCGTTCGAGCATCTTCAGGAAGGTGTCGAGGTTCTTCAGTGCGGGCCCGATCTCCTTGCTGTCGTCGTCGACCAGGCCGGACAGCTCGACGCCCAGCAGCGCGGAACTCTTGAGCAGGGTGTGGATCGCCGCGCGCCGGTCGTCGATCTCCTTGAACAGCGCGTCACCGTCCTTCACCAGCGCGGAGAAGTCCTTGGTGTGACCGGCCAGCACCCTGGTGACCCCGTTTGCGTGGTCGAGGAGCCCGCGCAGCGCCCGGTCTCGGGAGGCGACGGTCCGGGAGATCCGTGACAGGCCCTTGATCGACGCCCGCACCTCCTCGGGGGAGTCCTGGAAGGTGAGGGAGATGGTGTCCAGCGCCTTGGCGAGCCGGTCCGTGTCGACCGCCTCCGTGGTGGTCGTCAGGTCGCTGAAGGCCTGGACGACGTCGTACGCCGACACGGTCCGGCCGAGCGGGATCTCGCTGCCCGGCTTCAACTGGCCGGGCCCCTTCGGGTACAGGGCCAGGTACTTCGCGCCGAGGATCGTCTTGACGCGGATCGCCGCGCCCGTGTCGGTGCCGAACCCGGGGCGGCCCTTCACCCTGAAGGTGACCTTGACGTGGTCGCCGTCCAGGCCGACGCCCTCGACCTTGCCGACCTTGACCCCGGCGATCCGCACCTCGTCGCCCGGCTTGAGCCCGCCGGCCTCGGAGAAGGCCGCGCTGTAGGTGTCGCCGCCGCCGATCAGCGGCAGGCTGTCGGCGTTGAAGGCGGCGAACGTGAGCAGCGCGAGGACGGTGAGGCCGACGGCGCCCACGATGACCGGGTTCCGCTCGCGGAAAGGCTTCATGCGTGGCCGCCTGAGCCGGATCCTGGGCAGCTTCGGTGGCAGGACGCGCACCTTGACCAACGGCTGGGGGCGGGGCTTGCGCTTCGGGAGCAGCCGGGGGAGTTTCGGCAGCCTCGGCGGCAGCACCCGTACCTTCACCAGCGGCTCGGGACGGCGCTGCCGCAGGACACGCGGTCTCATCCGCCACACCTCGCCCGCGCCACGTGCAGGTCCGGGGTGATCACCTGCTTGGTCTTCGGCAGCACGATCCGGCCGTCGAAGTCACAGAGGTAGAAGTTGAACCAGGAGCCGTAGGACGCCGTCCCGGTCAGCGCGTTGAGCTTGTTCGGCAGTCGCTTCAGGACGCCCTCCACGGTGTGCTCGTTCTTGTCCAGGGTTCCGGTGAGATCGCCGAGCCCGGCGATGTCGTCCTTCAGCGGTGGACGCGCGTCCTTCAGCAGCCCCGACGTGACGTCGGTGAGGTCGCCGATGCTCACCAGCGACTCCCCGATGGGCTTGCGGTCGGCGGCCAGCCCGGACACCACCCGGCGCAGCTGTGTGAGCAGATCGGAGAAGCGGGAGCCGCGCTTGTCGAGCGTGTCCAGGACGGTGTTGAGGTTGTCGACCACCGAGCCGATCAGCTTGTCGCGGTCGGCCAGGGTGGTGGTGAGTGAGGCCGTGTGCGCCAGCAGGCTGTTCACGGTGCCGCCCTCGCCCTGGAGGGTCTGGACGATCTCGGTGGCGAGCTGGTTGACGTCGCTCGGGCTGAGTGCGGCGAACAGCGGCTTGAAGCCGTTCAGCAGGGCGTTGAGGTCCAGCGCCGGCTGGGTCCGGGACAGCGGTATGGTTCCGCCCGGCCGCAGCCGGGCGGTGACGTCGCCGGGGCCCTCGGTGAGCGCGATGTAGCGCTGCCCGACCAGGTTGCGGTAGCGGACGACCGCGTGGGTCCCCGCGAGCAGCGGCCGGTCCGCGCTGACGGTGAACGTGACCTCCGCCAGGGTCCGGTCCTTGACCCGGATGCCCTCGACCTCTCCCACCCGCACTCCGGCCACGCGGATGTCGTCGCCGGTCTCCAGCCCGGTGACGTCGGTGAACACGGCGTGGTAGGTGTCCTTCGGGGTGAAGGAGATGTTGACGATGGTGGCGGCGAGCAGCGCCGTCGCCGCGATCGTGACCAGTGCGAAGAGGCTGAACTTGACCAGCGGGGCGGCGGTCTGCCGGGTTCCTGACCCGCTCATGCGACACTCACCGCCGTTCCGCGGGCGAGCGGACCGAACAGCAGGGTCGCGACGGACGGCACCTGGTCGGCGGGGACGCCCATGACGGGGGCCACGAGCGAGCCGACGGCCCGCTGCTCGGCCCGGGTGGCGGACACGTTGACACCTCCGGGGAGTGCGCCGCCGGAACCTCCGGCCGACGTACCGTCATCGAGATGGGGTTTCGGGCCGGGCACCTGAGGATGCGGCAGGCCACGGCAGTTCGGGCCGGACCGCTCGCCGTACACCGGCTCCTCACCGGGCTGGTACGCCCCCTGCGGCCGGACGACTTCGAGGGTGATCCGCATCTCGCCGCCCCGGAACGCGTCCTCCGAGGCCTTCTCCTGCCGGACCAGTCCCTGGAACAGGCACGGGTACTCGGGGGAGTATCGGGCGAACAGCTCCAGCGTGGGACGGGAGACCCGGCCCAGGGTGATCAGCCGGTCGCCGTTCTCGGACAGGAAGCCGTTCGCCGTGTCCGCCACGGACGCGGTCGAGCGGAGCGCGGCGGCCAGCTGGTCCTTCTTGTCGACGATCGTGCGGCTGGTGGTGACCGTGTTGCGCAGGATCCGCATCAGGTCGGGCGCGGCGTCGCCGTACACCTCGGCGACGTCCGCGAACCGCGAGATGTCCTCCTCGAGGGAGGGCATGTGCGGGTTGAGACGGCGCAGATAACCCTCGACCCGGGTGAGGTTGTCACCGATCCGGTCGCCGCGGCCCTCCAGCGCCGTGGCGAACGCCGACAGCGTCGCGTTGAGCTCGCCCGGCCGGACCGTGCGCAGCAGCGGCAGCAGGTCGTTCATCAGCTGCTGCACCTCGATGCCGGCCTTCGTGCGGTCCTGGGTGATGACGTCTCCGGCGCGGACGGGCCGAGCCGAGGAACGCGGGGGCGGGACCAGGTCGACGTACTTCTCGCCGAACAGCGTCTTGGGCAGCAGACGCGCGTGCACGTCCGAGGGGATGTACGGGACGTACCGCGGATCGAGCGCGATGTCGAGCGTGGCCTTGGTGCCGTCCGCGTGCACCTCGCGCACCTCGCCGACCAGCAGCCCGCGCAGCTTGACGTCGGCGCGTGGATCGAGCTGGTTGCCGAGGGTGCCGGCCTCCAGGGTGATGGGCACGACGGACGTGAACGCCTGCTGGTAGACGGCCACCGCGAGCGACAGCAGCAGCGCGAGCACGGCGAGGAAAGCGACGCCGTAGAGCCTGAGTCTCGTTCTGTGCATGCGCACCGCTCTCACCCCGCTATCCGTACGGTCGTGGTGGCGCCCCAGATCGCGAGGCTCAGGAAGAAGTCCAGGACGTTGACGGCGACGATCGAGGTCCGCACCGCACGGCCCACCGCGACGCCGACGCCCGCCGGGCCGCCGCTCGCGTGGTAGCCGTAGTAGCAGTGCACCAGGATGATCAGCACGGCGAAGACGATCACCTTGCCGAAGGACCAGAACACGTCGACGGGCGGCAGGTACTGGTGGAAGTAGTGGTCGTACGTGCCCGTCGACTGCCCGTAGTACCCGGTGGTGATGGTGCGGGCGGCCAGGTACGAGGACAGCAGCCCGATCACGTACAGCGGGATCACCGCGACGAAGCCGGCGATCATCCTCGTCGTCACCAGGAACGGCAGCGAGGGGACGCCCATCACCTCCAGCGCGTCGGTCTCCTCGCTGATCCGCATCGCACCGAGCTGCGCGGTGAACCCGGCGCCGACCGTCGCGGACAGGGCGAGCCCGGCCACCAGCGGGGCGATCTCCCGGGTGTTGAAGTACGCCGACAGGAACGCCACGAAGTTGGAGGTGCCGAGCTGGTTGAGGGCCGCGTAGCCCTGGAGGCCGACCTCGGTGCCGGTGAAGAAGGACAGGAACGCGATCACGCCGACCGTGCCGCCGACGACGGCGAGCGCGCCGCGCCCGAAGCTCACCTCGGCGAGCAGCCGCAGGATCTCCTTCTTGTAGCGGCGCAGGGTGCGGCCCGTCCACGCCAGGGAGCGCCCGTAGAAGGACAGTTGGGTGCCCAGCTCTTCCAGTGAGCGCAAGGGGCGATCGAGGACTTTCCGAGGTCTCATCGGCTAACCCCTCTGCGGGACGACCTGGAAGTACACCGCGGTCATCACGAAGTTGGTCACGAACAGCAACATGAAGGTGATCACCACGGACTGGTTGACGGCATCGCCCACACCCTTCGGACCGCCCTGCGCCGTGAGCCCCTTGTACGAGGCGACGATCGCCGCGATGGCCCCGAACACGAGCGCCTTGATCTCCGCCGCCCACAGGTCGGACAGCTGGGCGAGGGTGGTGAAGGACGCCAGGTAGGCGCCGGGCGTGCCGTGCTGGAGGACGACGTTGAAGAAGTAGCCGCCCGCGACACCGACGACCGAGACGAGGCCGTTGAGCAGCACGGCCACGACCATCGACGCCAGCACGCGCGGTACGACGAGCCGGTGCACCGGGTCGATGCCGAGCACCTGCATCGCGTCGATCTCGTCCCGGATCTTGCGCGCCCCGAGGTCCGCACAGATCGCCGTGCCGCCCGCGCCCGCGATCAGCAGCGCGGTGACGATCGGCGAGGCCTCGCGCAGCACCGCGAGCACGGACGCGGCACCGGAGAAGGACTGCGCGCCCAACTGCCGTGTCAGACTGCCGATCTGCAGCGCGATGACCGCCCCGAAGGGGATCGAGACCAGCGCCGTCGGCAGAATGGTGACGCTCGCGACGAACCACGCCTGCTGGATGAACTCCCTTGCCTGGAAGGGCCGTCGGGGCAGGGTCCGCACGACGTCCAGCGCCATCGCGAAGAGGTTGCCCGAGTGCCGGAGCGCACCCGTCGGGGAGAGCCTCATGCGCTGCTCGCCCCCGTCCCGTGCAGCTCTGCCTCGCGTCGCGCGATCGCCTCCCAGCGAGGCGGGCGGGTGATGCCGGGGCCGGGCAGCAGGCGGGGTGTCAGGCCCCGGACTCGTGGACCCTCGTCTATCTGGGCCAGCTCCTGCTCGACCTGGGCCGCGTCCTTCTCCTCCGCCATGCCGATCGGCCCCTGCATCCGGCCGTTCAGGAACTGCCGTACGACGGGCTCGTCACTGGTCAGCAGCTCCTCACGGGGCCCGAACATCACCAGCTCGCGCCGGAACAGCAGCCCGATGTTGTCCGGGACCTGGCGGGCCGAGGCGATGTCGTGGGTGACGATGAGGAAGGTCGCGTCGATCTGTGCGTTGAGGTCGACGATGAGCTGGTTGAGGTAGGCCACGCGGACCGGGTCCAGACCCGAGTCCGGCTCGTCGAACAGGATGATCTCCGGGTCGAGGACCAGGGCGCGGGCGAGCCCGGCACGCTTGCGCATACCGCCGGAGATCTCGCCGGGCAGCTTCCCCTCGGCGCCGATCAGCCCGACCATGTCCATCTTCTCCAGCACGATGCGCCGGATCTCGCTCTCGGACCTGCGGGTGTGCTCGCGCAGCGGGAAGGCGATGTTGTCGTACAGGTTCATCGAGCCGAAGAGCGCGCCGTCCTGGAACAGCACGCCGAAAAGCTTCCGCACCTCGTACAGGTCGTGCTCACGGAGCCTGGTGATGTCCCGGCCCTGGATCGTGATGGAGCCGCGCTCCGGCTTCAGCAGCCCCACGAGCGTTTTGAGGAACACCGACTTGCCCGTCCCCGAGGGACCGAGCATCACCGAGACCTCCCCGGCGGGCAGCGTCAGCGAGACGTCCTGCCAGATGACCTGGTGGCCGAAGGACTTGGTCAGCCCTTCCACACAGATCTCGACACCCATCCGGTTCTACCCTTCGCCCGTGGAGCGGCTCCGACATCTGCTCTACGGGCAGGCGCGGGGCGTCCGTCGCGGCGACCGGGAAATTTTTTCGGACGGGTTTACGGCGTGCTACGGCAGCTTCGGCGACGGCGTGCTCGAAGGCAGCCTCGGGACAGGGACGGGGGAGGAGAGCGGAGCGGCCGGTAGCGCCGAGACCGGGGGAAGCGACGGGACCGAGGAGGCGGCCGACCCCGTCGGCAGGTCCGGCACCTTCGGCACGCCGGGCAGCTGCGGCGCCGGCAGCCCCGGGAGCGGGGACGAGGACACGTTCGGCAGGGACGCCAGGGGCACCGGCAGCGGCAGGGACGTTCCCCCGGTCGGTGAGGGCGTCCGACTCCGGGCCCCGGGCGCCGGGGGCCGGGAGGTGGGCGTCTTGGGGGTGTGCCCCCGGCCCGTGGCGTCGCTGCGCCGGACCTGCGCGTCGCCGGCCACGGCCGGCCGCGGCGCCGGACCGTTCCCGTTTCCGCCCGCATCGAGCGCGTACGGCAGCAGGAACCCCGCCACCGCCAGGGTCGCCGCCGTCGAGGTCACCGCGACCACCTGGGCCTTGCCACCCCCGCGCAGCCGCCCGCGCCCGACCAGGAAAAGCACCAGCGCGAGCGTCGCGGCCAGCGAGGCGCGCAGGGTCCGCCGGGCCCGGGCGAGCAGCGACTCGACGGTCCGGTAGCTGAGCCCCATCCGCACCGCGACCTGGCTCACGTCCAGGTCCTCGGACTTCAGCCGGAGCGCCTCCGCCTGCCGGGCGGGCAGCTCACCGCTGCGCACGGCGAGCCACTTCGCCTCGGCCCGGTCGCACACCGCCTCCTCGACGGGTACCGGGCCCGGCGCGACGAGCGTGGGGCGGCTGCCCACCTCGGCCTCGCGGTTGACCTGCCGGTACCGGTCGACGCACAGCCGCATCGTCACCGTCGTCAGCCAGGCGCCGAGCCGCTCGTCGTCGAGGTCCGGGCGTTCCGCGGCCCGCAGCATCGCCTCGTGCACGGCGTCCTCGGCATCCTCCTGGCTCATGGAGCGTCGCCGGGCCACCTTGAGCAGCTGCTCGCGATGGCTCCACATGCGCTGCCAACGCTCCTCGGCGGTCGCTGTGTCCGCAGGCATCTCCGTCGCCATGAGGGCCCCTTCGCACTCACCCGCCGGTTCTGGGCTTCCGGCGGGTGGCGACATTACCGCCGGGTAGTCGTGGTTGTGGAGGGGGAGGCGCCCATCGTGTTCCAGCCGTTGCCGATGGTCAGCGGCCCCGCGTCGGGCAGGACGCCGCCGGGCAGCGTGAGAGTCGGCTCGGGGACGGGGACCAGCGGCGTCCCGGACGCCTTCGGGACGCCGGCCGTACGGGACGGGCCGGGGGAGGGTGAGACGGGCGGCGTCGACGGCGTGCGCGAGGGACCAGGGCCCGGGTTCCGGTCGCCCGAGCGCTTCGACGGCGAGGACTTCGGCCTCTTCGGGCGGGACGGCTTCGGCCCGTCCGACCGGGCTCCGGCGGACGCGTCCGGCACCACGCGGTGTCCGGTCAGGTAGTACGCGTACCAGGCTTCGACCGTGCGCAGATAGGCGTCCGAGTGGTTGTAGCCCAGGATCGCCCGGTCCAGGTCGGCGGGGTGTGACAGGTCCCGGCCGCCCGCGCACAGGTAACGGCCGGCGGCGAGCGCCGCGTCGTAGACGTTGTTCGGGTCCGACCGTCCGTCGCCGTTGCCGTCCGCGCCCCAGCGGGCCCATGTGGACGGGATGAACTGCATCGGGCCGACCGCGCGGTCGTACACCGCGTCCCCGTCGTACGCGCCGCCGTCGGTGTCCGGCACGACGGCGATGGCGCCTCCGGTCAGCCGCGGGCCGAGGATGGGCGTCACGGTCGTACCGTCCGGGGTCACCCGGCCGCCCCGTGCCTGCCCGGACTCCACCTGGCCGATCGCGGCCAGCAGTTGCCAGCGCAGCCGGCAGCCGGGCGCGCTGCGCGCCAGCTCCTCCTCGGCGCGCCGGTACGCGGCGAACACGCTCGCGGGCAGGGCCCCGCCGCTCATCGTTTCCGGTGCCGAGCCGTTCTTCCGTGTCCGCAGCGGGGGAAGGCCGGTGCGGTACGGGGTGTCGCCGGACACGCTGGGGCCGGGCTCGGCGGGCGCCGCCGTCCGCGCGGGCTCCGCGGCCTCGGCCGAGACCGCCCCCGGCGCCTGCGACGCGGTCAGGACGGCCATCGCCGCCGCCGCGATCGCCGTACTCCTGGCACCCCTCAGTGCCCCCTCGAGTGCACGCGCTGTCACTGTGCAGCCCCCTCCGTGGGTGAATCCGTCGTCTGCTCTACGCGGCCGGAGGGCAGGTCCGTCGCGCGAACCGGGCGGATGGGGCGGGCGCCTTTCCGGGAGCGGGGTACACACGCGTGTCGTCAAGGTCTCACCAAGCGTTCGGGGCGGTCACCGATCTCGATCGCCGGCCCACCCGACCACGCTCGCAAGGGTGGGCTGCGGACCACGACGCAACCCTCGCGTGCCGCAGCCGGGGGAGACGCAGGACGCCGCCGTCTGGCTCGAAGCGGGAGCTGGGTGCGGCCGTGCGCCGGGCGGATGGCGCTGGTGTGGCCATGACGGCACCGGTAGCGGGCGGGGGAATGGGCAGGGGAGGCCGGTGTCGATGAGGGCGCGGGTGATGCGGGCAATGCCGTGCCGGGCCAGTCGCTGGGTATGCGTGGCCCACGGCGTGCAAGGGCACGGTGGGGATGCGGGCCGACGACATCGACGAGGCGGTAGCCGTACGGCGGGCGGCCGCCGAGCCGGCGGCCCTGCTCGCGGGTCCGCACGGTCGTCGCGGCGCGGGTGCGCATCCGTGCCCGGCGATCTCCCGCCTGGACAGGATCCCGAGCGGATCGTCAACTCCTCCTGCGGATCTTGTCCTCGGCGAGACGAGCCTGTTCCCCGTCTACGGCGATGTGGGCAGGTGCGGGGAGCGGAGCACGAGCAGGGTGATCTCGCTGGGGGCGAAGACGCGGAACGGCGGGCCCCAGAAGCCGGTGCCGCGGCTGGTGTAGAGGAGGGTGCGGGTGCCGTGGTGGCTGAGGCCGGCGAGGGCGGGCTGGTCGATGCGGACCAGGTGGTGGAAGGGCCAGATCTGGCCGCCGTGGGTGTGGCCGGAGAGCTGGAGGTCGACGCCGGCGGCTGCCGCCCGGTCGGCGAACTTCGGCTGGTGTGCCAGGAGCAGGACGGGCAGGTCGGGGTCGGCACCGTTCAGGGCTCCGGCGAGGTGGGCGCGGTGGCCCGCCAGGCCGGAGGACTCGGCGGTGACGTCGTCCACGCCGGCGACCACGAGGGTGTCGCCTCCGCGTTCGAGCAGCAGATGGCGGTTGCGCAGCGGCTCCCAGCCCAGCTCGTCCATCAGGTCGACCCAGCCCTGGGCCTCGCTGTAGTACTCGTGGTTGCCGGTGACGTAGACCCGGGCCCGGGTGGCCCGCACGGTACCGAGTGGGGCGGCCTGGGCACGGCGGCGTTCGGCCGTGCCGTCCGCGATGTCGCCGGTGTGGCAGACCAGGTCTGCCTCCAGGGTGTTCACCGTCTCGCATACCCGTGCCGACCAGCGAGCGCGATCGAGGGGACCGTAGTGGGTGTCGGTGATGAGGACGACGCGGATACCGTCCAACCCGGCACCCAGCCGTGGGAGTTGCACGTCGAGTCGGCGCACGCGTGGCACGCGGCGGGCCTCGGTGTACCCCCAGGCGAGCAGTACGGCGGTTACGCCGAGGACGGCCCAGGTGACGATTCGGGCCCGGTCCTGACTCTCCTCGACGCCGGCCACGGTCAGGGCGAGCCGCAACGGGACGCCGAGCAGAACGGACCAGGTGAACAGAACCCAACTGGTACCCAGCAGGGTGTCACCGACGATCGCCGCCCGGTCCTGCTGGCGCCGGCCGTGGCCGCGCGCCATCGCGAGCGGCATACCGACGAGGCCGAGGACGAAGAGGGCGGTGCCGACCGGCGTCACGGGCAGCGGCCAGTGCTGGCCGGTGTACAGGAGTACCCAGCAGGGCACGGCCCACAGCAGGACGGGGGCGATCAGGGGGATGTAGCGCATCAGGCGGTGCAGTCGGCTCGGCCGCGGCGCTCGCGCTTCACCGTCGGCGGGTCGGATGTCACTGGTGGCGGTCACGCTTCCCCTCCCTGCCCAGGCTGCCGTCTCGCGCACTGTACCCGGTCACCCTGGGGCCGGCCGGACGAGGAGCTGGACAAGGCGGCGACCGCACTCGGTCTCTGCGAGCCTCCACCGGTAGGCGTCTTTCTCCGCCAGTGGCTCAGGGACGTCAGGGGCATCGTCATTCACCGCAGGGCGTCAACGCGTTCGCCGCCTGGAACTCCCCGGAGCCCGTGGCAGGTTCCGGAATGGGCCCCGTGGGGATCGCCGATGGGGCGGTGTCAGCGTTGGCCGGGTTCGCCTCCGCAACACGCGAACGTGCCCTGCATCGCATGGAAGTAACTCGTTTTTTGCGGGCTTGTAGGAGCGGAGTAAGGGCATCCGGTGGCCAGGAGGTTGATGACAATGGTTCCTTTGCTTCTGGTTCTTCTGCTGGCCCTGGTCCTCTTCGGCGCGGGCTTCGCGCTGAAGGCGCTGTGGTGGCTCGCGGTGATCGTCCTGGTCGCGTGGCTGCTCGGCTTCGTCGTCCGGCCCGCGGGCAGCGGTGGCCGCAGGGGCCGCTGGTACCGCTGGTAGACGAACCCGTCCGAGTACGCGGAGCATGTGAGGCGCGCAGGAGGAGTGGGGCCCGGCCGGACACGGCCGGGCCCCACACGCGCGAGAAGACACCCTCACCGACGTCGGCCACGCCAAGGACGCCCGCGCGGACGGTGGGACCTGGCCGCTGCGCTCTCCCCCGAGGACGTCCGCCGGTACCTGCCGGAAGGCGGTCCCGTGCCGATGTGGCTCACTTCGCGGAAACCGCCGTGGAGCAGTTCGGCCGGACGAAGGCCTCGCAACTGGGCCCGGACGTTTCCAGCGGCTGCTGCGTTCGCCGCTGCCGGGACGAGGCGAACCGCGCGGTGCGGCACGGGCCACCCACGGCACCTTCGCCCGGCCGGTCACGGCATGAGCGCCCGTATCCGGCCGGACGGATCGAGCAGGCACGGCCGGCCCGCGTGCACCGGGACGACCCGGCGCTCGTGCCTGCGCTGCCACGGCCGGTGGTGGACGAGGAGCTGCGCCGGGTGGTCGTCCAGGTGATCCGCCCGGTCGCGGAGCGGCTTGGCCATGGGATCGAGGAGCCCTGGTACGGAACTCCGGTGACCGGTCTCGTCTCGGCGCTGGAGCGGGTGGTCACCGAAGCGTGTGCCGATCTCGGTCACCCGCTGTTTCTCCCTGCCGTTAGGGCTGCTTCGTGCCGGTGCCGCGCGTCACAGGCACGCGGCACCCGCGGGGTGCCGCGGGCCTGCGACTTCCTGCGGCCCTTCCTGGCGTTGGCACCAGCGGGGCCGTCCCGCCCTCTACGGGGACGGACGGCCGGAGGGCGACCGGCGCGGCTCAAGAGCGGCTATCAAGCCCGAACTCCCCGCGCTGTCTGATTCGTTGACGAGCCCATTGCTGCTCAGTAACTTCTTTTCAGCTAGTTGTAACAATTTTTCATCAGGTCATGGCTACTGAACCAGGCCATCACCGTAATTTTCCGCGAAGCGTGGCCCGCCCACGCGCCGAGTTCGTCACACCTCGCACCCCACCCCCACCCTCCAAGGAACCGAGGACGAGGATGAGAACCACCGGAAGATCCTCCGCGCCGCCCGCCTCAGGCCGGCAGCGAACCGCCGTCGTCGCGGTGCTCAGCATGCTGGCGGCACTGCTGGCGGTGCTGCAGGCCGGACCCGCCCACGCCGCCGGGACCGACCTGGCGGCGGGCAAGACCATGAGCGCCGGCAGCTACACCCAGAGCTACACACCGGCCAACGCCAACGACGGTAACCAGGCCACCTACTGGGAGAGCGCCAACAACGCCTTCCCGCAGTGGCTGCAGGTCGACCTGGGCGCCACCACCAGCGTCAACCAGCTCGTGCTGCAGGTGCCGGTGACCAACTGGGCCGCCCGGACCCAGACGCTGTCGGTCCAGGGCAGCATCGACGGCAGCAACTTCACCACCATCGTGGCGTCCGCCTCGTACACGTTCGATCCGGCCACCAACAGCACGGTCACCATCAACTTCGCGGCGACCGGCACCCGTTACCTGCGGACGCTGATCACGGCCAACACCGGATGGCCGGCGGCCCAGATCTCCGAGTTCAAGGTGTACGGGCCGAGCACCACCGACACCACGCCCCCCACCGCGCCCGGCACCCTGACCTACACCCAGCCGCAGTCCGGTCAGATCGCCCTGTCGTGGGGAGCGTCGACCGACAACGTCGGCGTCACCGCCTACGACGTCTACCGCAACGGCGCGCTGGCCGTCACCGTCGGCGGCACCACCTTGACCTGGACCGACTCCCAGCCGGCCACGGCGACGGTGTCGTACTACGTCAAGGCGCGCGACGCCGCCGGCAACGTCTCGCCCGCCGGCAACACCGTCACCCGCACCGGCACCGGCGGCAGCGGCACCAACCTGGCGCTGCACAAGCCGATCACCGGTACCCCGTACACGTACACCTACGCCCCGGCGAACGCGAACGACGGCGACCTCACCACGTACTTCGAGGGCTCCTCGTACCCGAGCCGGCTCACCGTGCAACTCGGCGCGAACGCCGACGTCACCTCCGTCGTGGTGAAGCTCAACCCGGCCTCGGCCTGGTCCACGCGCACCCAGACCATTCAGGTGCTCGGCCGTGAGCAGAGCGCGACGGACTTCACCAGCATCTCGGCCGCGCAGACGTACACCTTCGACCCCAACACCGGCAACACCGTCACCATCCCGGTGAGTGCCACGGTCGCGGACGTCGAGCTGAGCATCACCGGCAACAGCGGAGCCCCCGGCGGCCAGGTCGGCGAACTCCAGGTGATCGGTACTCCGGCCCCCAACCCCGACCTGACGGTCTCCGCGTCCTCGTGGTCCCCGTCCGCCCCGGTGGAGACCGACTCGGTCACCGCGTCCGCCACGGTCGCCAACGTGGGCACCGCGGCCTCTCCGGCCTCCAACGTCAACTTCTACCTGGGCAGCACCAAGGTCGGCACCGCCCCCGTCGGCGCTCTGGCCGCCGGCGCCTCCGCCAAGGTGTCCGCGGTGATCGGCACGCAGACGGCCGGTACGTACCAGCTCACCGCCAAGGTGGACGAGGCGAAGAGCTTCATCGAGCTGGGCTACGACAACAACACCTACACCAACCCGAACAACCTCGTCGTCGCGCCGGTACAGAGCTCGGACCTGGTCGGAACCGTGGACTGGAGCCCGAACAACCCCTCGGCGGGCAGCAGCGTCAAGTTCTCGGTGACGCTGAAGAACCAGGGCACGGTCGCCTCGGGCAGCGGTTCCCACGGCGTCACGCTCACCCTGCTCGACAGCACCGGCAAGACGCTCACCACCCTCACCGGCTCCTACACCGGCACGATCGCCGCCGGCGCCGCCGCTCCCCCGGTGAGCCTGGGCAGCTGGACGGCCGTCAACGGCAAGTACACGGTGCACACCGTGGTCGCCGTCGACCCCAACGAGCTGTCGGTCAAACAGGCCAACAACACCAGTGACACCTCGCTGTTCGTCGGCCGCGGCGCCAACATGCCCTATGACGTGTACCAGGGCGAGGACGGCCAGATCGGCGGCGGCGCCGCCGTGGTCGGCCCCAACCGCACCATCGGCGACCTGGCCGGCGAGGCGTCCGGGCGCAAGGCCGTCACCCTGAACACCACCGGTTCCTACGTCCAGTGGACCACCCGGGCCAGCACCAACACCCTGGTGACCCGCTTCTCCATCCCGGACGCCCCCGGCGGCGGCGGTGACACGGCCACCCTGAACGTCTACGTCGACGGCACCTTCCTGCAGACCATCACGCTGAACTCCAAGTACGCCTGGCTGTACGGCGCGGAGACCGGTCCGGGCAACAATCCCAGCGCCGGATCGCCGCGTCACATCTACGACGAGGCGCACGTGATGCTCGACCGGACCGTGCCCCAGGGCAGCGTGATCAAGCTGCAGAAGGACTCGTCCAACACCTCGCAGTACGCGATCGACTACATCAACACCGAGCAGGTCGCCCCGGTCGCCAACCCGGACCCGAACGCCTACCTCACCCCGGCGGGCTTCGGCCAGCAGGACGTACAGAAGGCGCTCGACACCGTCCGGCAGGACACCACGGGCAAGCTCGTAGGCGTCTACCTGCCCGCCGGGCAGTACCAGACCACCGGTAAGTTCAACGTCTACGGCAAAGCCGTCAAGGTGGTGGGCGCAGGACCCTGGTACACCCAGTTCAACTCCCCTGCCACGTCGGAGAACTCGGACGTCGGGTGGTCGGTGCAGAGCAGCGCCGACGGCTCCTCGTTCCAGGGCTTCGGCTGGTTCGGCAACTACACCTCCCGCATCGACGGGCCCGGCAAGGTCTTCGACCTGACCGACGTCTCCGACATCACCGTCGACGACGTCTGGATCGAGCACCAGGTGTGTGCCATCTGGGGCACCCACGTGAACGGGCTGAAGGCGACGAACATGCGGATCCGCGACACCTTCGCGGACGGCATCAACCTCACCAACGGCAGCCAGAACAACCTGGTGAGCAACGACGAGGCCCGGTCGACCGGCGACGACAGCTTCGCGCTGTTCGCGGCCCAGGACCACAACTCCTCGGACCTGACGAACAACACCTTCCAGAACCTGACCGCGCTGACGCCGTGGCGGGCGGCGGGTGTCGCCGTCTACGGCGGTGAGAACAACACCCTGCAGAACCTGTACGTGGCCGACACGCTGACGTATTCGGGCATCACCATCAGCTCGCTGAACTTCGGCTACCCCTTCCAGGGATTCGGCACCCAGCCGACCACCGTCCAGAACGTCTCGCTGGTGCGCGACGGTGGCCACTTCTGGGGCGGCCAGGTGTTCCCCGCGATCTGGCTGTTCTCCGCGACCCAGCCGTTCCAGGGGATCCGGGTGAACGACACCGACATCGTCGACCCGACGTACGCCGGCATCATGTTCCAGACCGACTACGTCAACGGCACGGCGCTCAACCCGATCAAGGACACCGTCTTCACCGACACGTCCATCACCGGGGCACAGCAGAGCGGAGACGCCTACGACGCCAAGTCCGGCTACGGAATCTGGGCCAATCCGATGCCCGAGTCGGGACAGGGCCCGGCCGTGGGCTCGGCGACGTTCAACCACCTGACCCAGACCAACAACCACATCGACGTCTACAACCCGACCACGACCTTCACCATCAACGTCAATCCCTGACGCCGATGCGTCATCCGACGACGCTCCGTCAGGAGTCGTCCTGAATTCCGTGCGCGACCCCCGGGGGCCGGCCCACAACCGCGTGGGCCGGCCCCCGGGCCGTTGTACGCAGCGCGTTCTTTCGGTCCACTGGAGAATAATTTCTTTGCTGGATCAGATTCTTGCGACCCCCCGTCATGCTCAGTACGGTCGGGGCGCCGTCCCCCCACATTCCCCGGAGGAGCATCCAATGCGCAGAATTCCAAGGCCCTTACGCGGCACGGCGCTCGTCCCGCGCCTGGCCGTGGCCCTTGTCGCCGCGCTGGGCATGGTGTGGCTGTCCCTGGCGCCGGCCGGCGCCGCCTCCCGCACCGCGGCCGCCCCACCCGCGTCGGCCGCCGGCGCGAAGCCCGCCGCGAGCACGACGGTGGGCGCCACCACTCCGTTCACCACCTATGAGGCCGAGGCCGGCACCCTGGGCGGGGGTGCCAACAGGGTGTCGCTGGCCTCGGCGCCGACGACGCAGTACTCGAGCGCCGCACTCGAGGCGTCCGGGCACGCGTACGTCCACCTCGGCAGCACCGGTCAGTCGGTGCAGTGGACGAACAACACGGGCCAACCCATCAGCTTCATCAACGTCCGGGCCAGCATCCCCGACTCCTCGTCGGGCGGCGGCACCACCGGCACGCTGAACCTGTACGTCAACGGCACCTTCCGGCAGGCGTTGAACCTCAACTCCAAGCAGACCTGGGTGTACGAAGGCAACAACAACTACAACACCAGCGACAACCAGAACCCGGCGGACGGCTCTCCGCGGGTGTTCTTCGACGAGTCGCACACGTTCGTCGCCGGTACGCCCATCGCCCCCGGCAGCACCTTCTCGCTGCAGAAGGACTCCTCGAACAGCGCGTCGTTCTACGACGTCGACGCCATCGACGTGGAGAACCCGCCGGCACCGATCGCCCAACCCGCCGACTCGATCTCCCTCACCAGTTGCGGCGCGGTGTCCGACGACAACCCGACCAACGGGTCGGCCGACCCCCAGTCCGTGGACAGCACCGCCGCCATCCAGAACTGCATCAACCAGGCGCAGTCCCAGGGCAAGATCCTCTGGATTCCGCAGGGCACCTTCTACGTGAAGGGCACCACCGGCCTGCGCGCGCAGGGCATCACCATCGCCGGGGCCGGGATGTGGTACAGCACGATCTACCGTGACGTGCCGGTGCCCAACAGCACCCCGCTGGCGGCGCTGTTCTCCCTGACCTCGTGCACCGTGCGGGACTTCCACATCGACGCCAACGCCGTCAGCCGCGGCACTGTCGGCGGCGATGGCGGCGCCATGGACACCACCGGCACCAACTGGGTGGCCGACGGCATCTGGACCCAGCACACCATGTCCGGCTTCTGGGCGTCGGGCACCGGCGGAAAGGTGCAGAACAGCCGCCTGACCTCGATCTGGGCCGACGGGATCAACCTGAACAACGTGTCGCTCGACGCGGACACCGGAAACGACCTGACCGCCACGAACAACTTCGTGCGCGGCACCGGCGACGACGCGATGGCGATCAACTCGGTCAACTACAACACCAGCGGGAGCACGACGACCTACTACCACCCGATGACCGACATCACCTTCACCGACAACACCGCGATCGCGCCGTGGGGAGGCAAGGGCATCGGGATCTACGGCGGAAGCGGCCACCAGGTCAGCAACAACTACATCAGCGACACCGCGCGGTACATCGGCCTGGGCGCCGGCCGCTTCGGCGTCAACGGCAACGACCTGCTGTCCGCGACCGTGACCGGCAACGTCGTCGTCAGATCGGGCGGCAACGCCTACAGCCAGGGCCAGCCCGCGCTGCACATCGGCAACGGCGGCGACGGCCAGAACACCGGCGTCGTCGACCACGTCACGGTGACCGGCAACACCGTGTCCGACTCCCTCTATGACGCGATCGGCTTCTCCACCTCGACCGACACGCTGCTGCAGAACAACACGATCACCAACCCCGGCCGCAACGGAGTGGTGATCGCACCGCCGTACTACCCCGCGCCCAGCGGATCCGCCACGATCACCGGAAACACCCTCACCGGACTGCACTCGGGGAACGTCGCGTTCACCAACAACTCCAGTGGCTTCACCGCGACGGTGAGCGACAACAGCTGGCAGGACCCCGCGCCCGAGGGTCCCTACGGCGGTACTCCCGCCGCCGTGCCGGGCACCGTCCAGGCGGAGGACTACGACACCGGAGGTCAGGGCGTCGCCTACAACGTCGCCTCGGTCAACGGCAACGGCACTGCCTACCGCTCCGACGGCGTCGATCTGGAGACCACCTCCGACACCGGCGGCGGCTACAACCTCGGCTGGACCGGCAGCGGGCAGTGGTTCCGCTACACCGTGGACGTCGCCACGGCCGGCACCTACACCGTCAGCCTGAGGACCGCGGCTCCCGCCGCCGTGACCGGCGCGTTGCACCTGTCCAGCGCATCCGGAACCAACCTCAGCGGAGCGGTCGACATCCCCGCCACCGGCGGCTGGCAGACCTGGACCACGGTGAGGGCCGACGTCACACTCCCGGCCGGTCGGCAGGTCCTCACGCTCAACCAGGACAACGGCGGCTGGAATCTCAACCACCTCACTTTCGCCGCGACGAGCGGCTCCCCCTCGGCCACGGTGTCGGCCTCGCCGGCCTCGCTGACCTTCGCCGGCCAGACGCCGCACACCACCAGCGCCGCGCAGACGGTCACGGTGACCAACACCGGCACGGCGACAGCGACGGTCTCCGGCGTCACCGTCTCCGGTGACTACGCCCAGACCAACACCTGCGGCACCTCCATTGCCGCCGGGGCCTCCTGCTCGGTCGGCGTCACCTTCACGCCGACCGCCTCCGGCACCCGCACCGGCACGCTCACCGTCAACAGCAACGCCTCCAACGGCCCCACCACCGTGGCGCTGTCCGGAACCGGCGCCACGAGCAGCACCAACCTGGCCGCCGGCAAGGCCACCAGCGAGTCCAGCCACACTCAGACGTACGCCTCGTCGAACGTCACCGACGGCAACCAGTCCACCTACTGGGAAAGCGCCAACAACACCTTCCCGCAATGGGTCCAGGTCGACCTCGGCTCCGCCCAGAGCGCGTCCCGCGTCGTCCTCCAGCTGCCCGCCGGCTGGGGCCCCCGCACCCAGACGTTGTCCCTGCTCGCGAGCACGGACAACGCCACCTTCACCACCCTCAAGGCGTCGGCGAGCTACACCTTCGACCCGTCCGGCAGCAACACCGTCACCCTTGCCTTCCCCGCCACCGCCCAGCGCTACTTCCGGGTGAACATCACGGCGAACACGGGGTGGCCGGCCGGACAGATCTCGGAGTTCCAGGTCTGGAACTCCTGACCTCACCGGCGGACGGTCCGGCTGACGGCATGGCGGTTCCGCCGAGTCCACGTGACTCGGCGGCACCCCGGGTTCGCTGGGCGGTCGCGGGGAACGTGATGGTGACCGTGTTGCCGGTGGCGGGGTCGAAGGTGTACGTGGCCGATGCCTTGACGGTGGAGAAGGCGGTGCCGTCGGTGCTGCCGAGCAGCGACAGCGTCTGGTGGCGCGAGCCCCAGCCCGCGGGCAGCTGGAGGACCACCCGGTCGGCGCTCTGCTGGGAGCCGAGGTCCACCTGGACCCATTGCGGGAAGGTGTTGTTGGCGCTTTCCCAGTAGGTGGACTGGTTGCCGTCGGTGACGTTCGACGAGGCGTACGTCTGGGTCACGGTCTTCGCGCCGGCGGAGGAGCCGACCACCGTGCCGGGGAAGGACAGGTTCGCCGGGCCGGCGCTCAGCACAGGGCCGGCGGCGGCGCCGGTGCCGGTCAGGCTGACGGTGTTGGTGGTGCCGCCCGCGCCGACGGTCAGCGTTCCGGTGCGGGTGCCGGTCGCCGTCGGCGTGAAGGTGACGCTGACGGTGCACGAGCCGTTCGCCGCGATGGCGCCGCCGCAGGTGTCGGTCTGGGCGAAGTCGCCGCTGGTGGTGATGGAGGAGACGGGCGCGGACGAGCCGGTCGGGTTGGAGACCGTCACGGTCTGCGCCGCGCTGGTCGTACCGCCGGCCTGCGAGCCGAAGTTCAGCGCGCTCGGGGAGACGGTGACCGTGCTGGCAGGGTGGGGCGGGTAGACCGGGGTGGGCCACCCGCCGCAGTACGCGGTGCCTCCGATGCCCGAGTTGCCGCCGCCGTCGGTCACCGTGAAGTTGCCGCCCTCGCAGCCGTAGACGGGTGCGGGCCCGTTGACGCCGGTCGCGGTGACGTCGGTGAAGCTCCCCGAGCCGCCGGTCTGCTCCTCGAGCGCGAAGGCGCCGGTCCCGGCGATGGTCACGTTGTTGAGGTTGACACCGCTGACGGTGCCCTCGACCCACTGGATCGCCTCATAGGGGCTCTGCTGGATCAGCGCGTCGGTCCCGTTGACCGGGCCGTCGATGGCCCCCTGACTGCCGTCGAACCACAGCGAGCCGACCCCGAACTGCCAGTTGGGGTCGAGGCTTCCGTTACGGATCAGCGTGTTGTCGGAGATGGTCGTGGTGCCGACCGGGGTGGAGCTGAAGCGCTGTCCGACGGGGAAGCCGCCACCCTGGGTGATGCCGGTGTCCTGCACAAGGTTTGCCGCTCACGGTGTTGTCGTGCCCGCCGTAGATCGCGATGCGTTGGCGAGCATCTGCAGCTGCACCGTGTTGTCGGAGTTGGTGTCGTTGGCGTCGGCACCGATGCCGGCGTCAGCCCAGGTCGCGATGCCGTCGTCGCCCGTGTTGCGGATGTCGCTGCCCGTGACCTTGGAGTTGGTCACGCCGCCGTGGAAGTTGACGCCGTCGGCGGTGGTGTCGCGGACCCGCATGCCGCTGAAGGTCAGGCCGTCCATCGGCCCGTCCATCCAGGCGCCGACCTTCTCGTGCTCGATCCACACTCCGGACACGGTGGAGTTGCTCATCGCGCCGCCGATGCCGTTCACCTGCGCGCGCTGTCGTTGCGGTCCTGGACGTCACCGGAGATCGCGAAGATCTGCAGGTGCACGCCGGTGCTCGGCGACGGCGCGGAGTTGCCGTAGAAGCCCGGCGCCGACCCGGTGACCGTCGAGTACCACATACCGGCACCGGCGATCGTCACGTTGTCCACCGCGATGTGGCCCGGGATCTTGTACGTGCCCGGGGGCATCCACACGGTGCCACCGGCGCCTGCGGCGCTGATCGCCGCGTTGAAGGCGCTGTTCGAGTCGTTGACTCCGCTGGCGTCCACGCCCTTGCCGGTCACGGACACCGAGCCGGCCGGCTGCGTCAGCGAGGCACCGACCTGCTCGAAGTCGGCGAAGGCCGTAGAACCAGCTGTATGCGTTGGTCAGGGTGAAGTTACTCTGCTTGGTGCCGTTGACGTACAGGGACGGCGGCGCGTTGTAGACCGACCCGTCCGAGCCGTCCGGGATGCTGTACCGGAAGTCGATCGAGTTCGCGGCCACCGGAGTGGTCAAGGTGACGTACTTGCCCGCCCCCTTCAGCGTCACCGCCTTGCGGTAGGAGCCTTCGTCGGCGAGCCGGCCCTGGGGTGTAGCTGGGACCGATGACGCTGCCGTTGGCGGCGGCGTTCTCCGCCTGGACCTCGACGTAGGGCAGGGCGGCACCGCTGCCGCCGGTGGCGGCGGCGGCCCATGCCGAGGGCGCCGTCAGGAGGACGCCGGTGGCGACCGGCAGTGCGCCGCTGCCGCCCAGGGCGAAGCCGTCGTGAGGCGTGCCGCCGTCGGGTGGGGTGCCCGCGGTCAGGTGCCCTTTGAGCACGACGCAGCGCTTCGCCGGCCCTTCGTTGGCCGGGCAAGGTGGTGCAGGTGCCAACAGGTGGAGCGGGGGGATTCGATCACAGGCGGCGGCGCGTGCAGCACCGTATTGGCTCGGACAGACCCGAGCAATATTCCGATCAGACTCTGTTTCGACCTTGCTTTTTCTTGTAAGTTCCCGATCTACAGCCTCCTGGTCGCGTCGGCGTGGCAAGAAGTCCGGCGTCCCTGGGGACAGTGCGTCCGTCCCGGCGCCGGATCGTCCCTCAGATGGCGCGTTCTTGCCGTAGCCGGCCTGACGTTCTTGCTGCAAAGACTGACGAATTTTTACACGAGGCCGTAAGTGGATTGCGGATCATGCCCTAGGCTTGAGTCATGACACGACGACTTGCCGAGGTGGCCAGGAAAGTCGGGGTCAGCGAGGCGACGGTGAGCCGGGTGCTCAACGGCAAGCCCGGTGTCTCCGAGCAGACCCGCGAGGCCGTGCTGACCGCCCTGGACGTGCTCGGCTACGAGCGCCCGACCCAACTGCGGGGCGAGCGCTCGAGGCTGGTCGGGCTGGTCCTGCCGGAGCTGCAGAACCCCATCTTCCCCGCCTTCGCCGAGGTGGTCAGCAGTGCGCTGGCGCAGCAGGGCTTCACGCCGGTGCTGTGCACGCAGACGGCGGGTGGCGTCTCCGAGGCCGACTACGTGGAACTGCTGCTCCAGCAGCAGGTCTCGGGCGTGATCTTCTTCGGCGGGCTGTACGCCCAGGCCGAGTCCCCGCACGAGCACTACGAGCGGCTGTACCGCCGCGGTCTGCCGACGGTGCTGATGAACGCCGCCATACCCGACCTGGACTTCCCCCAGGTCAGTTGCGACGACGCGGTCGCGGTGGAACAGGGTGCCGGGCACTTGCTGTCCCTGGGCCACCGGCGGATCGGCCTGGTGCTCGGGCCGCCCGATCACAT
This sequence comes from Streptomyces sp. NPDC052109, assembly GCF_040680195.1. Classification (NCBI taxonomy): domain Bacteria; kingdom Bacillati; phylum Actinomycetota; class Actinomycetes; order Kitasatosporales; family Streptomycetaceae; genus Streptomyces; species Streptomyces sp. NPDC052109. The sequence goes on along the minus strand of NZ_JBFAWF010000015.1, from coordinate 72,380 downwards.
GCCGTCGCGGCGCAAGCTGGCGGCGGCTCACACGGTACTGGAGAGGGCCGGGCTGGAGCTCGACGAGGCGGACGTCGCACACGCGCTGTTCTCCCTGGAGGGTGGTCAGGCCGCGGCCGCGCGCCTGCTGCAGCAGGGCGTCACCGGCATCATCTGTGCCTCGGACCCGCTGGCCCTGGGGGCCGTACGCGCTGCCCGCAGGCGCCGGCTCGACGTGCCCGGGGATGTGTCGATCATCGGCTACGACGATTCCTCGTTCATGACGTGCACCGATCCGCCGCTGACCACCATCCGCCAGCCCATCGAGGCGATGGGCCGCGCCGCCGTGGAACTGCTCGTGGGAGAGCTGGCCGGCGCCAAGGTCACCCACGACGAGCTGCTCTTCGAGCCGGAGCTCGTGGTGCGCGGATCGACCGGTCTGGCACGGAGAGAGCCCGGCAGCTGACGGGGCGCCAACTCGCTGCCCCGGCAAGGGTCGTACCCCCATGGGGTGCGGCCCTTGCGTTGTTTGTGGCTCGTCACATCACGGATTAGCGTTCAGTTCTTGCAAAGTACCGTCGAGATATTGCGGTGCCGACCGGGTCGGTGCTTAAGTGAGGCGCGCCACATCCCACGCACTCCGCCCATGAAGGGGTCTTCCACCCATGCGCAGATCCGCAGCGCTGCTGATCGCCGGCGCTCTCACCCTGACCGCTGCCGCCTGTTCCAGCTCCTCCGGCGGCGGTAACAAGTCGAGCAACGGCAAGGTCACCATCTCCATCGACTGTGCCCCGCCGACCAGCCGCCCGACGCAGCGCAAGCAGTGGGCCGACGACATCGCGGCCTTCGAGAAGCTGCACCCGAACATCACGGTGAAGAGCATCGACACGTTCCCGTGCGAGACCCCTGAACTGTTCACCGCCGCGCTCAAGGGCGGCACCGAGCCCAACGTCTTCTACACCTACTTCACCGACAAGCAGCAGGTCCTGGACGCCGGCCAGGCGGCCGACATCACGAAGTACGTCACCCCCGAGAACCTGCCGGTCAAGAACGACATCATGTCCTCGGTGTGGGACACCCAGAAGGCCGACGGGAAGATCTACGGCATTCCGCGCACCAACTACACCATGGGCATGATCATCAACCGGAAGCTCTTCCAGAAGGCCGGGCTCAACCCCGACCAGCCGCCCCAGACCTGGGCCGAGGTGGAGGCCGACGCCAAGAAGATCGCCGCCGTGGGCAAGGGCATCGCGGGCTACGGCGACTACAGCGCGGGAAACAACGGCGGCTGGCACTTCACCGCCGAGATCTACGCCCAGGGCGGCCGGATGGTGAGCGACGACGGCACCAAGGCGGCCTTCAACAACCCCCAGGGCCTGGCCGTGCTGCAGAACCTGCACAAGCTCCGCTTCGGCGACAACGTCATGGGCAGTACCCAGCTGTACAAGTGGGGCGACCTCCAGAAGCAGATGGCCGCGGGCAAGTTGGGGATGTACATCGCCGCCCCTGACGACATCACCTACATGGTGCAGAGCCTCGGCGCCCACTACGAGGACTTCGGCATGGGCCCGATCCCCGGCCAGAGCGGACCCGGCGCCGGCACCCTCACCGGCGGCGACGACTACATGTTCAACGTGAAGGACACCCCCGAGCAGATCAAGGCCGGGATCCAGCTGCTCAGCTACCTCTGGCTGACGGAGGGCCAGGGCCAGCAGTACAACTACACCCGCTCCAAGTCCTCCGGCCAGGCGGTCGGACTGCCCCAGCCGCAGCTGTTCCAGGGCGCCACCGCCACCAAGGACGCCCAGCTCAAGGCCGCCAACGCCACCATGTCGGTGCAGGCCTTCGAGTCCTTCGTCAAGGCCAACGTCCCCGGCGTGACCGAACCCGGCAACGCCCAGGCCATCTACAAGATCCTCGACACGGCAATGGCGTCCACGCTGACGAACCCCAACGCCGACCTGCAGAAGCTGCTGGACACCGCCGAGCAGCAGGTCAACCAGGTCCTCGCCAACGCCCAGTAGTCGCAAGGGCCGCCAGGCCCGGGACGAGCAGCCTTCCAAGGAGATCGACGATGGCGGTCGTGACCGCATCCTCCGGAACCGACGCGCCGCCCGCCAGGGCGGCCGGTCGGGCCGGGGCACTGCGCAGGTCCGTACAGCGCAACCTCACCGCACACGGCTTCCTGATCGGCGCGGTGCTCTGCTTCGCCTGCTTCCAGTGGTATCCCATGGTCCGCGAAGTGATCATGAGCTTCCAGAAGGCCAGGGCGGGCAGAACCACCTGGGTCGGCCTGCACAACCTCAACCAGATCGTGCACGATCCCAGCTTCTGGCCGGCCTGGCGCAACACCGCCGAATTCACCGGCCTGGCCCTGCTGTTCGGGTTCGCGCTGCCGTTCGTCATGGCTGTGGTGATGAACGAACTGCGGCACGCGCGCGGCTACCTGAGGATCCTGGTGTACCTCCCGGTCATGCTTCCGCCGGTGTCCTCGCTGCTGCTGTTCAAGTACCTGTACAACCCCGAGTACGGCCTGATCAACCGCTCCCTGCAACTGCTGCACCTGCCCACCTCCGGCTGGCTGCAGTCCCCGAACACGGCGATGCTCGCCGTCGTCATCGCCTCCACCTGGATGAACATGGGCAGCGCCACGCTGATCTACCTGGCGGCGCTGCAGAACATACCCGGGGAGCTCTACGAGGCCGCCGAACTGGACGGAGCCGGACTGCTGCGCCGCGTCTGGCACGTGACGATCCCGCAGACCCGGCTCATCCTCTCGCTGATGCTGATGCTTCAGATCGTCGCCACCATGCAGGTGTTCGTCGAGCCCTTCATCCTCACCAACGGCGGCCAGGGGGTGGAGGGTTCGACCACCACCGTCGTCTACCTGATCTACCAGTACGCCTTCAACTTCTCCAACTACGGCGCCGCCTGCGCCCTCGGCCTGCTCCTGCTGCTGGTGCTCGCCGGGTTCTCGGTGATCTACGTGCGACTCAACCGGAGGCTGGAGTCATGAGCGACACCCGCACCCTGGTCAATCCGGCCCAGCTGAACCGCACGCTCTACCGCGCGGTGCTGATCCTGATCGTCGTCGCCTTCACGCTGGTCTTCCTGGGCCCCCTCTACCTGCTGGTGTCGGGCGGGCTCAAGGGCACCACCGAGTCCATCCAGACCCCGCCCACCTTCTACCCGCACCACATCGAGGCCTCGAACTACAGCGACGCGTGGACTCGCCTCAACATCGCCCACCTGCTGCTCAACACGATCTGGTACGCCTTCGGGGCGCTGGCCTTCCAGCTCGTCCTGGACGTCGCCGCGGCCTACTCGCTGTCCAAACTACGGCCGGTGCTCGGCAACGCCGTCCTCGGCCTGATGCTGGCCACTCTCATGATCCCAGCCATGGTGCTGGTCGTCCCGCAGTACCTGACCGTGCTGGACCTGCCGCTGATCCACCAGAACCTGCTCAACTCTCCATGGGCGATCTGGCTCCCGTCGGTGGCCAACGCCTTCAACATCTACCTGCTGAAGCGCTTCTTCGACTCGGTGCCCCAGGAACTGCTCGATTCCGCCGCCATCGACGGTGCCGGACCGCTGCGCACACTGCTCTCCATCGTGCTGCCCATGTCCCGGCCGATCATCGGCGTGGTGTCCATCTTCGCCCTGGTCAACGTGTGGAAGGACTTCCTCTGGCCCCTGCTGGCCGAGCCCGACCCGACCAGGCAGACGCTCAACGCCGGCATCTACTCGCTCTCCCTGGGCGTGCCGGAGAACGTGCTGATCGCCGCCTCGGCCATCTCCGCCGTGCCGACGGTGGTCTTCTTCCTGATCTTCCAACGCAACATCATGTCCGGGCTCACCGCAGGCAGCCTCAAGGGCTGAACCATCTCCAGAGGAGACTTCTACCGTGCACCAACCCCACGAGTGGTGGCGTGGCGCCGCGATCTACCAGATCTACGTGCGCAGCTTCGCCGACGCGGACGGCGACGGGGTGGGCGACCTGGCAGGCGTCCGGTCCCGGCTGCCGTATCTGGCCGAACTCGGTGTCGACGCGCTCTGGTTCACCCCCTGGTACGCCTCACCTATGGCCGACGGCGGCTACGACGTGGCCGACTACCGGGCCATCCACCCGGCCTTCGGCACCCTGGGGGAGGCCGAGAAGCTGATCTCCGAGGCACTGGCGTCGGGTATCCGCACCATCGTCGACATCGTCCCCAACCACGTCTCCGACCGGCACCGTTGGTTCCAGGAGGCGCTCGCCGCAGGCCCCGGCTCACCGGAGCGCGACCGGTTCTGGTTCCGTGAGGGCCGAGGCGCGAACGGCGAACTTCCTCCCAACAACTGGATGTCCCAGTTCGGCGGCAGCGCCTGGACCCGCGTCCCGGACGGCCAGTGGTACCTGCACCGCTTCGCCTCCGCCCAGCCCGACCTGAACTGGCAGCACCCCGAGGTGCGCCGGGAGCACGAGGAGGTGCTGCGCTTCTGGTTCGACCGCGGCGCGGCAGGGGTCCGCATCGACTCCGCCGCCGAGGTCATCAAGGACCCGGAGCTTCCCGACCTGGTGGACGGGGCGGACCCGCACCCCTACCTGGACCGCGACGAGATCCACGACGTGTACCGGGACTGGCGCAAGGTCGCCGAGTCCTACACCCCGCCACGCGCCCTCATCGGCGAGGTCTGGCTGCCCGACCCCGAGCGCTTCGCCCGCTACCTGCGCCCCGACGAGCTGCACACCGCCTTCAACTTCGGTTTCCTCACCTGTCCCTGGGACGCCGCGCGGCTGCGCGAGGCGATCACGACCACGCTCGCCGTGCACACACCCGTCGGCGCACCCGCCACCTGGGTGCTGGCCAACCACGACGTGACCCGGACCGTCACCCGCTACGGCCGTGCCGACACCGGGTTCGACTTCGCGGCCAAGACCCACGGCACCCCCACCGACCTCGCACTGGGCACCCGGCGCGCCCGGGCGGCAGCGCTGCTGAGCCTGGCGCTGCCCGGCTCCGTCTACCTCTATCAGGGCGAGGAGCTCGGCCTGCCCGAGGTCGAGGACCTGCCGCACTCGGTCATCGAGGACCCGATGTTCCACCGCACCGGGGGAGCCGACCCGGGCCGGGACGGCTGCCGCGTGCCGCTGCCGTGGGGCGGCGACGTCCCGCCGTTCGGCTTCGGCCCCGACGGCACCCGGCCCTGGCTGCCCCAGCCCCCGAACTGGTCGGCGATGACGGCGGAGCGGCAGGTGGCGGACCGGGACAGCATGCTGAGCCTGTACCGCACGGCGCTGCGCCTGCGCCGGAGCGAGACCGCACTCGGCGACGGGCAGATGACCTGGCTTCCCAGCGGCCCTCAGGTCCTCTCCTTCACCCGCGACGCCGGCTTCGGCTGCGTCGTCAACCTGGGCCCGGAGCCGGCGCCGCTGCCACCGCACCGGCAGGTCCTGCTCAGCAGCGCACCGCTGACGGACGGACAGCTGCCCACCGATACCGCGGTCTGGCTGCGCCTGCCCTGACCCGGACGCGGCACCGACCGCACCCGGGCCGCGCCGCTCCTCGAGGTGAGCGGCGCGGCCCGCCCCTTCCCACAGCTCCCGCGAGGATGCATCGCCTTTCCACCACAGAATCGAGGCGCAGTGAACCGCACAAGCAGACGTACCGGCGCGCGGCGAAGAGCCGCCGCGGCCCTGGCGGTCGTGACGGCGACGGTCGGCCTCACCGCAGTGCCCGCCGGTGCCGCCGGGGAGACCCAGGCCACGCCGGTGACCCGCGCCGGGCTCGACCCCGCCCTGGTAGCCGGTCGCGGCGCAGACCTCGGCTTCCTGGAGCAGGAGGCGGAACACGCCCCGACCGACGGCACCGTCATCGGGCCGGGTCGCACCCCGTACACGCTCGCCGCCGAGGCTTCGGGCCGCAGCGCGGTCAGTCTCGCGCCCGGCCAGTACGTCGAGTTCACGCTGCCGCGTGCCGCCAACGCCATCACCGTGCGCTACAGCGTCCCGGACGCCTCGACCGGCGGCGGGATCACCGCCCCGCTCGACGTCAGCGTGAACGGGCGCCACCGCAGCACCATGACGCTGACCTCGCAGTACGCCTGGCTGTACAACCTGTATCCCTTCACCAACGACCCCACCGCCGACGTGCTGCACCCCGACTGGTGGATCACCGAGTGCGGCTGCGTGCCGAGCGCCACCACCCCGGCCCCGGTGATTCCCAAGCCGTTCCGGCCGAACCACTTCTACGACGAGCAGCGGCTGTTGCTCGGCCGTACCTATCCGGCCGGTGCGCACATCCGGCTGCGTGTGCCGCGGCGCAGCGTGGCCGCGGCCACCGTGATCGACCTGATGGACTCCCAACTCGTCGCTCCGCCGAAGGCGGACCCGTCCGCGGCCAACGTGCTGGCCTTCGGAGCGGACCCCAGCGGACGGCGCGACTCCGCCGACGCCATCGACAAGGCCATCGCCTTCGCCGGACGAGCACACCGGAAGGTCTACATCCCTCCGGGGACGTACCAGGTCAGCCGCCACATCATCGTCGACGACATCACCATCGAGGGCGCCGGCAGCTGGTACACGATCATCAAGGGCCACCAGGTCACCCTCGCGGCACCGGCCCCGGACGGCTCGGTCCACACCGGCGTCGGCTTCTACGGCAAGGACGCCTCGGCGGGCGGCAGCCACCACGTGCACCTGTCGGGCTTCGCCATCGAGGGCGACGTGCGCGAACGGATCGACACCGATCAGGTGAACGGCATCGGCGGGGCACTGAGCGACTCGACCATCGAGGGGCTGTACATCCACCACACCAAGGTGGGCATGTGGTTCGACGGGCCCATGAGCAACCTGCGGATCACCGGCAACCAGATCGCCGACCAGATCGCCGACGGCATCAACTTCCACACCGGGGTGACCGACTCCCTCGTCTCCAACAACTTCATCCGGAACACCGGCGACGACGGCCTGGCCATGTGGTCGGAGAAGACGGAGGACGCGCGCGACGTCTTCGACCACAACACCGTGCAGACCCCGGTGCTGGCCAACGGCATCGCCCTGTACGGCGGAACGGACAACACCATCTCCGGCAACCTCGTCGCGGACCCCATCCGGGAGGGCAGCGGTATCCAGGTCGGCTCCCGTTTCGGCGCCGAAGCCTTCACCGGCCACCTGTGGATCACCGACAACACCACGGTGCGTGCCGGTACTTACGAGCTCAACTGGAACATCGGACTCGGGGCGATCTGGTTCTACGCCCTGGAGAAGGACATCGGCGCGGATGTCGAGGTGGTGGGCGACTCCTTCCTCGACAACACCTACAACGCGGTGATGTTCGTCGCCGACTGGCCGGTGAAGGACAAGTACTCGATCACCAACGTGCACTTCAAGGACATCAAGGTCGACGGTACGGGCACGTCCGTGGTCAGCGCCCGCGCCGCGGGGTCGGCGAGTTTCGAGGACGTGCAGGCCCGCAACGTCGGCGCGGTCAGCGTCAACAACTGCGGATCGTTCCACTTCACCCCGGCTGGTTCGGAGTTCACCGTCTCCGACCGCGGCGGCAACGGCTCCTGGCTCGCTCCGTGGGAACTGCCCAACACCATCACCTGCGACGACCGGCCCGCGGTGGTGCCCCCTCCCGCACCCAGCCCCTGGCCGTAGGAGTCCGGAGGATCCCATCCGACCGGTCACCTCCCCGGCTCTCCAGGCTCCGAGGGCCGGGGGGCGGCCGGCGGCGGGTCACTTCCGGGGCGGACATGCCCGTCCGGCGCCAGCTCAGGTCGGCCGATGAGGGCGGCCGGGACGACCTGGTGGGGCGTGATCGACCGGTTCGGGCAGCTGCGCGACAACCCCAACCGGGAACTGACCAGGTCGCTCAACCGACGCGGCTGAATTACAGCGGCTGTATGTGCTCAAGCATCGGTGGCCGAGCGCCACCGATGCTTGAGTGAGATCATGGACAGCTTCGAGATCGACAACGACTTGGTGCACTCCCTGGTGCGAGAGCAGCATCCGGACCTTGCGGAGTTGGGCCTGCGTGAGGTGCCAGGCGGCTGGGACAACCAGCTGTGGCGCCTCGGGGGCGAGTTGGCTGTGCGCATGCCGCGCACGCAACGGGCGCCCGCCCTCCTGCGCAAAGAGCACCGGTGGCTGCCGACGCTGGCCCCGAGCCTTCCACTACCGGTCCCCACTCCCATGCGGATCGGTGAACCGTCCGCACGATTCCCGCGGCCATGGACCATCGCGGCATGGGTTCACGGCGAACCAGCGGACCGCACCCCGATCAGCCACGACAGCGCGGCCGACGCCTTGGCGGACTTCCTCAAGGCGCTCCATGTGAAGGCACCCGCAGATGCACCGGTCGGTGAGGATCGCGGTGTTCCCCTCAAAACGCTCACGGACGGTTTCGAGAAGATGCTCGAGGAGGTCGTCTCCGGTGGCGCCGGCGTAGACCCCCGGAACGTCCGCGACGTCTGGAACGAGGCCCTTGCAGCCCCCGATCGGCAGGATGCGCCGGTATGGCTGCACGGCGATCTCCACCCGGCGAACGTCGTCGTCTCGAACGGGACGCTGTCGGGCGTGATCGACTTCGGTGACATGTGCGCCGGAGATCCGGCGGTCGATCTCGCGGCTGCATGGGTGCTCCTCCCCGCGGGCGCGGCATCACGGTTCTTCGACGCGTACGCGCACGCGGACGAGGCGATGATCCGGCGCGCGCGAGGGCTGGCTGCCGCGAAGAGCCTCTTCCTCATCCTCATGGGTCGGGCCGGCGACCGTGGTCTTCCGGGTGGCAAGCCGGCGTGGGGACCAGCGGGTTGGGCGGCGCTGGACCGCGTTCTGGCATCCGCCTAGGAGGGGACGGGGGCACGTGCGGCACAGCGGGGGCGCCACTCGTGTCGCACCCGACAGTGTCGACCGGCGACCACCCGGGCGGCCGGGCGGACGGCGACGCAGCGGGGCCCGTCCACACCCGGCCGAAGACGGGGCACATCGCGGATGCCCCGTTCGAGGCGGCCGAGCACATCCGTCGAAGGAATGCGCGGAGGCGGTCCTGGACCGTGTGGTGCAAGCTTCGAAGAGCAGGCGGCACCTCGCCGGTGGGTGGCGGTGAGACTCGCGCCACCTCGGCCTGCCCCGGGCGGGATGACCTGTGAGGGTGACCATGAGTGTGAGGGATCCGAACGCCGGGCGCGCGGAAGCGGCGGACGAGGGCGTTACGGCGGCAGGCGCCGGCGTCGCCGATGCCGATGCGCCACTGGCGGGATGCGCGGCGCTGGTGACCGGTGCGTCGAGCGGCATCGGTGCGGCCACCGCCTTGTCCCTGGCGCGGCAGGGCGCGGCCGTGGCAGTGGTCGCCCGCCGCACGGGGCGGCTGGAGGATCTGGCCGCGGTGATCCGGGACCGGGGTGGCTCGTGCGCCGTCCTCACCGCTGACCTAGCAGACGCGGCGCAGGCACGTCGGGCCGTCGAGGACGCCGCGGATCGCTTCACGCGGTTGGACGTGCTCGTGAACAACGCCGGTTACGTGGCCATGGGCACCATCGGGGAGGGCGACCCCGCGGACTGGGAGCGGATGGTCGATCTCAACTTCAACGCTGTCCTGCACCTTTCGCAGACGGCGTTGCCCCACCTGCTCCGCGCGGCCGCGAACGGCCCGCGCGGTGTCGCCGATCTCGTGAACGTCAGCTCCGTCGGGGGCCGGGTGGTGCGCGGGAACAACGGTGTCTATTCGGCGACCAAGCACGCGGTGGGCGCGTTCAGCGAGGCCCTGCGCCAGGAGGTGACGGGAAGGGGCGTCAGGGTGGGGCTGGTCGAGCCGGGTATGACGGCGACGGAGATGGCAGCCGGCCCCGGGGCCGCTGCCGCCCGTGGCATGCCGCAGACCGCCTGGCTGGATGCCGAGGACATCGCCCGTGCCATCACCTTCATGATCACTCAGCCCCCGCATGTCGCGGTCAACGAGATCATGGTGCGCCCCACGGCCCAGGAACACTGACCGTCGGCGGGGGAGACGTACGCGGTGTCGCGAGCGGGCACCCCCTCGAGAGGGCCCGCCACCCGCGTCGGCTGCGTCACCGCCCGATGTCGGTTACGTTGATAAAGCACCAGGTCAGAGGGTGGTAACACACCGCAACACACCGGGGACGCGCGATGACCGGCCTGACCGTTGTCCTGCTGCTCGTGGTCCTGGCCACAGCCGTGGCGACCGGTGCCCGGCGCTGGAGCATGCCCGCTCCCTCGCTCCTCGTGATCGCCGGGCTGGTCGTCGGGCTGATGCCCTGGGTTCCCGAGGTCCGTCTGCCACCTCAAGTGATCAACGTGCTGGTGCTGCCTCCCCTGCTCTACGCCTCGGCCGGGGAGATCTCCGTCCGCGACCTGCGCACCGTGTGGAGGCCGGTGAGCGGACTCGTCTTCGGCCTGGTCCTCGCCTCGGCCCTCGCCGTCGGGTACGTGGCCGCCGCGATCACTCCGCTCACCGCCGCGACCGCCCTCATCCTCGGCTCCGTCCTGGCCAGCACCGACCCCGTGGCCATCACCGCGCTCGGCCGACGTCTGTCTCTCCCCCCGCGCGTCCAGGCCATGGTGCAGGCGGAAAGCCTGTTCAACGACGCCACGTCGCTGGTCCTGTACAAGGTCGCCGTGGTCACCGCGGTCACCGGCAGCGCCGTCAGCGTGCCCGGGACCGTGGAGGAGTTCCTGATCCTCGCGGGCGGAGGAGCCCTCATCGGCGCCGCGGTCGCCGCGGTGGTGACCCTGATCCTCAGACGGACCGACGACCCCATGCTGGAGACCGTCGTCGCATTGGTCACCCCGTACGCCTCCTACGTCATCGCGGAGCAGTCGCACACCTCCGGTGTGACCGCCGTCATCGTGTCCGGGGTCGTGCTCGGCAGCACCGGCCACAAGCTCAGCGACGCGCCCGTCCGCCTCCAGGTCCACGCCGTCTACGACACCGTGACCTTCCTGCTGGAGAGCGTCGTCTTCGCCCTGATCGGCCTCGAGCTCCCCTCGGCCGTCCGCCATCTCGCGCGCGACGAGCACGGCTGGCCGCTGTGGGTCCCGGTGATCGCCGTCACCCTGCTGGCGATCCGCCTGCTGTGGATCTTCCCGCTGTCCGCCCTGATCCACCACCGGCACATGGAGGGTGACAGCCGCCTCTCGTGGCGGGTTCCGGCCGTCCTGTCCTGGGCGGGCACCCGAGGCGTCATGCCGCTGGCCGCCGCGCTCTCCATCCCCCTGGTCACCCACACGGGGGCGCCGCTGCCGCACCGGGCACTCATTCTCACGCTCACCACCGGGACCGTCGCGCTCACCCTCGTCTTCCAGGGTTTCACCCTGGCCCCCGTCGTCCGCCGCTCCGGCATCGCCCTGGAACCGGAGCACACCGCTCGCGAGGAGGCGCGGACCCGCCGGCACATCGCCCACGCAGCGCTGGAAGAGCTCAAGCAGCTCGGTGATCTGGATGAGCTCGCCGATCTGGGCGCCGCCGCGCAGGCCGCCTTGAAACAGGCCCGTCGTCATCTGGAAGCGCGCATCCACCAGGTCGAAGACGCCCACTACAGCGACCCGGACGCCCGTCCTGCCGACGCCTACCGCGAGATTCGCCGGACACTCATCGCCATCGAGGAGGCCGAGCTCCAGCGCCTCTACGAAGCCAACAGGATCAGCAACGCCACCCGGCGCCGGATCCAGCACGAACTCGACCTCGAAGAGGCCAGCCTCCGCCCCCACGACTGACCGCCGGCCCGGGACGCGCGGTGCGATGCCTCCGAGCTTCTGAGTGACATCTCGGATCAGGCCGGGAGGCAGGGCCGACACGGAGCGTGGCGCCGGTGTCGCGACCGGTCCGTTTCTGTGTGGGGAGTGGCGTGGTGTCAGTGGGTCGCGCTGCCCGCGACCCACGCGCTCCACGGCATGTTCCAGTCGCCGAGCCCGTTGTCCGGCGCCAACGCGGTCCTGTCGTCGGAGTTCTTGACGATCACGACGTCACCGATCATCGAGTTGTCGAAGAACCACGCGGCGGGCTGCCTGCCGTCGCCACCGCCCTCGACGTCCTTCAGGCCCACGCAGCCGTGACTGGTGTTGACCTTGCCGAAGACCGAGTCGGCACCCCAGAAGTTGCCGTGGATGAACGTGCCCGAGTCGGTCAGGCGCATGGCGTGCGGTACGGCCTCGATGTCGTAGGCGGGTTTGCCGTCCTTCATGAGGCCGACGCTCGCACCGTTCATGTGGATCTGCTTGTACTTCTCGGAGATGACCATCCGGCCGTTGTACGTAGGGTGCTCGGGACTGCCGGACGAGACCGGGATCGTCTTGATCGTCTTGCCGTCCCGTACGACGGTCATCCGCTTGGTCTTCGCGTCGACCGTGCTGATCTGGCTCCGGCCGATCTTGAACGTGACCGACTTCCGGACGCCGTGGAGGGTGAGCCTGACGGTGACGGTGGACCCGGGCTTCCAGTAGTTCTCGGGGCGGAAGTCCAGGCGGTCGTCGTTGAACCAGTGACCGACGACCCGCTGCCCGCTGCTGGAGCTGACCTGGATCTCCGACTCCACGGCGGCCTTGTCGCCGATCGCCTTGTCGAAGTTGACCGTCACCGGCATGCCCACGCCGACGGTCGAGCCGTCCTCGGGGGAGAGGTGCCCGATGAAGTCGTTGGCCGGGGAGACCGTGGTGATCGTGGCGTTCGCGGTGGCGGAGCGGCCCTTGGCGTCCTCGGCCTCCGCGGCGATCTGATACTTGGTGGCCCGCCCCAGCCGGCCGTTCGGCTTCCAGGAGGTGCCGTCCGCGGACAGGGTGCCAGGGATCTCGGCACCGGTCGCGACGGCGGTCATGGTCACCTTGGTGAGCTTGCCGCTACTGACGGTGACCGTGACGGGGGCGTTGATCCCGACCTCGTGGGCACCCTGCCCGGGCGTGATCTCTATCCGGGCGTCGGAAGCGTCCTGGGCGGCTGTCTGATCCACCCGCGCCTGCGGGGTCGGGTGGTTCCCGGCATGGTCGGGGCCGGTCGCGGCGCTGCTGGTACCGCCCAGGGCCGTGACTGCGAGGACGCCGCCGAGTACGCCGGCCGTAGCCATCAGCCCGGTGCTCTGCTTACGTGCCGTGATCAAACGTTTCTCCCATACCACTGGTCTTCGCGTGCCTGACGTGCTGCTCGCCGGAGGAGAGCAACCAGCTCTGCACCCACTTACAGGCAGGCGTCTGTCCAGTTATAGGCAGGCATCTATCCAGAAATCGGCACATTGTGGTGAAGGCCACGCGTCGTCGGACGCGCCGCCGCAGGGAGGGGGGATCCGGCGTCAGCGGCCCGGCAGCCGGAGGAAAGCCGAGGAGCGCGGTCGGGATGCGGACCCGGCCGGAGGGTTCACGGGGCGTCGACGAGCGCGGCCGGCGCCGCGGCCAGGCGGTCCAGCCCCGGCCCGGCCGGTCCGCCCGGTACGCAGGTCCCGGCGAACGGGCTGTCCAGACCGGTCCCCCCGCGGACCGCGAACGCCGTCCGGGCCGTCTCGGCCGGCTCCGGCGGGGTGTGGAGGGGGTCCGTGCCCAGGCACACCCCGGCGGACGCGGCAGGTCGCCGCGCAGTTCACTGGGGAGCGGCTCGGTCGGATACGCGTGCACGCGGCGGATCACCGAGATGCCGCGATCGATGCCGCGGTGAGCCTGTCCACGGCCGTCGCGACCGCCTCGGGGCTGGAGATCATCGTCAGGTGCCGGGCGCCCGCGATGAGCGTCGCGGGTGGTGCGCCGATGCGCCGGGCGGTCTCCTGCGGCGTCTGCCGGGTGAACACGTCGTCCCGGGCACCGAACACCACCGACTTGGGCAGGCGCACCCCGGCGAGCCGAGCCACCTGGTCCGCCGGCAGACCCGGCACCCCGGCCCTCAGCATGCTCCACAGCGCGTCCTCCGCGCCCGGCACCCGGAGCGGGCGTCGCCACTGATCCAGACCGGCGGCGTCCAGGCGTGGGCAGGAGGGCCCGCACTGTGCGTCGTACACGCTGCGGATCACCGCGTCGACTCCGAGCCCGAGGCGCAGCAGGCTGGTGCGGTACGGATCGATCAGCACGTACTTGAAGGCCGGCGGCGGCCCGGCACCCGTGTCGAGGGCGTCGCCGTCGAGGAGCATCACACCCCCGAGCCGGCCAGGGGCCCGCAGGGCCGCCTCGGTGACCACGGCGGCCCCGCTGGAGTGCCCCACCAGCAGCGGGCGCTCGCCGGGACCGCCGAGGTGCATGGCGTCCAGGAAGCCGAGGAGCTGCCGGGTGAAATGGTCGACGGTGTACGGGCCGTGACGCTCGCTGTATCCGTCGCCCGTCAGGTCGAGCGCATACACCCGGTGGTCGCGGGCGAGCAGCGGGGCAAGGCGGGACCAGGTGTCCACGGACTCGAAGGCCCCGTGCACCAGGACGACCGGTGGGCCCGCCGTACCCCAGGTCTGGTAGCGCGTGCGGATGTCGGCGGCCTGCACGTACCGGAGCCCGCGCGGCGGCGCGGCGCGCCCGGCCGTGACGCCGTTGTAGACGAACGAGGCCGCCGTGACGGCCGGCAGCACGACGGCACAGGCCAGCGCGGCGCGCCGCAGCCACCGCCGCAGCCGGGAGCGGCGCGGCGGGTGCGCGTGCTCGGCAGGGAGCGACGGCGGAGCGGATGCCGGATGGGCGTCACCGCCACCGCCACCGCCACCGTCTCCGGCTTCGGCTCGGCGAAGATCAGCTGTCACGGCACACAGCATCGCCCACGGCGCACCCGCGGTCGTCATGCGGGGGGAGCCATCGTGACTACTCCGCCGGGTGTAGAGGAACGCCGATCACGGGTGGCGCGGTCGGGCGACGCGGGGACCGGCCTGGCTGTCAGGAGCCGTAGCGGTGGCCTCCCTGGGACTGCTGTGCCGTCGGGGACGGGGAGGCGCCGGTCGGCGAGGCGGCCTCGGTGGTGGCCGCCGGAGCGGGGCTCGTGCCGGCGGACGGGGTGCTCGGCGACGCGGAGGGGGAGGTGCCGGTCGTGGGAGTGGCCGAGGGGGGCGTCCGGCCGAGCGCCGTCAGCACCGCGTCGGTGACCAGACCGTCCGCGTTCGTGGTGAGGACGACGGGGTCGGCGGCGCCGAGGAGCTGGTCGCAGTGCAGGTTCGTGAACGTCTGATTGGCCCGTGCGGCGAGGAAACCGAAGAGGTTCGGCGCCGTGGCCGGGTCCGGCGAGGGCGCCTTCTCGAAGAGCGCCTTGTCCTTGAAGACGCGGCGGATGCCCGCCGGGTCGCGGAACAGGGTGGTGCAGAAGGCCGCTCCGTCACCGTCGGCGCCGGCACCGACCGCGGGCATGTCGACTCCCGCGCGGTACGCGTCGGTCTTCGCGACACTGCTACGGCCGTCGACGAGCGTCATCGGGTCGTTCTGCGGGACCAGCGCGATCGGCGCCTTCTGGTCCGCCGCAGCGGACAGTTCGTCCAGCGCGAGGGCGGACGCGGCCTGGCCGTCGCCGGACTGGTCGGGCGCGGTGAACGGCTTGCAGCCGAGAGCGGGGTCCATGAACTGGGTCAGCAACAGGTTGTCGCTGCCGTTGGCCAGATCCCGGGGGGCGCCGGTGGTCGCCGACCCGGCCCTGCCGTTGTGCCGGTGGTGTCGGTCGCCGCGGTTGGTCAGCCGGCCGGCCCTCTTGAGCGCGGCCCTGCTCGCGGCGTTGTTCTGGGCGATACGGCCGTGCGCGTCGGCGAGGTAGTGGGTCACCACGTTGTCGCTTCCGTCCTGGTCCACGACGGAGAAGTCCCGGGTGGTCGGGCAGGGCAAGCCGTCCTTGGCCGTCCCTAGCGCCGGAATCCTGAGGTGCCCCTTGGCGATCTGGGCGCCCGCGGCCCGGAAGAAGGCCGGCGCATTGCAGTAGGCGAACTGACCGAAGACCGAGCCCCGCAGGCCGTTGACGCACTTGCCCTGGGCGAGACTGTCGGGACGACCGCTTGCTCGCAAGGTCAGGTCGGCGCTGTTGAAACCGAACCAGATGCCCACCGTCGAGCCGCGCGGCACCGAGGGCCGGGCGGTGCGCGCGGCCGGTCTCGTTCCCTTGTCGATCACCAACGGGTTGTAGAGGGTCAGCTTGCCGGTCGGGGTGACGATCGCGGCTTCCACGAACGCCGACTGATCGGGGTCGGCCTCGTGGCAGGGACCCTGTGCCGGATGCGTCGCGACGAGTCTGTACGGCGTGGCCAGGCCACTGGCGGTGAGCGGATGGTCCGGCACGAGCAGCGTGCAGTTCGGATCGAGTTCACCGGCAGCCGGAAGCTGCGCGGCGGCCTTCTGGTTCCCCTGCGTGCGGTGCTGGTCACGGCTTTCCGCCGCGAACACCGAACCCGCGACCACGGCGAGCACGAGCGGCCCGCCGATCAGCGCGAGCGACACCTTCGACCGCTTCCAGCGTCGGGCGTGCTCCCGCCGCGACGTACGCGACGACTGTGTCAGGTTCTGGCGGGCCACTGAGCTGCTCCTCACTGTGCGTCCCCCGCGGGGAGTGCCCCACGGTCGCGCGGGCGCACGACGATCACGACAGTGCGGACCCTTCTCGGCACGACGGAGGGCCGACCAGCCCGCTCGCCCGCCACGACGGATCCACTCGCGGTACGTGCCGAGCCCATGGGATGTTCAACGGCCGCACCCGCCATTGCCGAACCTTGACCGGGCGGGGGTCCGGCCTGGTGACGGAGGTGGCCCCGTCCTGCACCTCCACGACGCGGCCGGGCTCGGACAGGGCGGTGGCCTGTGCGGCCGGAACCGGCCCGACGAACGGGGCGGCCGGCCGCCGCCCTCGCTCTCGTGACGTCCACCGACACCCTCCGTAGGGCGTACGGACGCCCGGTCTCCGTTCGACCGCTGAGCCGAGGCGAGTGACCGCCGGAGCGGTGCGGCGCCGCGCGCGGCTGTGGCTCGCCCGCCGCGCCCAGGTCGGTCGGGGGTGAGGCGACTCGCCCTCAACCGCGCTCAGCCGACGCGGAGTTCGGCTGCCGTAGCCTACTCGGCGGCGCTGTCGGCGTGGCCGCCGCGGCCACGGCGCCCCGGCGGCACGGTGGCCGCAGGCACCGGTCCCGACGGTCTCGGGGCCGGTCGTCGACGGCTCCCTCGTGTCCGCACCGGTTCAGCGGCCGGTCGGCGCCTGGATGTAGTCCTCCAGACGAGCCACTGCGAAGCCCTGCTTCTCGATGTGCCTCAGCAGGTTCGCGAACATCTCGGTCATGGTGGCGCCCTTCATCTCCGCCGGCCCGCGGAAGTGGGCGAGGATGATGTCACCGGGGCGCAGCTTCTTGTCCGGCTGCTGGTACTGGAGATCGCGGATCTGCATGGACTCCCGCCACCAGACGATCGCCCGCGGCCCGCACTCTCCCACGGCGATCCTGGTGGCGTCGTTGTACGCGCCGTAGGGCGGCCGGAACAGCAGCGGCGCCGTGCCGAAGTGCCGGGTGAGGATCTTCTGGTCGCCGCACACCTCTTCCTTCTGCCGGGCAAGCGGGACGGTGTTCATCGGGGGGTGGTGCAGAGTGTGGTTCTGGATGTGGTTGCCCAACGCCTGCAGCGGTTTGAAGTACCCGTAGTCCGACCTGATGGCGTCGTTCATCAGGAACATCGTGATGGGGACCTTCAAGTCCCGCATCATCTGGACGAACTTGGGATCCTTCTCCAGTCCGTCGTCCACGGTGATGAAGACGATTTTCCGCGACGTCGGTACGTGCGCGAAAACCGGGACCGGGCCCGTGCGGGAGAGCTTGATGGGCTTGTCCACCGGGGGCTCGGGAGCAGTCGGCAGCGGCGCCAGCCCCCACTTGCGCCAAGTGGCGGCGCGAGCCATGACGTGCGACCCGGTGCCGGGCGTGCCGCCGGCGGAAGCGGACTGCGCCGGCGTGGCGGCCGGGCCGCCGTCGCTCGTGCCGCAGCCGCCGGCGGCCAGGGCCACGACGAGCGCACCCGTCAGTGATGCACAGAACCTGCCACGCCTGCTGCGTCGCTTCACCGCGCCGGTCTCCCTGGCTGTCCCATCGATCTTGACTCTGCCGGGGAAAGTAACCGCAGCACGCAAGGCGTCGTTCAGCGGCGGGTAAGGATGCGACTAGGACTGCGCCGGTGAGGAAGGCGTTCCCCCGCTGCTCGTAGTCCGGTCTCGGTCATCGATCACGCCCGCAGCACCGGCAACCGCCGCGCCAGGAGAGCAACGCACTCATGTATCACCGCGCCCGCCTGCACGTTGCGACCAGCGGCGACGAGCTGGGGCAGGCTGATCGGCGCGGGGCGTCTTGCCTCGGTGAGTACGCTGGTATGGGCGTTGACGCGGCGAAGTGTGAACCGGTTACGGCGTCCTGGTGGTAGACCTGAGCTCGAGGCGGGGGCGTTGGCATGGCTACGAGGATCTCGGTGTCCGTCAAGGGGCTGACCGGTCTGGACGATCCGGACCGGATGCTCGACGAGCTGCGGGCGGAGACCGGCCTGCCGTGGCGTTCGCGGCCCGTCGACGACAGCAGGGTGCTGACCGGCGGCATCGTCGAGA
This sequence comes from Streptomyces sp. NPDC052109, assembly GCF_040680195.1. Lineage (NCBI taxonomy): Bacteria > Bacillati > Actinomycetota > Actinomycetes > Kitasatosporales > Streptomycetaceae > Streptomyces > Streptomyces sp. NPDC052109. The sequence goes on along the minus strand of NZ_JBFAWF010000015.1, from coordinate 53,901 downwards.
TCGTCCTCGTGGCCGTGGTCGGCAAGGCGACCGAGATGACCGTGTCGGCCACGGTGGACGCCGTGAAGCGGGTCGTCGAGCGCTGGCGCCACGAGCGGCTGGATCCGCCCGAGACATCGGTCGGCACCGAGTCCGTACCCGACTCCGCCGCGGAGCCGACGGCGGAAGGGCTGGACGGCTGAGATGGCGTCCCGTGCGGTGGTGATTGGACCGGCGAGGTACGCCGTGAACTCGGGGATGGACAGCCATCCGCCGATCGGTGAGAGCGCGCGGATGTACGGCGAGGTTCTCGCGGGCGACGAGATGTGGGGTAACGACTGCTGCCGGGTCCTGACCGAGGACGAGGTCCGGACGGCTGACGGCGTGATGAGGGCGTTGCAGGAGGCCGCGGACGAGACGGGGCCCGACGACATCTTCCTGGTGGTGTATGTCGGCCACGGTCAGTACTGGAGTGACGTTCCCGGGGCGCAGGTCCATTTCTCCGTGGGCTCGTCCTACCGGGACAAGCCATGGACCTGGCTCTCCAGCTGGTATGTCTACCGCGTCATGCGCAAGGCCAGGGCGAGGCTGAAGGTCCTGATCGCCGACTGCTGTTACTCGAACCTGCTGCCCCAGCTGGGGGAGGAGCCCGTCCTGCCCGGAGTGCTGGGCGCGCTGGACGAGGGCACCTGTGTGTTCACGGCCGTCAAGAACGCCAATTTCGCTTCTGCTGACGGTTGTTCAGCCCTGCCGGGGAATCTCTCGAAGTGCACGCCGTTCAGCGGGCATCTGCTGCGCATACTGCAGGATGGCACGAAGGACCACAATCACCAGCTCACCATCGGCCTGCTGCGGGAGGCGGTGAAGAAGGAGATGGAGAACTGCACAGGTGCCCAGCACCAGGTACCGAGGATGTCGCTGAACGACGCCCGTGACGGCAGCCCCCTCTTCACCAACCAGATGGAGCTCAAGAGGCGTGACCCGGTGCCGCAGCTCCCGGTCGAACCCGCGGACTGGGTCAAGACGTTGATGATGGACCGGGACTCCCGTCTCGACGAACTGCTGAAGGACGAGCGGAAGACCGGCGACGTGGTCGCTCTGCTCAGCTCCAGGCCGGATGAGGCCAGCCGGCATCTCGCGCGGCACATCGACGGCAGGGCCAACCAGGCGTTCAGCTCGCCCCATGCCTTCGCCCGCTACTGGAACCAGGTGGAGAAGGCACTGCGCGTATGACGGAGGGGCAGAGGACCGCGGGCTCCGAGGTGGCCGAACGTTCCGGGGGTGACGGTACGACGGAGCCGTGGGGCTTCGGCTACGAATGGGTGACCAAGTGCTCGGTCGCCGCCTTCAAGGAACGCATGCAGGCCATGCGCGAGGGCGAGCAGCCCGTCACCGAGAGCAGCGAGAGGCCCCGGCCCGCCAACGCGATCAGGGCCCTGCACGCGTTCGCCATGTTCAGCACCATCGACCGGCTCGTCGAATGCGCGGTGAGTTTCGACTACCGGGACGCCGTCAACATGGTGGCCACGGCGGCGCTGAGCCGGAACATCATTCAGGCCGCGGAACTCGCCATCCGGCAGTGGGAGGCCGAGTGCGCGAGCGACGGCAGGCACCCGCGGCTGACAGATGGCGTCATCCATGACATCGCCTGCCAGCGGACGGTGCTCGACGTCGCCGTCTTCGTCCGGGAGTGCCGTGGCGCCGGAAAGACCGAGCTGGTGGACAAGACGCTACGCCTGTTCACCACACCCAGTTCCGGGCGGACCAATCTCGACAAGGCCCTCCTCTACATCGCGCTGCGTGACGAGAAGTGCGGGGAAGAGGCCGCCGAGCTCCTCCGCCAGACCCTCGTCGCGATCACCGAGCACGCGCACGTGCCGTCACAGGCCTCGTACACCGTTCCCAGGGAGTTCCAGGACCTCGCCGGCGCGCTCCACCAGCTCAGTCCCTCCGAGCGGATCCTGGAGGAGTGGGTCGACGCACAGTTGCGGATTCCCGATCACGTACCCGGGACGAGACGGATCGTCGCCCATCTCATCGCCACCCGGACCGACAGCCCCGACACCCTCGTGGAACATGTCGGCAGGCGGCTGTCCCAGCATGACATCGCGGAAATCTGCGGCCAGTTGGCCCGTCAGGGTTCCTCCGAGAAGTGCGCGCTGGTCCGTGAGCACGCCGCGTCGCGCGACAACGTGGAGCACCTGGCGGAGATCGTCATCGCCTGGCACCGCTCGGAGGCTCTCACCAGGACGACCAAGGACCTGCTCGTCGACATCGTGGCCAGGGGGACGGCGCGAGCGGCCGGGCCGCGCTCGCCGGTGGAACTCGACTACCTGGACACGGTACTGGGCAACTTCAACGCCCAGCCGGAATGCAGGAGGCTGCTGCGTATCGCCGCCGCGGCGCACACCGACGGCCGCTCCGGAAGCGATCTGGCCGGTCTGCTGGTGCGGATCGAGCGGCCGAGGGACCGCAACCGCGTGGCCCAGACGATCGCGCAGAGACTGGCCGCGCGCGTCCTCGAACAGGGCGCGGACGCCGGGCTTTTCGTCGAGTACGTCACAGCGCTGCGGGGCCACGGCCGCGCCGAGGCCGTCGATCTGGCCTGCAAGGAACTGGCGGACCCGTCCCACTCCGTCGGGGTGCGCCGGGGATCGGGCGCGGTCATCGCCGAGATCGCCGCCCGCCTGTACGGCGCAGAGCTGCCCCGTGACGGCTGGGACCTGCTCGAACGGTGCCTGGAGAACGAGCAGCGGGTCACCCCTCAGGGCGTGGCGCTGGTCGTCGACCGGCTGCGCACCAGCACGATGGAGGAAGAGGACAGGTACTTCCTGCTCCGTGCCACGGTGGGCCGCTGGTCCGACACGAACCGCAGGGAGGAGGCGGTCGAGGAGCTGCGCGGCAGGGGATTCGAGGCGGAGGCCACGGAGGTCATTCGTTCGCTGCGGTAGCGGCCGGGGCGGGGCGACCGGTTCCCGGAGTCGGTAGCAGAGGCGCCACTTCGGCCATGTGGCGTCTGGACGCGTGGACCAGGCCCTCGAAGGCGGCGAGAGCCGCAGCGACGGCCAGGAAGCCCCCGAGGAGCTTGGGGAGGACGCCGGCCGAGGAGTTGCCCAGCAGTGTCAGCAGCGTCAGCACCCCGAGATGACCGATCAGCCAGAGCGCGGCCTGGGCGGCGGGGCTGGTGCGCCAGTGCCGTAACAGTGTCATGTGCACCTTGGCGTCGTACATCCGGCCGAAGGCCGGCAGCCACCGGGCGAGGATCGGCAGGCACAGCAGCAGGGCGCAGCCCACCGCGAGGGTCGCCATGCCCCGCCACAGGGGGGCCCAGCCGGCCCCGTAGAGGATCAGCGCGATCAGGGCGAAACCGGTCCGCGCCAGGACCTCGCGGACGCCGCGCCGCAGACGGGACCAGCCGGTCAGGTGGTCGCGGAGCGACACGAGGACCACGCCCGGGACGGCGTAGACGACCAGTGTCAGGACTCCGGTGATCGCGACGAGGGAGCTCCAGCTGCCGCCGACCGCCAGCAGTGCGATGCTGGCGACGAAGAAGTCGACGACCAGGACAAGCCAGTACACGTCGTACCGCCGCTTCAGGGACGCCTTGCGGGCGGTTTGCAGCCCTCGGTGCGTGAGATGGGCCCGGCTGAGCGCTGCCACCTCGCGGGTGAGCGCATGGGCGAAGACGAGTCCCGCGCCCATGGGTGAGATCACGGCGCCGATCCTGAGCAGCCATCCGAGCCACCCCAGGGAGAGGGCGAAGGCGAACTGGGCATAGGGCGACGACTCGGTGCCGGCCGGACTCCAGTAGGACGCCTGGTACTTCGTGAAGACGACCTGAAGCGATATGTACAGGACTATGGCCCCGGTGATCGTTCCGAAGACCGCCCTGCGGAGCCGGGCCGCCTCGCCGATGCCCCGTTCCCGCCGCTTGATGTTCCCGGCGAAGTCCAGCGGTCCCTGGAAGCCGACGTAGGCGAAGATCACGCCGCTGTCGACGACCGCCGCCAAGGCTGCGCCGGCGCCCTTTCCGGTGCTGCCGCCACTCGCGTGGGGACTGTGGTGGTGGAAGCCGGCCGCGATCAGCAGCGCGACGGTCAGGACGGGGATGACGACCTTCGCCACCGTCAGCCAGGAGTTGATCCTGAAGAAGATCCGCGGGGCCGCCAGGTTCACCGCGGAGATCGCCGCCATGAACACAAGCGCGTAGCCCCAGCCTTTGAGGGTGAGGGCCTGGGAGGAATCCAGGAGCCCGTGGACCTTCCAGGACAGGCCCCTCGTCATCGCGACGGCCTCACTGGAGAGGTTGATCGCGTAGAAGATCCACAGGCCGGCCGCGACCACTGTCGCCACCAGTGCGCCGCTGCTCTGCAGCGGCAGGAATATCAACCCGCCGGTCTTGGGGGCGACGGTGCCCAACTCGACCATGACCGCGGCGATCAGCAGCACGAGCAGGCCGCCGAACACCCAGGCCAGGTAGGCGTCCGAACCGGCCCGGCGGAACGCGACGTCCGCGCCCAGCAGCCAGCCGGAACCGACCATGCCCCCAGCCGCCAGGCCGACGAGGTGGAACACCGACAGCCGCCGCTGCTCGTCCTCGTCCTCCGCCCGCACCGGCTGCCGGCCCTGAGGCTTTAGTTCCCGGACACTCATCCGTCCTGTTCCCCCGCGTAACGTCGACAGATCCTCACGCACAGTGGCGAACAGGGTACTGGTCGGTGCGGGCCGAAGGAACGTTGTTCCGGGCCCGCACTCACCTGCTCGGAGAGGAGACTCCCTTGCCGGCTCGTTGCGCCGGTGCCCGTGCAGCCGCTTGTCGAGGGCTTCTTGCCGGCGGTGGCGGGGGGAGTGTTCGCCCGGCCGTCCACGGGGCCGATCGGCACGTCCACGGTATGAAGAGCGTCCATGCAGCGGGCCAGGGGAGGCCGCTGTGGGTGCGTGGCTGGTCCTGGTGTGGTCGTGACGGAAGCGCTGTACTGGAATTCCCGGGCGTTCCAGTACAGCGCTCGTTCTCAGATCAGCCGAACTGGATCGTGGCGGCCGCGGTCTCCGAGTAGTCGGCGTTCTGGACGCCGACGAAGCAGCCCTGCGCGTTCGTCGTGCAGTCGATGTGGGCGCGCAGTGTGCCGTCCGCGTTGTAGGTGTCGAAGCTGCTGTGGACGGTCAGCGAAACACTAGCGGCGCCGTTGGTGTCGGCCGCTGCGAGCTGATTTCCGTTCGCACATGCGATGGTTGAGGTGCTTCCGATGACCGCGCACTCCGCGAAATTGAGTTGGGCGTTGGCGGAAAAGCCGGTGGCCGATGCGCTGATGACGGAGCCGTCCGACAGGCCGCCGGCCGGTGTGACCGTGACGGCGGGACTCGCGGCTAATGCCGGTGACGCGGCCAGCGCGAGTCCGGCCAGGGTGGCACCCATGGCGACGACTCCGCGTTTCAGTGCTCGCATGGTCGATCATTCCCTTTCAGTGGGGGGTGTCGTCTCGTTGCGCGGCATTCGATGAGCGTGCGGACGTAGATTCCCGACTCCCCATCAGGAAAAGCGGGAATTAACTTGTGTTAATCTCCTGCCGCGATCTCAGTCTAGATCGCGGAGATTTCGCGCGTCAAGGGATCGAATTGCGCCGAGCAATTCATGAGAATTCTGCACGGAAAAGGGGATGGCGAAATTTCCGCTGTGCTGTGGGTCGTTGATGGGCGGTGATCTGTGCCGCGGATCAGGGGACCCGTCTTCGACGCCTGTCGTTCCGTGGCGGCGGCGACGGCCGCGGGCCGGAAGTCCCTGTGCAGGGTGCCACGGGTGTCGGCGAGGGCCTGGGGGCAGTGCGCCACGCGCCGGGGACGGACGGCTCACGCACGGCACCGAGCCCCCGACGGTTTCCACCACGCGCAGCCGTCCCGGTACCAGGCGGCCGTGGCGGCCGGGCCGCGCTCGACGTCGTGGCGCGGCCGGACGGTGGGCTCCCTGTCGGCCGGGTCGGTGCCGCCGCCGTACACCAGCACGGTTCGTCCCCGCGTGCGGACCAACTCGACGTGGCGGCAGTGGACTTCGGCGCAGAGCCGGTCGCGCCGGTGCAGCCCGTCGCCGTGGAGCGGGGCCGGGCCGCCGGCCGGCAGGCGGGTGACGAAGAGCCGGCTGGTCTTGTCCGGGAACTGGCGCGGTCCGTGGTGGTCGGAGCGCCGGGTGACGCGGACGTCCCGTCCGCGCGTACCGTGAGGGGCGAGCGCCGGCAGCTCGGAGCCGGCCTCGGTCGCCGGGCAGGGGGCGGGGGATGAACGGCGGCCGCTCGTCCGGGGCTCCTCGGGGCGTCGGCCCCTGCCTCGTCGGCCGGCACATGGACGCAGGTGCCGGCACCCCGCCGTACGTCGGTGTACCGAGTCCGTGTGCCCGGCACGCCGTCACGGGCGAACGCGCCGCCGTCGGCGATGGAGCGGTCTCCGTGCGACTCCGCGACTTGCACCACTTGGTCGTGCCCGGCCGTCAGCCGGTTCACCGACCCGGCGTGCGTCGGTTCGCCTCCCGTCGTGACGGTCCCGCCGGTGACGAGGATCCGGGTGCTCATGTGTCCGGCGGCGGCCGTCATACGCTCATCCGCACCTTGCCGTGAACGCCGGGTGCGGACAGGGACGTCGGGGAGTGCGCAGCCGGACCGCGGCGCGCCTCCTCCACCATCTCGATCAGATAGCGGCCGTAGCCGCTCTTGGCGAGCGGCTCGGCGAGGGAGAGCAACTGGACGTCGTCGATGAACCCCGCCCGCCAGGCGGCCTCCTCCACACAGCCCAGCTTCAGTCCCTGGCGTTCCTCGACGACCCGTACGAACTCCGAGGCGCGGGCGAGGGAGTCGAAGGTCCCGGTGTCCAGCCAGGCCGTCCCGCGGCCCAGGACGGAGACACGCAGTTCACCCCGTTCCAGGTAAGCCGCGTTGACATCGGTGATCTCCAGTTCTCCTCGCGCGCTCGGTTTCAGGCCTCGGCTGATCTCCACGACACTGTTGTCGTAGAAATAGAGTCCGGGAACGGCGAATCTCGACGCGGGCGCGGACGGTTTCTCCGCCAGGGAGCGGGCGCACCCCAACTCGTCGAATTCCACCACACCGTAGGACGACGGATCCTCAACCGCGCGGGCGAAAATATGAGCACCGCGCAGGGCGTGGAACTTCTGCAGTTTCTCGCGGAGTTCGACTCCGTGAAAGATATTGTCACCGAGGATGAGAACGACCGGCTCGTCGCCGATGAATTCCGCGCCGATGACCAACGCCTGGGCCAGGCCTTTGGGGAGGGGCTGGACCGCGTACTCCAGCCGCACGCCGAGCTGGGAGCCGTCACCCAGCAGCCGCTGGAACAGGGCACGGTCCTCGGGGGTGGTGACGAGGAGAATCTCCCGGATCCCCGCCAGCAGCAGGGTGGACAGCGGGTAGTAGATCATGGGCTTGTCGAAGACCGGGATGAGCTGCTTCGACACCGCCCGGGTGGCCGGCCACAGCCGGGATCCCACACCGCCGGCCAGAAGAATAGCTCGCATGACCACTCCCTGATCACTACCTCTCGGACCGACGGTGCGCCCCACTCTCCCGGAGCCGTTCCGGCACCGTCTGCTCACTCCTGAGCACTTCGCGGGCGCGGAACAGAGCACAGTGAGTTCCGACCTGGCAGCTTCGCGCCATGGCACCAAATCATCACCCGAAAGAGTGGTCCGCCCGGTCGGCGGCGAGGCACACTTCCGGCGGAGGTCACCGCGCTGGACGTGAAGTCCGCAAAGCCGCCTGCGCGGTCTCCGCTTTTTATGGTCGCGACGACGGTCCCGGGCATTCCCCACCTGCAGGGTTTCACCCGCTCTGGAAATCCGGGAGCCAGTAGCTGACGGAGGGGGAGAACGACCGTGAGGACCAGTCTCCATTGCGTGATAGCGCAGCCCATCGAAGAAAGCGAAGTCATACCTTCCACGGGGGAGTGCTGTCGTTGATTACCGTGCAGTCCGCGGGTCTCGGTGAGACCCTTGCCCGCCTCATACGTTCCGACGCCCTGGCTGCCTCGACCATCGAGGTCGCCCGCCGCGAGCCGGTCTACGGCTGTCTCGACCGCGACCGCAGCATCTATCTGGTCGAGCAGGGCCTCGTGAAGGCGATCGTGCCGTCCCGCGAGGGCAAGGAGTGCCTGCTGGACATCTACAGCGCGGGCGACGTGTTCGGTGAGCTCTGTCTGGTACGGGACGGGCGGGCCGAGTCCGTGACCGCGATGACCCCCGTCGTCCTGCGGCGCATGTCCGCCGCCAAGGTGCTGGCGGCGATGTCGGATGTCGGCCTGCGCGAGCAGCTCGTGCACTACATGGCCGGCCGGCTCTTCGAACAGCAGCAGCTGATCGCCGGGTTCGTGACGGAGGACAGCGAGTACCGGCTGGCCGCGGTGTTGCTGCATCTGGGCCGTAAGCTGGGGCGCCGGGGGAAGGGTCAGCTGCGCATCGAGGAGCGGATCACCCAGGAGGAGCTCGCCGCGATGGTGGGCACCACCCGGTCGCGGGTGGGCTACTTTCTCAAGCGGTTCCGTGAGGCGGGCCTGGTCAGCCGGTCCGGTGACTGCTACCTGGCGCTGCACGAGCCGCGGCTGCTGGACTTCATGGCCGATGGCGACCGGTCCACGCGGTCGCTGGCCGGATCGGCGATGGTGGCCTGACCATGTCGACCCTCGCGTCCGGGGCGGCGCCCCCGCTGCCACCCCACCAGGTGATGCTGTTCCTCCTCCAGGCCGGGGTGCTGCTGGCGCTGGCGTTCTGTCTGGGCCGGCTGGCCGGACGGTGGGGACTGCCCGCTGTCGTGGGCGAGTTGGCCACCGGTGTCCTGCTCGGGCCCACCGTGCTCGGCGCGGCGGCCCCCGATGCGGCCGCGTGGCTGCTGCCCGCACGGGCGGAGCAGGCCCATCTCCTCGACGCCCTCGGCCAGTTCGCCGTCCTGCTGCTCGTCGGGGTGGCCGGGGCGCACCTGGACCCCCGGTTGATCCGTCGCCGACGGGGCCTGCTGCTCAGGGTCGGAGTCTCCGGCCTGCTGATCCCGCTCGGACTGGGTGTCGCCGCCGGCTACCTGGTGCCGCTTTCGCTGGTGGGCGACGGCACACACCGCACCACCTTCGCGCTGTTCCTCGGCGTCGCGCTCAGCGTCAGCGCGATCCCCGTCATCGCCAAGACCCTCTCCGACATGAATCTGTTCCACCGGGACGTCGGGCAGCTGATCATGGCCTCCGCCGCCGTCGACGACGCGGTGGCCTGGTTCCTGCTCTCGCTGGTGTCCGCGATGGCCGCCGGATCCCTCAGCCTCGCCGCCACCGGCGTTGCGGCCGCCCGCCTGACCGGTTTCGTGGCGGTCGCCGTCGCCGCCCGTCCCCTTGTCCGCGGCCTGTTCCGGCGCCTGGACCGGGGCGGCGACAGCGGGCCGGTGTCCGCCGTCGCCGTCATCGTCATCCTGCTCAGCGGTGCGGCGGCGCAGGCGCTGAGCCTGGAGGCCGTGTTCGGCGCCTTCGTCGCCGGTCTGCTGATCGCCTCCGCGGTCGATCCGCGCCGGCTCTCGGCACTGCGCGACGTGACCCTCGCCGTCCTGGCGCCGTTGTTCCTGGCCTGCGCCGGGCTGCGGGCCGACCTCACCGCGCTGCGCGACCCACGCGTCGCGCTCACCGGTCTGGTGCTGCTGGTCCTCGCCATGGCGGGCAAGCTGGCCGGTGCCTCGCTCGGCGCCCGGCTGAGCGGACTGAGCCGGTGGGAGGGCGTGGCCATCGGAGCGGGCCTGAACGCCCGCGGCGCGGTCGAGATCGTGGTCGCCGGTGTGGGGCTGCGCCTGGGGATCCTGACGACGACGACCTACACCCTCGTGGTGCTGATCGCCGTCCTCACCTCCGTGGCGGCGCCCGTTCTGCTGCGCCGGGCCATGGCCCGGGTGGAGAAGACCGCCGATGAGGAGCTGCGCGAGGCCGACGCGGCCCTGCCGGCCGAGGACGGCGAACGCGGCGGCGTCACCTGACCCGCGCTCCGGGCCGGCCGCGGACGGGAGCCCTCCCGGACGCGGCCGGTGGCGTGCCACCCCGGGTCAGGCGGTCAGTTCCGCAAGCTTGACGAGCGTGTTCCAGTTGCGGCCAGTCACCGTGACCGCGTGCCGGCGCTCCAGGAACGCGCTGACGTCCGGTGCCTCCAACGGGCCCTGCGGACACCAGTGGTAGACGACGCCACTGCCCAGGCGCACCTCGTCCGGCGCCAGGCTCCTCGGGTCGTGTGCGGCCACCCGGCCGGGATCCAGAGGCGCCGACAGGAACAGGGCGAACATCCACGAGGGCTTCACCGCGACGTCGGCCAGCGGATGGGCGTCGATCACGGCGCGCAGCTCCTCGCCGGTGCGGATCAGGCAGCGTACCTCCTTGCCGAAGCGCTCGCTGATGCCGGTCTCGATCCGGTCCGCGACCAGTTCCGGGGCATCGGGACTGCTGAGCACCGCGTTCCCGCTCTGCAGATACGTACTGACGTCGTCGTAACCCAGCTCGCACAGCAGGTCGCGCAGCTCCGCCATCGCGATCTTCTTCTTGCCACCGACGTTGATCCCCTTGAGCAGAACGGCGTAACGAGGCATCGAGCCAACTCCCCTTCGTAGCTCTGTGCAGTGCGTTCATCGTGGACCCCGCACGGAGCCCCACAGTGCTCAATCTTGCACAGACCGCGCCCTCGAGCCGGGGCAGCATGCGCGAGAGTGCGCCACGCGTCCCCGTCCGCCGGAAGGACCGTCCCAGTGATCAGCGAAGCGACGACGGCGTTCCTGGCCGAGCCCCTGCCCATCGTGGTCGGTACCCGGCGACGGGACGGCCGGGTGAAGATGACCCCGGCCTGGTTCGAGTTCCAGGACGGTTTCTTCTGGCTCAACAGCCGACGCGGAACGTACTGGCTCGCCCATGTCGAACGGGAGCGCCGAGCCAGCCTGTTACTGATCGACCCGCACGACATGTACCGCGTGGTCCACGCCGAGACCCGGTTGACGGGGACCACCACCGAAGGCGCAGGAGCCCATCTGGACCGGTTGTCGCACCGGTACCGAGGGGAGCCCTACCGGGCTCTCGCGCCGATGACCCGGGTCATTGTCCAACTGGAGCCGCTGACCGTGCGCAGCACGCTCGACGGGCGGCCGTGACGAGGGGGGTAGGCATGGGCCTGGCGCGAGCGTCCGAACGGCGCGCGCAGATAGCAGCGGTGTTCGACAGGGTGTCGGACGTGTACGACTCCGTCGGCGTGCCGTGGTTCACGCCGATCGCCGAACGGCTGGTCGGGGAACTGCGGCCGCGGCCGGGGGAGCGCGCGCTCGATCTGGGCTGCGGGCGCGGGGCCGCCTTGTTCGCCCTCGCGGACGCGGTGGGCCCCGGCGGCCGGGCCACCGGGATCGACCTGTCGGCCGGCATGGTCGAGGCGACCCGCGCGGAGGTCCGCGCACGTGGCCTGAAACAGGTCGACGTGGCACGCATGGACGCGGCCGCCCCGGAACTGCCGTGCGGCGCCTACGACGTGGCCGCCGCCTCGTTCGTGATCTTCTTCCTGCCGGGTCCCCTGGCCGCCTTGCGCGCATGGCGTGATCTGCTCGTGCCCGGCGGACGGCTCGGTCTGTCCACGTTCTCGGACCACGCCTCAGGCTGGCTGGAGGAGGTGTTCCACGACTTCCTGCCGGCCTCCCCGTTCCGGGCGGCGAGCCCGTTCGACACCGACGAGGGAGTCGAGGAACTGCTCCGATCAGCCGGTTTCGACGCCGTACGGAGCACGACCTTCGCACTGGACGTCGTCTTCCGCGACCTCGAACAGTGGCGCGCCTGGTCCTGGTCGCACGGCCAGCGGGCCACGTGGGAACGCATCCCGGCGCGGCGGCACCCCGAGGTGCTGGCCGCGGCAGCCGGTCACCTGGAGCGATTCCGCTCGGGCGACGGCACGTACCGGATCGGGCAGCCGATACGGCTGACGCTGGCCGAGCGGCCCCGCTGAGACGGGCGTACGACGGCGGGTCCCCGCAGGACCGAGGGCCCGCCGTCGCCGCCTGCCCCTACTTGCGGAACACCGCCTGGTCGGCCGTCTCGATCCGCAGCTCGCTGGGCCGCTCGGCAGGGAGCAGGAAGGACAGCACGGACCGCCGGATCCGCTCGGCGGCGCTCCGGCCGCCGGCGGTGGCCGGGTCCAGCCGCACCGACAGCGTGTACTGGGCCGAGCCGTCCCGTTCGTCACCGACCGAGGTCGCGCAGTCGACCACGCCCGGTAGCGTCTGCACGTGTTCGCGCACCGCCGAGAGCGACACCTTCTCGCCGCGCACCACGACGAAGTCCGACAGACGGCCCTGGAAGCGGAGGTAGCCGTCCCCGTCGATCCGGAAGCGGTCGCCGGTGGCCACCACGCCCGGGCCGACGAGGCAGCGACCGCCCGTGGGATCGCCGATCTTGGCGACCAGGGCGGTGTCGGTGTGCACGAGCAGTTCGCCGGCGCCGTCGGCGACGTCCCGGAGAGAAACCCCGACGCCCGGCACGGGCAGCCCGACGGAGTCGAAACGGTGCTCCGGCTCCCGGTGCGCGGCCAGGGTGGCCACGCGGGGGCCGGCCTCGGTCAGCCCGTAGGTGACGTACAGCTCGGTGTCGGGCAGGGCGGCCCGCAGACCGGCCACATGACGGGCCGCCAGCCGGTCGCCGCCCACCGTCAGCATGCGCAGTTCCCGCGGGAGCCGCTCGCCGCGGTGCAGCAGCAGCCTGGCGATGGTCGGAGTGATCGACGAGCTGCTGATCCCGTGCCGGGAGAGCAGCCTGGGGTACTCGGCGGGCGAGAAGGGCGGCCCGGAGATCACCAGACGGGCGCCGGTGACCAGGCCGGCCATGGCCTGCGCGACCACCGCGTACGAGTAGAACAACGGCAGGCTGACCAGCATCGTGTCATCGGCCCTCAGGCCCACCGCCGCCGCATGCCGGGACGCGTTGCGCACCAGGGAGTCCACGCGGTGCAGACAGACGCTGAACATCCCCGAGGTCCCCGACGTCAGCAGCAGCGCGCTGCCGGACGGGTACGACGGGCCCGCCGCGGCTCCCCCCTCGAGCAGCACGGCGGCGGCGTCCCCGGCCGTGCGGGCGGCGCCGGACGCCCCCAGCCGGGCAGGGTCCACCCGCGTGCCGATCACCGCGCCGGCCGCCACCCGCCGGGCCAGCTCCGCGATCCGGGCCGAGGGCGTGGCGGGGGACACGGTCAGCGGAACACCTCCGGCCAGCAGCACCGCGAAGTAGTGCTCCAGCAGCCGGCGGCTGTTCGACAGGGACAGGATCACCGGTGTGCCGGGCGGCAGCCGCAGACGGGAGATGTCCGCGGCGACGTCGGCGAGCGGAGGACCGGGGCGGGAGGAGGACAGATCGACGCTGCGGTCCAGCAGGGACACCACGTCGTCCCAGCCGAACGGCAGGGCGGAGGGACGGACGGGTACGGGCTCACTCGGCACGGGATCACTCACCTGGGTCGGGGACGAGCAGCTGATCGAGCTCCGCCCGGCCGTCTGTCGGGCGGGACGCGGGCCGGACGACCGCGCACCGTGACGTGTGGACGCCGTCCCGCACGAGGTGGACGGCGAGCAGCACGTGCGAGGCCTGTCCGCCGTCCAGCCACGCGGCGGTCACCGCGGCGGCCGGATCCAGTCCGTGCGCCGGGTCCATGGCCAGGGCCAGCGTGGGGCCCCGGAACTTCCAGCGGATGCACGGCAGGCCCGCCAGCACCCCGGGATTGGCACCGGCGAAGCGCAGCGGCGAGATCCGGCCCCGCTGCGCCGAGTCGGCGAGTGCCGTCATGGTGAGCGCCGAACACGTGCTGCTCAGGGTGATGACTCCGACCCGGTCGGGTGCGGCGCTGAGGTCGTCGGCCGCGGCGCGCAGGGCCTCGTCCACCGCGGCCGTGACCAGCCAGGCGACCGGGTCGGCGAAGAAGGACGGTTTGTTGTGCGCGAGTTGGGCGGGACGGCCGGAGCTGACCGACCCCACCGCGGTCACCGTGAACGCGGTCATGCGGCACCCCTCTCGAAGAGGAGACAGCTGTTGAATCCACCGAACCCGATGGTCAGGCTGGCGCCGAGGGCACCGTCGAAGCTCTGCGCACCGCCGACGGCCGTCGGCAGCGGAAACTCGGGCAGCGGCTCCGCCAGGCCGACGACGGGCGGCACCTTGCGGTCGCGCAGCGCGAGGATCACGGAGACCGCCTCGATCGCACCGGTGGCACCCAGGCTGTGCCCGAGCGCTCCCTTTGTCGCGAAGACGAGGGGCGGGCGGGTCACCCCGGAGAACAGCCGACGCAGACTGACGCTCTCCACGGCGTCGTTGACCGGGGTCCCCGTGGCGTGCGCGTTGACCACCGCCACCTCTTCGGCGGTGCGGCCGGCGTCCGCCAGAGAGCGCCGCACGGCGAGGACCACGCTGTCCCCGGACGGGTCCGGCGTGGTCAGGCCGGCCGCGTCGTTGGCCGAGCCGGTCCCGCGCAGCACGGCCCGCACCGGTGCCCCGCGCCGCCGCGCCGACGCGCCGCGTTCGAGGACGAGCAGAGCCGCACCCTCGCCGAGCACGGTGCCGCTGTGCCGTACGTCGAAGGCCCGCAGGGCGTCCGGGCTGAGCGTGCCGAGTGCGGAGTGTCCCAGCCGTTTGCCGGGCGTCAGGACATCCGCACCGCCCGCCACACAGATGTCCGCCTGCCCGGAGCGCAGCAGCGCGGCCGCGACCAGGACGCTGTCGGCCCCCGCGGAACAGGCCGTCGCGACCACCACCGGCCGGTGCGGATGGCCCACGTGCCGGGCGGCGTCCACCGCCCAGTCGTCCGCCGCGGCGAACGGCTCGTCCAGCAGCGGCCCGTAGCTCGTGCCCAGGACCACCCGTACGCCCGCGTCGGCGGGGTCGAGGCCGGCGGAGGTGAAGGCCGCCTCGAGGACGGAGACGGTCAGGGCCCTCTGCCGCCGCGCGGCGGACTCGCCGAGCGGCAGCCCTGGCACCGTCCCGGCCAGCGGAGTACGGACCGGGAAGGCGGACGGCGTCTCACGTAGTCCCGTCTCCCCGGCGAGGAGCCGGCACCACACCCCCTCCAACGTGTCGCCGAGCGGCGTCGACCAGGCCAGGCCGGTGACGCAGACGTCCTCCGGGCCCGCGTGCGAGGCCACCGGTCACCGTGCCGGGGAGGAGCTCTTCAGCCGCTCGACCAGGGCGGCCACGTCGGCGATGGTGTGGAAGTGCTCAGGAGTGAAGTCGTCGGCGGGAATGGTCACCGAGAACCGGCTCTCGCACTGCGCACGCAACTCGACGAACCCGAGCGAGTCGAGTCCGTAGACATCCCGCAGGCTCTCGTCGTCCCTCATCTGGTCGACCGGCACTTCGACGAAAACGTCGGTGACCAGGATGTCCTTGATGGTGTCCGTGACGTTCATGGTCCGGCCTCTCTCGCGGCGTCGGGCGGTGCGTGTCTGACTCACCGCCACAGTTCCGGGCCGGACAGCGCCGGGTCTGGTCAGTATTGAGCAGCCCCCGTCGGCAGCGGATGTGACGCTCCTGTGCACAGCACACGAACACCCCACGTCCAGACGGGAGCTCACCACCATGCCTGCCTCCTCTTCCCCGCTGCGCCGACGGTCCCTGCTGAGGGGTGCCGGTGCCATGGTCCTGGCTGCGGCTGTCGGCAGTGGCATGCTCACGGCCTGCTCCTCGGACGACTCCGCCTCGCAGGCGACCGCGGCGAAGCCACGGGCGGTGGACACGCTGAAGATCGCCGTAGGTGATCCGACGAAGGCGACCGGCACCGACCCGCGCGCCGTCGGCAACGGCCTGAGCTCCATGGTGATGTTCCACCTCTACGACAGCCTGATGAGCCTGGAGGGCGACAAGTACACCTACAAGCTGGCCCGTTCGGTGACGCCGAACGCCGACGGCACGAAGTGGACGATCACGCTGCGCGACGGAGTCACGTTCCACGACGGGCGACCCGTGACGGCCGCGGACGTGGCCTACAGCCTGCGCACCGTCGGTGCTCCGCCCAGCAACCGCGCGTCCGTCTTCGCCGACGTCGACCTGGCCCACATCAAGGTCGTCGACACGCACACGCTGCAGGTGCCGCTGAAGCAGGCCCGCGGTGACTTCCGTGAGGCGGTGCTCGCCACGTACTCGCCCGTCTTCCCGGCCGGGACCACGGACTTCAGCAAGGACGCCGGCTCCGGCCCCTACAAGCTCGACGGCATCGACGGCGGGAACGTCCGGCTGGTCGCCAACGACACGTACTGGGGCGGCAAGCCCGCGATCAAGCACCTGGAACTGCTCAGGATCGACGATCCGGCCGCCCGGCTGAACGCCGTCAAGGGCGGCCAGGCCGACTACGCCGTGGGCGTCAGCGCCGTCGGCGCGGCCGCGGAGAAGACCGACAAGGCGATCACCGTCGTGCGGTCGGGCCTCGCCAGTGCGAATGCGCTCAGCTTCTCGATGAACCAGACCATCGCGCCGTTCGACAACCCGAAGGTGCGCAAGGCCCTGCGACTGGCGATCGACCGCAAGCAACTCGTCGACACCGCGCTGCTCGGCAACGGCCGGGTCGCCGACGACGTGGTCGGCGAGGGCCTGCCCGGTTACGCCACGGACCTGCCGGCCCGACAGCGCGACGTGGCGGAGGCCAGGAAGCTGCTGCGGGAGGCCGGCGTCACCAAGCTGACGCTGCGGACGTCGGAGATCGTGCCCGGTATGACCGACGCCTCCCGGCTCTTCGCCCAGCAGCTGTCCGACGTCGGGGTGAAGCTCACCCTCCAGAACGTGCCGGCCGACGCCTACTACGCCGACCTCGCGTCCCTGACGAAGCAGCCGTTCCAGGCCTTCTACTACGCCAACCGCCCGGCGCCGCTGCACCTGGCCGCCACCACCTCCAAGGGAGCCTTCTTCAACGTCACCGGCGCCGGCCCGGACCACTTCAAGCAGCTCGCGGCCGCCCAGCGGATCGTCGACGACGGCCGGCGCGCCGAGGCCTTCAAGAAGATCGAGCGGGACTTCTACGACAACGGTGGCGACATCATCTGGGCCTTCCAGGACCAGCTCGACGCGACTCGGATCCCGTTGAAGGGCGTCGTTCGCATCGGCGCGATGCCGGTGTTCGGCACCGCCACGGCAGGATGAGGCCGGCGGCCGCGGTGGGCCGCAGGCTGGCCGGGGCGCTGGGGACCCTCCTCGGTGCCTCGGCCCTGCTGTTCGCCGGTTCCCAGATGGTGCCCGGGGACGCAGCGAGCGCCTCGCTCGGCGCCGGCGCCACCACCGCCGAAGTCGCCCGGGTGCGGGCCGAGTACGGTCTCGACCGGCCGCTGGTCCAGCAGTATCTGGAGTGGGCGGGCCGGGCGGTGCGCGGCGATCTCGGCCGGAGCCTGTACGACCGCAGACCCGTCCTGGACGTGGTGGTCACCCCCTTTCTCGACACGGGCCTGCTGGTCGGCCTCACTGTCCTCGCCACCGTGCTGCTGGCCGTCGCGCTCGGACTGCTGACCGGGATGCGGCCGGGCAGCCGAACGGACCGGCTGCTGTCGGGGGCCGCCGTCGCGATCGTGTCGGTGCCGCAGTTCGTCACGGCCGTCCTGCTGGTGCTGCTCCTGGGCACCGGGCTGCGGCTCCTGCCGGCGGTGTCGCTCGTGCCCTTCGGCGGCACACCGCTGGACCGCCCGGAGATCCTGGTGCTGCCCGTGCTGTCCCTCACCCTGTTCTCGGCTTCCTGGGCGAGCCGGATCGTGCGCGCCGCGGTCCTCGACGCCGACGCCGCCCCGTACGTGGAGGCGGCACGGCTTGCCGGGCTGCCCGAACGCAGGGTGATCCTGCGTCATCTGCTGCCCGCCACGGTGGCGCCGTGCGTGCAGGCCTTCGCCTGGCTGATCGCCGCCCTGTTCGGAGGCACGGCCGTGGTCGAGCGGGTGTTCGGCTATCCGGGTCTGTCCGAGACCCTGGTCGGCGCCGTACAGCACCACGACACGCCCGTCCTGGAGGGCGTGGGGCTGCTGCTCGCCATGGTGACCGTCACCTGCCTGACACTGGCCGACGTGCTCGCCGCTGTGGCCACTCCGAAACTGAGGAGTGCCTCATGACGCGCCGTATCGCGGCATGGTTGTCGCTGCTGCCGCTGGTGGCCGTGCTCGCCGTGGCGCTGGCCGGGCCGCTGTTCGCCGGACACGATCCGGCCCGGGTGGTCTCCGTGCCGTACGCGGTGCGGGCCCCGGGCCTGCCGCTGGGCGCCGACGGCGCCGGACGGGACGTGTGGGCGCGGTTCCTGTGCGGTGGGCGGGACCTGGTCGTGCTGCCGCTGCTCGGCACGGTGGCCACCATGGTGCTGGGCACGGCCGTGGGCCTGGTGGCCGGCTACTTCCGGGGACCCGTGGACGCCGTGTTGTCGCGGACGGCCAACCTGCTGCTGGTGATTCCCCCGGTGCTGTCGCTGCTCGTCCTGCTGCACGGCTGGGGCTACTCCGGGCCCGTGCTGTTCGCGACGGTCCTGATCACCGGGGTGCCCTTCGTCTCCAAGGTGGCCCGTGCGGCGACCCTGACCGTGATGCGCACGGGGTACGTGGAGCAGGCCATGGCCCTTGGCGACGGCCCGTTCACCGTCATGGCACGGGAGATCGTGCCCAACATCGCCCGCCCCATCCTCGCGGACGCCGGAAGCCGGTTCGCGATCGCCATCTTCATCACCGCCTCGGCCGGATTCCTCGGATTCGGCCCGGGCGAACCGAACTGGGGAGCCATGATCAGCGAGAACATCGAGGGCATCACCCTCTCGCCCTGGGGCGTCGTCCTGCCCGCCGTCGCCCTGTCCTGCCTCACCGTCTCGGCCAACCTGCTGCTGGACCGGCTCACCGCGCGGATCCCGTCGTGATCGCCGTACAGGAGCTGACCGTACGGGACGCGGCGGACCGAGCGGTCCTGGACAGGGTCTCCTTCGCGGTCGCCGCGGGCGAACGGGTCGCCGTGGTCGGCGAGTCCGGCTCCGGCAAGACCACGCTCGCCCACGCGCTGCTGGGCGTGGCGCGCAGGGGGCTGCACGTGGCCGGCGGGGAGGTGCGGCTCGCCGGTCACGACATGTTGGCGCTCGACGGGTCCACCGTCCGGGCGGTGCGGCGCAGAACGGTGTCCTACCTGCCGCAGGACCCTCCCGCACATCTGACCCCCCATCTCCGCGTCGGCGCGCAGATCGCCGAGACGGCCGTGGCGCGTGCCGAGGCCGACATCGTCGGGCACCTCCTCGAACGGGTCGGGCTGCCCGCCGACCGCGCGTTCCGGCGACGGTTCCCGCACCAGCTCTCCGGCGGCCAGCAGCAGCGGCTCGCGCTGGCCCGGGCGCTGGCACCGCAACCGACGGTCCTGATCCTGGACGAGCCGACCACCGGTCTCGACGTCCTCGCCCAGCGCAGGGTCCTCGACCAGCTCGACGAACTCGTCGCCGAGCACGGACTGACACTGGTGCTGATCACGCACGAGCTGCCGGCCGCCGCACACCTCGCCGACCGGCTGGTGGTGATGCGGGACGGCCGTATCGTGGAGGACACGGCCCTGTCCCGGGCCTTCACCGACCCGGAGTCGGCGTACACGGCCCAACTGCTCCGGGCGGCTCCGACGATCGACCGGGCCCTCGCGCCCGCGGGGCCCGGGCCGGCCGCCGAAGGGCCGGCGGCCGCCGAGTGCGCCGCGGGGCCGGCAGCGGTGGACGCAGGTCTCGCCTCAACCTCCGTGGCGGGTAAGTCCGTTGCCGTGGCGTCCGCGTCCGGTGGGCCCCCGCTGCTGAGCGTGCGGGAGCTGCGAGCCGGGCACGGCCGGCAGTCCGTGATCGCCGAGGGGATCTCCTTCGACGTGGCGGCGGGGGAGTGTCTGGCGTTGCTGGGATTGTCCGGTGCCGGAAAGACGACGCTCGCACGCTGTGTCAGCGGTCATCACCGGCCCGACGGGGGCACCGTGGCTCTCGCGGGGGAAGTCGTGCCGGCGCGGCTGCGGGACCGGAGTACCGAACAGTTGCGCAGGATCCAGCTCATCGCCCAGGACGCGTCCCTCTCCCTCAACCCGCGCCGCACGGTGGAGGCCGCGCTCACCCGGCCGTTGCGGAAGCTGCAGGGCATGAGCCGTGCCGAGGCCGCGCTCGAAGTCACCCGGCTGCTGTCACTCGTCGGTCTCGACGCCTCCGTGGCCGCCCGCTGGCCGGGGCAGCTCTCGGGCGGCCAGCGCCAGCGGGTGACCATCGCCCGGGCCCTCGCGGCCCGCCCGGACGTGCTGCTGTGCGACGAAGTCACCGCCAGCCTGGACACCCGGGTCCAGGCGGCGGTGCTCGACCTGCTGGACGACTTGCGTGAACGCCTCGGCCTCGCCCTGGTGTTCGTCACCCACGACCTCGGCGTCCTCGCCAGGATCGCCGACCGGGTCCTCGTCCTGGCCGACGGCCGGGTGTGCGAACAAGGGCCGGTCTCACGCGTACTGACGGCTCCCCGGCACCAGTGGACCCGAGCCCTCGTGGAAGCCGCGCCGTCCCTGACGCCCCGCCGCGCGGGCGCGCCGCCCGCCGCGTCCTCGGCGACCTCCTCCACGAACACCTGACGCACGCCGGCAGAGACGGCGAGGGACTCCACCGGAGCCCCTCGCCGTCCGTGTCCCGTGGCCGGCTCAGGCCGTCACCGGTGCTTCGCCCTCCTCGGCCTCGGCGGCCGGCATCATGCCGACAGGCGGCTGAGGGAGCCGTGGCAGGGCCAGCATCAGCAGGAACGCGACGCCCAGACCTCCGACCACCCACCACAGGGAATTGACGAAGGCGTCGTTGAACGCCGTCGCCGGCGAAACACCGGCACCGGCACCGTCCAGAACGTCGAAGAAGGTGACCGAGGACAGCCCGAGGCCCAGCGCGATGCCCAGCTGGTTGGTCGTGTTGATCAGGCCGGAGGCCGAGCCCGCGTGCTGGAACGGCACCTGGGAGAGCACCGAACCGGTCAGCGGTGTGATGATCAGTCCCGTACCGGCTCCCATCACCGCGAGCGGCAGCACCATGGCCCAGGGACCGATGCCGCTGCCGTAGTGCCGGGCTTCCAGGGCGAACAGTGCGGCCCCCGCGGCCATGATCAGCGCACCGGCCTGCAGCACCTTTCGGCCGTGGGGCGCCAGTTTCTGCATCGCCAGCACCGCGGCGACCGACGTGGCGATCGCGTTGGGGGTGCCGGTCAGGCCCGTCTTCAGCGGGCTGTAGCCCAGACCGAGCTGGAGGTGGAGCGTCCACACCATCAAGAAGATGCCGCAGACCATGCTGACGGCCAGCTGGATGCCGATACCGGCGGCGAAGCTGCGCACCCGGAACAGCGACAACTCCACCAGCGGCGAGCCGTCGCGGCGACTCTTGACGCGCTCGTACAGCACGAAGCCGGCGAAGACCACGAAGCTGCCGGCCATCAGCGCGAAACTCCAGGCGGGCCAGCCCAGTTCGCGGCCCCGGGTGAGCGGCACGAGCAGCATCAGCAGCCCGGCGCTGGCCAGCACGATGCCCACCGGGTCCAGGCGCAGTGCCTGCGGGGCCTTCGACTCACCGATCAGGCGCATGCCGAAGACGAGCCCCGCCAGGCCGATCGGCAGATTCAGCAGGAAGACCGCGCGCCAGCTCAGGCCGAACACATCGCCCTGGGTCAGCACCGCCCCGACCAGGGGCCCCAGCACGGCCCCCATGCCGATGACCGAGCCGAACAGGCCGAACACCTTGCCCCGCTCCTCCATGGGGAAGGTGACATGGATGGTCGACAGCACCTGGGGCACCATCAACGCCGCGCAGGCGCCCTGCAGCACCCGCGCCGCGATCAGAAGGCCGGGGTCGCCGGCCACGCCGCACAGCGTGGAGGCGACGGTGAAGCCGCCGATGCCGATCAGGAAGACGCGCTTACGGCCGTAGATGTCCCCGAGCCGGCCACCGGTGATCAGCCCGACCGCGAACGCGAGGGCGTATCCGGCGCTCACCCACTGCAGCGCGCTGTAGGAGGCGTCGATGTCCTTCCGGATGGTGGGCATGGTGATGTTGACGATCGTGACGTCGATGACGTCGACGAGACTCGCGGTCAGCAGGACGGCGAGCGCGCGCCAGCGGCGGGGATCCGCGCCCCCGGCGGCGACCGGGGTCGGTGAAGTCATGGGGGTTCTCCTCAGGGCGGGATGGAACAGGGGGCTCCCGGGCGGGAGCCCCCTTGTGGGTGGTGGGTCAGCCGCAGCGCTCGCGCAGCTCGCGTTTGAGGACCTTGTTCTGCGAGTTGCGCGGCAACGCGTCCAGGACGAGCACCCGCACCGGGCGGTGACCGGTGTCGAGCCGCGCGGCCAGATGCGCGTCGAGATCGGTGGCGTCGTGCGCGGGGTCGAGCACCACCGCGGCCGCCACCTGCTGGACGGGGGAACCGGCCGGGACGCCGAAGGCGGCGGCCTCGATCACGGCCGGGTGTTCGTACAGGGCCGCCTCGACGGCCAGCGTGGAAACCGGTCCTCCGGCGGTACGCACCGCGTCGGCACGACGGTCGAAGAAGTGCAGTCGGCCCTCGTCGTCGAGGTGCCCCAGGTCCCCCGTGCGGTACCAACCGTCCGCCTTGATCCGCTCGTTGACCTCGGGCAGGCCGAGGTACAGCCGCTTCGGGGCCGGATGGCGCAGCCATATCTCGCCGACCCGGCCCGTCGGCAGGTCGGTGCCGTCCTCGTCGACCACGCGCAGCTCGGTGACCGGTGTCGGCTGTCCGACCGACAGCGGGTACTCGGGGTCGAAGACATTCACGCACAGCGCGGGGCTCGCCTCCGACTGCGAGCAGGCGCTGGTGATGCGTACGCCGGGCACCATCTCCAGCAGCTGCCGGGCGCGGGCGGGCGGCAACGGCGCCGAGCCGCAGGCGAACATCCCGACGGACGACAGGTCGTACGTCTCGTGGAGCCGGGCCAGCACCATCTGGTTGGCGATCCACGGGTTGATCGCGACCATGCCGACGCGGTACTTCTCGATGAGCTGTCCGCTGCGGTCGATGTCACCCGGCGGGGCCAACACCGTGACGACCTTGGCGATGGTGGCGATGTTCAGCGCGCTGGCGCTGCTGCCGGTGGCGATCTGCAGCGTGGTCAGCAGATACGAGGCCGAGCCGAAGGCGTCCATCGCCTCGGGCTTTCGGCCGAAGACGGCGTTGCCGTGCGGAATGGTGTACGCCTTGGCCGGCCCGGTGGTGCCTGAGGTGAACACCACGTCCGCGAGGTCCTCCGGTGCGATCGCCACACCGGGATCAGTGCGGTCGGCGCCGGCGAGCGCGTCCGTGGCCAGTGTCCGGCCGGACCAGGCGGCGGGTGCGGTTCGGCCCGGCGCGTGCAGGAGCCGGGACACCTCGGCCACCGTCATCCGCCGAGCCAGTTCCCCGGCCGGCTGGTCGGCGTTGAGGTGCACCGCGGTCGCCCCCGACTTCAGCACCGCGAAGTAGGCGACGGCGTACTCGACCCACTCCATGCCGCCGAAGAACAGCCCGATCCTCTCGCCCCGGCCGGCACCGTCGGCCAGCAGCCGGTGAGCGAGGGCGTTGGAACGCTCCTCCCAGTCCCGGTACGTCAGTTCGGCGGCGCCGTCGACCACGATGGCCACGCCGTCCGGCTGCACGCGCGCACGGTGGCGCAGCAGGTCGGGCACGGTGAGCGGCGCCACCGCCGCCTCAGGACTCAAGGTCGTAGTCCACGACGAAGTCGTGCCCCGGCAGGATCTCCGCGGTGCCGGAGATGCCCTTGAAGTCGCCGGTGCCCGAACCGGGCACGATGTCCAGGGACTTGCGGTGGTCGTCGCCGTGGGCCATCGAGCGGTGCGCCAGCATGAAGCTTCCCTTCATGCCGTGGAACTCCAGGTCGAGCTTCTCGATCGCGACGTAGACGGCCGGACCGCCTTCCACCCCGCACATGATGGCCTCCAGCACGCTGGTGCCGGTCATCTCTCCGGTGAAGGTCTTCGCGCCCTTCCTTCGCTGGGCCTGCGCCTCGTCCCATCGGATGACCTCGTCGCCCTCCCATGTGTCGAAGGTGAAGGCTCCGGTGACGCGCTTACTCATGGTCCGCCTCTTCGGTGTCGGTTGCCGTGGATGGGATGCAGGAAATGGGGGGCAGCGGGATCGTCGGCCAGCAGGCGAAGACCGCCTCGACCATCTCGGGCCCCGTGAGGAAGTCGGCCAGGGAGCGCAGTAGGGGGGCAGGGCCCCTCCGAGGTGTGTCGTCCACGGCGTCTCCTCTCGGGCGTGCCGCACGGGGCGAAGGCCATGCTCCGGGTGCGACGGCGCGCGGGTCTGGTCACTTTTGAGCGTCCGCACACGGCTGTGCGGACCGGGCCAGCAACCTGTCGGCGGCCTCGGCCACCTCTGCGGTGCGCAGCAGGTCGCCGTGCGGCACGTCGAAGAAGCGGGCGGAGCCGAACAGGGCCGAGCGCTGGGGTTCCGGGATGATGTGCAGGCCGATGCCGGCGGTGGCGGAGTTGAGCACGTCGGCGCTGCGCCAGGCGGGGCGCGGATCGAGGTCGATGGCGCCGGCCAGCCAGTGCAGATAGCCGTTGACGAGGTCGGCGCCGTCCTCGGCGGCCCGCTCGCTCCACCCGGCGCGCACGATGGCGGGCCGCAGCTCGTCGCGGAACAACTCGCCGAGCCGGTCGGCCAGTTCCAGCGCACCGGTGGCGGCTGCGGCCTCGGCGACACGGCGGCGGCCGTCGGCCAGCTGCTCCTCGGTGAACGCCTTGGCGAGCCGGCGGTAGAACCCCTCCACGTGCTCGGTCAGCATGTGGCGCTCGGCGAACCCCGGATCGAACAGCACCAGGCGGGGCCTGTCCTGCCACTCGGCGATCCGGTCGGCCATGACGCCCGCGTAGATGCCTCCGCCGCAGAAGCCCAGCAGGGCACGGACCTTCAGGCCGCTGCCGCGGATGCCGTCGAGCCAGCGCTCGGCCTGGTCACGGCCGGTCATGCCGGCCTCCTGGCCCCAGGGCACCGGGGCGGTCTCCCAGATGGTGTGGCCGGTGTCGAGCAGCTTGACCAGGTCGTGGAAGTTGGCGGCCTGTCTGCCGGTCGCGGCGAAGTCGGCGACGACGACGAGTTCGCCGCTGTCCTCGCTGCGAAGGACGTTGAACGCCTCGGGCTTCGTCATGTCAGATTCCTGCGGGGTGAGAGGGCGGAAGGGCGGAGAAGGACGGAACGCGGTCAGCCCGCGGCGACGGCCTCGATCTCCAACAGCCAGGAGTCGACCCAGAGGTCGGCGAAGGTGTAGAGCATGGCCGGACGATGGTCGCCGAGGACCTCGCGCCGGATCCGGGAGCAGGACTCGCGGTACCGCGGACCGGCCAGGATCACCGTCACCTTCACCAGATTGCGCACCGTCATTCCTGCGGCGGTGAGCACCGCGATCACGTTGTCCCAGGCGAGGCGGCACTGCTCGTCGAAGGTCTCGGGCACGTGTCCGTCGGCGGTCTGCGGCGCCTGGCCGCTGATGAAGAGCAGATCCGCCCCGGCGGGCACCCGTACCCCCTGGGCGTAGCTGGCCATGCGGCCGGGGCCGTCCGCGGGGTCGACTGCCCGCGCCGGTACCGGCGGCTCAGTCGGCGGCACGGTCGTCCCCCCCGTCCTGAGCGCTCGCCGACCGCTGGCCGGGATGCGGCTCGCTGCACCACTCCGGGACGCCGCCCTCCTCGTTGCGGCCCTTCTCGACGACCGCGAGGTTGTGGTACACATGCACGCCGACCACCTGGGCGCCGATGCCGTCCGGCTTGCCGTGGTTCTCGTGGTGGAGCCCGTCGAGCAGCTCCTTCAGCAGCCCGACGGAGGTTCCCGGCCCCGCTGAAGGACCCGCGACCCCTCCATAGGACGGCGAGTACGCGGTCCACAGGTCCTCGATCACATAGCGGCCGCCCGGCCTGAGATGGGGCAGCAGGGTGCGGAACGAGATCAGGACGTGCGCGTTGACATGGCTTCCGTCGTCGATGATCACGTCGAACGGGCCGTACCGCGTGGCGATCGCTTCCAGGCGGCCGGGGTCGGCCTGACTGCCGATCAGGGTCTTGACCCGGGGCTGGTCGGCCACCGTCTTGTCGAACAGGTCGAGGCCGTACACCAGGCCACGGGTGAAGAAGCGGCGCCACATGCGCAGCGAGCCGCCCCCGAACGTCGTCGTCGTGTAACCGCCGACACCGATCTCCAGCACACGCACCGGCTTGTCCCGCAGATCGGCGAAGTGGTGCTCGTAGTGCGGCGTGAACCAGTGCAGGCTGCCCCACTTGTCCGAGTAGTAGCGGGTGGCGAGGGCGCCGAGGTCGGCGGGCCGGTCGATGCCGGCGAGCACCGCGGCGGCCGCCTGTCCGGCCGACCGGGTCACATTCGGCATCGTGAGGTCGGGCCGCGGGCTCGCGGCCTTCTCGAACGCGGGCACAAGCCGTCGTCGTCCGGCCCGCCGGCCCCCGGCCGGGCCGAAGAGATCGTCGACCAGGTCCAGCAGGTCGTACTCGATGACCATCGCGGCCCGGTCGCTGACCCCGGGGTACAGGCGCACCGGCTCCCCGTGGACGGCCTCGACGACATGGCCGACCCGCAGGTCGCCGTGGGTGATGTCGAACTGCAGCGCGAGCGGCGAGTCGAACAGGTCCATGACCGGGATGTCGGCGCGGAAGGACACCTCGTCCGCGAGCAGGGCACAGACCCGCTCGGCCCCGAGCTCCTCGACCACCGTCCGTACGGACGCGGACCGGCCGCCGGCAACCAGGATCAGCTGCTCGATGGCGTCGTTGTCCAGCGGCTGCCGGTGCGGTTCCGTCGCGGCGCGAGCGTCTGTCGTCATACCGGGAGCATGGGCGCGCCCCGCGGGCCTGCGCTGCTCCGAATTGAGCAGACGGCACCGGCCACGGATCCGACAGTGGTCCTGCCGCGGCGGGCGCGCCGGGCACACAACCGTCGCTCAGGAGGCAGACATGACCGACCTCTCCGCCCTGCACCCGGTCTTCCGCCGGCAGATCGAATGCATGATGGCCAACGACAAGGAAGGCCTCATGCAGACCTACCACCCGGAGGTGAAGTCCCTGCGCTTCCAGGGCGTTCTGGAGGGCAAGGAGGCCATCAGCGACCTGATGGAGAAGTACGAGGACCTCGACCCCGAGTTCCTCGGTGTGCTGGAGTACGTGCACAGCGACGACCAGATCATGACCCGCAGCGCCATGCGCATCAAGGGCGAGGAGATCGTCGCGGTCGGCTCCTACGTGGTCAAGGACGGCAAGATCTGGCGCCAGTTCGGCTGCGACGAGGGTGGCGTCCGGGACTGGTGGGCGTAGCGACGTGCGGATCCTCGTCACCACTTCGCCCGGACACGGCCACACCTTCGCCACCGTCCCACTGACCTGGGCGTTCCGCGCGGCCGGTCACGAGGTGCTGTTCGCCACGGCGGGCCGGCTGCCCGCCGACCTCCCCGCGGTGGTGGGAGCCGGCCTGCACGTCGCCGAGATCGCCTCGCGCGAGCGCATGGAAGCCCTGCGCGAGCAGCTGCGGGCACGGACGCGCGCGGAGGCCGACAGGCTCGGACTGAGCCCGGCGCAGATGGCCGGGCGTCAGATCGAGGAATGCCGCCGTGCCCGCGAGGTGCGCGACGGCAACGGCTGGGCGTTCGCCGCCCGCATATTCGGCCCGATGTCCGCCGGCACACTGGACGGCCTGGTGGAGGTGGGCCTCCGCTGGCAGCCCGACCTGGTGGTGTTCGAGTCCATGCAGGGCGGCGGCCCGCTGGTGGCCGCGCTGCTCGGGGTACCGGCCGTGGAGCATCCCATCGGCTTCGCCCGTGGCCCGCAGGTCGTCGACGCACTCGCCGCGTACCTCGCCGGGGACTACGCCCGCTACGGGGTACGGCCGCCCCGCCGCAGCACCGCGCTGGACGTCTCCCCGCCCAGCATGGGGATCGGTCCCGCCTACGGCCGCCCCATGCGGTACGTGCCGTTCAACGGCGGCGGGCTGGTCGGCGACTGGCTCGCCCCGCGCACCGGGCGCCCCAGGATCGCCGTGACCCTGGGCACGGTGCTGCCCGAACAGGGGCCCGGCGGGTTCGCCCCGGTCATCGAGACCGCCGCGCGGCTCGACGCGGAGTTCCTGCTCACCGCGGAGCACGCCCGGCTGGCGGAGTACGGCCCGCTGCCGGACAACGTCCGCGGCTGCGGCTACGTGCCGCTGCGCGTACTGCTGGAGAGCTGCGACGCGCTGGTGCACCACGGCGGTTCGTCCACCACCCTCACGGCGCTGGACGCGGGTGTGCCGCAACTGGTGCTGCCGCACATGTCCGACCACTTCATCAACGCCGAGGCCGTCCGACGGCGTGGCTGCGGAGTCGTCGTCGAGGACACGACCGCGGTGGCCGACGCACTCGGCGCGACCCTCGGCGACCTTGCCCTGGGCGCCGCTGCGCGCGAGGTCCGCGCGGAGATGGCGGCTCTTCCCGCGCCCGCGCAGGTGGCCGACGAGCTGGTCCGCTGGGCCCTCACCGACCGGCCCGACACCGCGCAGCAGACGGCACCTTTCCCGCCCGCATCCGCTCAGCAAGGAGCAAGGACGTGACCAACGCCCCCGAAGAAGCCCGCACCCCGGCACTCCACTCGGCCAACTCCGGCTTCACCGTGCACCGCACCGGCCAGCTGGAGTACGGATTCGCCGCCGAGGGCGGCGAGTTCGGCGCCGACCTGGTGCGCTACCTGAACAACGCACAGGGCGATGTGATGGGCGCCTACCTCTACAAGGAGGTGCTGGGCGCGAAGGACAAACTGCACTGGTTCGTGCACCTGAAGTCCCCGCACGACTACCAGCGGCTGCTCACGATGGTCGACCACGACCGCGAGTACCAGGACATCTCCACGCTGGACCGGCTGCCCGGCAAGGGCGGCGGCAACTGGGAGCGCATGTTCCTGCCCGGCACCTTCTCGGAGCGCATCCTGTGTCCCCAGCACGGCGTGGGGCACCCTCCGGAGGGCGCGGTCGACCCGTCGGAGATGTTCACCGACCCGGCCGTGTACCAGACCAGCCAGCCCGAGTCGGTGCAGCTGACCACGGCCGACGCGGGCGCGGTCGTCCTGCGCACCGCCAAGGCCCGCTACGCCCTGCGCGACCAGGCGCGCTACTACGGCGTCGAATGGTCGGAGTACGTCAACACCGCGCTGCCGGGCGAGGTGACCGCCTTCCTCTACGAGGAGATCTTCGGCCACCAGGACACCCTGCACTGGCTCATCCACCTGCGTTCCCTCGACGCCTACGAGAAGGTCGAGGCGCTGGTGGGCGACCCCGGCTACCAGGAGTTGCACGGCAAGAAGCGCGTCCCCGACCAGTACGGTGGTGGCGGCTGGGGCGACCTGTTCGTGCCCGGAAGCATCCAGGACACCGTCCTGGTGCCGTACACCCCGGCGGGCTGATCGCCATGGCCGTGGGCATCGAGGCGATCAACGCCTATGTCGGGCAGGCGTCGCTCGGCGTACCGCAGCTCTTCGAGGCCCGCGGCCTGGACGACCGCCGCAGGGGCAACCTCATGATGGAGCGCAAGTCCGTCAACCTGCCCTGCGAGGACCCGGTCACCAACGCGGTCAACGCCGCCAAGCCCCTCGTCGACGAACTGACGCCCGAGGAGCGCGACCGCATCGAGCTGATCGTCGTGGGCACCGAGTCCGGCCTGGACTTCGGCAAACCGATCAGCACCTATGTGCAGCACTACCTGGGGCTCGGCAAACGCTGCCGGTCCTTCGAGGTGAAGCACGCCTGCTACGGCGGCACGGCCGCGTTGCAGACCGCGGCCGGCATCGTCGCCGCCTGCCCGGTGCCCGGTGCCAAGGCGCTGGTCATCGCCGCCGACGCCTCCAGCGTCGCAGCCCGCGACACGTACTGGGAGCCCTCGCAGGGCGCCGGCGCGGTGGCGATGCTCGTCGGCGGTGCGCCCGGGATCCTCGCGCTCGATCCAGGCGCCAACGGGTACCACAGCTTCGAGGTGATGGACACCCTCAGGCCCCGCCCCGACCTGGAGGCCGGCGACTCCGACCTGTCGCTGATGGCCTACATGGAATGTCTCGTGCACAGCTTCGCCGCCTACCGGGAGCGCGTGCCGTCCGCCGACCTGATGACCACCTTCGACCACCTGGTGTTCCACACGCCGTTCGCCGGGATGGTCAAGGGCGCCTATCGCAGACTGCGGCGCGCCCAGGCCCCCGCCACCCCCCAGGAGGCCGACCGCGACTTCGCGGAGCGGGTCGAGCCCTGCCTGCGGTACGCCACCCAGGTCGGCAACGTCTACTCGGCGGCCCTCTACCTGGCGCTGTGCTCGCTGATCGACCACGTCGTACTCGACGTCCCCAAAAGGGTCGGCATGTTCTCCTACGGTTCCGGCTGCGCCTCGGAGTTCTACAGCGGTGTCGTCTCGCCGCAGGGCCGCCGGCAACTGGCCGGCCGAGGGATCAAGGCCGCGATCGCCGACCGCCATCCGCTGACGATGCCGCAGTACGAGCTCATCAGCGACCTGAGCACGCAGCGCATGAGCGGCGTGCGCGACCACGCCTACGACGTCACCCCCTACGCGGAGGTGTACGAGAGCAGGTTCGCCGGCCGTGGACTGCTGGTGCTCGACAAGGTGGTCGACTTCCACCGCCGTTACCGATGGAGCTGATGTGGACGTGGCACCCGGACGGACCCTGCGCGTCGAGCGGCAGCGTGAGACGCTCCGCGTCGTCATCGACCGCCCCGACCGCAACAACAGCATCAACGACACGTTGATGCGTGACCTGCACGCCGCCCTCGACGAGGCGGAAGGCGACCCCACGACACGGCTGGTCGTCATCGAGGGCAGCGGACCTGTCTTCTGCTCGGGCATGGACTTCGGCGACGCCGCCGACAGCAACCGCGCCGACGACGGCCTGGCGGCGCGCGGCGGACAGGTCTTCTACGGGCTGCTGAAGCGGCTGGCGTCGCTTCCCAGGGTGGTGGTGAGCGTGGTCGACGGCCGGGTCACCGGCGGCGGCGTGGGCATCGCCGCGGCCAGCGACTTCGTGTACGCGAGTGCTCGCAGCAGCTTCGCCCTCCCCGAGGCGCTGTGGGGCCTGCTGCCCTGCTGCGTCCTGCCGTTCCTGATCCGGCGCACCGGCTTCCAGCCCGCGTACGCGATGACGCTGAGCACCCTGCCGGTCACCGCCGAGCACGCCGCCCGGATCCACCTCGTGGATGAGGTGATGGACGACGCCAGGCCCGCGCTGCGCCGTCTCGCCTCCCGGCTCACCAAGATCGACACGAGCGTCGTCGCCGACGGCAAGCGCTACTTCGAGCAGCTGCGACAGCCGGCGGAGCGCCATGAGCAGGTGGCCGTCACCGAGTTCGCGCGGCTGATGTCCTCACCCGTCGTGCGGGGCCGTATCGCCGGCTTCGCGCAGAACCAGCTGATGCCCTGGGAGAACCGGTGACCGCCTCACCCGACAACCCCGTCCTGCTGCCCGACGGCTCCACGCCGGATCCCTACCCGCGGTACGCGGACCTCAGGGAGACGGGTGAGGTCCACGTCGTCCAGGAGCCCACCGGTCTGTGCCGGTGGACCTTCGTGGGACATGAGCACGGGCGGCGCATGCTCGCCGACCCCCGGCTCACCAAGGACCCGCGCGCCGCCTGGGACGAGCTGGCCGCCGCCGGATATGTCACCGGCGACCCCCACACCGACCAGCACATGTTCCATCTGCTGAACACCGACCCGCCGGACCACACACGGCTGCGGGCCATGGTCCAGGGCAGCTTCAGCACCGGCCGGGCGGCCGCGCTGCGACCCCGGGTGGTGCGCACGGTGCGCGAACTCCTCGACGGGCTCGACCCGCACCGCCCCGTGGACCTGATCGCCGAGTACGCCCTCCCCCTGGCGGTGCGTGTCATCGGCGAGATCCTGGGCGTGCCGACCGAGAACTTCGACGAGTACCACGCCTGGGCCTCCGCCGGGCTGGCCGTGCCCGGCGCGGCCACCACCATGAGCCGCGCCGAGGCGTACACCCGGATGTGCGGCTTCTTCACCGATCTGATCAGCCGCAGACGGGCGGAGTTGCGCACGGCGGCCGAAGTGCCGGCCGAACCCGATGTGCTCACCGGCTTGTTGCTGGCCCAGGAGGCAGACGGAGCGCTCACCGAGGACGAGATGACGGCACTGCTCATCTTCCTGCTGAACACCGGGCAGGAACCGACGGTGAGCATGGTCGCGAACGGAATGCTGGCGCTGCTGCGCCATCCCGAGCAGCTCGACCTGCTGGCGCGTGACCCCGGGTTGCTGCCGACGGCGGTCGACGAGTTCCTGCGGTACGACGGCCCGGTGGCCCTGTCCACCCTGCGCGTCGCCCGTGAGGACATCGAGGTGGACGGCACCGTCGTCCCCAAGGGCGGCATCGTCTCGGTCATCATGAACTCCGCCGACCGGGACGAGCGGCGCTTCGCCGACCCCGACCGGCTCGACGTCACCAGGTCGCCCAATCCGCATCTGGCTTTCGGGCACGGCATCCACCGCTGCGTCGGAGTTCCCCTCGCCCGGCTGGTCGGCGAAATCGCCTTCGGGGAACTCCTCGCCCGCCATCCGCGGCCCGCCCTGGCCTGTGCCCCGGGGGAACTGCGCTGGCGGTCCACCCGGGTCATGCGCTCCTTGGCCGCACTGCCCGTCCTGCTCGCACCGGGCGACACGTGACCGGCCCGCTGCCCGGCCGCGGCCGCCGGCTCGCCCTCCCGGCGGGCCGGCGCCCGCGGTGTGCCGCCGGGGCCCGGTGGTTCTGCGCGACTTGGCGGCCGTTCGCTCCCGAGGAGCGGAAGCCGGTTCCGCGCGCCTGCCGTGGAGCGGCGTCCCGCGCGACGCCACGTGCTGTCCCGGCGGTCCGCGCCGGCCCCGGCGATCGCCGCCCATGGTGTCGTCCGGCACGGGCCCGACGCCGTTCCCGCCGCCTCGGCACGGGAACCGCCGACGGAAGGAGGGGCGTCCCGTGGGGGCGCCCCTCCTTCGTGGCTTTCGACGCCGGCGGAATCAGCCGAGCGTGAACTCCAGGGTGTAGTCGGCGTTCTCGTACCCGCCCGTGCCACCGAGGCCGGCCAGCTCGCTCGAGCCGGAGCCGGGGACGACCTCCCAGGTGACGTGCGCGCCCGTGGCGTCGAACGTGCCCTGCAGTTGCAGGACGAACGACCCCTTACGGCCCTCCAGTTCGCCCTCGAAACGCTGGGTTCCCACGAAACGGGCCGGTCCCTCCGCGGGGTAGACCAGCAGCCAGTCGCACCGCCCACGGCCCTGAAGATCGCCGCTGAACGCGGCCTGGGAGTGCGCGGTGGCTTGCTTGCTCTGTCCCTCGGCCTCGGCGACGGACGCCTCCACCCAGTCGGTGACGTCCAGCGTGCCCTTGGCGGTCGTGGTCATGAATGATCCTTCACTCGGTGGGGGACGGCGCGCCGGCACCCGGCCGGACGCGCCCGGTCAGTCAGGACGTCCGTCGCCAGTAGACGCCCCAGGAGTCGATCGGGACGATCTCGTCGGTGATGCCCTGCGCCTCACGGTAGTCGTGCACCGCCTGGCGGCAGGCGGAAATGCGATAGTCGTCGATGATCGCGTAGCCACCGACGGACAGCTTCGGATACAGGTTCACCAGCGCGTCCATGGTGGATCCGTACAGGTCGCCGTCGAGTCGGAGCACCGCGAGCCGCTCGATCGGCGCGCTCGGCAGGGTCACGTCGAACCAGCCCGGCAGGAAGCGCACTTGCTCGTCGAGCAGCCCGTAGCGCCGGAAGTTCTCCTCCACCTCCGCCTGCGGGACAGCCAGCACGTCGTTGAACCGGTCCAGGGCGATCTCCCGGTCTCGCGGATGGCCGGCGGAGGAGTCCGGTATGCCCTCGAAGGAGTCCGCCACCCAGACCCTGCGCTCCTTCTCTCCGTACGCGGCCAGCAGGGCGCGCATGAAGATGGTCACGCCGCCGCGCCAGACACCCGTTTCGATGAGGTCGCCGGGCACTGCCTCGGCGACCACCTGCTCCACACAGTGCTGCAGGTTGTCCAGCCGTTCCAGGCCGACCATCGTGTGCGCGACGGAAGGCCAGTCGAGGCCGGCGGTACGCCGGTCCGGATCGTATTCCCGCCCGGGATGCCATTCCACCGCCTGCGGCGGGTCCTGGTAGATGACGTTGGTCAGGATGCGCTTCATCAGATCCAGATACAGCTCAGCGGCCACTGCGACCTCCCAGGTACTCGTCGAGCGCCGCCTGCCAGGGACGGCGTATCCGCCGGACGAACGGGGGCAGTTCGCCGCCGAGCGGAGTGTGGTGGGGGCGAGGCGCGGAGGTGAGCACCGGCTGCCCCACGGGGACGACCCGCGCCTGGATGCCGAGGCGCTCCAGAGCCGTTCTGCCGAGTCGGTACCAGGACGCGCTGCCCTGGTTCACCAGGTGGTACCGCCCGCTCCCGGCACCGTGGTGCAACAGGTCGAGCACGGCGGCGGCGAAGTCCACGGTGTACGTGGGGGACATCACCACGTTGTCCACGATGCGCACCTCGCCGGTGCGCCGGGCGGCTTCGGCGATGCGGTCGACGAAGCAGGCGCGCCGCCCCGCGCCGTCCGGCGGCGGACCGAACAGGGCCGCGGTGCGCAGGACGAGATGCCGCTGCGGGCTGCCCAGCCGGGTCTCCTGCTCGCCGGCGAGCTTGCTGGTGCCGTACGTCTGCAGCGGGCTCGGCAGGTCCTCCGGCAGATAGCAGCGTTCGCCCATGCCGTCGAAGACGAAGTCCGTGCTGACGTAGACCGGCACGGCACCGGACTCGGCGCAGGCCCGGCTCACCCATCTGGCCCCGAGCGCGTTGACGGCGTACGCCTGCTCCGGTTCCCGGTCGCACAGATCCGCCGGCATCAGGACCGCCGCGTTGACGCACGCGTCCGGTGCGACGTCGCGAAGCGCCCGCGACACCGCCTTGTGGTCCGTGACGTCGACGTCCCGGCGTCCCAGCGCCGTCAGTTCCGTCACTCGCGGATCCGCGGCCGCCACAGCCCGGAATCCGGTGCCCAGCAGGCCCTCCGCCCCGAGCAGCAGTATGCGCATGACATCCACCTTCCGGCCTCTGCGGCCCAGCCTCGCCGGTGGGACGGCAAGGGGTCTGCTCCAAACTGAGCAGACCCCTTCGCGGCTCGCGTCCTAGCGTTCCGGCCTGACGCCCACACCAGGACGACCCAAAGGAGGCGGGCCCCGATGACCACGCAGTTCCTGCCGCCGGCCCACCAGCAGATCTCCCTTCCGGCCGACGAGCAGCTCCACACGGTGAACGCGCGTGTCGTCGTGGCACGCGTGGCGCAGATGCGCGCCGGGCTGCGCGCCGACGCCCTTGCCTTCGCCCGTGCCGAGGCCCGTCGGCTGAGCGACGAACTGTCGGGCACCGCCGGCGCCTACGTCTACGAGGAGACCTTCGGCACGAAGGACCGGCTGCACTTCCTCGTCCACCTGGAGTCGCTGGGAAGCTACTACGAGCTCCTGCGCCGCGGCGACGAGGCCAAGCAGGGCCAGGGCCCGGACGAGTGGAACCGGCTCTTCACCCCGGGCAGCGTCCAGGAGACCGTGCTCATGCCGCAGTTCTGGGGCATGTACGGCACCAAGGTCGACGGGGAGCTGGAGAAGCAGAGCACCGTCTACCGCAACGCGGGCCCCGCGGCGCTGCCGCCCGCGCGTGAGCAGACGAGTCTGCCGCTGCAGAGCATCCTGCACTCGGGCAACGCGGGCATCGTGATGCACCGCAGGGCCCAGATGGCGTCCGAATTCCGCTCCGAGGCACGCCAGTTCGGTCGTGTCGTGGCCGAGTCGATCAACAAGAACCTCCCGGGCGAGTGCACGGTCTTCGTCTACGAGGAGGCCTTCGGCCAGGCGGACCAGCTGCACTGGCTGATCCACCTCAAGGACATCAACACCTACATGCGGCTCATGGAGCTGCACGTCCGGGACGAAGAGGTGCGCGACATCTACTTCCGGGACTGGATTCCCGCGGAGAAGGGCGGCGGCACCTGGGCCGGCCTCTTCCTCGACGGAACGATGTCCGACGTGGCGCTCACCCCGCTGCGCTGACCCAGGAGGCAACCCGATGGAACCGATGACCGACGAGCAGCGCGCCCGGATCGTGCCGGCCGCCTCCCACCAGACCGGCTCGGGCACCGAGCTGTTGCACTCCGGCACCGCCGGAGTCGTGGTGCAGAAGGTCGGACAGCTGAGGTCCGAATTCCGCGACCAGGGCCGGATGTTCGCCCGCGAGGTCGCCAAGCACGTCAACTCCCGGCAGGGCGGCAACGCGACGGCCTTCGTCTACGAGGAGAGCTTCGGATACGAGGACCGTATCCACTTCCTCATCCACCTGCGCTCCCTGGACACCTACTACGACCTCGTCGAGATGGGCGACCAGGACCGTGCCTACCGCGAGTCGATCGCCAAGGACCGGGTGCAGGACGACTCCGGCGGCGCCTGGGACCGCCTCTTCGTCGACGGCAGCGTCCGGTCCAACGTCCTGCTGCCCTGGGACCAGGGCACGTCCGAACCGCTGAACTCCGCCAACGCCGGGATCCTGGTCCTGCGGTCGGTGCGCATCGGCCACGGGTTCCGCCCCGAGGGCCGCGAGCTGGCCCGCGAGCTGGCCGCCGACGTGAACGGGAAGTTCGCGGGTGAGGCGTCGGTGACGCTGTTCGACGAGGCCTTCGGCGACCCGGACCGGGTCCACTGGCTGATCCATCTCAGGGATCTCACCGTGTACGGCCGGCTGCGGGAGGCGCTGGCCTGCGAGGGCAGGCCCGGCACGTTCGTCGACGGCACCCTCACCGAGACCGCGCTCACCCCCCACCACTGGGGTCTGTACGCCACCCGGCAGGACCAGTAGCGAAGGCCCGAAGGCCCAGGGGGAGGAGTCGAGACGATGGCCGTGGTGTGGGTGTTCCCCGGGCAGGGAGCGCAGCGCGTCGGGATGGGGGCCGAGGTCCTCGACCGCTACCCGGACCTGGTCCGGCAGGCGGACGCGATCCTGGGGTACGGGCTCCGCGAGGTCTGTCTGACGGGCGCCGCACCCGGGCTGGCGGACACCCGCTCGGTGCAGCCCGCCCTGTTCGTGGTGAACGCGCTCAGCTGGCTGGCGCACCGCGCGGAGCATCCCGCCCCCGATGTCCTGGCGGGCCACAGCCTCGGCGAGTACGACGCCCTGTTCGCGGCCGGCTGCTTCGACTTCGCCACCGGCGTGCGGATGGTGCAGCGGCGCGGGGAACTGATGTCACGCGCCGGGGGCGGCGGCATGGTCGCCGTCCTCGGCGCCGCGCCCGACCGGCTCGCGAGCGTGCTGGCGCGGGCCGGTGTCGACGACGTCGACCTGGCCAACCGCAACTCCGCCGAGCAGGTGGTGCTCGCCGGTCCCCACGACTCGCTGCGCCGCGCCGCCGACGCCGTTCGCGGGGCGGGGCTGGGCCGGTGCGTGCCGCTGCGCGTCAGCGCACCCTTCCACTCCCGGCACATGGCCGCGGCGGCCGCCGAATTCGACGACTTCCTTGCCGGGATCACCTTCACCGATCCCCGGATTCCGGTGGTGTCCAACGTCACCGGCCGTCCCTACCCGCCCGGCGCCGTACGGGAGCTGCTGGTGAGTCAGATCGTCGGCTCCGTGCGCTGGTGGGAGAGCATGAGCCGACTGCTCGACGAGGGCGTCACCGAACTCGTCGAGATCGGCCCGGGCCGCGTGCTCACCGACCTGTGGACGGCCATCCGCAAGCAGCCGGCCACTCCCGGGGCCACGGACCCGGTGGGCGGCCCGGCGCGCCGGTCGACCCCGTCGCCGGCCCTGGGATCCCCCGTTCTCGTGACCCCGGCGGCCCCGAAGGCTCCGGCCCCGGCAGACGTACGGATCCGGCCGGAGTGGCTCGGGTCTGCACGGTTCCGAGCAGACTACGGGGTGCGCTACGCGTACGTGGCAGGCTCCATGTACCAGGGCATCGCCTCGGCGGATCTGGTGGTCCGCATGGCGCGCGCCGGGTTGATGGGCTTCTTCGGCACCGGTGGCCTGAGTCACCACGAGATTGACGCCGCGCTGCGGGACATCCGGGACCGGCTGCCCGCCGGTGTCGGCTTCGGGGTCAACCTGCTCGCCCAGCCGGCGGATCCCACCGCGGAACGCGAGCTCGTCGAGCTGTTGCTGCGGCACGACGTGCGCCACGCCGAGGCCGCGGCGTTCACCGCGATCACCCCGGCCGTGGTGCGGTTCCGCTTCGCCGGCGCGCACCGCGCCGCCGACGGCACACCGACCGCCGTACGCCACGTCCTGGCCAAGGTGTCGCGGCCCGAGGTCGCCTCCGCCTTCATGGGTCCCCCGCCGGCGCCGCTGCTGAAGCGCCTGGTGGCCGAGGGCGCCCTCACCCCGGACGAGGCGGACGTCGCCGCCCTGCTGCCGGTGGCCGGCGATGTGTGTGTGGAGGCCGACTCCGGCGGACACACCGACGCCGGCAACCCCTATGCGCTCATGCCCGCCATGCTGCGCCTGCGCGACACCATGACGGCCCGCCACGGCTACCCCCGGGCCATCAGGGTCGGCGCGGCCGGCGGCCTCGGCGCTCCCGAGGCGGTCGCCGCCGCGTTCGTCCTCGGCGCCGACTTCGTGCTGACGGGATCCGTGAACCAGTGCTCCGTGGAGGCCGGCACCTCCGACGCGGTCAAGGACCTGCTGGAGACCCTCGACGTGCAGGACACCGCGTATGCGCCCGCCGGCGACATGTTCGAGCTGGGGGCGCGGGTCCAGGTGGTGCGCAAGGGAACGCTGTTCCCCGCCCGCGCCAACAAGCTCCACCAGGTCTACCGGCAGTACGACGGACTCGACTCCCTCGACGACGACACGCGCCGCACCATCGAGGAACGGTACTTCCGCCGGACCTTCGACGAGGTCTGGGCCGAGACCAGCGCGTACCTGCGCACACACCGGCCCGACGAACTGGAGCGGGCCGAGCGGAACCCCAAGGTGCGGATGTCCCAGGTGTTCCGCTGGTACTTCGTTCACTCCACCCGGATCGCCCTGCGCGGCGCTCCGGGCGAACAGGTCGACTACCAGATCCACTGCGGACCGGCGCTGGGGGCGTTCAACCGCCTGGTGGCGGACACACCGCTGCGGACATGGCGCCACCGCCATGTGGACGCCATCGCCGAGCTGCTGATGACCGGGGCCGCCGAACTCCTCCACGGTTCGCTGCGCACCTGGTCCCTTGCCACCCCGGGAGAGTGACGTGCGGGAAGACGAACGGACCGAACGGCTGCTGCGGATCCTCGCGGGCGTGCTGCCCGGCGAGGACCTCACCCTGGACTTTCCCCTGCGGGAGCAGGGGCTCGAGTCACTGGCCCTGACCCGGGTCTGGTTCCAGCTCCGCAAGGAGTTCGGCGTCGACATCCCGCTCTCCTGGCTGCGCCGGTGCCCGACGCCGGCCGCACTCCTGGCCCGCGTCACGGAACACGGTGCCGGTGACCAGGCTCCGGGGCACACGCTCGCCGCGCCGGGCCCCGACGATCCGCAGGATCGGCACGCGCCGTTCCCCCTGACGGACCTCCAGCAGGCCTACCTGGTGGCCAAGGGCGACCTGGCCGCCGACCCCGTCGGCTGCCATGTGTACCGGGAGTTCGAGGTCGAGGACCTCGATGTCGCGGCGCTGGAGACGGCCTGGCGAAAGGTGGTGGCCCACCACGACATGCTCCGGGCCGCCGTCACCGCGGACGGCCGGCAGCGCATCGTGACCGAAGCCGAGCCACCGGCTGTCGTCGTCGGCCCCCGAGGCGAGGCCGGTGCCGTGCGGGAGCGGCTCTCGCACCACCGTTACGAGCCCGGCGCCTGGCCCCTGTACACCGTCGAGGTGTCCCACGCCCCGGGCGGACGGTCCGTGGTCCACCTCAGCATCGACGCGCTGATCGTCGACGGCCACGGACTCGGCGTCCTCCTCGAGGACTGGTGGCGGTGCTACCACGACCCCGGACACGAACTCGTCCTGCCCCCGGTCACCGTCCGCGAGTGCGTGCGACAGCTCGACGCCGAGCAGCGCACCCCCGCCCACCGGGCCCGGCTCGACTACTGGGCCGACCGCCTGACCGGGCTGGCGCCCGGCCCGGCACTGTGCCGTCCCGCCGGAGACCACCCGCGGCGGGTCCCGCTGACCGGCTGTGTGGACCGCAGGCAGTGGGAGACGATCGGCCGGCTCGCCGCCTCCTGGGAGGTGTCGCCGACCGCACTGGTACTCACCCTGTTCGCCGAGAACTTCGGCCGGCAGCGAGACGCGCGGCCGCTGTCGCTGGTGCTCACCACCAGCTCGCGTTCCCGGCTGCCCGCACAGGCCGACGATGTGGTCGGCCCGTTCACCTCCAGTCTGGTGCTGCCCCTGCCGAACACCCTCGACCGCCCGCTCCGCGCCGCCGCCACCGAGGTGCACCAGCGGCTCTGGGAGGGCCTCGACCACTCCGCCGTGTCAGGCGTGTCGGCGCTGCGGGCCCTGCGCGCCAAGGAACGTTCGGCGGCGGCCGTGGAGCTGCCGGTGGTGTTCACCAGCCTCCTCGGCAGCGGCCGCCCCGGCGACGACGGTTTCGCGGGGGCCGTCACATACGCCGTCAGCCAGACCACGGGCGTCGCCCTGGACCACCAGATGTGGGAGCGCGACGGCGCGCTCCACCTGCGGTGGGATGTGGCCGCCGAACGGTTCGCGCCCGGCGAGGCCGAGGTACTCTTCGCGGGCTTCCTCAACGCGCTGCACGCCCTCGGCGACGAGCCCGTCGCGCGCCGCCGGCTCAACGACCTGCAGCAGGCCTACTTCGTACCGCGCGCGGCGGGAGAACCCGGGCCCTGGGACGGCTGCCAGGTCCACCACTCCTTCGAGGTCGACGACCTGGACGTGCCGCGCCTGACGCGTGCCTGGCTGCGGCTGGTACGGGCCTACGACGTGCTGCGCACGGTGGTCACCCACGACGGTGCCCTGGCCGTCGGCGACCACGTCCCCTCCGCCTGGGCCGTCCCCGTCATCGACCTGTCGACCTGCCCGGAACCCGAGGCGTTCCTGAGCGACCTGAGCGCGCGCATGGCCGGCCGTGCCCACCCGCTGGGCCGGGGCCCGCACTCCGAGCTGTGTGTCACGGTCGGCCACGGCCCCGCCACCGTTCACCTCACCACCGACCTGACGATCCTCGACGGGCGCAGCATCCACTTCCTCGTCCGAGAGCTGTTCCGGTTGTACGCCGACCCCGACGCCGTCGTCCGGCCCTCCGAGGGCCCCGACGCGTACGTCGCCGAACAGGACCGGCGGCGCCGGCTGCCCGGGCACGCCGAACACACGGCGCACTGGCGGCAGCGCATCGCGGCCCTGCACCCGGGGCCCCCGGTGCTCCCGGCCGGCGACCAGCGGGCCAGGCAGCGGTTCGCCGGAGAGCTCACCGGCTGGAACACCGTCAAGAAGCGGGCCGAGCAGGCGGGTCTGAGCCCCGACGACCTGCTCGCAGCGGCCTACACGCAGGCGCTGGCGGAGCACTGTCCGGTGCCCTTCAGCCTGCCCGTGGTGCGCTGGACCGAGGAGTCCGCGCCCTACCGCCCCGGCGAGTACACCGCGCTGAGCTGGGTGACCCGTACGGACGCGGGCCTCGGGCTGTGGGAACAGGCGGCCGTGTTCCGCGGGATCCTGGACGAGGACCGCACCGCGGACGGGGCGAGCGGGCTCGCGGAGCTGCGCCGCAGGGTGATGAGGGAACGCCGCGAGCGCGCCTTCGACCTGCCCGTCGTCTACACGGGGCGGCTCGACGTGTCCGGCCAGCAGCTGCCCGCCGGTGTCCGCCTGGGCCCCTGGCTGACCTGCACACCGGACGTCGCGCTGGACTGCATCGCGCTGGACGAGGGCGACCTGCTGCGCTTCTACTGGGACGCCACGCCCGCGCAGTTCCCGCCCGGCCGGCTCGACGCGATGTTCACGCGGTACCGGGCGCTCCTGGAGTCCCTCACCGCGGGACCGGAGCAGTGGAACGCCACGGAGACCGGCTTTCCCGCCGACCGCCAGGTGCAGCGGCTGTTCGAGGAGCAGGCCGAGCTGCGCCCGGACGCCGTCGCCGTGCGGTGGTCGCACGGCGGCACCCTGACCTTCGACGGGCTGAACCGGTGGGCCAACCGCATCGCCTGGGCCCTGCGCGAGCTCGGCGTGGGCCCGGGTACGCCGGTGGGCATCAGTGTGCGCCGTGGCCCGGCGATGGTCGCTGCCGTGTACGGCGTGCTCAAGGCAGGCGGCTGCTACGTGCCCCTGGAACCGTCGCTGCCCGCGGCCCGGGCGGAGGCCATCCTGAGCGACGCGGAGATCGCCCTGATCGTCAGCGACGCCGGGGACGGGCCCGACGCCCGTCGGCCGGTCCCGGCCGGGGTGACGGTGGTACCCGTCGACGCCCAGGGGCGGCCTGAGCACGACCCGGCGCCCCTGGGCTCGGTGGACGACACCGCCTACGTCATCTTCACCTCGGGCAGCACCGGCAAGCCCAAGGGGGTCGCCGTCTCCCACCGCCCGCTGCTCAACCTGCTGAACTGGTGCGTGCGAACCCACGGGTTCGGCCCGGGGGACGTCGGCCTGTGCGTGACCTCCCTCGGCTTCGACCTGTCGGTGTTCGACGTACTCGGCCTCCTCGGTCATGGCGCCTCGCTGTACGTGGCCGACGAGACGGAGCAGCGCGATCCGCACCTGCTGCTCGAAGTGCTGCTGAACGAGCCGATCACGTTCTGGAACTCCGCGCCGACCACGCTCAACCAGCTCGCCCCGCTCTTCCCCGGCCGCCTCGGTCAGGCCGGCACCGACACCCTGCGCCTGGTGTATCTGAGTGGGGACTTCACACCGCTGCCGCTGCCGGACGAGATCCGGCGGCTGTTCCCGCAGGCCCGCGTCGTGAGCCTGGGAGGGGCCACCGAGGCCACCGTGTGGTCCAACTGGTTCGAGATCGGCCGTGTCGACCCGGCCTGGCGCAGCATCCCCTACGGCAGGCCCATCGACAACGCCCGCTACTACATCCTCGACCAGGATCTGCACCCCTGCGACACAGGCGTCGAAGGCGACCTCTACATCGGAGGGGAGTGTCTCAGCCAGGGCTACTACCGACAGCCCGCGCTGACGGCGGAGCGCTTCGTGCGTGATCCCTTCGTGGACCGTCCCGGCGCCCGGATGTACCGGACGGGGGACCGGGCGAGCTTCTTCCCCGACGGGGTCATCTGTTTCCACGGCCGCGCCGACAGCCAGGTGAAGATCCGTGGCTTCCGGGTCGAACTCGGCGAGATCGAGCATCATGTGCGCACCGCCCCGGGCGTGAAGGACGTGGTCGCCCTGGCGCAGTCGGACCCCAGCGGCGACCGCAAGGTCGTGGCCTACGTGGTGCCCGACGGCTCCGAACCACCCCAAGTGGCCGAGCTACGGCGGCACGCCGCAGCCCGCCTGCCGGAGTACATGGTGCCGAACGTCGTCGCGTTCGTGGACACCTTCCCGGCCACCTCCAACGGCAAGCTGGACCGCGGGGCGCTGC
Organism: Streptomyces sp. NPDC052109; assembly: GCF_040680195.1. Taxonomy (NCBI): domain Bacteria; kingdom Bacillati; phylum Actinomycetota; class Actinomycetes; order Kitasatosporales; family Streptomycetaceae; genus Streptomyces; species Streptomyces sp. NPDC052109. Next base: position 10,357 of record NZ_JBFAWF010000015.1, on the reverse strand, counting down.
CCTGGCCGGTGGAACCGGGGAGCCGGCACCTGCTGGGCAGCGGTCCGGCCGGCCCCGGGCAGCCGTCGCCCGCCACGACCGGCTCCGACGGCGGGGACCCTGTCGCCGCACCGGCTCACCCGGCGGATCCCGCGTGCACACCGGGCGACGCGGCGGTGGCCGTGGCGTCCGACCCCGATGCGGCGGGCCTCACGGTGGAGATCGCGGAGATCTTCGCCGAGCTCCTGGGCGTCGCCTCGGTCGAGCCCACGGCCGACATCTGGGACCTCGGCACGACGTCCTTCACGATGGTGCAGGTCTCCGGCGTCCTCCGGGAACGCCACGGCTGGCGGGTGCCCGTCTCCGCGCTGCTGACCGACCCGACCATCGCCGGCATCGCCCGGTCGGTGGCGGCGGCGACGGACCGGCCGGGCGCGCCCGAACCCGAACCGAGCCGGGCCGCCGTGACCGGGGGCACCGAGCCGGAGCGGCCCGGACCGGCGGACACCACGGCCGGTCTGCGCACGACAGCCGATGTCACCGGGGCCCCCGCCGCCGAGCCGGCGGCCGGGACCGCTCCCGCCGGGCCCCCGGCGGACGGCGGACCGGGGCCGCTGGACTTCTTCTCGGCCGAGGAGCGCGCGGAGTTCAAGAAGTCCCGCTGGGACCTGCGGCGTCCTGCCGACGGCGCCCCGGTCGTCCTGCTCGACGAGGAGGGCGTGGCCGACGAGCACTTCCGCTGGCGGGCCACTCGACGGGAGTTCGGCCCCGGACCCGTCCCGGCTGCCGCGTTCGGGAGCCTGCTCGGCCTGTTGCGGGAGACCGAGGTCGACGGCCGCGTCCGGCGCCTCTACCCCTCGGCCGGGGACACCTACTCGGTCCAGGCCTACCTGCACGTGCGTCCCGGCGGCGTCGAAGGCGTGCCCGAGGGGCTCTACTACTACCACCCGGTCGAGCACGCTCTGCACCTGGTCACCGCCCACCCGGAACTCGCCCGGTCCCGGCACTTCCCGTACAACCGCCCGGTCTTCGACGGCGCCGCCTTCGAGCTGTACCTGTTCGGCGCCGTCGACGCGATCGAACCGCTGTACGGCGGGGACAGCGAGTCCTTCCAACTCCTGGAGGCCGGCTACATCGGGCAGTTGCTGCTGCTCGCCCAGCCGTCGACGGGCGTGGGCCTGTGCCCGATCGGCACCCTCACGCTGGACGGCGTCCGCGTCCAGCTGGGGCTCGCGGAACGGCACCGCTACCTGCACGCGTTCCTCGGCGGCACGCTCGCCGGGACACCGGCCGCCGTCAGCGCACGCGGCGAGCGTCCGCTGTTCGCGGCGCCGCCCGCGGCGGCACCGGCCGTACCCGGGCGGATCGGCCCGGCGGCCGGCGGCGCGGAGATCGCCATCGTGGGGGCCGCGGGCCGCTTCCCCGGCGCCGACGACCTCGACACGTTCTGGCAGAACCTCAGTCGTGGCGCCCGGTCGCTGATCGACGTGCCGGAGCAGCGCCGAGCGCACTTCCCGGCGCACGCCCCGGCCGGCGGTTACCTCTGCGACGTCGACTCCTTCGACAGCCTGCTCTTCCGTATCGCCCCCGCCGAGGCCGCCGGACTCGACCCGCAGTTGCGGCTCCTGCTGCACACCGTCTGGGACTGCATGGACAGCGCCGGCCACACACCGCGGTCGCTCAGCGCGGCCGGGCGGGTCGGCGTGTTCTGCGGTGCGATGTGGTGGGACCACCAGCACGTGGGCGTCGACCGGGCCCGCGACGGCCATGCCGCGACCATCTCCGCCACCGCATCCGAGGCCGCCAACCGCATCTCGCACTTCTTCGGCTTCGACGGCCCCAGCCTGGCCGTCGACACGTCCTGCTCCTCCTCACTGACCGCGTTGCACCTGGCGGTCGAGAGCCTGCGCCGAGGTGAGTGCGACTCCGCCCTGGTCGTGGCGGCCAACCTGCTGACGCACCCCTACCACACCCGGTTGCTGGCCGATCTGGGGCTGCTCGCCGAGCGCGTGCCCGACGGCGCCTTCGATGCCCGGACAGCGGGCTGGTCACCCGGGGAGGGCGTCGCGGGCGTCCTGCTGCGTCCGCTGTCCCAGGCCGTCCGTGACGGTGACACCGCTCACGCGGTCATCGAGGCCACCGGCATCGGCCACGCGGGCGGAGCCGGCCGGTTCGGCACCCCGCAGGCGGACCGGCTGGCCGACTCGATCGACCGGACCCTGGCCACCGCCGGCCTGACGCCGGGCGACGTCGACTACGTCGAGTGCGCCGCGGCGGGCGCGCTGCTCGCCGACGCGTCCGAACTCGAAGCGCTCGGCACCGTGTTCGAGGGGGAGACGGTCCTGGTGGGGACGGTCAAGCCGAACATCGGGCACCTGGAGGCGGCTGCCGGACTGTCCCAACTGGTCAAGGTCCTCATGCAGTTCCGGCACGGCCGGATCGCGCCGACCCTGCTGGCCGACCCCGCGCACCGGGACGTCGCATGGCCGCGGAGCCTGCGGCCGGCCGAGCACCTGGTGTTCTGGCCCGGCGACGGACCCGGCCGCGCCCTGGTCAACGCCGTCGGGGCCACGGGAACGTACGGCCATGCGGTGCTGCGCGCCTGGCAGCCGGCCGAGACCGGCGGCAGTGCGGAGCCGGCCGAGCGGGACGGCCGGACCGGCCGTCCCGGACGGTACGCATTCCCCCTGACCGCACAGACCGACGAGCGGCTGGCCGAACTGGCCGGCCTGCTCAGCCGGCGGCTGGGCACCCGCCCCGTCCCCGCGCTGGGCGACATCGCCTTCACCCTCCAGTCCGGCCGTACGCACCTCGGGTGCCGTGCGGTACTGGAGGCGTCGTCCCCGGACGAACTGCGGTCGGCACTCGACGCCCTCGCCGAGGGCGGCGCGCCGCCCGCCCTCGAGGACGCCGCCCTGACGGCCTGGCGGTCCGGAGCCGACATCGACTGGTCCGGCTACCGCCCGGCAGGGGCGCGGCGCCTCTCCCTGCCCAGCCTCCCCTTCGCCGCCGAGCCACTGCGGCTGGAGCCGACCGCGGCCGCGGGGAGCGCGGCGCCGCCTCCTCCCGTCCGCGCGGACGGGTCCGGTGCGGCCCACGCCGAGACAGAGGCGTACCTCATGGCGCTGTACGCGGAGGTGTCGGGCATCCCCGTCGAACGGCTCGACGCGCACGCCCCGCTGGAGCAGTACGGCGTCTCCTCCTACCAGGTCGCACAGCTGGCGGCGCGCCTGACCGCGGATCTGGGCGAGCGGATCCCCGGCACCCTGTTCTTCGCGCACCGAACCCTCGCGGCGGTGGCGGGCGCACTCGCCCGGACGGCCGGGTCGCGCCCGCCCACGGCACCGTCGGCCGCACCCGTTCCGGCCGGGCAGCGGGCCGAGGCGGGCCGGGGACGCGAGGGCGAGCGCATCGCCGTCGTCGGCATGGCGGGCCGCTATCCGCGCTCGGAGGGACTCGACGCCTTCTGGCAGCACCTCGTCGACGGCGACGACCTGATCTCCGAACTGCCCGGGCAGCGCCGCCTCCCCGGCCTGGAGCAGGGCGCGATGACCGGCGGGTTCCTGGACGACGTCGCGGGTTTCGACCCGTTGTTCTTCGGCATCACCCCCCGTGACGCCGCCGTACTCGACCCGCAGGAGCGGCTCTTCCTGCAGACGGCGTGGCACGCGCTGGAGGACGCGGGCTACAGCCGGTCCAGGTTGCGGGAGCGGCACGGCGGCCGGGTCGGCGTGTTCGTCGGATCGATGTACAACGAATACCCGTTCTTCGGGCTCGGCGGGCCCCGGCCGACCGGCTCGGCCATCGCCGGGATCGCCAACCGCGTCTCGTACTTCCTCGACCTCAACGGGCCGAGCCTCACCGTGGACACGATGTGCTCCTCCTCGCTGACGGCCGTCCATCTGGCGGTCGCCGCCCTGCGCCGCGGGGAGTGCGAGGCGGCGCTGGTGGGCGGAGTCAACCTCTCGCTCCATCCGAACAAGTTCGCCACGCTGCGGGCTCTGCACATGGCGTCGTCGGACCACCGGTGCCGCAGCTTCGGGGCCGACGGCGACGGGTTCGTGCCCGGCGAGGGCGTCGGGGCCGTACTGCTCAAGCCGCTTGCCAGGGCCGTCGCCGACGGGGACCGCATCCACGCGGTGGTGCTCGGCACAGCCGTCAACCACGACGGGAAGACCAACGGCTACACCGTGCCCAACCCCGTCGCGCAGGCGGAGACGATCCGGCAGGCTCTGGCGGACGCCGGCGTGACCCCCGGGGACATCGGCTACCTGGAGGCACACGGCACCGGCACCGCGCTCGGCGACCCGATCGAGCTCGACGGACTGACCAGGGCCTTCTCCTCCGCGGAAGCCGACCCCGGACACTGGCCGATCGGTTCGGTCAAATCCGGCATCGGCCATCTGGAGGCCGCGGCGGGCATGGCCGGACTGACCAAGGTGGTGCTCCAGTTCCGGCACGACACGCTGGTTCCGTCGCTGCACGCCGAGCGGCTCAACCCGCACATCGACTGGGACCGCAGCCCCTTCCGGGTCCAGCGCGAGGCGACCCCGTGGCCGACGGACCTGCCGCGCCGGGCAGGCATCAGCTCCTTCGGCGCGGGCGGCACCAACGCGCACATCGTCGTGGAGGCGCCGCCGTCCCTTCCCGCCCGGCAGGCTCCCGGCGGACCACAGACGGTGGTGATCTCGGCGCGCACCGAGGAGCGCCTGCTCCGGCTCGTGGAGGCCTGGCTGCGCCTGCTGCGACAGCGGCCGGCACCGCTCGCCGACCTGGCGCACACGTCCCGGGTGGGCCGGGAGGCACTCCGTGAGCGGCTGGCCACGGTGGTGGCCGGCCCCGAGGAGCTGACCCGGAACCTGGAGGGCTTCCTGGCGGGCGATCTCTCCGCGGTGCACCGGGGGAGCGCGGAGCAGGCCCGTGGACCCGAGGTGGATCCGCTGCAGCCCCTGGACCGGATCGCCGCGCAGTGGGCGGCGGGCGGCCGCGTGGACTGGGCCCGCGTGCACCCGGAGCCGGGCCGCATCGCCGACCTGCCCGGCTATCCCTTCGCGGCACAGCGCTGCTGGGCGGACGACCCGGCCGGGAGCGCGGCCGGCGCGCTGCCGGTGGGGGTCGTGGCGGAGACCGACGGCCCCGACGCGGACGTCGTCCTGCTGGCCCGGGAGTGGCGGGACGAGCCGTTCGGCACAGCGGCCGCCGGGCAGGGGGCGAGCGGCACGGTGCTGTGCCTGGTGGCCGACGAACGCCCCGGGCTCGACGCGGCGTTCGCCCCGGCCCGTCTGGTGGTCCTGCGCCAGGGCGTCGACTTCACGGACGTGCCGACCGCCGTCACGGCCGTCCGGACCCTCCTGAAGGGCAGCACGGTGGACGGCGTGCTCGACCTGTGCGCCCTCGCCGAGGAGAGCGGCGACGAGTGCGACGCGGGGCCGTGGAACGCCCGGCTGGCGATCCTGCAGCAGGTGCTCGCGGCCCGTCCGGCAGCCGGGGTGCGGATCCTTCAGGTGACCAGCGGTCTGTTCGGCCTCCCCGGCGCCCACCCGCGGCCGGCCGGCGCCCGGCTGGCAGGATTCGTGCGCGTCCTCGGCGCCGAATATCCCTGGGCGCGCTCGACCGTCGTCGACACGGACGATCCAGGCGACCTCCCGCACCTGGTGGCGGCCTGGCACGACACCGCCCCGTACGGGGAGATGCGGATACGCGCCGGCGTGCGGCAGCGGCCCTGCCTGGTGCCGGCGCCCGCCGGACAGGCGCGCTGGCGCCCTGACCCGGAGCGGGTGTACCTGGTGACCGGCGGCACCCGCGGCCTGGGCGCGCTCGCCGCGCGGCACCTCGTCGACCGCGGTGCGCGCCGGATCGCCGTGCTCGGTCTGCGGTCCTTGCCGCCGCGTCACGAGTGGGCGAGCGAGGACCTGCCCGGCCCCGTGGCCGAGGCCGTGGCGGCCATCCAGGAACTGGAGCGGCGCGGGGCGCGCGTCATGCATCACTCCGGCCCCCTCGACGACCGGACGGCCCTGGCAGCCTTCCTGGCCGAGGTCAGGACCGCGCTCGGGCCCATCGGAGGCGTGGTGCACTGCGCGGGGCGGTCGTCGACAGGACCGGCCGCATTCGTGCACAAGGAGCTGGCCGACGTGCGTCGGGTGCTGGCACCCAAGGGGGACGGTCTGGACGCCCTGCTGGACCTGACGAGGCATGACCCGCTCGAGTTCACGCTGCTGTTCTCCTCCGTGAGCGCGGCCGCCCCGGTGCTGGCGGCGGGAGTGACGGACTACGCGGCCGCCAACGCCTACCTGGACCTGGTGGCCTGGCACCGGCCGGGTGTCCGTGCCGTGAACTGGCCTGTGTGGCGGGACAGCGGCGGCGCCACCGGCCAACCGGACGCCGCGGCCCGCATCGGCCTGCGGGCGCTGCCGGACGGCGCCGGTCTGGCCGTACTCGATCGCGTGCTCGGCGGGCCTGCGGCCTCGGTGCTGCTGCCCGTCCAGGGGGCGGACAGCGGCTTCGACGCCGAAGCGGCGCTGCGGATCCCGCAGCCGGCCGCGCAGGCTCGTCCGGCCGTCGGCCGCGCCCCGGCCGGCTCGGCCGTACGGCCCGGAGCCGCGGACGAGGCCTGCCCGAAAGACGCGACGCCGCCGGCCTGGCTGGTGACGGTGGTGGCCGAGGCCCTCGGGATCCCGGAGCCCGAGCTGGAGCACGACGTGACCTTCGGCGATCTCGGGGTCGAGTCGGTCCTGCTCGCGGAGCTGGTCACCCGGATCGAGGCGCGGACCGGCCGGCCCCTGGAACCCACGGTTCTGCTCGACCACCCGACGCTGCGGCGTCTGGGCGCCCACCTGTCCCGGTCAAGCGTGGCGCCGGCGGACGCTCCCGCCGCCCAGGCCGCTCCGGTCGGTTTGGTGGGCCCGGCCGCTTCCGCCTCCTCGGTCCCGGCCGCTGCGGCGGCTCCGGCCGCCCCCGACCGGCGGATCGCGGTGATCGGCATGGCCTGCCGCTTCCCCGGCGCGCCGGACCTCGTCGCCTTCTGGCAGCTGCTGCGGACCGGTGGATTCGCGGTCACCGAGGTGCCACCCGGCCGTTGGGACGTGGACCGGCTCTACCGGCCGGAGCACCAGGCCGGCCACAGCATCAGCAAGTGGGGCGGCTTCGTGGACGCGCTCGAGGACTTCGACCCGGAGTTCTTCGGCATGAGCGACCGCGAGGCACGCGACCTCGATCCGGCGATCCGGCTGACCCTGGAGGGCACCGCCTCGTGCCTGCGCGACGCCGGTTACTCCGACGGCGAGTTGCGCGGCGCGGACGTCGGCGTGTTCATGGGCGCCCGCATGTCCGGCTACCGGCGCCGGATCGGGTTGACGGCCGCCGCCGGTGGGCTGGGCGGCGACCAGAACTTCATCGCCGCGCGCGTCGCCCACCAGTACGACTTTCGCGGACCCGCCCTGGTCGTCGACAGCGCCTGCTCCTCCGCGCTCGTCAGCGTGCAGACCGCGGTGCGCAGCCTGCTGGCCGGCGAGTCCCGGCTGGCGCTGGCCGGCGGCGTGGAAGTGCTGCTGGACGAGGAGCCCTACCTGGAGTTCAGCGTGGCGCGCGCCCTGTCGCCGAAGGGCCGGTGCGCCAGCTTCGACAAGGACGCCGACGGTTTCGTGCCGGGCGAAGGGTGCGGTGTGCTGCTGCTCAAGCCACTCGGCCGGGCACTGGCCGACGGGGACCGGGTCCACGCCGTGCTGGAGGCCGTCGCGGTCGGCAACGACGGGCACACGATGGGACTGACCACCCCGAACCCCGTCGCCCAGGCGCGGGTCGTGCGGCGCGCACTGGCCGACGCAGGGGTGAGCGCGCAGGACGTCGGCCTGCTGGAAGCCCATGGCACCGGGACGATGATCGGGGACCCCATGGAACTGAGGGCCCTGACCGAGGTGTTCCGGGAGCACACGCACGGTACCGGGTTCTGCGCCCTCGGGAGCGTGAAGTCGAATCTGGGGCACCTGCTCAGCGCCGCCGGGATCGCGGGGCTGATCAAGGTGCTGCTCGCGGTGGAACACGCCGAGATACCGCCGACCCTGTTCTGCGACACGCCCAACCCGCGGTTCGACTTCGCCGGGTCGCCCTTCGTGCCCGCCACCAGCCTCAGGGCGTGGACCGGGGTGCGCCGTATCGCCGGCGTCAGCGCCTTCGGCCTGGGAGGCACCAACGCACACGCGGTCGTCTCACAGCCTCCGGCGAACCGACCGCGGCGCACAGCCCTGCCGGCTCCCGCGTTCCACCGCCGACGCCTGTGGTGGGACCGCCAGGACGCGGACCTCCCAGAGCCCGTCCGGACCGAGGCCGGCGGCCCGCAACCTCCCCGTCCGGCCCCGGACACCCCCGGCAGGGACCGCTCGGGCGACGAACGGCCCGCTGCCGAGCCCCTGATCGCCTCCACGTTGACGCTCACCTTCCGCGCCCGAGACAAGGCCGACGCATGACGACGATTCTCCCGTTCCCGCTCACGACCGAGGCCGGCAGGCCGCCCGTCGCCGAGATCACCGGTCCGCCCGACCGTCTCCTCGGACACCGCGAGGCGCTGGAGGCGGTCGTCGCCGGATACGGCGCGGTGCTGGTGCGCGGTCTCGACCTGTCCGACGAGGCCGCGGCCGCCGCCGCGGTACGGGCCGTCACCGGTGAACCGATGGACGAGCGCGAGCCGTTCGCCCCGCGCGCCGTCCTCGGCCCGCACCTGTACTCGTCGACCGAGTGGCCGCCGGACCAGCCGATGTGCATGCACCACGAACTGAGCTACTCCCTGCGGGTCCCCTCCCGTCAGGTGTTCGTCTGTCTGACCGCACCGGCCACGGGCGGGGCGGTGGCGCTGGCGGACGGGGCCGCGGTGCTGCGCGACCTTCCCGCCGGCCTGGCCGACCGCGCCCAGCGGCACGGCTGGGAACTGCTGCGCACGCTGGGCGGCCCGGTCGGCGTGGACTGGCAGAGCGCCTTCGCCACGACCGACCGGGCCGAGGTGGAGCGGTACTGCGCACAGGAGGGCATCACCTGCACCTGGCGTCCCGACGGTACGCTGCACACCCGGCGGGTCCGGCCGGCCGTGCGACGGCACCCCGCCACCGGCGAGCTGATCTGGTTCAACCAGCTCGCTTTCCTCAACGAGTGGACCATGGACCCGGCCGTGCGCGAGTACCTGATCTTCGAATGCGGCCCGGACGGCCTGCCGTTCACGACGCGCTTCGGCGACGGCACGCCCCTGGACCGTGCCGCCGTCGACTCGATCAACGCCGTCTACGACGCGCACACGATCCGCGAGCCCTGGCGGGACGGCGATCTGCTGGTGGTGGACAACCTGCGCATGGCCCACAGCCGGGAGCCCTACCAGGGCGAACGACGCGTGGTCGTCGCCCTGGCGGACCCGGTGGACCTCAGTCGAAGCTGAGCGAGCGGAACAGCGAGACGTCCTCGCTCAGGAGCGAGCAGGCCCGTACGGTGGCCGCGACCTTCTCGACATAGCCGGGGTCGGCGGTGTCCAGCAGTACCCCCAGCATCGTGCCGCTGTGCGCCGCCACGACCCCGAGGGCACCTACCTCCCGGCTGATGCGCAGGACGTCCGGCAGGGTGCGCTTGGGCCACAGCGCCTGGTTCATCTCCGCGCTGCGGGTGGCGACCGAGCCGGCCTCCGTCAGGTCACCGCGCCGTACGGCGCCGGACAGGCGCTCCAGCAGCCGCGCGTACTCGCGCCGGTCCGCCGCGGTGAACGGCTTGGCGATCCGGTTGAAGGCGACGGTGTCGACCGTACCGCCCTCGTCCAGGCCGACCACCGTCATGGTGGGCAGCGATCCCAGGTGACTGCGCAACCGCACGCGACGGTGGTCGAACGCGACGATCCCCGGATACAGCACCCCGTCGGTCGGCTCCACCCGGCGCAGCAGCTCTTCCAATCGCGCATCGGGCAGTGAGGTGCCGAGGGCGTTGGCGACGGCGCGGGCGGTGGCCACCAGATCGGCCGAGGAACTGGCCATGCCCTTGCCCTCGGGCAGCGTGCTGTCGAGAGTGAGCACTCCGCCGACGGGCGCGCCGGCCCCCTCGAGGACCATCTCCGCCATCCGCCGGGCCTTGTCCTTGTGGCCCGGACGGACCGACACGCCGGCGGCGCCGGGTACGGCCCGGAAGGTGGCCATCGTCCAGCGGGCGACCGGCAGCGTCACCAGGAAATCGGCGTCGGGTTCGGGCAGTACGCCCTGGAGGAGCTCGCCGAAGGTGCCGAAACACGTGCTGACCCCCGTGGCGGGCCGGGGGGGGGGCGGGGGGCCCCCCCGGGCCGGGGGGGGGGGGGGGGCCCCCCCCCGCCCCCCGGGGGGCCGCCCGCGGGCAGCCACACGGCCCCCACCCCCCCCCC
>NZ_JBFAWF010000014.1:0-212944 GCF_040680195.1 Streptomyces sp. NPDC052109 | reverse complement strand
CGTCCCGCAAGCACCGGGACCGCTATCAAGGAATCCACAACACCCCAGCTCAAGCCACCCTCACCACACCAACTACGAACCCCGGAATCACAGCGGGAATCTGCACTACAGTGCGTCCGTCTCGGGGGCCGTCATGGTGAACCCCGCCACGAGAAGGACAGACGGACGGGAGGACGACCGGCCCATGAGGTTCGGTGGCGCACATGCCGCAGTGCGGCGTATCTGGACAGTGGAGCTGCGTCCGCAGGCGGGCGGCCCCGCACTCGTCTGCCCCTCGTGTACCGCCCAGACCTTCCCTCTGCAGGCGTCCTCCGCACGGTCGGCCGCCCTGTCCCATCTGGCCTGCCACGCCCGTGTGGACGCGTTGCCGCCGCACCTGCGCAGCTGCCAGTGCCGGCTGCGGGGCTGCGTCTGGCATCCGCGTCATCGCGGCTGTGCCGGGCGGGTGCTGCTGGCCCTGACCCGCGACCGCAGCGGCCGCACCTGGCGGCTGGCCGACGCATGCGCGGCCTGCGCGGCGGCAACCAGCCACACCGCTGTTGTGCCGGACACTCTGCTCAGCCCTCACCGACCGGCCGCCTCAGCCCCCGTCCGGCCGCGGGTGCACGGAGACGAGCCGCAACGGGTACGGGAGATGCTCACCCACCTCGCCTCCGCGCTCGGCTGCGTCACCTCCCCCGCCGCCCGGCTGCTGGCCCTGCAATGCGCCCTGCGCGCCGACACACACGGCTGCGCCCGGCTGCCAGCCGGCCTGCTGCGCGGCATGCGCCTGAACCGGCACACCGAGGCGTGGCAGGAGCTGGTGCAGGACGGCTGGCTCGACCTGCCCGATCCCCGGGCAGCGCCTTTGCAGGTGCGGCTGCTCGACGACGCGGCGCTGAACCAGGGCCCGGGCCGCAGCGCCCGTCGGCGCGCCGCCCACTGGGCCCTGCAGCCCACCTCACTCATCGTTCCGGCGATGGCAAAACCCGCAGAACGGCTGACTGGGCTGGTCCTGGCCGCCCACACCACCGCGGCCGATGCCACAGCCAACATGGCCGTTGTTGCCCATCTGTGCGGGCACTCCCCCCAGCAGACCGGAGTACTGCTCGACCGGCTGGTCGCCGGCCGTACCCTGGCGGCCTGGCACCATCAGCGGGACACCGACGAGGTGCACTGGCAGCCGGCTGCCCTTCCCCGGTCCGCCTCCGGCTCCACGTACTCATCTGCGCACTGACCGCCTGCTGCCAGCGCCAGTGGCTGGCTGTAGGCCCGCGGCAACCGGTGGCCGTGGACTCAATGCCGCAAAGCCGCGGACACCGCCGCGCGAGCACCGCCCACGCCGCGGTGTACAGGCTCTGAAAGGCACGATGAGGACCGGCAGCGTTGCCGCCGGAGCACCCCCAGCAGGGGCGGCAGTCACTGCCACGGCCCCTGCGCTGGCGGGGTCTGGAACATGCCCTGCTGGTAGGGCTGCAGGTCGTGACCGATCCCGTACTCCCACGGAATGTCCTGGACCTCTCCCAGCACTGAATTGGTCACGTGGACGAACAGACGGGAGACGAGAACGCCCAGAGGAGACTCTGCTCGGACGGGTGTGCCCTCGATGAGCATGAGCGGCTGTTGCAGGTCCTGCGGACCGAAGAAGGTGGCGACATTGGCTTCGCTGCTGCCCTGGGGAACCCAGCCCCACAGGTAGCAGGCTTCACCCAGGATGCACAGGCAGTGCACCATCTCCAGGCGGTTCAGGCGCCGGTTGATGGCCAGGAAGCGTTCGACGAGGTCACTCAGCGGTGTGTCGGGGTCGCGTCGGGTGGCGACGATCGCGGAGAACAGGGGATTGCCGATGCGGTTACCGCTGCCTCCGAAACTCCGGTTTTCCACCATGCGACCCACCGGCATGAGCGGACGATCGAGCCGGTGGCAGGTGACGAGTTTGCCCAGCGCCTCGTCCAGGGAGCGCTGGGTGAGAGTCTGCTTCACTTCGATGACGGCGTAGGCGCCTTCGATCGGCATGACGTGCTGCCGGTCGTCCGCTGTGGCGCGCTGCTTGACAGTCGGGAACCAGGTGTCATTGAAGACGACAACGTCACAGTCTCCTGCTGTGTTGCCTCCGCGGTCGGACAAGGTGCCGCAGGTCACCTGGTAGCGCCGGGGCAGGATCCTGCCGAGTTCTTCCCGGAAGATCGCTTCGATGGCCGGTCCCGACGAATAATTGGCAGCCCTCATACGGATCTCGGCATCAGCGCGGACCTGGAGCATGGTCTCGACCCATCGGCAGCGCTCGGCGAAGGTACGCCGCATCACATCACTGGTCTGCTTGGGCTGCCAGGATTCCACCAGGGAATCCAGGTCGTAGTCTTCCACTGCTCGCCCCCCGCTTACTCAAAGAGGCAGCAGCGTAACCGCCTCAGGACGAGTTGGCGGCCCTGCTGGTGTTGTCGTCGGCTGCCACCCCCGCCCGGTGAGCCGGTGACACGTCAGCCGGGAAATAGCCGTGGCTGCGTACGCGCCGTACAGCGGTTGTACCGCGCCACTTCAGCGCTGCGGCACCGGGCGCAGTTGTGCCCGGCCGCAGATGTCATCCCTGCCGGTGGAACTGGACATGCATCGCTGCGGAGTTCGCCCGCCCACTCGGCCCGTTGGACTGCTGGCGGTGGCGGTTCGGGCTCACAGGGCGCTGGTTTCGACGATGAGGTCGGCGAGCGGCTGCTTCTCGAGGTAGCGCAGGGCAGTGTGCGGATCGGTGATGCCGTTGCGGACGAGTTCGTCGCGGACGGCCGGAGCGACGGCCGCCAGTCCGCTCTGGGCGACAAGGTCACCGGCAGCGTGGAGGTTCAACCAGTTGATGCCGTCGGGCAGTTCAAGAGTGCCCTCCTGGCCCAGCGAATGACGGATGGTGGGCCAGGCCAGAGGGGATCCGCAGGTGACGAGGGTGGTCAGGCCGTCAGGGCCGGGGCCGGTGTCCTCGCGGGTGAGCATGTCGAAGGCGATGACGCTGCCCAGGGAGTGTGCAATGACCAGGCGGGGCCCGGGGCGGTGCAGTTCGGATCGGACCTCGGCGCGGATGCGCTCACCGATGTCGTGGTGCAGGTAGCGGTAGACCTGGCGGACGAAGCCCAGCAGGCGCCGCCCCATGTCACGGCCAATCTTGTGGTCGACGGCGACCACGGCCTGGGCGATGGGGCGGGGGATGTAGGGGATGCCCAGGCCGAGGGTTTCGGTCTCGAGCTGTTCGGGATCGAGATCGGGTGCGGCGTACAGGGCGAGGGTGTCGAGGACGAATGCCTCTTCCTGGTCGGTGAAGGGGTCGGCGTCGTCGACGAGCGGGGTGGCGTCCTGTGCGCCCAGGCGTTTACTCGGGGTGCGGAAGAGGTTGCCGTAGTAGGCCACCGTCAGCGGTGGGATGGGGCAGGCGGGGCCGTGGTGGGTGCGCAGGCCCTTGGCCAGGGCGCCGGCCCAGTCGGCCGAGAGTTTCACGGCGTTGGTGTTGCCCTGCCAGATGCCATGGATGCCGACGATGTGCACGCTGATCTTTCCCCCCGGAATGTGCCCCCGCAGGATGCGGGGCTGTGGTGACTGCCGGGATCGTATCCGGCCCCCGGTGGCGGTGGCGCTGCATCGGCTGAGCCCCTGTCCTGCTGGTGGTTAGATTGCTGGGCAAGATGGGTTGTGAGGGGGCGTGGTTGAACGGGATGGCGCCGTGGCCTCGGCGGCTGGTGGTCGTTGCGGTCGACGAGTACTTCACCGAGGATGAAGCCTTCACCACAGGCATCCAGAAGCAGGTGGAGACGATCACCGGCTGGCTGGCCGATCCCGCGATGGACGCGGAGCGGCGGTTCGAGGTCGCGCGGCCCAAGGAGCTGACGCAGCCGGAGGATTTGCGGCTGTTTTTGACCGAGCAGGAACTCGCGCAGGCGCAGTGGGACCAGGCGCTGGTCGTCTACATCACCGGGCACGGCCTGCGCGGCCACTCCCGGCGCCATTACCTGACCTTCGGCCACACTGCCCCCGACCGGCTGCTGGGCACCGCGTTTCCCACCAGCGAGCTGATCACGCAGGTCATGGACAGCGAGGCGGAGCACGTGCTGGTGCTCGTCGACTCCTGCTTCGCCGGCAGCCTCAAGAGCGAACTGGGCGTGCTGCTTGAGGAGTTGTGCGCGCAGCGGCGTGACCTGAAGACTCTCGCTGTGATCACCAGCGGTGATTTCGAGCAGGAGCCGCACCGGGGCGAGTTCACGTGGCTGCTGAAGCTGGCGCTGGACAAGGTCAGGGATGAGTCGGCCGGCTTCACCGCGTCCCATCTGTCGTTCGAGGAATGGGAGAAGCTCCTCAACACGGTCGGGGATGAGAACCCCGGCCTGCTGCGGGCGCTGTGGGTGTGGCCGGACTCGCGCCGCGACGAGCGGAGTCTGTGCCTGCCCAACCCGCACTATCAGCCGAAGGACCAGGTCGTGGCGGCCTCCCGGCAGCCGGTGTCGCTGTCGGCGTCCGCCCTGGAGCAGTACTGGCTGGCCCGCGCCTCGGGCCGTACCGATGACGATGATCCGGGCTGGTATTTCAGCGGGCGCCAGACGCTGATGCAGGCACTGGTGGAGTTCGTCCATGCCGGGGCGGGGGTGCTGGTGGTGACCGGGGCGGCCGGCTCGGGCAAGTCGGCGCTGCTGGCTCGGCTGGTCACGCTGAGCGATCCGCTGTTCGTTACCCGGTTCGCGGACATTGTGGAGGCGGTTCCCACACCGCTGCGGCCGCGGCCGCGTGCGGTGGACGCGGCCGTGCTGGCGCGGGGAAAGTCGTCGCTGGCGTTGGTCGAGGATCTGCTGGCCGCCCTCGGCACCGAGAGAGTCGGGGGCGAGCCACACTTGCAGGCACTGCTGGACCGGGTGGCCGCAGTCTGCGCGGAGGTGCGGGAGCCGGTAACACTCGTGGTCGACGGTCTGGATGAGGCGCAGGAACCGACCGCCTGCCTGTCCGATGTGATCGCCCCGCTGGCCCGGCTGCGGAGTGCGGACGGGGAACCGGCGGTGCGGTTGGTACTGGGAATGCGTAGTTCGGCCCAGGATATCGAGGGCGGCAAGCTGCAGGATGCGGCGGCCGACCAGCTGCTGGGTTTCCTGTACACCGTGCTGCAGGCGGGGATGGGCGAGAGCAGCGTGCCGCTGGACCTGCTGCGCACGGACGGGGGCCAGACCGTCGCCGACATCACCGCCTATGTGGAGATGGTTCTGCAAGCGACCGAGAGCAGCCCGTATGCCGGTCATGATGCGGCGGCGGCCGAGGTGGCGGCGGTGATCGCGCAGGCGGTGACACCGTCGTTCCTCGACGCCCGGCTGGCCGCCACCCAGCTGAGGTCCGCGATCGGCCGGCAGGACGTGCACGATCCCCTCTGGCACGACCGGTTGCAGGCCGGAACGACAGCGCTGCTCAGCAACGACCTGCGGCAGGTAGCCAGGGACCAGCACATCAGCCTGCGGCTGCTGCTGGCGGTGCTGCGGGCCACCGCCTTCGCCCAAGGCGCAGGCCTACCGTGGGCGGAAGTGTGGCCGACGGTGGCTGCCGCGGTTCTCGGCCCGGCGGCACCGCCCGCCGACGAGATCGACGCGGTGATCCGCACAGTGCGCCACAGCCGCCTGGTCGGTTACCTAGCCGCCGGTGAAGAGGACGGCCGGGTCACCTACCGGCCCGCCCACCAGCGGGTGGCCGAGGTGCTGTTGACCGAGCCCGGATCGCTGGCCGTGGATCCCCTTGCGGGCATTCCTGAGGCATGGGCTGCCGAAATGGAAGACATGCAGCCCGTGCAGCAGGTCCACCGTGCCATCGCCGAGGCTTGTGCCCGCCTGGCCGAGCAGGGCGGCCGCCTGGCGCCCCATCCCTATGTGCGCCGCCACACGGTGGCCCACGCCGAACTGGGCCACGCCCTGGACGATTCGATCATGCCGGTGGAACTGGCGGTCTGGGAGAGCTCGGGCTCGCTGCGCGGACGGCTGGGCCTGCCTCTGCCGGTGGGCCACACCCAGCGCAGGGTTCTCACGGCGGCTGGGCTCATCGAGCCCTACCTGGATGCATCCGTCGATGTCCCGTCGCGCCTGAGCAGCATCGCCTTCCATCTGGCGGCGAACGATGCACCGGACTGGGACAACAGCCCGGTGCCGTCGCCTCCTTCTTGCGCCCGCGTCGTCGGCGGGGCCTTGGAGACGCAGTGGGGGCGCTGGCAGGGGCGTGCCAACGTGGTGGCCTCCCCCTCCGGCCGGGTGCATGCCCTGTGCGCGTTCAGGACGCTGGACGGTCGGCAGCTGCTCGCCGCCAGCACCCGCGGCGGCATCGGCGTCTGGGACAGCGCGACGGGCCAGCAGCTCACTCACATCGATACGGGTGTGGCACACGCCCTGACCATCGCGAGGGGCACCAGCGGACGTTCCTTCCTGGTGGCGGCCCATCCTCGCAGCGCAGCGGTGTTCGACCCGCTCTCGGGCCGCCAGTTGGCGGGCCTAGAGCGGGACAGCGTGCGCATGGTGACCGTGGCACGCGATGGTGATGCTCGGTGGACGATGGTGGTGGCCAGCAGGCGGAACGAACTGCTCCTGTGGCAGCCCTCGGAAGACATGGTCCGCCCGGTACGCCTGCCCGACGGTGCCCGCCTCCCGGAGCGGCTGACCTGGGTCCGTGACCCGCAAGGCCGCGGCTACCACCTCCTCAAGCTGTATCGCGCCGGGTGGGTGCTCTTCGATCCCCTGACGCAGGACGTGCTCCCCTTGGATGTACCGTTCTCCACGGACCTGTCCATCGCGGCCGTACGGGGTCCATCCGGAGGCGACCTGCTGGCAGTAGTACTCGGCCAGAACCAGCCGGTGGCTCTGTTCGACCCCTTCCGGGACGGCATCTTCCCCACCCACTTCTGGAGCGACAAGGCGGGCCGCCCGACCGACGCAACCCAGCGCATGGTGAGCGTGACCGATGCAGACGGTGCCCGCCTGGCGGGCGTCGTCACGGACGAGTCCATCGAAGTATGGGATGTGTCTCGGTCCGAGGCACGACGGGTGGGAACGTATCCGGCACAGCCACGGGCAATGTTCGCCGCTGTCTCAGCCCCGAACGGAAACTGGAAGCTTGCGGTGAGCGGCGACGAGGGCATCCTGCTGCATCGGGCCGGACGGAGCACGTTTCCCATCCACCGAACTGCGGTGAACGAGCCGCCGCGTGCCCTGGCCACAGCACGCAAGATGACCGCACTGCCACCGGCCGACGGCGCGCAGCGGCTCGCCGTCCCCACTGCGTACATCGTGGATATCCTCGACGCTGCGACAGGCCAACGCCTGGAGTACTACGAGCACCCCAAGCCCGTGACGTTCCTGGAGGCAGTACCCGGCCCGGAAGACGAGACCGCCGTGGTGGTGGGCGACGAAAAGACCATTCATCTGTGGCACGTCGGGCGTGATGCCGCCAAGCCGATCGCAAGCGGCTCGTTCAAGGAGAACCGCTGCTGCGCCGTGCGGCTTCCGGACGACCGGATCGCTGTCGTGGTGGCTGGCAACACCGGAGCGGTCGTCGTCGATGCCACCACCGGCGAGGTGGCAGGACTACCCGACGGCGGGCGGCGCATCACCGCGTTGCTGGCGCTGCCCTCCCCCACCGGCCGCTGCCTGGTGATGGGGGCCGCGCGCTCCCGGCTGCTGGTGTGGGACGTGGCCAGTGGCGAACTCGTCGAGGACGGCACGCTGCCCCACCGCCCCGCAGTCACTTCGTTGTCTCTCATCCCTCTGCCCGATGGCCGTGGCGCAGTGGCCGTCGCCACGCCCCACGAGATCGTGATCTGGGACCCTCGAGACCGGAGTCCGATCAGCCGGATGGACACCCCGTACACCGCCGTCATGACCCCGCTCCCCCACGTCCGGGGAACCTGTCTGCTGGCAGCCGGCAACGGCACCGGCATGCGGCTGTGGGAGCCCCTCACCGGGCGTCTCGTGCATTCCCTGCTCACCGCGGCACCGGTCACCAACATCGTCCACACCCCCGGCCGCACGCAGTACGTGCACATCGGCGGTCCAACGGGACTCGCCACCCTGGACTGGCCGCTGAAAGCAGAGCCGTCGTAGGGACGACAAGCTCCCGCTGATGACGTGTCGCCGCCGACGGCCCGCATGCGGGTCGGGCCCCACGCGCTTGGGCCGCAACGCCTATGCGAAGGCCCGAGATCCAGCCCGCTCGTGTCCTGGCGCCGCTACGGGCCTGGGCAAGACACGCACGGTCAGCACGCTCTCGAGCGGGGGGGTTCGTGGCGCAGGCGCCCGCCGGTTTGCCGGGATTCACCACCGGGCCACGGACAGCGCGGATAGTCTCCGATGCGTGATGAACGACGGTCTCAGGCGTACCACCAGCCGGCTCTTCGACGCCTTCTGGGCAGCGGGAATCTCCAGTCCGCTGGAGATCGTGGAGCAGGTATCTCACCTCCTCTATCTCCGCGAGCTGGACGACGTCCAGGGACACTGGGAGCGGGAGACTGTTCGGCAGGAATCCCCGCAGCGGCAGCCAGTCTTCGCTCAGGACGAGCAGCATCTGCGCTGGTCCCATCTGATCCGCCTGACGCCTCAACGCATGTACACGTCGATGACCGACGAGGTGTTTCCCTGGCTGCGTCGCCGCACTTTCGCCGGGGTGGGCTATTCGCAGCTCGTCAAGGATGCTCGTTTCACGATCCCGACTCCCAGTCTCCTCGCAAGGGTTGTGGGCCTGCTGGAAGAGGCGCTCTCGGCTGGGGATGCCATCGCGGGTGCTCTGTATGAGCACCTGCTCGCCCGGGTCGCCACGGCCGGTCCCTATGGTGCTTTCCGTACGCCTCCTCATCTGGCGGCTCTGATGGCAGCGATGGCGGAGCCCGGAGCTGACGACGAGGTGTGCGATCCAACCTGCGGCATGGGCGGTCTCCTCGCTGCCGCTGCTCAGTTCGTCCACCGGTCCCGCCGGGAAACCGTGCAGCGGAGCGCCGCGGAGGTGAGCGGCAGGATCCACGGGTTTGACTTCGACACGACCATGCTGCGGTTGAGCAGCATGCGGCTGCCTCTTCAGGGCTACGAGGGTGCCGATCTGCGCTACCGGGACAATCTGGCGGAGGGCGCCGGGGCGGAGCGTGAGCGCTACTCAGTCGTCCTGGCCCATCCCCCGTTCGCGGGCAGCGTCGACTACGAGGCCGTCGCACCCGAGTTGCTCGCAATGGTGCGTACGAAGAAGGCCGAGATTCTTCATCTCGCCATGATTCTGGAGCTGTTGAAGCCGAAGGGACGCGCGGCTGTGATCGTCCCGGCCGGTCTGCTGTTCAGCTCGACTTCTGCACACATCGAGCTTCGGCGCCTGCTGGTAGACGTGCATGGGCTGGAGGCTGTGGTGCAGCTGCCCGGCGGCACCTTCAAGCCGTATGCGGGGGTCTCGACGGCGATCCTGTTCTTCACCAAGGACGCCGGACAGGCCGACAGCGTGTGGTTCTACGATCTCACGGCGGACGGCTTCAGCCTGGACGACCGGCGTGAGCCGCTGCTGGCGCAGGACAAGCTCGGGCCGGCTCCCGACAGCGTTCTGGATGCCGTCGATCACACGCGCAACAACCTCCCGGATCTCATGCGGCGTTGGCGGCTGCGGCACAGCAGCGAGCGCCGGCGTGCCCGGTCCGAGCAGAGCTTCTGCGTGACCAGCGCGGACATCGCCGCAGAGGACTACAACCTGTCACTGGAGCGATTCCGTCAGATCCATGAGATGCAGCGGGCCGCGCAGGAAGGCATCCGTCTGGGGGACTTCGCTGAGATCTTTCCCGGGTCCGTACGCAAAGCCGATTTGGACGAAGAACCGGATGCGACGGACACGGACGAGCGACGGCGGGTTCTGACACCCACCCTGCTGACCAGCACGCTGCCGGACGTGGCAGACCTGCCCCTGCGCGCAGACCAGCGCGAACCGCGCCGCCGGTTGCGGCAGGGCGACATCATCGGACGGGATCTCGCCGGGACCCGCCACTGGACGTGCGTGCCGAGCCAATACGACGGCGTGCAGCCCGGCCAGGGCCTGATCGTCATCCGGCTCACCGAGGAGCCTCTGCCCCACGAGTATGTGATCGCCTACCTGTCCAGCGCTCTGGCCGAGCAGCAGCTGCCCAAGTACGGAGTCATCCCGCGCATCAAGGCCCGTGAGATGGCCGACCTCTGGATCCCCCGGTGTGATGGCAGCCTGTCGGAAATCCGCGCCGCCCTCGCCATGCTCGACGCAGGAGAACGGGAAGCCGCACGCATCCAGGACGACCTCCACCGGAGACGGATGCAGATTTTCGAGAGCGGAACGGGTTCGGTCCGGCGCGGGCGGCTGGATGACGCCGCCGCGATCAGCTCTTTGACCGCGCAGAACCTGCGCCGGCACAACGAGCCCTACAAGCTGTTCCAGGACTCCTACCCCTACGCCGTAGCCCGCGCGGTCCGCAAGTTCCGCCACTCCCTGTCCCTGGCGGAAAAGCACGAGGCAGCCATCCAGTGCACCGAGTCCTTGATCCTTTCTCTTGGCATCATGGCCCTTGCCCTGGCCACCGACCGCGGCCGTCAGGATCTGCCGGCCATCGCCCAGTGGAGCCAGTCCGTTGAGCGGGGCGGTGTCTCCCTCGGCCACTGGGTGGGGGTGGTCAGGGCAGTAGCCGACGACGCACGCCAGCACGGAGACCCCGCCGCCGGCCTCGTCGAGGCAACAGCTCGCAAGAAGGGCAAAAAGGGCCTGGTCGCCGACCTTGACCAATTGGTCGAGCTCCGCAACAAGATCCGTCACGGCGCAGGCCCCCGGACACGAGCCGAGCTGGAGAAGAGCCTTGGACGCATCGAACCGCTGATGCTCAGCAGCCTGTCGGGATGCGCATTCCTCGCCCACACCCGATGGGTACACACCGACCGCCTTCAATGGATGCCCGACGCCGGAAAGTTCCGCGTATCAGGCCTGGCCCTGATGGGCGACCACCCCGACTTCGCAACGGTCTCCTTCGACACGGCACACCCTCTGGCAGACGACCAGCTCTACCTCATCCCCCCAAACGACGAACCCCTCCCCCTCTCGCCCTTCTGCCTCCTGAGCGACTGCCCCACATGTCTGGCACCCGAGCTGTACTACCCCGACCGCATGACGAGTTCCACAGCTCTCCTCAAGAGTCTGGATCGAGGCCACGAGTTCGACAGCGACTCCGTTTTCAAGGCACTGCGCGAGTGGAGCACCACGTGAACTTGCGACTGCGCATGAGGGTGCGAAGGGATGAGCGAGAAGGGATCGGAGAGAGGGCGTAACGTGGCCGGGCGAGTCACGATCCGCACAGCCTGCGCATCGCAAGAAGGCGCGCAGAGCTATCGGTGATGCCGTTGCGGACGAGTTCGTCGCGGACGGCCGGAGCAACGCCCGCCAGTCCACTCCGGGCAACAGGGTCACCGACAGCGTGAAGGTTCAACCATCGATCGCAGACAGGGCCAGAGAACACGTCGCCGTTGTACCGGTGAGGTTGCCGGGACGAAAAGGTCCGCGGCATCACCACGGGGGGAGCAGGCTGCCGTCGGCGTCCAGGCCGTAGAGAACCTCATGCTCGTTCGGCGGTGTTCCGTGGCGCAGTGCTTGCAGGAGGGAGGGGAACATCTCGTAGTCGCCGACGTCGATCGCCTGGCGGTACCAGTCGGCGGCCTGCGTGTAGTTGTCCTCCTGCTCGGCCAGTCGGCCTAGAAGGCTACGGGCTTCACGGTGGCCTGGGGCTGCTTGCCGCAGCAGTTGGTGCGCCCCGTCACGTTTGCGGGCGACGAGGTCGTGGTGTGGTGTCTTCTCCCGTTCGAGTTCGTCCGCCTCGGCCAGCAGGGTCCGGGCGAGCTGGACCTGGGCGGGCTCATAGCCGAGCCGGGCCAGCACGCGGATGGCGGTGATCGCGAAGCGGCGATCGCGGGGAAGGCGTCCCCCGTAGGTCAGGGGCCGCAGCACAGTGAGGACGTGCAGGATGTGGCCCGCCTGCGCGGCCTCGGTGAGAACCTCTCGGGCGGTCCGGGGCCGGTGGGGCCACAGGCGGTGAAACAGACTGTTGAGGGCGTACATGTCGGTGGCGGAGACAGTACGGAGCACGGCCTCAGCCTCATGGGTGCGTCCCTGATCGTCGAGGAGGCTCACCAGTCGTTGACGGGCCTGGCGGTCGCCGCTGTCGGCGCCGGCGCGCAGCAGCGGTTCGACCAGTTCGGGGGCGCCTGCACGGGCGAGCTTGGCGGGCCAACTCCACAGTGCGGGACTGGCGGTGAAGGCGGCAGCCGCGATCTGGCGGAAGGTCTCGTTCTGTCTGCTCACAACCTTCCGCAGTCGTTCCAGGGCGGTCGCGTCGCCTGCGGCAGCATCGTGCAGGAGCTGGGCGGGGTCGTGCGGTGCCGGGGGCTCGGCCGGCGGGGTGAGAGCTTCGGCGTCGCGGTGGCGGCCCTGGTCGTACAGGAAGTGCTCCAGTGCCAGGTAGGCGTCTCGGTTGCCTTCGCGGCAGGCCCGGGTCAGTAGTTCTTCGGTGAGCGGTTGGAGGGTGTCGGCGTACTCAACGGTTTCGTCGGCGAGGGCGAGTTGCATGAGGGCGGTGCCCAGGTCTGCGAGGCCGGCGCCGCCGTCGCGGAGGTGGTCGACCTGGTCGCACAGTTCCTTAACTGATCGTTTCAGAATGAGTTGATCCCCCAGTCTTGTGTTCGACGATCTTGGTCGGCAGGGTGTCCAGGTGCGTGCTGATCTTGTTCCGGATGACCTGTGGGAGCGGGTGGCTCCGCTCCTGCCGCCTGCTCCCGAGCGGCGTCGCCGTTACCCAGGGCGGCTTCGCGTGCCGGACCGGACGGCGCTCGCGGGGATCTTGTACGTGCTGCGGACGGGTGTCGCCTGGCGCGATGTCCCCACCGAGACTGTCGGCTGCTCCGGGGTGACGGCGTGGCGTCGGCTTCGGGATTGGACCGAGGCTGGCATCTGGTCACGCCTGCACGCCACTCTGCTGACAGAGTTGCGCCGTGCGGACCTTCTAGACCTGGACGACTGCGCCGTGGACGGCTCACACGTCCGGGCGTTGAAAGGGGGGACCTGGTCGGGCCCTCGCCTGTCGACCGCGGCCGACCCGGCTCCAAGCACCATGTGATCGTCGACCGGCACGGAACTCCGCTTGCCGTCACGCTCACCGGTGGCAACCGCCACGACGTCACCCAACTCCTGCCGCTGCTGGATGCGGTCCCGCCGATCCGCGGACTGCAAGGACGGCCCCGCCGAAGGCCCCGGTGCTTGTACGCCGACCGGGGCTACGACTTCGACAAGTACCGCCGCCTGCTGTGGAAGCGCGGCATCAAGCCAATGATCGCCCGACGCGGCGTCGCCCATGGCTCCGGACTGGGCAAGGTGCGCTGGGTCGTCGAGCGCGCCTTTGCCTGGCTCCACCACTTCAAGCGCCTGCGGATTCGCTACGAGCGTCGGGCCGACCTCCACACCGGTCTGCTCCAGCTCGCGTGCAGCATCATCTGCCTGCGTCGGCTCCGCGCATCAGGATGAAGAAGGCATTGGGAAGGCGGGAGCCGAGGGCCAGTCGAGTACGGTCAACTCGGGCCACTGCTGTCGCCAGCGCGCCGCCTTGGTCTCGTACACCTCTCGCGGGGCGAGCACCGGATTGGGACGCACGACGAGATTGAACACGTCGGAGAGCCCGTGCGGCGCATAGATACGCCATCGCCCGCCCGGCTCCAGGCGCACACCCAGGCAGCAAGTGGTCGCCGCGAAGCTGTCGATGGCCGCCTCCGTGGAGGCATACGGGGCGCATGCAACGCCGAACTTCTGCTCGTACCACAGGTGGACGCGGGCCTCGTTGCGAACCTCGACCTCGGCCGGCAGCCCTGCAAAGGCTTCGCCAGCGGCCCTGATCACTGCACCTTCCGCCTCCCACGACAGGTCCCGGCTGTCGAAGTAGAAGACGTCGTAGTCCTTGATCCCACTGGTGGGGTGCCTGTCAGTGACCACGTTCCAGACGGTCTGGAACAGGCAACCCGCCGTCACGTACCAGCCGGACAGATTCAGTGCTGCGGTGCGGTGCAGCACATCCACCAGCACCTCGTTGCGGGACAGCACTGACTTCAGGGCGGCGAGTTGCTCGTCGAGCGGAAGGCGACCAATCACCGCCCATGCTTACCACGCCACAGGCCAGCAACGCCTGCACACAGCCTTCGAGACTCTCGTGATGGATGTGATTCTGAAACGATCAGTAAGGCCTTGGCTGGTGCGCAGGCGTTGGGTCTCGGTGTAGGAGAAGCACAGGCCTTCGAAGGCGGAGGAGGTTCCGCGGTCGAGGGCGGCGATGTACAGGTCCCGGGCGATGCGGAAGCGGGCGAAGGAGAACGCCTGCAGCGCGAGGGTTTCCAGGTCGCCGCCGTCGGTCAGGTCCGACTGGGCGGCCTGCCAGAGTAGGGCCGGGGGCTTTATGCCCCAGCGCTCGGGGGCGATCTGCTGCTCGATGATGTCGCTGAGGTCGACCAGGTCCGCTGCCTCGCCGATGCCGTCGGGCGCGAGGATGCCCTGCAGGCATGAGACGACGTCTTTGACCGGGGTCCGCGCCCAGGCGAGGGCGTCGGTGAACCAGGTCTTCCGGTCCAGCTTGCGGCACTGGTCGGGGCTGAGATAGCCGAGGGCGGCGTGCTCGAGGAAGGCCAGGGGAAGCGGCCCGCGTACGCCCAGGCGGCGGGCTTCGACGGCTGCGGTCACCACGGCCTTGCCGGGCATGTGGTCGGCATGGCGGTAGCGGTCCAGGAGTTCGGGGGCGGCCGCCAGGCGCTGGCACAGTTCACCGTTCGCGCGTGCCTGGGCGGCTGCCTGGGTCCACTGGCCATCCCCACGGGCCTGGTCCTCGAACCGGTTGAGCCCGCGGGTGTCGAAAGCCCTGGGCTGGTGGACGGTGCGGGCCAGGTCGAGCAGGGAGTGAATGTGCCGGGTCCGGCCCTTCTTCTTGGGGTTGGTTCCGGGCGCGTTGAGGAGGGTGGGCCACATGGTGGCCAGGACAACCACCGGGGTGGGCGGCTGTTCCAGCAGTGCGAGCAGGTCTTCGGCAGCATGGTTGCCGTCCGCCTCGGCGAACAGATAGTGGGCGTTGTCCAGCCAGATCACCGTGGGAGAGGTGAGAACATTGGCCTGAAGGCAGCAGCGCAGTCCGGCGGCGGACTTCGGATACAGCAGCTGCCAGTCGGGCACGCAGGCCGTGGCTGCTTCCCAGGCCGAGCGGGTCTTGCCGCTGCAGGAGTCCCCGCGTACGACGACCATGCCTGCGCCCGCGCCGGCCACCGTGTGCAAGTGGCGGCGCAGTTCGCCGTCGTGGTCCCGTTCGATGTAAGGGGGCAGCTTCATGCCGTCGTGCTCCTGGACGGCCCGGTGCACGCCCAGGCGATCCGGCTGCCAGGCGGTCACCGGGCGGGGCCTTGCGATCAGCGTGGGCGCCTCGCCGTTCAGGGCGGTGCCGGGGCCGGCCGAGCGACCGGCCAGCAGGCCGAGTTTACTGATCGCCGCGCGGATGTCGGTGAGGGACAGCCGGCGCTTGCCGCCAATGACCTGTTGGGTGACCCACTGGATGCCGGTCATGATCGCCTGTTCGTCGTGCTGCAGGCCGGCTGCTTGCATCAGGCGGGAGACGAGGGTGCGCTGGAGGGGCTCGTCGCGCCCCAGATGGAACTCCAAC
Organism: Streptomyces sp. NPDC052109; assembly: GCF_040680195.1. Lineage (NCBI taxonomy): Bacteria > Bacillati > Actinomycetota > Actinomycetes > Kitasatosporales > Streptomycetaceae > Streptomyces > Streptomyces sp. NPDC052109. The sequence goes on along the minus strand of NZ_JBFAWF010000014.1, from coordinate 197,259 downwards.
ACATCCAGAAGTTGGAGGAGTTGGGCCTCATCGAGCCCGGCGTGAGCGGCCCAGCGGGCGCGCGCCTGTCCCCGCTCTGAGCGGGGGCCCTGCTGGTCTGCCCGGGGCCGCAGCAGACCGGTTCGCGTGTCCCGGCCTTGGAACAGGACGTCCGCGGGATCCGACGACCGGTTGGTCAGCAGGGTCAGTTGGACTTGCTCCCCGTTCCGGGTCAGGGTCTGCCAGGAGCGGGCGATCTTCTGCAGGATCGACAGTCCGCCGTCGCCGCTCGGTTTGAACAGGTACTGCTCCCCCACCGCGGTCGACGCGTCCGCCGCGTACTTGACCTGCGCATAGCGGGTCGGTATCCCATCCGCGTAGTAGCAGACGACGTCATCCAGATTGCCGGCCCCCGTGACCTCGACACCGACCGCCACCACCGCGCCGCGGACACCGTCGAGCGCGTCCTTGTAGGCCTGGACGCACCCCTCCCACACGTACAGCCACTGGTAGGTGTCCCCGGCCACGCGCACACCCGTGGCGCTGGGAGGAGGAAGAGTCGGCACCCGCACCCCTTACGGACGACTCCGCCCAGACGGCGGAGTCCTCAAGCCTACGAGGTCTCACCGACATGGGTTTTACGCTCATCCAAATCCTCCTCCCTGAATGACTTCCCGGCGCCACGGGCCAGCCCGCGTCGAAGGCAGCGGTGCCGGTCGCGCTTTTCGGCCGGGCCACCGCGAGCCCAGCGATCCATGCGGGGATCACCTCGCGGAGCCGGAAGGCTCAGGCCGGCCGATCGCACCCCGCGACGCCTGCACGTCGGTACGGGTGGCCTGCCGGTCGCCGCCTCACTGTCACAGGGCGGCGTTACGCTCGCTTGCTTCGAGACCAAGGATGGGTGGGGCATGACGGACAACGCGTCGATCAATGTCGGCAGTCTCCTCAACGGAGACGACCCGATCGATGACGCCGGCCAGGACCTGCTGCAGCGGACGGAATTGGCTGACGCGTTCGCGGTGGAAATTAGTCGAACGTCCGCGAAGCACGGCGCAGTTGTCGCTCTGACGGGGAAATGGGGGTCGGGCAAGACGTCGCTGGCGAATCTCACCCGCGGAGCCCTCGACCGGGTCCATGATGTGCAAGTCGTCGAGTTCAACCCGTGGTTCTTCTCCGGCACCGACCAGCTCATGCGGTTCTTCTTCGACGAACTTGCCGGGCAGCTGCGGGACGGACGCCGGCTGAAGGACAAGCTCAAGGGCGCGGGCCGGACCGTCGCTGAGCGGCTGGGCAGGTACTCGGCCGCCCTGTCGCCGCTGAAGTTCGTCCCCGGGGCCGGTGTCGTCTTGGAGGGTGCGAGCGCAGTCGCCGCAGGAACGTCGAAGCTTCTAGGTGAGGGACCGGAGACCATCCATGAACAACGAGCGCAGCTCACTGAGCTCTTGGGCAATCTGCCGGGGCGGATCGTGGTGTTCATCGATGATATTGACCGGCTGTCGCAGCAGGAGATCCGGGACCTCTTCCGCCTGGTGCGCCTGACCGGCTCGTTCCCGAACATCGTCTACGTCCTGTGCTTCGACCGCGAGGTGGTAGAGACGGCGTTGACAGATGAGGCGGTCAAAGGGTCCGCGTACCTGGAGAAGATCGTGAAGATGTCGGTGGAGGTGCCGCCGCTGCCCTCGCAAGCGCTCTCCCCTGTCATCGCCGAAGGACTGACCCAGGCGCTCGACGGGATCCAGTCCGGGCCGTTGCATGCGTCGCGGTGGCCGGACGTGTTCGTGCAGCTGATTCTCCCGATGTTCTCCACCATCCGGGATGTGAAGCGGTACCTGGCATCGGTGCCGCTGGCCGTGCGAAGCCTGGGTACGGAGGTGAATCTGGTCGACGTTCTGGCACTTGAAGTCCTACGCGTGCGCTTTCCCGCAGCGCACGCGATGCTGCCGGCCGCCGCGGACCTGCTGGCGCCGGCCAAGACGAGGTACCAGGCCGGCACGGACCGGACAGAGCGAGAGAGGGCGTTCGTGGAGGAGTTCACCGGCCTCTTGAACGGCCACGCCCAGCCGGTCATCCGCCTGCTGTTCCCTGCCGCCGAAAGGCTTTTCGGCGGCCAGAACTACAGCTCTGACTGGACCCAGACCTGGGAACAGGACCGGCGGGTCGCCTGCAGCACGGTGCTCGACTTCTATCTCCACCGCCGACTGCCGGCCGGACGGGCACCCGCCGAGTACGTCGACCAGGTTGCGGACTGCATCGGCGACGAGAGCGCACTCGACGAGGTACTGGGGCAGGTGCCGGACGCCCTGCTGGACGACACGCTCAAGCGCCTGGTCCCCCATTGTCGCGACGCGCCCGAGGGCAGCGTGCTGCCGACGGCCGCGGCGCTGATGCGACAGCTGCCGCGGGTCCGGCTGGGCTCCACGGGCATGTACTCCCCCGGCGGTGAATGGGCGGTGCTGAGCCCGGTGAGTGTTCTGCTGCGCAACCTCAGCAGCGACGTGGCCGACCACACCGTCCGTAGCCTCTTTAGCGGCATCCCGAGCCTGTACGGAAAGGTCCTTCTGCTCGACATCGCCGCGAGCCGACCAGGCAAGCAGGGATTGATTCCGGACGAATCCGCCCGGTTGCTCAGGCAGGAACTTGCCTCCCAGCTCCGCACGGCCGGGCCCGAGAACCTTGCCGACGAGCGGATGCTGCTGCGAACGGTCCTTGTGGCAGCAGCAGACGGTCCGCCTGTCCTTGAGCCGGCCTTCGATGCCCGCGTCGTCGCGCGCCTGCTGGAAAGCGGAGTGGCGCCGGTGCACAGCCAGACAATGGGCAGCGTGGCCGTACGGACCGAGAAGCAGCTCAGGTGGGACTCCCTGGTGAGCGTCTACGGCGGCGAAGCGCATCTGGCCGAGGCCGTCGCGTTGTTGCAGCAGTGCCTGCAGGAGGGGACGGTCGAGCTGAACGAGGACCTGGCGGCCGCTCTGGCTCTGTACGAGAAGTACGCGACAGGCTAGCGCCCCGAGGAGTTCTGACACGCACCATGCTCCGCGGGCGGCTCGCGCCACGTGTTCCCCACCACCGCTGCCCGCCCACCGCGCTTCGTTGAGTTCTGGCACCGGCTCTGCAAGGCACGGCCAGTGCGGAGGCCTGCGGTCAGAAGGGGCACGGCCGCGCAGTGGCGCGGCCGCGCAGTGGAACGCTGGCATCGCTGCACCGCCAAGGACCGCCCGGGAAGGGCCTTGCCGTGTTCAGCGGCAGCAGGATCGTGGTGCTCTCAGGTCCAGACATACCAAGTCGGCAAGAGCAAGGCGCTGCTCAACCAGCGCTCCGCCACAATCTTCCTGCTCGTCGCCCTGACCGGCATCGGCGCCAGCTTGTTCGCCATCCTCACCGCGGGTTCCTGGCCCGTGGCCGTCACCGCCGGCGCAACCGCCGCCGGCTTGTTCGTCGACCGGATCATGGAATGAATCCGCCTCAGCGTGCCCAGAACCACCTCGGTCAGTCGCGGCACTGTGCCGCGACGGCATGCTCGCCGGGCGTTACCAGTGGCGCAGTGCCCCGGTCAGTTCCTGACGCCATTGATCTCGCCCGGGATCATCGTCGTCTGGTTCTCCGCCCAGGGCGAGGACCTGGTCGGTGATGTTGTAGGTGATGCGGTAGGCAAGCAGGGATGTCGCTGCCTCCAGCCAGTCCTCTGTCTTGCGCGTCGGCGCAACCGGGCCGAGCACCGTCACGAACCACATGGGCAGCAGTGACCTGTCCCGGATCGCCTCCGCGATGCGATAGCGCAGTTTCTGGTACAGCTGCTTCTGAGCCTCGATGCCTTCGGTGAGAAGCTCGGCGTCGCGCACCCGCGTCTCACGATCCCGGGCCAACGCGGCCCGCGCACGCCGGGCGTAGGGGGCACGATGGCTTGCCGTTCGAGCGTACTGGTCAGCCTGGCGTCGGGCCGTGGTGAAGGCCTGGCTGGCCTGCTCGTGCTGGGGTGCGCCGAACGCGGTGTTGGCCAGGGTTTCGGCAGCAGCCAGGACGGCCGCGTACTGCTCGTCGCGCTGCTCGAGGGCCTCTTGGTGGGAGCGGATGGAGGATGAATTGCTGTCCCGCTCGGAGTGGGTGAGAAGCATGGTGCGGGCTGCGCGAGCATTGCCGGCGAGTGCGCCAAGGGCGCACCACGAAGCGGGGAACGAGTCGAAGTCGGCGCAGGGCATCTTGTCCGCGGCCGCCAGGTTCGCCTCCATAAGCTGGATGCGCGCGGTCAGCTTCTTCAGGGCCCGGTCGGTGTCGGCGATGTGTCCGCGGGCGTCGGTGTCCAGGTCTTCGAGGTTGCTGCGGACTTCGTCGGCCTTGTCGTCCGCGTCGCTCACCGCGCTGCGGATGCTGCGGAGTTCGTGTTCGAGGTCGTCGATGTAGCCGAAGCTTCTCTTCAGTGACTCCAGGTCGTTTTCCAGGTCCTCGATGCGGCTGTCCAGGCTCCGGATCTTGTAGCTGTAGTCGTCGCTCAGGCTCACCTGGACTGTCCCTTCTTGACCGCGTCACCCGGTCCTTCGCTGACGGTGACGGCGAGGACGAGCCACCCGATGATGGCGAGGATCACGAACCACAGTGAGATCACGCTCAAGGTGATGAGCGCGACCAGCAAGCACTCCAGGTGCAGGCCGATGGTCAAGTGCCGGTAGAAGCGGTGGTTCTTGTGCGTGACCTTCTGGAAGGAGAGGGACAGTGTGGCGATGCAGTGGGGTACCAGCACCACCAGCCACCAAGCCGAGTGCCCCAGGGCGAAGGTGAGCACGATCAGCGCGAGCGCGACAGCGGTCTGCCCGAGCCACGAGATCCGCACGATGCGCTCGCTCAGGTGCCGCTCGGGCTCAGCAAGCCTGGCGGGGATTGTCTTTTCGAATGCCAGGAGCTCATCGGCCGCCTGGAGCAGCCGGGCGTACTCGGCACCGAAGTTCTCATCCCCTGCCTCATACCGGGCCGTCTCACCATGACGGGCGAGAAGCCTTTGCTGCAGTTGCCGGTACTCGGTCTCTATCTCATGCCGTACCTTGCTCACTGCTCCGTCCCCCTGCCCACGGACCGACGTCTGACGTCCAAGGCCTTCCCACGGGCAGCACGCCACAGCCCGAAATTGATCGACGGTATCCAGCCGTAGTTTCGAGGTCCGTTCCAGCCAGGACAAAGTGAGTGCCCCGGCCCGGCATCACACTCGCCCCCTGAACTGAGTTCAGGACCTGGCCCGGCAACTGGGCCTGATCCCACCATGGTTTTCGACCAGCCCCACCCCAACACCGAACCTGATCGACAGGACCGCACCTGCCCCCGTCTCAACCGGCCACCACGCCGGTTAACGGCGCTGCGCTTCTCTCGAGCGCTCACACTGGGGCTCCCGCCTCGGATGGTCCCCGCAGACGCAAATCCGCCCGCAGGACCGGCCTTTGGATGCGTGCTGCAGCGTGTGTCGGACGGACGACCTGCGAACTCCGCGCTCAAGCTGTGGCTCGGGGGCCTCATGGCGCCCGGTGTGGAGGCGCTGTGCCCTACCGGCGGAAGCCTCGCCCGGGATCGCGGACGCTGTGGCTGCCGAAGGGATCGAACCAGGCGGCAGCCCTGAGGTCGCCCACACCCATGGACTGGTTCGCTGGGTCCTCCGGGTCTGCGATGCCGCCGAGTTTCGGGTCGAAGAGCATCAGGACGTCGTGGTCCTGGAACAGCAGATCGGAACAGTCGTCCCAGCTGTAGTCGTCGCCGTGTTCGGGGAGCGTGTGGTGGGGGTCCGTGGGAGGGCGGTCTTCCAGGTGGGTGGGGGCGTCCTCGATGGCCAGGTGCAGGGCCATCTCCTCCGCGGTGCAGGTGGGTTCGGGCCACTTGCCCCGGCCGAGGTCTGCGGCCAGGTCGTCGAAGGCGCGCGCCATGCGCCGCCGCCATCGGTGGTCGGCAGTCCAGGTGAGCGCAGGCAGTCGGCCGAAGACTTCCCAGGTGGTGGCGTTGGCGTCCGGCAGGAACTGGTCCCCCAGGCGGTGTGCGTCGTCGTAGGCCTGGTCTGCGAGGAGAACCAGGGCTGTATGGAGCAGGTCGGCGGTGCGGGGGGTGAGCTGCCAGCCGCACTCCTCGCAGTCGGGGTCCTCGCCCTTGCAGGGGCAGTCCCGGACGGCGAAGAGGGCGGCGAAGTTCGGCGTCTGCTCACCGGCTGTGGGCCTTTTACGCTGCTGGCGCAGGCGCCAGCCGTGGACGAACCGGGTGACGACGGGCGCTGCGCTCCAGTCGGCCAGCTCGTCGCCGTCTTCGATGCTCAGCACCTCTGCCGAGCTTTGGTCTTCCAGCGTCTGGCTGCCGGTGACGTCGCTGTCCTCGGTGAGGGTGATCACGGCGCCGGCCAGGTCGCGTGGGTCGTCGTCGCCGAGTTCGGAGGCCGGCAGCGGCTCCCAGCCGCGGCGGGCAGCGGCGTGAAGGAGCGCGTCTTCGTCGGTGATGTGAAACTCGCGCAGGTGGGTGATCCGCACGACCTTCCCCGGCAGGTCCTTAAGCCGGGGGTGACCCGCCGCTGCGGGCGCTGCCGAGGAATCCGGTTCGTCGTCGAACGGCTCCGAGTCCGGGTCCGTCGCCGTGAGCAGGGTGCCGGGTTCCGCGGGCCAGGTCCCGCTCGCGGCTCGCGTGACGGCCTGGCGCAGGGAGCCGGCCGGTGCATCCGGCATCTGAGCCGTGAGAGCGGTCAGTTCGTCATCGACGGCTGCGGCGTCACGCAGCGCCAGGACCCGGCGGAGAATGCCTGTCGCCTCGACGGCGTGCTCGGGGTTCTTACAGGTCAAAACGGCGGTCAGGGAACTGGGCCCGTAGTCGTGAGCCAGCAGGGCAAGCACCCGACTCTTGCTGGAGGTGTGTTCGCACAGGAAGTCGACGGCCCGGGCCACGGACAGCGATGACGTCATCGCGGGACTCCAAAAGGGGAAGAACGCGGGGCGCACCGGACGGGCGGCGCACGCGCACAGACAGGAACCCGCTGGTGGACACGGTGCGGCCGCGTCCCCGGACGGTGAAAGAGGCAAGTTGGGGTGCCAGTTGGTGTCCTCGCTACGAACGAAGACCCGGACTCGGCTGACACAGACACTACCCGCGCCTGGCGGCGCGTACCCCGGACATCTGTAAAAGAGCGGGATCTGCCGGGGCACCGCCACCGCCCGCCGAGGTCAACTCGGGGCTGACGCAATCGAAAGAGCAGCACGCTGCGGTAGGAGGTCGTGCAGCGTCTGTAACAGACGGCGCGATGCATCACACCGGCCGAACAGGTTGGCTCATCGTCCTACGACTGCTGACCAGCCTGGACGGCGAAACGCACGGGAAGGCCCTCAAGATCTCCTTCATCATGCCGTGGCGCCACGAGGGCTGGTAGCCAGCCGACCGGCCCGGCCAATGCGGGCACCGAGACCCTGGCAGCGTGCACGACCAGAACCGCCATGGCCAGCAAACCCGCTACGCTCCCTTAACTGATCGTTTCAGAATGAGTTGATCCCCCAGTCTTGTGTTCGACGATCTTGGTCGGCAGGGTGTCCAGGTGCGTGCTGATCTTGTTCCGGATGACCTGTGGGAGCGGGTGGCTCCGCTCCTGCCGCCTGCTCCCGAGCGGCGTCGCCGTTACCCAGGGCGGCTTCGCGTGCCGGACCGGACGGCGCTCGCGGGGATCTTGTACGTGCTGCGGACGGGTGTCGCCTGGCGCGATGTCCCCACCGAGACTGTCGGCTGCTCCGGGGTGACGGCGTGGCGTCGGCTTCGGGATTGGACCGAGGCTGGCATCTGGTCCGGCCTGCACGCCACTCTGCTGACAGAGTTGCGCCGTGCGGACCTTCTAGACCTGGACGACTGCGCCGTGGACGGCTCACACGTCCGGGCGTTGAAAGGGGGGACCTGGTCGGGCCCTCGCCTGTCGACCGCGGCCGACCCGGCTCCAAGCACCATGTGATCGTCGACCGGCACGGAACTCCGCTTGCCGTCACGCTCACCGGTGGCAACCGCCACGACGTCACCCAACTCCTGCCGCTGCTGGATGCGGTCCCGCCGATCCGCGGACTGCAAGGACGGCCCCGCCGAAGGCCCCGGTGCTTGTACGCCGACCGGGGCTACGACTTCGACAAGTACCGCCGCCTGCTGTGGAAGCGCGGCATCAAGCCAATGATCGCCCGACGCGGCGTCGCCCATGGCTCCGGACTGGGCAAGGTGCGCTGGGTCGTCGAGCGCGCCTTTGCCTGGCTCCACCACTTCAAGCGCCTGCGGATTCGCTACGAGCGTCGGGCCGACCTCCACACCGGTCTGCTCCAGCTCGCGTGCAGCATCATCTGCCTGCGTCGGCTCCGCGCATCAGGATGAAGAAGGCATTGGGAAGGCGGGAGCCGAGGGCCAGTCGAGTACGGTCAACTCGGGCCACTGCTGTCGCCAGCGCGCCGCCTTGGTCTCGTACACCTCTCGCGGGGCGAGCACCGGATTGGGACGCACGACGAGATTGAACACGTCGGAGAGCCCGTGCGGCGCATAGATACGCCATCGCCCGCCCGGCTCCAGGCGCACACCCAGGCAGCAAGTGGTCGCCGCGAAGCTGTCGATGGCCGCCTCCGTGGAGGCATACGGGGCGCATGCAACGCCGAACTTCTGCTCGTACCACAGGTGGACGCGGGCCTCGTTGCGAACCTCGACCTCGGCCGGCAGCCCTGCAAAGGCTTCGCCAGCGGCCCTGATCACTGCACCTTCCGCCTCCCACGACAGGTCCCGGCTGTCGAAGTAGAAGACGTCGTAGTCCTTGATCCCACTGGTGGGGTGCCTGTCAGTGACCACGTTCCAGACGGTCTGGAACAGGCAACCCGCCGTCACGTACCAGCCGGACAGATTCAGTGCTGCGGTGCGGTGCAGCACATCCACCAGCACCTCGTTGCGGGACAGCACTGACTTCAGGGCGGCGAGTTGCTCGTCGAGCGGAAGGCGACCAATCACCGCCCATGCTTACCACGCCACAGGCCAGCAACGCCTGCACACAGCCTTCGAGACTCTCGTGATGGATGTGATTCTGAAACGATCAGTAAAGCACCACGGCGTGCGCTTCCATCCATCCGTCACGGTGCTGGAGGTTTCATCTGACGGGCAGGTGACCGTGGTATCGAAGGAAGTGAGAGTTCCGCGCGCCTCGTCGACTTGTGCGGTGGGGGGACGCCGCCGAGCGAGGTGACGATCGCGTGGTGGACGCCGGCGACGCCGACGGCGGGATTGGCCAGGTAGATGACCTTGTGACGGGGGTGGTCCAGCTGCGCGAGCGACGCCCGAACCGCGACGGTCTTGCCCGCGCCAACCTCGCCGGTGATCACCCCGAGGGCGCGTTCGCCGATGCACCAGGTGATCCGGGCGACGGCCTGCGCATGGGCAGAGTGCCGGTGCAGCATCGAGGGCGCCAGGTCCTTGCCGAACGGCATGCGTGTGAAGCCCCAGTGCGCGGTCAGTTTGTCTATCAATGTCCGTCTATCCTCTCCAAGTAGGCGACTGCGCAGTCCCGTTCATCTGCGGCCTTCTCGGCCCGGCAGTAGGAGCGGCTGGCCGAGAGCCGCAGGCTCTGTGCGGCTGCGGTGGCAGCCAAGTAGCGTGTGCGCTCATGAGCGACCATCCGAAGACCGGCCTGGGTGACGTGCTCACCCACGTAGTGAGCTGCGACCACGAGGGCGAAGAGCCCGACCTCAGCGGCGGTCGACGAGTCGAATACGTCGTGACCGGGATCCGCGGAGCGCTCGTCGACGCCCATGCCGTCGATGACCCGACGAACAAGTACGTGACCTCGGCCGCCGTTCTCTCGCAGAACCTCAAGACCGAGGTCGGTTCGCTGCTCGGGCGCCACTTCAGTTGCCGTGTCGTGCCCGGCAACCCCGGCACCTTCTTCGTCGATTTCCAGCTGGCCCCAGAGCCAGGCGCCCAGGCGTCCGCTTGACCGGCGCGTGGGACAAGTCCTTCGTGGACCGGATTACCGCTGGTCACGAGCTTTCCTCGCTCAGGTCGACGGCCGGGGTCGGCTGGTCCTGGCCCGGCAGGAAGACCTCGTAGTTGATCCGCCGACCGAGCTCCTTCGTGCGCTCGGTGTCGATCAGCCGCAAGTAGTCGATCCCGGTCGGCGCAGGCGGGGCCGCAGCGGGGGTCTCGAGCCTTGCCTTGGGGTGCGCGTGACGGGTGATCAGGTGCGGGATCGCCTTGCCGAACGAGCGGCCGCCGAAGCGGACGTCGATGTCGGTCAGGTCGAAGGGGTCGAAGACCAGCTCGACCTGCCGCCCGAACAGCGACGCGTCGACGTTGCAGGTGTGGGACTGGAGCGAGACCGTGGCGGTCCTGGCGACCTTCCGCAGCTCTGACCAGCGGAAAGCCTCCCGCAGCGCGTCCGGTGTCGGCGTGGGGAACGGTGCCCCTGCGAGCCAGCGCTCCAACGGAGCCTGACCGGTCTCGGAGTGGACCCGCCGGTGGTAGACCTGTTCGACCCAGGCGGTGAAGAGGCGGTTGAGAGTTGGCAGGTCAGCGACCTTCTCCGTGTCGATCTCGACCAGGAACTGCTCCCGGACTGTTCGAAAAAAGCGCTCCACCTTCCCGCGACCCTGCGGCCGTCCCGGGGTGGAGTGGATGAGCTTGATCCCGAGCCTCGCGCATGCTCTGAGCAGGGCGGAGTCCACGAACGCGCTCCCGTTGTCGACGTAGACACCTTCGGGGACGCCGCGTGCGGCGAGCGCTGGCCGCAACGCTGCGGCGAGGCGGACGCTGTCCTCCGCACCGCCCCAGCGATGGCCGACCACGGCCCGGCTGTTGTCGTCGACGAACGCGGAGGTAGGCCTTGTGGCCTGCGATCTTCGGTCCATGCAGGGCGTCGCCGACCCAGAGCTCGTTCGGACGCGTGGCCTCGAACCGGCCGAACGCCTCCGGCGGCTTCCCGTCCGGACGGGTCAGCAGCTCCAGCCGCTGCAGGTGCCGATGGACGGTGCGGTAGGACGGGCCCCACCCGAGGTGCTGCTGCAGGATCCGCACCACCTGCGCGGTCGACCGCGACGGGTTCTCCCGCTTCAAGGCCGCGGCCAGGTCCAGGACCTCCTCCGGCGTGCGCGGGGTGACCTGGCGGGTCGGCGGCAGCAGCGCTTCCAAGCCGCCCTCGCGCCAGAGCTTGAGCCAGCGGTCCACCGTCCCGCGTGTGATCTTGACCGGCTTCCCGAACGGATCCGTGTGCACTTTAGCGGCGATCGCCCTGACCATCGCCCCGCGCTGCCGCGGCGACAGGGCAGCGTCAGCCGCCTCACGGATCAACTGGTAACGGAACAAAGCGACCTGGTGGGCCCGCTCGGCCCGCCGTCGCTCCTCCTCATCGACCAACGCCATCCGAAGCCCTCCCGGGACGGTTGCGGACATGCCAGCCGCCAGGATGGAACCCGTCCCACCGCTTTCGTCAGGGTGAGCTCCGTGTTGATCGTTTTCGTGGTCAGGCCGGCGGCCGGCCCGGCGCCAGCAGCCGCCCGTGGCTGGCAGCCGACACCAACAACCAGGTAGGCACCTTCAACATGCCCGACGTCGCGCACCGCAGCCAGCTCCGCACCGTCGTCACCGGCCTACCCAGCCGCTCGGCGATCCGCCGCGACCCCCAGCCGACCCCTGCCAGCTCCAGCCCGGCCCCGACGACCTCGGCCGCATCCGCACGTCTGACCAGCGACACCACCGGCAGCAGGATGTGCGTCTCCTCGCAGGAACGACACCTCGCCCGCCGCGGACGGACCTTCACCACCCCCGCCGGCCCCCGCAGTCGGCGTGACCGGCCCCAGCCCCATCCAGCCAACACCCCACCGCAGTCCGGACACAGCAACTCGCCCGCCGACAGCCGCCGTTCGACAACCGAAGGCGGCACCTCTACCGTGACCAAGGCGCCCTCCGTTGGCGCTCACGTGGCCCTCCCGGACGCCGGCAAACGAGCGGGAGGGCCACGATCATGTGCAGGACATGGTCACGGTGCCGCCCAGCACCCCGAAGATCAACCCTCCAGCACCGACATCCCCACCATCACCACCGTCAGTGGCACAACACTGCCCGCTCATCAGCATCCTGAGTGGCTATCTACAAAGGGGCCCTTGCAGGAGTACGCCAGGCTGGCGAGCGGGGTGACCACGGTGGGTGATGTCTGGAGGGGCGGTCTGGAGCGCGGGATCGATGCAGGCGTTGCTCTCCGCGGTCGGTGTGCTATCTCGCGAGCTGGGGGTTCACGGTGACCTGGGTGCCCTCATCATCACATCGGGTCGAGGGCGCCCAGGTGCCCGGGCCTGGTCTACGAGGTCAGCTGCAGTCCGGAAGACACCCGATGCCAGTACCTGACGTTGCGGATCCCTTCGAGATCGAACAGGGGCATCCCGAGGATTTCAGCCCGGGGCGGGATAGCCGCCCGCAGCAAGGTCGTCGGTCAGGCTCGGGTGGGCGGGCTGCCAGCCGAACCGTTGCCGGGTCAGCGCGCTCGACGACGGCATGTCGAGGGCGAAGACGCGACCGATGACGCCGAAGCGCTCAGGCGGCACCGACTCGACCGGCACGCCGAGAACACCGCCGATGACCTCGGCCAGCGACCTCATGGTGTCGCCCTCGTCGGCCACCGCGTGCAGGACCGTGCCCGGCGCAGCGTCCTCGAGTGCGATGCGGAACAGCCGGGCGGCGTCAAGTCGGTTGACCGCCGGCCATCGCTGCATGCCGTCGCCGACGTACGCTGACACGCCCGTTTTCTGCGCGGCGGCGATGAGCACCGAGCAGAAGCCGTATGTGGTCCCGTACTGGTGCACGGAGCGGGGCAGCCGCACGACAGAGGACCGGACGCCCTGGGCGGCCAGGGCCAGCACTGCGCCGGAGGTGCGGCCGCGGCCGCCGACCGGACCGTCGCTGGTGTCGGGGTCCTCCTCGGTGGAGGTGTGGCCTGGCATCATCGGGGTGAGGCCGGCATGCACGAACGGCTTGCCGCTGCCTGCGAGTGCGGCCGCGAGGGTCTGCACGGCGCGCGCTTCGTCGTCGATGCCCTGTTCCAGGTTGCTCCAGTCGTTGCTGAAGGCCAGGTTGATGACACCGTCGGCCTGCGTGGCGCCGCTGCGGAGGCTGTCGAGGTCGGTGAGGTCGCCGCGGAGCGGCGTGGCGCCGGCGGCGGCGACGGCCGTAGCGGCGGCGTCGGAGCGGACGAGGCCGAGGACCTCGTGGCCTGCGGCGATGAGCTCGGGAACGACAACTGAGCCGATGCTGCCGCTGACGCCGGTGACGAACACGCGCATGGGAGGCTCCAGAGTGCTGCGGCGCCGTGTCAGGCGCGGCGGTTGTAGGTGGGGGGATTTACGGGTTGCTTGGACTTGGGGAGGCCGCCGACCACGAGACGGTAGGAGTCGGTCACGAGTTCCTTGACCAGCTTGTCGTCGATGGTGTCTCCGCCCTCCACTGTGATCCAGTGTCTTTTGTTCATGTGGTAGCCGGCGGTGATGTCTGCGTACTGCTCACGCAGGGCCGTGGCGTCGTCCGGATCGGCTTTCAGGATCACGACGGGCCGTCCGGGCATGTCGGTCATGAGCATGAAGACCTTGCCGCCCACCTTGTGCAGCTCCCAGTCGGGGCCGAAACGACGCTCCTGGTCAGTTCCGGGCAGTTCCGCGCTGTGGTCGCGTGCGATCTTCTGCAGTTGCTGTCCGTCCAAGGTGATCACCTCCTCTGTCGGTTCGCGAGCCGGGCGCGTGTGTCGGTCCGGGTTCTTGCGCCGGTCGGTGACCGAAGGCCATGGCGTAGATCAGGGCCATGGCCTGCCGGTCGGACGGTGGCTGTCTGCTGCCTACGGAAGGACGCGGATGACCGTCTTCCCGCGGCGTCGCGTGGTCGGGTTGAGGGCGTCTACGGCATCGTCGAGGCTCGCGACATCACCGATGTTGGTCCGCAGCCGTCCGTCCCGCACCCGCTGCACGATCTCACCCAGCTGCGCGCGGTCGGCTTCGACGACGAAGTCGATGGCCAGACCGTCGGTGGGCCGTGCCTCGACCGGGCCGACGACGGACACCAGTGTTCCTCCGGCCTTGATCAGGGCGGCGGACTGCTTCTGGACGTCGCCACCGATGACATCGAGGACCAGGTCGACGCCGCCGACGTCCTTCAGCGTGTCGTTCTCGAGGTCGACGAACTCGTGCGCGCCGAAGTCGAGCGCCTTCTCGCGGTCGGCGGCCCGTCCGGTGCCGATGACGTAGGCGCCGGCCTCACGTGCGAGCTGGGTCACCATCGTCCCGACCGCCCCGGCCGCGCCATGGGCGAGGATGGTCTGGCCGGCCTGGAGGCGGCCGTGCTGGAACAGCCCCTGCCAGGCGGTCAGACCCGAGATGGGCAGGGACGCGCCTACCGTGAAGTCGACGTCGCCGGGCAGCGGTGCGAGGTTGCGTGCCTCGATCGCCACGTACTGCGCCAGGGTGCCGTCGCGGTGCCAGTCGGCGAGGCCGAACACCCGCTGCCCGACCGAGAGCCCCGTCGTGCCGTAGCCGAGGGCGGTGACCACTCCGGCCAGCTCGTGGCCGGGGATCGACGGTGTCTTGTCCCGGCCGGCGCGATCGGCCCAGGTCGAGGGCCACTCCATCTCGGTGGGAACGAAGCCCGATGCATGGATCTGGACGATGACGTCGTTGATCGCTGCCACTGGCTCGGGCCGCTCCGTCAGCGTCATTCCGGCCGTTCCCGCAGCCTGGTCGGTGACCACAATGGCCTTCATGGAAATTATCCCTTTCCTTGTACGTATGGCGGGTTTTCGTTTCCCGGTTTAGATGAAGGTGAACAGCTGATCGGCGTCGAATCGCGAGATCGGAGTGGTGTACACCCTCTCCGGGTCGGGATAGCCGAGGGCCAGCAGCACCGTCGTGGTGTGTCCGCTCTCGCGGATCTTGAAGGCCTTGTCGACACTGACCGGGTCGAAGCCCTCCAGCGGCGTGGCCTCCACGCCGAGCTCGACGGCCGCCATCATGGTCAGGCCCACCGCCATGTAGGTCTGCTTCTCCATCCAGTGGTTCAGGTCCTTGTAGCCGTAGGTGCGCAGGTTGAGGAAGTCCCGGGTCATGGATTCCCACCTCTCCTGCTTGGCCGGGTCGGGGAACCGGCCGTCGGCCCTCTCCTTCGCGAACACCGCCTCGAGGTGGCCGTCGGGCAGATCTGCCCGGGTGGTGAGGATGATGGTGTGCGACGCGTTCAGGATCTTCTCGGCGTTGTCCTTGAATCGTTCGCCCAGGTTGTTGGCGAGCCGCTCCTTTCCTTCGGGCGTGGCGAGGACGTAGAAGTGGTTGGGCTGGACGTTCACCGATGACGGCGTGGAGCGCAGGAACTTCAGCAGCTGCTGGAGGGTTTCCTCCGGAATGGTCTTGCTGGGATCGAAGTACCTGGTGAGGTGCTTGCTCATGAGCTTGTCGAGGTTCATGTCACTCTTCCTTCGTGCGATGAGTGGGTGAGAAGCGGTGGGCTGGGCCTGTTAGTTCGCGGTGCGGGCGAGCAGGTCGCTGATGCGGTCGAAGCTCATTCCGGTGGTCGCGGCGGTGAGGTCTCCGGCGACGAGGGCCTTGGTGGCCTGCTGGAGTGCCTCCATCGCGTGGGTGTAGAGCGCTGGACCCACGCTGATGCGCTTGACCCCGGCCTTCTGCAGTTCAGCGACGGTCAGCACCTTGTCCGCCGGCGAGATGAGGACGTTGACCGGTTTCGGCGCGACGGCGGCGACGATCGCGACGAGTGCGTCGAGGTCGGGTGGGTACGGGGCGTAGAGCACATCGGCGCCGGCCTCGGCGAAGGCCGTCAGACGCCGGATGGTGTCGTCGAGATCGGGCCGTCCCTGGAGGAAGTTGTCGGTGCGGCCGGTGACGACGATGCGACCCTTGGCCGCCTCGACGGCGCTGCGGATGCGGCTGACGGCGTCGTCGAAGTCGCGGATCGGTTGATCGGGATTGCCCGAGGTGTCTTCGATCCCGACACCGGCCAGGCCGGAGGCGACGGCGGCTTCCACGGTGGCCGCGACGTCTTCAGGCGTGTCGCCGTATCCGTCCTCGAAGTCTCCGTTGACGGGCAGCCCGGTGAGCCGGCCGAGCAGCCGCGCATGCTCGAGGTGTTCGCCACGGGTGACTTCGTGACGCCCGTCGGACCGGCCGAGTGTGGTGGCGAGGGCCGCCGATGACGTCGCGATCGCCTCGAAGCCGGCGTCGGCCAGGATCAGCGCCGAGAGGCCGTCCCATGCGTTCGGCATGAGGAAGCCGCCGTCGCGGGTGTGGAGTGCCATGAACTTTTCGTAGAGCTCGGAGCCGGGCATATCGATCCTTCCCGGATGATCGTTCTGGTGCGGTGAGGGTGTATCGGCTGTGTGCGCGGCCTCGGACGGGGCCCCGGCGATCAGCCGGGCGTACCGGCCGGGCTGACGGCTGGGATGTCGACGTCGGTCTGGTTGACGTTGTTGATGAAGTTGGTCAGCAGGACCTGCACCGCCACCGTGACGATCGCCAGGATCTGCGGGTCGGTGTACCCGGCGTCTCGCACGGCCGCGAGGTCGGCGTCGCTGACCTGGCCGCGGCTCTCCACCACCTGCTGAGCGAACCGGGCGACCGCGGCGCGCTTGGGATCGGTCGAGCTCCCGGCCCGGGCCAGGGCGATGTCGTCGCTCGACATGCCGCCGAGTTCGGACGACACGTACGTGTGCATCGCCAGGCAGTAATCGCACCCGTTGGCCTGCGACACGGCGAGCGCGACGGTGTGCCGCGTCCTCGCGTCCAGGACCCGGCTCAAGGAGCCCTGCAGCGTCATGACGACGTCGAGGACGGCCGGATTCGACGCGAGCGTGGCGAACATGTTCGGGACGAAGCCGAACTGCGCGCCGACGTTGTCGATGACGCCCTTCGCCTCGTCGGGGATCTCGTCAGCAGAGAGGACGTTCAGTCGTGACATGGCGAATCAACCTCCGGTGAATGGGTGAGGAGTCAGCGTCGAGACCAGGCCGGTTCTTACTGCTTCGGCGGTCCAGCCCCGATGTGGCTGCGAACCCTGTCGCATTTTTGGGCTGCACAGCCCACTTCTCGGAGTGAACATCATGCGTTCTGGGCTGTCAAGCCCAGTCCCGGGTATCCTTGAGACATGACCACCACAACGGCGGCTCCCGCGCCGCACAAGCTCACGTCAAAGGGGCAGGCCACGCGGGCCCGCATCCTGGAGCACGCGGCGGAACTCATCTACACCAATGGGGTCCACGCGACGAACAACGAGCAGCTCCGCCGCGCCGCCGGCGTCAGCGGATCGCAGCTCAACCACTACTTCCCGACCAAGGAGAGTCTCGTCCTGGCCGTGATCGCATGGCAGGCCGAGCGCGTCCTGACATTCCACCGCGACGAGCGATTCGCCGGCTTCGACACCCTCGACGCGCTCCGGGCCTGGGCGGATTTCTACGTCGGCTACGAGCGCGCCTACCAGGAGGGCTGCACCCTCGGCTCCCTGGCGAGCGAGATCATCAAGACGGACCTCGACGTGCACGACGAGCTCGCGAGCGCGTTCGACCAGTGGAGGGGGATCTTCCGCGATGGAATCGAGCGCATGCAGCAACTCGGCCGCATCAGCGCTGAGGCAGATCCCACGCGACTGGCCAATCTGCTCCTTGCCGCCTTCCAGGGCGGCATGCTCCTCGCACTGGTCGCGCGGGACATCACCCCGCTGAAGGACGCGCTGCATGCGGCCATCGACCACCTGCAGACCTTCGCGACGTCTCCCGACGCCGGCCTGCCCCAAGCTCGGTAGCCGCTTCCACGCGCAGGGTCTGCGGAGCACGCCACGGTGGACGCCTTTGCGGGCCTGGACAGGCGACGACCGCGGTGCCGCCCTTCGCCCGGGACGCTGCGGCAGATACTCTGGGTGAGAAGAGATCACATCGCTCGACGATGGTCAGGGAGCGGCACGTGGACGCCGCGGACGAACTTCTTCAAAGGGCGACGCCGTCGGCTTTTTGGGCCTGGACGGTGTCATACGCTCCCTCAACGCCGCGATGGCCACTCAGCTGGGCAGGCCGTGGAAACAGTGCGTGGGTCGCGGCTTCGTCGATCTGCTCTCCGAAGGACCAGCGCATCTCGGCTGAGAGCCTGCTGGCGCACGGGGCCACGGCGAACGGGGTTGCGGTGCGCGCGCTGGAATGTCCCGGCTCGAGCACCGCATCCGTGGTCTGCCTCGTCGAGGCGCAACCGGTAGCGGATCCCTCAACCTGCATTCGTTGGACGCCAGAAACGACCTCGGTGGTCTGCTGATCCCGTTCCAGCTTGCGGCGAAGGATGCCGGCCTCGGCCTGTGGATGTGTTCCCCCGATGAGCACTACGTGGAGTCACTGGGTGGCGCACCCGCCCTGGCCGCGCTCTTCCCGCAGGCGTCGGTGCCCCTGTCCGAGATGATCAGGCGAGTGCACCCTGAGGACCGCAGGAACGTACGGCGGCTTGTGCGCTCGTCCGCCGCCCGGTCCCCGTGGATCATGACGCGGTTCCTCACCGAGCACGATGGCTGGCATGTTCTCGCGGGCCAGACCCGCCGGATCCGGTTGGGATACGGCGGCCCCGAACGTGTCCTCGCGGTGATCCGCGACGACATCGAGTCCGAGACACACCGCCAAGCGATGCCGGCCGCGGTGAACGCGGAGCGGGAGCGCGCCGATGGGATCACCGCGTTCTCCTCCGCCCTGTTCACCGCCGCCACCGAGCAGGAACTGCAGCAGGTTGTCCTGGCGCGGCTCGCCGCGGCCGTCGGAGGTTGCGGCGCGCTCTTTCGCCGTCGTCGATGACGGGCGCTTGCGGGTCTCCTCGGACGCCGGGATCCCACGTGGGAGGAGGATGCTCTGCACGGCCTGTCGCTGGACGAGGACCGGCCGTTGCCCAGCGTGATCCGTACCGGTCAGAGGCAGTTCTTCCCCAACCACGAGGAGCTCGTCCGGCGTTTGCTGCAGGATGACGGTCTGTCCCCGCCGCACCCCGTTCCCGGCACTGCCTTGTCGATCACCCCCCCGCCCGGCCGGCGACCGGCCGCTGGGGGCCTGGGTGGTGACGTACGAGAGCGAGCACCCCCCGTCCTCCGAGAAGCTCGCCTTCATTACGGCTCTGGCCGAACCGGCAGGCCAGGCACTGAGGCGCATCAGGTTGCAGCAAGCCCACGTCGAGCTGTCCACGGCGCTCCAGCAGAGCATGCTCCCGACGCTGCCGGAGCACCTCCCAGGCCTGGAAATCGCCGCCCGCTACCAGCCCAGCCGCGACGGCCCGGACATCGGCGGAGACTGGTATGACGCGTTCTTCCTGCCCGACGGTGCAGTCGCACTGGAAATCGGCGACGCTCAAGGACACGACGTGGACGCCGCGGCGTTCATGGGCCAGGCGCGCTCGTCCATGCGCGCGATCGCCGCCCACGAACCCGACCCGGCAACGGTGCTGACGCGCACCAACGAGTTGCTCGTCGCGACGGACGCGCCACGCTTCGCAAGCTGCACCATGCTGCACCTCGATCCGCACGAGGGACAGGTCATCGGCACCAGCGCAGGCCATGTGCCACTGCTCCATGCACGCGACGACGGCAGCCACACCATCCGCACACTCCCCGCCGGGCCGGTCCTGGGAATCGTCCCTGGCACCGAGTACCCCGAGGAGACCTTCACCTTGGAAGAGGGCACCGCGCTGGTCATGGTCACCGACGGCGTGGTCTAAGGGCCGCGCCTGACCCTGGACGACGGACTGGAGCGAGCGGGAGCACTGGCCGGTCGAGCCCTCCACGACCGGCTCGGCGTCGAGGCGACCGCAGACCGAATACTCGACGCGGTGGCCGAGCTCGATCACCTCGACGACGTGGCCGTGCTGGTCATCCGACGCGCATGAGACTCGAGAGCGCAAACAGCCCAGCAGCGAATGATCCCGCGTTCCGGCGCCGGCCAGCAGGCTGACAGGGCATCGATACGTCCGGGTTGCGTCCGGAGAAGCGGTGTACGGGTTTTCGACCTGGCCCGGATCCTGCGACGGGCATGCACCCACCCTGGTGGACACCCGTCCGAGCCGGTACGGAGACCCCGCTACTGACAGGTACGCCTGGTCCGGCGGGCCGAGCGCAGGACAGCCGGCGCCCCAGTACCGGTACGCGCTCGTCGTGTGAATGTCGCTGTAGGGCCGGCGCGAGATTCTCAGCCAGCAGCGGCTCATGCAGGCGCAGCCCGCTGCGCCGCGAGGGCGACGAGGGAGCGGGCGCGAGACCGGAACAGCTTTGGTAAGACGGCGCCACGGATCGACGCGAAGGAGACGGACGACGACGCAACAACGGAAAGGCACGGCGCGATGCAAGACGTGGCATCAGTGATCAACCTGGCTCGCGGGCGCAGAACGCTCCGACTGGCATTCTCATCTGCGGTGGTCTCCCTGGTGGCCTCGTTCGCCGCGTTGGTCACGCCGATTCCCCTGTTCAACACCTACCGGGCCGAGGACGGGTTCACCAACGCCGATATCGCGCTGGCCGTCGTCGCCAACTCCGTCGGCACTATCGCTGCCCTATTGGTGCTGGGACGACTGTCCAACCACCTAGGCCGACGGCTCACCGCGATCGCCAGCCTCGGCTTGCTCGTACTGGGCTGTCTGCTGCTGCTGAACGTGCAGGACATCGGCATTCTGCTGGCTGCTCGCCTGCTGATGGGCGTCGGCACAGGGTTGGCCGGCAGCAGCCTTACCTCCTACATCGTCGACGCCGCACCCGCCAGGCCGGCCTGGTTGGCCTCCGTCGCGTCCAGCCAGGGACCGATGCTCGGCCTCTCCCTCGGCGCGATCGCCTCCGGCGCCCTGGTACAGTTCGGCCCTTGGCCACGCCACCTCATCTACCTGATTTCCGCCGGTCTGCTCGTGCTGTCTGCCGCACTTATCGTCATCAGCCCGGAGACTGCGAAACCGACGCCCGGCGCTTGGCGATCAATGGTGCCCCGAGTCCGTGTGCCGGCACGGGTCAGGCATCTGCTTCCTGCCGCGGCCGCGGTGTTCGTGGCTACCTGGACGACCGGGGCTTTCTACCAGGCCTTCATGCCTTCGCTCGTCGAGGACCAACTCCACACCCACAGCTCGCTCATCCTCGGACTGGTGTTCGCCGCCTATATGGCCCCGAGCGTTCTTGGCGCACCCCTCGGCGGCCGGTTCACATCCGCGACGGCCCAACGCACCGGCATGCTCATGTTCCAGGCCGGATGGATTGGCATCATCGCAGCAATCGACGTAGGCGCACTGGCGTTGTTCATCGCCGCAACCATCGTGGCAGGTGCAGGTCAAGGCATCGCCATCAGTGCCGCCACCCGCGGTCTGCTGCACGGCAGCACGCTCGCCGACCGGGCACCGATCTTCAGCGCGATCTACCTCCTCTGCTACGTCGGCGCCGCCGTCCTCAGCTTCATCTCCGGGCAGCTTTCCAACGCCTTCTCGCTATCGCAGATCGCTCTCGGGTACGGGGCACTCGCCCTCGTTGCCACCGTGATCACTGTCCTGGCAGCACACAACCCGCATACGGACCCGACCGGGAACAGCCGGCATGGTCAATAATCATCACGCTTGAAGGCAGGACCTCCCCATAGCCAAAAGGGGTGTCTGCGCCAAAAAGCCGTCCACGAAGCCTCGTTGACACGGTACTACTGCAGCAACGGGGTCGGAGTCCGCTTCGGCCACTCGGAAGGGCGGCCAGCCGACCTTCCCCGTCGACGCACGACGGACACTACTGAACTTGAATGGGTGATGTCGGGCTGGACGGCTGCACTTGGTTCCTGCTGGGACCCGAGTCAGATGTGGGCTCTGACCTGCTTCACCGGATGCCCGAGTGTGTCGCCGATAGTGGCCAGTTCCTCGTCGCCGAACCAGTCACGTTCGGGGTTCCAGATGGCGATCTCGAAGCGGGCGAAGCCGCACGGCCAGTCGTACTCCAACACGTCCAGCGACGTTGCGGCGCCGCAGCAGGGCACTTCCACGGCCAAGGTGGCGAAGCCGTCCTCACAGTGGGTTTCCAGCAGGTCGGCGTACCACTCGGTGTCGATCGAGGCACCGCAGTGCGGGCAGCCGATCCGTTCCAGGTTGTCGCCGCAGTCGACGGGGGTGAGGGCGTCGTGCCAGGTGACGTCGATCTCGACCTCCACGCCATCCGGCAGTCCGGGAGCCAGATCCGCGGCGAGCGCGGCAGTCCGCTCGGCCGCCGCCCGGTCGGGCTGCCACTGGGGATCGGTCGGAATGATCGACAGGACGTCGTCGCTCACGGACTCACTCAATTCGTCGGGCACAGGCGTTCGGTGGGGTGCCGCGATCGTAGGGCCCCGTGCCGGCTGGCCGTTCCCGGGTTCGTTACTCGTGGATGGCAAGGCCAGTGCCGGCGAGGCAGCCGTCGACTATGTCCGGCCGGTACTGGATCTGCTTGAGCCTGCGCTTGACGGCCTTGGTGATCTGGGCGAGGTCGGCCGCGGCGCGGTTGCCAGCCTCTCGTTTGACCAGCGACCAGATGCCTTCTTGCGGATTGAGGTCAGGTGCGTATGCGGGCAGTTGGAAGATGGTGAACCAGTGCACGTTCGCGGCGGCCCACTCCCTCATCCCGGCGGTCAGGTGCAGGCGCACATTGTCCCAGACGAGCACGATCGGGCCGCCAAGCTGGATGCGGGCTCGGACAAGCAAGTCCCGCAGATCGCGCCAGCCGAAGCCCTTCGGCTCGTCTTTGCGGCCGCGGTACTCGCGGACGGCGTAGATCAGCCGCGACCGTTTCCCCTGCCTGTAGCAGACCATTCCTGCCATCGAGACCCGTCCGGATCCCCGGCCGCGGACCCGCACCACCGGAGTGCGGCCGACCCGGCCCCAGGTCCTGGCACGCGGCGGCGTCATCGATTGCCCGGCCTCGTCCTGGAAGACGATCCAGGCCCCGAGCGCCGCCGCGGTGCTCTTACCCGCGGCCAGACCTCCTTCTTTCACAGCTCGACCGCTTCGTCATCCCGCTCGATCGCCCGCCGAGCAGGCTGCTGCCATGACCAGCCATGCCGCTTCAGCAACTGCCAGGTGCCCTCCACGGTGACATGGAAGAGACGGCCGATCCGGGCCTTCACCCGTGCCAGCGTCCACCGCTGATCTGCCCAGCCGTGGACCAGCGGTCCCCGCTCCAACTCACGTTCCAGCCTGTCGACCTGGGCCGCGCTGAGCTTGGGCCGTCCAGGCGAGCCTGCGGACAGTAGCCCCATCGCGCCCTGCTCCCGCCAAGCTCGGCGCCATCTCTCAACCGACCGCTCACTGACCCGCAGCGCGGCCGCGATCTCCCGGTTCTTATCCTCGCGTTCGAAGCGTTCCACGGCCTGCAGCCTGACCCGCTCCCGGGCGGCCCTCCCCGCAGCGGTCAAACCGCCGCCCTGCGCGTACCTCACACCCAGATGGCTACCAGCGCCGGTCAGCACCCGTCAGGCAAACCGACCCGACTTCACCCTTTCAACTTCAGTAGTACTCCAGCTGCAAATCGCGATCTTCAGCCACCCCCTGGCCGACGACGTCGTCGCCGCATTAGCCCAAAGCGCTGAGATGTCCGCCAGCTATCAGCTGAGCCCGCAGTTTCTTACGGACGTCAAACATCGTCTTGTAGAGCGCGTTACGGTTCGTCTTCAGCTCACTGGCGAGCGTCTCCAGAGGAATTCCGTTGACGACCGCGGTGAAGACCCGCCGCTGGTGGGCACTCAGTGCTGTCTCGACTGCGTCGCGCGTGGCTTCAACCAGCTCTCGTGCCTGCCAGTGGCTGACGGGATCGATGCCGGAGCGGTCGGGTACTTGCCCTTCGACCAGGTCCAACCGGGCATTTGGAACACGCCAGAAATGGCGGTTCAGCTTGCTGGACACTTCAAGTGCGACAAATCGAAACGCCCACGTGGTGAACCTAGCGTCGCCTCGAAATTCTTGGATTTTACGCGTGATCCCCATCAGTGCGTCGGCGGCCGCCTGGTGGGCGAGATCGCTCAGCTCGGGCCCGGCAATTCGGTAACGAGGGCCCCGTCGGAACACTTCGTTCATGGCGATCCGCACCAGCAGTTCGTACAGCTGCGTGCAGGCCTGCTCGTACTGCGGCCCACGACCGCCCTCGAGCGCGTCCACCCACGCAGCGGACTCCGGGTCGAGCTGCCCTCGTTCCGAGGCGGTTCCTGCTGCCGGGGCGTTACAGCTGATTCCGGCGTGTCCATCCGGAGCCGAGCGGCACGTTCTTCTAACATCCGCAGAGTGCATGGTTCTCCATCCCCAGGTCATTTCGTGGGGACCAACCAATCACGAGACCATCTACACAACGTCTACGCAAAATCGCTGCCCTCGGCGTGCGCACATCCTCGGAATTCACGGACAGGATTCCGGCGTGTTTAGACGAGGGACTCGCGCACGGCGCGGGGCGTGCGCCGATTGAGTCGCCCAGCCCCTCACTCTCGGCTGATGCACTGATTTCCGGGCTCCCACGCCTGAGCCGATGCGCGCGCGACCAAAATCGACTTGCAGGTGCGTCTGGTAATTGGGTCTGCGATGAGCCCGCCGTGGACGTGGGGAGGGTGCCGGTGGTCCAGTTCGAGGCCGACGAGAACTGGAACATGACCGCGGACGCCAGGTCCTGCGGGGTGCCGACCCTGTCAAGCGGGTGCAGGCTGCTCAACGGCTCCCTCGCACTGTCCAACTGGTCTACGGGAAACACCTTTTTTGAACAGGTCGCATGGTGACGACTGGAGTCACAGCGTTCACGCGGATGTCTCGCCGGCGAGCACGACGGCCGCGTGAGAGGGGCAGTCCCACCGGTTCTGCCTCCCCTGTCCGTGAGCAGTGGGAAGATTGCGGCGCCGGCGACGAGCTCGCCCCTCGCTGCCGGGTGCCTGTGGCAAGGACATGAATGCCTGCCGGGCTCGCCCTACCGACGGGCTGGTTCCTCCTGGTCGAGAAACCCCTGCCCCGCCTGCTCCGCTGCGTATGCGGCCACAAGCCGGTGCCAGCTGTACCGTCCAGGGCCGATTTCCGAGACGAGGTGGGTTCGGGTGAGGCGTGACAGGACCTGGCGGACCCGGCGTTCGGGCCGTCTGGCCAGCTCCGCGACCTGCGATGCCGCGAAGATGGAGGCTGGGCAGGCACTCAGCGCACGGAAGAGCGCGGCTGTCTCCGTGTCGAGGAGGCGGTACGACCGGGCGATGGACTCGCGGACGTCGAGCGCCTGGTCCTCACCGCTCGCGAAGGCGTCCAGAGTGCTGTGCTCTGGCCCCTCGTACTCGTCGGCCAGGCTCGCCAAGCACAGCTGCGGTCGATAGGCCGCGCGGGCGGCGACGTTGGCCAGGGCCAAGGGGAGCTGCCCGGTCAGCCGGATGATGCGGTCGACGGCCTCTGGTTCAGCTGCTGTCCTTGCTGCGCCGAGTCGGCGGGCGAGGAGACTGCGTGCGTCCGTCCGGCTCAGGGGCATGAGTGTCAGCGGAAGCGCCTGGTAGGCAGCTACGAGCGCGTGCAGTTGCATGCGGCTGGTGACAAGGGCCATGGAGCCGGCACCTCCGGGGAGGAGGTGTTTTAGCTGTCCCGTGTTCCACGCGTTGTCGAGCACGACGAGCACTCGGCGGTTGGCCAGCAAGCCGCGGAACATGAGCGCCCGTGCCTGCGGGGTCTCGGGCATGTGCTCGGGGCGGACCCCCAGGGACTGGAGGAAGTCCTCAAGCACGTGCGAGGGGTCTCGGGGCTCGGCCTCCGGACCGGCTCCTTGCAGATCTGCAAAGAGCTGGCCGTCCGGGAAGCGGTCAGCCAGACGGTGGGCGACCGTGGTGGCGAAAGCCGTCTTGCCAACGCCGGCTAGTCCGCCGACCATGCAGATGGCGACAGAGGACGTCGCCTCAGCATCGGCGACCAAGCGCTCGACCTGCTCCTGCTCTCTCTCGCGGCCGACGAGGCTCGGAAGGGCGGCTGGGAGCTGAGCCGGGACGTGGGGCGGGGGCGTCCGTGGCGCGCCCTCCGGGCGGTCGGCGCTCTGCGGGAGCTGGAATCGCCGGGAGAGGATGCGCTCGTGGACCTGCTGCAGTTCGGGCGATGGGCTGACGCCAAGGCGTTGACGCAGCAGGTGACTGGTCGCGTGGTAGATCGTCAGTGCCTCGGACTGCCTCCCCGCACCGTAGAGCGCCGTCATGAGGAGGCTGCATATGCGCTCCCGAAGCGGGTGCTCGGCAAGCAGACAGGACAATTCTGCAGCGGCTTCTGCGTAGCGCCCTCTCTCCACTTCGCAGGCGAGCTGCTCCTCAGCACAGGCGAGGCGTAGCTCGCCGAGGACATTGCGCTGCTGCTCCGCGAACGGCCCTGGGACCCCGGCAAGGGCCACTCCTTTCCACATGTCGAGGCCCTCGCGCAGCAGTCTCGCTGCGGACACCAAGTCGCCGGTGCTGCGGGCCTCCCTTGCCCTTGCCGTGGTCTCCTTGAATCTGTTCAGGTCCAGAGCGTCCGGTTGAATGTGCAGCAGGTAACCCCCGTCGACCAGGCTTACGGAGCTGTCACTCTGCTCCCCCAGTGCCTGCCTGAGCCGGTAGACGTAGGTGCGCACGGAGCCTACCGCCGACGGTGGGGCCTCGTCGCCCCACACGTCCTCCACCAGCTTCGAGAGACTTACAGGCTTGCCTGCCCTGAGCAACAGCGACGCGAGGACAGCGCACTGCCTCGGCTGACCAGCTCCGGCCTCGCCACCCTGTCTGTGGAGCCGAACTGGGCCGAGCACTGAGAACCGGACGCCCGCATACATGGTGCCTACCGCCTTGGGGATCCTCGTGCCGTTTGACTGCTTGGCTGTCCGCAAGGGACTGCTATCACCAAACGTACCGCAGATCGGCCCAATTTTCTGGACTAAATAGTCCCCTCTTTGGTGGTCCGCCTGCTTCACCTCTCGTTACACGGCGGCCATGGTGCTGCGGTGGGGAGCAGGGTGTGTGCGTGGGTCGCGACGAATGGCGGCTGGCGAACCACTCGGTGGCCTCCGGCATGAAGGAAGGCACGCAGCAACAGTGAGTGGACGGTGGACGCTCTATCCACGGTCCGTCCGGCCAGAGGGCTCCACAGAGCTCTCACCTTCACGGAGTGCCACATCGGGCCGCAGACGAGCAGGGGAGCATGCACACGAACACGTCGTCCCGCTGACGCCTAGATCGTCCAATAGATGGACGCTAAAGTCCCAAAGGGAGGAAACCGACGATCCGCCTGCGGTACCGCACCGGGACTTGTTGGCTCCGCCTTGTCCCAGTCGGTTCAACGGCTTCCGGTGCCCTCTTCGGACGAATTGCCGTCCTCGAGAGGAGCGGCATAGGCCTTGACGTGCGCGATCGCCATGTCGAGAGCGATCCTCATGGGTTTGACGTCCCGAGCCGTCTGGGCAAGGAGGTAGCCGCCCTGAAGGGCGGCCATGAGGCCGGTGGCGAGCTCTCCGGCGTCCGCGTCGGCACGAAGGACCTTCGAGTCCTTCATCCGCTTGAGCCCAGCCTCGAGAAGCCCTTCCCAGGTCTCGAAGTGCCGGGCGATCGCCTGGCGCGCCTCTTCGTCCTGATCCGCCAGCTCGCCAGCAAGGGAGCCGAGCCTGCAGCCATACGCTCCGTTTCGGAGTGCATTGTTTTCGATCACCGCGTCCCGCCAGCGCTCTAGCCCGCGGATGGAGTTCAGCCGCCGCAATAGCTGCTGCTGGCGCTCGAGCACTTCTGCGGCCTGCAACGCGACAACGTCCCGCACCAGCGCATCCTTGTCGGGGTAGTGGCGGTAGAGCTGGGACTTACTCGTTCCGCTGGCCGCCCTGACATCATCGAGGGTCGTTGCACTCACACCCTTGACGTACATCATGTCGGCGGCGGCCCTCAAAATGCGCTCTTGAGTCGCCCGCCCGCGCTCAGTCAACCGGGAGCCATTTTTGTCGCTCGCCTGTTCCGCCATATCGGCCAGATTACCGTTTCGGACGGTAGCAGGGATCCCGAATGGACCTCAAGGTCCTTTTCCTCTGGCTCTCGACTCGCCGGCGTGGAGCCATCGCCCGGGCCTCGCCGTCCCGACGAGCCCGCGGCCCGGGGAGCAGGCCGCCGGCGCCCAGTCGACACGACAGCCGAGCTGCGACCATGGCCACGCCCACCGACCATGCTGACGCGCACCAAGGAGCTGATCGTCGCGATGGGCTCGGAACGAATTCGCCAGCTGCACCGTGCTGCATATCGACCCCAGCGATGGTTGAGGGATCCGGTTCGCGCCAAGCGATGGCCCGCATGGAGGCGCACCTGCCCCATGGCTGCGGCGGTGTACAGACCCGGTAGGTGGTCTGGCACGGTGAGGAGCATGGTCTGCCGGAGCGCCGTGGCCAGCTCGACTCGTACCTCTTGCACCCTGACGCGCTTCAGGGCCTGGCCTGCGAGGCCCGGCATGAGTTGTGGCACCCCTGCGGCATCGCGGCCCGCTTCGGTGACATCAGACAACCGAACCGACGGATTCATGCAGGAGATCGCAAACTTCCCGGCGTGGGTCAGGTCCCGATCGGGGCGGTACGAAGGCGTCGAGGAACAACGCGACAGCGCGGTAAGACGGCGCGAATGAGCGACGCTCATCAGATAGGTGCAAATCGGGGAAACTATCTCACTCATCCGAGTCGCCTGGTGCTCCAGAGTGCGTGGGAGAGCTCATCGCCCACACCGCGTGGAAAGGGACGCTCATGCAGGACAGCTGGGCTTGTTGGCAAGACCGCGCTGATTCACCGGCTCTGATCATGGCATTGGCGCAGCGATCGCGACTGGACTTGACCAGGCTGGAGTCGATGTCGTCCTACTCGCCCGCACCGCCGGCCAAGTCGACGAAACCGCCTACGCCGGCAGAGCAGGTCGTGGAGAGCTGAGGTTCGCGTCGTGAATACTGAGCCGACCAATGACAACCAGCGCACCACGGCCATCGACGACGAACTGTCCGACGGCCCGGTCCATGCTCCGATCAACCCCGAAGCCTCCGTCGAGCCCCTCGGCGCTCGCGCCACGATCAGTCCAGCGCAGCTGCGGGGTGCCTTTGAGAGGGATTTGACACGAGCTGGACGAGGTGCGCGTCGTGCGCTGGCCGAAGCCGTGCGCGCAGCTGTACGCACCGGCCATCTGGCCTCTGGAACGCGGCTGCCCTCCTCCCGCCAGCTCGCTGCCGACCTCCACCTCGCCCGCAACACCGTGGCTGATACCTATGCCGACCTCGTCGCCGAGGGATGGCTCACCGCCCGCAGAGGCTCGGGCACACTTGTGGCAGACAGGGTGATCACCCGGCCGATCGTGGCACGCGCGGCCGCCGAACCGTCCGACGACACTTGCCACCACCTGACACCAGGCAGCCCCGATCTCACCGCCTTTCCTCGTGCAGCCTGGCTGAAGGCCACACGCAGCGCCCTGGCCGCCGCCCCCGATGACGCGCTCGGCTACGGCGACCCCCGCGGTCGGCCGGAACTACGGGCCGCACTCGCAGATCATCTCGCTCGAGCCCGGAGGGTGTACGTGAGCTCAGAGCACATCGTGATCTGCGCCGGCGTCTCCAACGGCCTGCAGATCCTGAGCCGAGTCCTGGCCGGGCGCGGCGCGAAGACCGTCGCCGTCGAGTCCCACGGCCTAAACAGCTATTGCGGCCTGCTGGAGGCCGCTGGGCTGAAGACCCTCCCGCTGCCCCTGGATGCCCACGGAACCGACCCGGTGCCGCCCGCCGGCACCGATGCGGTCCTACTCACACCTGCTCACCAGTTCCCTATCGGCACGACGCTGCACCGCGATCGCCGGACGGCGGTCGTGGACTGGGCCAGAAGGACTGGCGGCTTGGTCCTGGAGGATGACTACGACGGTGAGTTCCGGTTCGACCGCCAGTCTGTCGGGGCGCTCCAAGGACTCGACCCCGACTGCGTGGTCTACCTGGGTACCGCCAGCCAGACCCTTGCTCCAGGCCTGCGGCTGGCATGGATGGCGCTGCCTCCCATGGTTGCTGAGGAGGCCGTGGCGGCCAAGGGGCAGATCGACTCGTGCGAGGTCTTCAGCCAGCTCACCATGGCGGAATTCATTACCTCAGGCGCCTACGACCGGCACGTACGCGCTGCCCGTCGGCGCTACCGCGATCGACGAGACGCTCTCGTCACAGCCCTGGCTCAGCACGCCCCACAGGTGTGCGTCATCGGGGCACCGGCCGGCCTGCACACCGTGCTCGGTCTGCCGCCCGGTACACAGCAGCGGGTCCTTCAGTCGGCAACCCGGCAGGGCCTCAAAGTAGCTGGCCTGTCTCAATACCGCCATGAACGGTCCCTGACCGTCATGGCCGATGCCTTCGTCGTTGGATACGGGGCGCCCTCCGACGCTGCATGGCCCAAGGCGCTCTCCACACTCATGCGAATCCTTTCTTGACGCACCCCGAGTATCCGGGCACCCGGACTGATCTTTTCCCGGCACCGACGTCCGCAACGAGGACCTGCGCCGCCTCTCACCGTTCGTACAGCACCACACCAGCACGACCGGCCGGGCCCAGCTCCCCCACCCGCCCTGCGACCTCGGACCGCTGCGCGACCCCAACGCCCCCACAGCAAAATAAGGGAGGTCTCCGTGGCGAGCCGTCCCGGAGACGCGTTGACACGCGCCAGCGGGACGGGACGCCCCCGCATCGCACGGCCGGCCGTTGCGGTCATCCGTCGGCGGCATCGCGTGTCCACCCCTCCGCGACCGCGGCCTCGTTGTCCATCGTCGCCTTCGCATCCGTCAGCACCTCAAGCACCTGGGTTCGGGGGATGATCACAGCGCCGGACCCCCTGGCGAACACGTAGTCCCCCGGCCGGACGGCCACCCCGCCGACCACGACGGGCCGGTTGGCCTCGACCGGCGTGACCTTGTCGCCGCCCCATCTAAACGCCTCGCCCCGGCAGTACACGGCGAGCCCAAGCTCCGCCAGCTGGCCGAAGTCCCGCAGCCTGCCGTCGGCGAGGACGCCGCACAGGCCATGCCCCACCAGCCGTGACATCTTCGTCCCTCCGCCGAGTGACACGTCCGGGTACCCATTGCTCGCCATCACCAGCACACGGCCCCGGCCGCCCTCACGGACAGCCCGGTCGAAGACATTGACGAAGTTGAACGTCTCTGAGGGCAGCGCGTCCTCGCACGACGGAAAGAACGACATCGTCACGGCGGGCCCGAACAGCAAGCGGTCCGGCATGGGACTCGAAAGGTCCACCATGTGGCTGTGGTGCCGGTGAAGATGGCCCATCGCGTCCATCACGTCAGCCACGCCCACATTTCTGGCGAGCTCCAGCAGCTGCCGGTCGGTGCTCTCCTCCATAGCCGCGACCTCCATTCGGGCTGCTCGCCCATGGGCGAGACGGTGACGTTCGGCTCCACATCTCGTGGGAACACCCATTCGCCATCCTGTCGCCGAGAAGTGGGTCGCGCTACGGGAGCGCGGGCCGGTGGACGCCCAATAGATGGCGAGTTCATCCGTGCGACTTCGCCTCGCCCAGCACTCCGGGCGCCTGCCACCCCCGGGGCCGACCACCCGCGCACCCAGTGCCGTTGCCGGGCTGTCCGTCGCCGGGAAACGGGAGAAGAAGACGATCGCCCAGGGGCAGCGGCGGGCGGAAGGTGACGCGGAGGCCCGCCACGCCGAGCGTGAGGCGTGGGAGACGGAACTCGCCGACGTAGGCAGGCAGATCGAGGCCGTGCGTCGCGCATCTGCCCAGGACATCTCCCCGCTGCTGCAGGCCGGCGACGAGGCGTCGGCGGAAGTGCGTGACAGGCGGGCGCTGTTGCAGGAGACCGAGCAGACACTCACGGAGGTAACCGCCGCGCGAATGCGCGCGGGGCAGCGGCTGCTGGACGCCCGGGAGACCTGGCAGGCCCGGCGGGTCCTGGGACGGGCGGGTCCCGGGACGTCTGGACCCAGTGTGCTGTCCACGGTGCGAGGAACCGCTGGGCAGCGTGCGGCGCAGCGAGGAGCGCGAGGTCACCGACTCCGGCGTCCAAGGGGGATGAAGTCGAGGCGACCGGTCGCGGCCACCGAGAACAACGCCGGTACTGGGATGCGGGTGCGCCCAAGTCAAAGAGTGCGAGGCCACCCGCCATGCTGGCTACCAAACGACCAGGTCAGACCCACATCAGGAAAGGTATGGACATCAGCGTGCCCCACCGCTGGGATGACCACACGGCTGCACCTGCCACCGACCGCGGCCGGGATGACCACACGGCTGCACCTGCCACTGACCGCGGCCGGGCTGAAAGCCGCCCTTGCGTAGAAAGGACCGGCCCCCGGCCACGGCGCCGCAGCACCGCCTGTGTCCGTCGACCTGGAATATCCGTCCGTCGCGCGAGCCGGGCGGGCACGCTGCATCCTGGGAGGAGGGCGGACAGGAAGGGTCGAGCACCATGGGGATCGTGTCGCGGGGATTCCACGGCAGGCGGCCGACCGACGGGCACAAGCTGCCTCCCGGCCAGTACGAGACCTCCGACTTCCCCGTGCTCTCCGCAGGACCGACACCGCGGGTGTCACGGGACGAGTGGACCTTCACCATCACCACAGAGACCGGGCAGAAACACACCTGGGACTGGGCGCAGCTCACCGCGCTGCCCGGCCAAACCCCAACCGTGGACCTGCACTGCGTGACCAAGTGGTCGAAATTCGACACACACTGGGAAGGCATCTCACTCGACGACCTACTCGCCGACGTCGAGACCGCCGCGGACTTCGCCCTGGTCCACTCATACGGGGGCTACACCACCAACCTCCCGCTGGAGGACCTCCTCGACAGCAAGGCGTGGATCGCCCACACCTATGACGGCGAGGACCTGCCCGCCGAGCACGGCGGCCCGGCCCGCCTCCTGGTCCCCCACCTCTACCTGTGGAAGTCCGCGAAGTGGGTCCGCGGCATCGAGCTGCTCACCGAGGACGAGCCCGGCTTCTGGGAGAGCGCCGGCTACCACGACTACGGCGACCCGTGGCGCGAGCAGCGCTACCAGGGCGACTAGGGCGAGCGGGCGTGGACGCGAGCGAAGGCGCGGCCGCCGGCAGGGGTACGGGCACGGCCGGGGGTTCCGATGCGACCGGCACGGCGGACGCCCCGGGCGCCCGCGCCGCGACCTGGAACCGTCCGCGGGCCCGGCCGCTGCGCTGGCACGCCGCCGAGTTGACGGAGCGGCGCCCCGAGTCCCCCTCGGCGCGCACGCTGGTGCTGCACGTCCCCGGATGGCCCGGCCACCTGCCAGGACAGCACGTCGACGTGCGGCTGACGGCCGAGGACGGCTACAGCACCCAGCGCAGCTACTCCCTCGCATCCGCTCCGGACGGCGACCTCGTCGAGCTGACTGTGCAGCGGGTGGAGGACGGCGAGGTCTCGCCCTACCTCGCAGACGACATGGTGTCCGGCGACCTCGTCGAGTTGCGCGGTCCGGTCGGCGGCTGGTTCGTATGGAGGCCCGGGCAGCAGACCGAACCGGTGCTACTGGTCGCCGGGGGTTCCGGGATCGTCCCGGTGATGGCGATGATCCGGGTGCGCACGGACCTGGGCATCCGGGTGCCGTTCCGGCTGCTGTACTCCGTGCGCACTCCCGACGACCGCTTCTACGCGCAGGAGCTGGAGCGCGGCGCGCCGGGCTTGGACACGACGTTCCTTTACTCGCGGACCGCGCCGCCCGGCTCCTCGCGCCCGGCCGGCCGGCTCACCCCGCAGGACCTTGTCGCCTGGGGCTGGCCGCCGGACTTCGAGCCCGCCGTCTACGTCTGCGGTCCCACCGGCTTCGTCGAGACCGCCGCAGCCTTCCTGGTCGGCCTCGGCCACGATCCCGGCCGGATCCGCACCGAACGCTTCGGCCCGACCGGAGGATGAGCCCATGACCCACATCCCGCATCACCTCGACGGCACGTCCGCCAACGTCCCCGCCTCCCCCGGGTCCGCGTCCGCGCACCACGACGGCGTCGTCCACGAGGACGAGGTGCACTACGAGGACGACGGGTACGAGGACGGCAACGCGCTCGCCGGACCGCTCTCGGAGATCTTCACCGTCGACGTCACCGCCGCCGTCACGCGCTGCGCGCACTGCGGTAGCACCGGCCCGGTCGCGATGCTCCACGTGTACTCCCGCGGCCCCGGCTGGACCGCTCGCTGCCCCGACTGCACCCACGTCGTCCTGCGCCTGGTGCGAGGCCCGCAGACCGCCTGGCTCGACATGCACGGCGCCGTCTCCCTGGCGATTCCGCTACCGTCGCCGTCCTGACAGGGCACGGTAGAAGACCTCGAGGAGCTCGTCGCCTCGCGGTGGGCTCCTCAGACCGAGGTCCTGAACATGCTCACGGCTCCTCCGCCCATGTTGTGCGGCATCGAGTGGAAGGCAAGAACATCTGCCGACTCTGCGTGGCTGCAACGACCCGTCGCCTGGGACGTGGCCTCCGCAGCGCGAGGAGCCGTAGGTCCGCCAAGTGCGCGGGCCAAAAACCAGGCTCGTCCAAGAGCGGATCCCCGTCCATGACGGGCGACACGGAGTACCAGTGCCCGCCATCACCATGTCCGGATGCTCTCCACGGCCGGGCGGCTTTGCCCCGCGGCGATCATCTATGCGCCCTTGTGGGGCGTGGTCCGGCATCGTCCTGGCAGGCGGCAGGGCTCCCACGCGGCAATTGTCGGCGGCCGTGGCAGAGTCCAGGTGTGCGGCCAGTTGAGTCCCGGCTGATGGCCACCAGAATTCCAGGTGGGTGGCCGTCCGGCCTGCGGTGTTCCTGATCGCTTCCGTAGACGAAGGAGACCCCTTCATCCGGTTTGCTGGTGTTTGCGAAGCATCAGCGAATCGGTCGAAGAGGTCCTGTGACGAAGTCTGACAGAGAGATTATGGAGATATTCGAGGCGTACGACCTGACCGAGACGGTCTGGTCGGCGGCCGCCCTCACGGGGCACGACCCGAAGACGGTCAAGCGGTACGTCGAGGCCCGTGCCAGCGGGCGGAACCCGTTCGAGCGCGAGCCGCGACCGAAGATGATCGACGCGTTCCTGGAGAAGATCGAGGAGTGGGTCGAGCAGTCGAAAGGGACGATCCGCGCCGACGTGGTCCACGACAAGCTGGTGAAGATGGGTTTCCGCGGCAGCGCGCGCTCGACCCGGCGGGCGGTGAACGCGGCGAAGACCGCGTGGAGGGCCGGCAAGCGGCGGACCTACCGTCCGTGGATCCCCGAGCCCGGGCGGTGGCTGCAGTTCGACTGGGGCGAGGGCCCGAAAATCGGCAGGCGGCGGACCTGGCTGTTCTGCGCGTGCCTGTCCTGGTCCCGCTTCCGGGTGGTGATCCCGGTCTGGGACTGCACCCTGGGCACCTTGGTGGCCTGTCTGGACACCACGTTGCGGCGGATCGGTGGGGCTCCGACCTACGTGCTGACCGACAACGCGAAGACGGTCACCGTCGAGCACATCGCCGGGATCCCGGTCCGGCACCCGCAGCTGGTCGCCGCGGGCCGGCACTACGGCTGCCAGGTCGTCAGTTGCGTTCCCTATGACCCCGAGTCAAAGGGCGGCGCGGAGGCCACGGTCCGCATCGCGAAGGCCGACTGGGTCCCCACCGAGGCGAAGCTGCTGCCCGCCTACGACACGTTCGCCGAGCTCGCGGACGCCTGCCTGCTCTGGTGCGACACGGTGAACACGCGTCGGCACCGGGCGACCGGGCAGATCCCGGCGGACCGGCTCGATATCGAACGCACCACCTTGCACGTCCTCCCGCTGGAGCCGCTGGCGCTCGCGCTGGGCGAGGAGCGGATGG
Organism: Streptomyces sp. NPDC052109; assembly: GCF_040680195.1. Classification (NCBI taxonomy): domain Bacteria; kingdom Bacillati; phylum Actinomycetota; class Actinomycetes; order Kitasatosporales; family Streptomycetaceae; genus Streptomyces; species Streptomyces sp. NPDC052109. Next base: position 161,504 of record NZ_JBFAWF010000014.1, on the reverse strand, counting down.
TCGGTTCGGACCGCACCGTCAGCTTCAACTCGGTGCGCTACTCGACCCCGCCCGGCTACACCGGCGCCAGGGTCTGGTGCCGGGTCGTCGGCGAGGAGCTGTCGATCACGGCCCGCACCAGCTCCGGTGACCTGTCGGAGATCTGCGTCACCAGCTGTCCACACCCGGCGTCCCGCAGATCATCGATGCGCACTACCCCGACCACCCCGACGGCCGCTCAGTCCATCAGCCCAGGCTGCGACCACGCTCGGAGGCGGAGGTCGCGTTCGTGGGCATCGGCCCGGGAGCCGGGCGCTGGCTGAAGGAGGCCGGACCCGCCGGGGCGTCCCGGATCCGCGCCAAGATGGCCCGCGCCGTCGAGCTCGCCGCTGTCCTGGGCAGCGACCGGGTCGACCAGGCCCTCGGGCTCGCGGCTGCGGCCGGGCGCTTCGCCGAGGACGACCTGGTCTCCATCCTTGAGCACATCGCGGACAGCAAGCCCGTCGGCCAGGTCGTCCGCGCGGACGAGGCCCACTCCGTCCAGAACGGCACCATCGCCTGGCAAGCCCTGGGCCGGCAGCAGGCGGCGGCTGGGGAGTCGAGGGCCGACTGACCGCAGTCAGTCGCCGATGAACCACAGATACAGGTGCAGCCCGCGCTCGACGACCTGGCACAGCTCGCGGGCCTGCCCGACCCAGTCACCGCCCAAGTCGGCAGGAAGCCGGTCGAGTTCCGACAGCAGCAGCGGCACCTGCCGCTGGTTGAAGACCGCATCCCCATACGGCGTCAGGGCCCAGAGCATCGGGAACTGCGCCGGGTCCAGATCCGCGAAGCCGGCCGTCCACTCCACACCGGCTTCGGCGCGAGCCACGACGTTCCCGCTGTCACCACGCACCGCCATATTGATCATCCGCCGAGCCTATCGGCGCTCACCGCGACCCACGAAGGAATTACCGACCGTGACGTTTCCCCAGGCCCCGACCCTGCCCGAGGAGCTCGACAAGCTGATGCGCCGAATGCGCCTGCCCTACATGCGCAAGGCTGCCCCCGACGTCCTGGCCACTGCCCGGCCCCGCGGTGGGATCCCGCCGAGGTCCTGCGGCTGCTGATCTCCGAGGAGGTCACCGGCCGCGACGCGGCCACCCGGCGCCTTCGCCGTCACTCGGCGAACTTCCCCACCGGCAAGACCCTCGCGTCCTGGCGGGCCGAGGACTCCACCATCCCCGAAGCCACCCAGAACTCGCTGATCACCCTGGAGTGGATCGGCCGCGCGGAGAACCTGGTGATCGCCGGCCGTCTGGAACCGGGAAGTCGCACTTCACCGAGGGTTTGGCCCAGGCCGCGATCGAGAAGGACCTGCGGGTGGCCTGGTTTCACCCTGGAGACCCCCGCCGCCGCGATCGGCAAGTCGAAGGTCGACGGCTCGACCGCCCGCACGGTCGCCCGGATCTGCCGGGCCGATCTGATCGTCATCGACGACATCGGCCTGCTTCCGGTCGGCGAGGACGCCGCCGAGGCGTTCTACCGGATCATCGACGCCGCCTACGAACGCCGCTCGATCGCGGTGACCAGCAAAATCCACCCCTCAGGATTCGACACGATCATGCCCAAGGCTCTCGCCGGGGCCAGCACCGACCGCCTCATGCACCACGCTCACCTGGTGACCACGACCGGCGACTCACACCGCCTCGCCGAGGCACTCGCCGGCAAGGGAGTGGTCCCCTTGACCTGACCCCCACCCCCGGGAACACCGCTCGCCACAGGCATGGATTTCTGATGGCCACCAGCCCGGGCACCCGACGGCCGCCCACCTGGGCATCTCAATGGCCGTTGACAGCACAGATGACACGGCCTGATCACCAACCAGAAGACTGACAAACCTGCAGCTCAGACCCCACCCCACGATCAGCGCCCACAGCCACTGCCTGTACAGAGGCATCACGATCGCCTGGTCCCAGCCGCACCACAAACTGATCAGCGCAGGCCAGACCACCGCCTACTGATCACAAAGACTGATCCTGAACATGAACGCCTGTCCCGTCTCAGTCGGTCTGGTCGGAATCTCAGATGATCTGGTCCGGGGCCTCGTTGCGTCAGCAACGGGCCGGCCAACCACCCTGACCGATACATACCGCCCTTCGCCCGCCGTGACGGGCACTCGATCAGTAGGCTGAGCTGCTGAAGCTCTGATCGTGCCATCACGACGAGGCTTGGGGGGCGTTCGTGCCGGATGCAGTGCTGAACATCGTGATCGGGCTTGTCACGAGCATTGTCAGCGGCGGATCCGTGTGGGTTTGGAAACGGGCGAGCAGTGCCCGCCTCCTGCATCAGAAACAGGCGTTCCTCGGCCTGCGTCCTGGCGTGCCGTGCGTCATCATCTTGAACAGTCACTGGCAGATGCCCGCTGTCACCGACCACAGCGATGTGTACGCGATCATCGAGCTTGCGATGCTCGCCGAGGAGGCTGGGTGCCCGTTCTCCCTTGTCGCGGCTGACGCGCGTGAACTCAACGGGGATCGCACCGAGCTCAGCATCGGCGGACTGGGATCGAACCAGCGAAACGTCGAGTACGTGGCCTCGCACCTGCCGGGCGTGAAGGTCAACCCGGACGGTGACTTCACCGTGGGCGAGCAGCGGTTCCTGCACGACTACGGGCGGAGAGACCATGCTCTGGTCGCGAAGTTCACCCCTCCTCAGTCCACACAGCCAGTCCTGGTCATCATGGGGCAGTCGTCGATCGCGAACCAGGCGGCGGTGTACCTCATCAAGCGCGACTACCGTCGTCTGTCGAAGACAGTCGCATCGCTCGATCGGTTCTGTCTCATGCTGCGGGTCGACTCGGCAGACACCTATGGCTATCAGGCGGTCGAAGTGGCTGCTGACCTGTCTGCAGTCGCCTTCTAGTGCTGTGACCGAAAACGATCACCGGCTCAGGAAGGTGCCCCTGGTGACAGCCCGCAGTAAGGGCGACGGCACAATGACGCCGTGGATCCGACCAACCAGATCATCGTCGCCTTGGATTGCGACAACCGCGCAACCGCCGAAGCCGTCGTCAAGCGGCTGGGCGACGAGTGCCGTTTCTACAAGGTCGGCCTGGGGTTGCTCACGGCTGTCGGCCCGGACGTCGTCGAGTGCCTTGTGGCGCGGGGCAAGGAGGTCTTCTTGGACCTCAAACTCTTCGAGATCCCGAACTCGGTTGCTGGTGCGGTGCGCGCCGCGGGAGCATTGGGTGTGTCCATGGTGACCGTGCACGCCATGGGCGGCAGGGGCATTCTGTCCGCCGCGGTCGAGGCCGCCCGAGACTTCCCCGGACTGCGCATTCTTGCCTTGACCGTGGTCACAAGCATGACCGACGTGGATCTTGCCGACATCGGCATCGACGACGCGGTGGACGGGCAGGTGCTGCGGCTGGCCCATCTGGCCCGGAAGGCCGGTTGTCACGGTGTTATCGCCTCGCCGCAGGACGTCACCGTGCTGCGGAGCGTCCTTGGTCCCGATGCTCTGATCGTCACTCCGGGCGTCACCTTGCCGGGCGAATCCCCGGTCGAGCATGCCCGGCCCGACACACCGCGTGCCGCCATCACGGCCGGGGCCTCACATGTCGTCGTCGGCCGCTCGGTCACACGGGCCGCGGACCCGGCGTCGGCATTTCGTCGCATCCGCGCTGACCTCATGCCATAACCGGAGACATCTCGGCAAGAGTCAGGCCGGGGTGGCGAGTGGCCGGCCGCCCCAGCGGATGCCCTTCTCGCTGCGGACGCGGGCGCGTTCACGTCGCTGGGCAGCCAGGACATCCGGGTGACGGGCATTCTTGTTGCGCCAGCGCAGGTAGCGGTGCAACTGGCGTGTCTGGACGGTGTGGTTGGGGTGGTTGGAGTTGGCGAGGGTGAACTGACGTAGAGGCCCGAAGTGCGCCTCGATCGGGTTCGCCCAAGACGCGTTGGTCGGCGTGAAGCACAGTTCGACCTTGTTCCTCGCCGCCCAGCGCACGATGCGCCAGTTCTTGTGGGCGGACAGGTTGTCCAGGATCACGTAGATCGGGGCGCCGTCCGGGCGGGCCGCGCGGATCGACTTCAGGGCGGCCCAGGTGGGACGGATGCCCTTGCGACGACGCACCACGCCCCAGAGGGTGTCGTCGCCGACCGAATAGCAGCCGTGGAAGTAGCGGGTGCCGTGGGTGCGGTGATACGTGGCCGGCAGCCGCTCGGGGCGGCCCTGCTCAGCCCAACACGAGCCGGCGGTCGGACGGATACCGAGCGGCCCGAACTCATCGAAGGCGAAGGTCCGGTCGGGCCGCTCGTTGATGGCGTACTCGATCCGGTCGAGCTTGGCGTCTAAGTCGGGATCGGATGATTCTTACCAGGTCTTGGTGCGTTGGAAGGTCACTCCGTGGCGGGCCAGCAGGCATCGCAAGGCCTCGCGTCCAATCCGTATCGGACGCGCCATGTTGCCGCGCAGATGGTCGGTGAGTTTGCGGATCGACCAGCGGGTGAAGGGCTTGCCGAGCTTGGTCGGGCGAGTGGTGGCCGTCTGGATGACGAAGTCCTCGTCGTCAGGGGTGAGCAGGCGGGGACGGCCTGCCGCCCACCGAGGGTTCAGACAGGCCAGGCCGATCTCGTTGAACCGGTGGATCACGTCGCGCACGGTGTCCTCGTCGGCCTGCACGAGCCGTGCGATCACGGGGACGCTGTTGCCGCCCGCTGAGGCTAGCAGCATCATCGCGCGCCTGTAGCGCACCGTGCTGGTGTTGCCTCGGCGCACGATCCGCCGCAACCTCTGCCCCTCCTGCTCGGTCAGCCCGCGCACCCTGACCGGCTGTGCCATCCCGCCTCCCGCGACGATCGGACGTGTCGTCACATCCAACCGAGGCGGTGTTGCTCGGCACCAACACGGTGATCGTTTTCGGTCACAGCACTAGAGACGCCAGCGCCGACAAGACACTCGCTGCCTCGTCAGGAACCCGCAGCCCTCGGCAGCAACGCGGCCAGCAGGTGGGCGGCGGGCATCTTCGCGCGCTCTGCACCCTCCGCCCGTCCGTTGCGCCGCCAACCTCCAAGATCATCCGGACTTTGAAACGCCCCTACGTCGCGTTCCGTGCAGTGGCTACGCTGATTGCCCGGCAGAAGGGCCACCGCATCCTCCTCGGGTAGCAACGCTCTCCGTCACCACCGAATGTGCGACAGGGCCGCACGATTTACAGTCCAGCCCGCCGCGCGATCGGCTGAGGTGGAAGCCATGGCTTTCCTAGAAAGAGGCTTCACAGGTGCTGCGTGCTCTGATGGTGGCCCACTGCTCGGTGACACCGCGCTCATGCATCTGCTGGGTAACGGCAGCAAGAAGCAAGGTGCCGAGCCCTTGACGGCGCTTACCGGGCTGGACGACAAGGGCGTGTAGGTGGCCCCTCCCGGAGGGCTCTATGCCAGCATTGATCGCTCCGGCGATCTGACCATCGAGGTCGACGACCATGCAGTTTAGTCGTTCATCGATGTCCGCATCGCCTGCTTGGGTTTCGAGGGCCATGTGTTCCCTGTCGCCTCTCCACCGCTCGCTGAGGATTCTCATGACCTGGAAGGAGCGCATGGAATCCAAGTCACCAATCTGCGTGTCGGCGTAAAGCTGGGAGACGCTAGATCGGTCCTCTTTCATGGCTGGGCGGATCAGCGGCAGCGCTGCAAAGTTGAGGCGGACAAGGGGAGAAGGGAGCCCGACATGGGAGTTCCAGTTTGTTGCTCGGGCTTCGACCACTCAGAAGGGTCTGTGGGTCTGTCCCCGAACCCACATGAGTGCGCCCTCCACTCCGGCGTACCACTCTGTTGGTCGACTCTGTTGTTGGGCTCGAGCTGCGGTAGCGGCCCATCGTTCCGCTTCGATTTGATCTTGGGTAGGGAGGCGTGGCGTGGGTTGGCCTGTGACTGGCCCTGCGGGCGTTGCGCTGAGGGCCCAGGCCAGTGCAGCTGCGACACCGCATGGATACGGATCAGTGTGTCCGTATTCTTTCGCCTCGTGTTGGAGACGACAGATCTCATCTAGTGAAGGCCCAGTCTGGATGCGCTGGGGTGCCAGGTCGCCGGCGCTCATTGCGCGAAAGATGTCCAAGGCAGCGGCTTCGGTCAGGATGACCAGCGCACCAAAGAGCAGTTCGGGGCTCGGGTACCTGGACTCGCCGCCGATGAACCACGCGGTGGGCGTGTCTGTCTGGTTCTTCTCTCTCCATAACAGGGCGATGTAGGAGTCGATGATGCTGTCATGTCCCCAGGCGCTGTGATGCGCCCAGCCGTCGAGCCGAAGCGCCCTGAGGAAACCGGTCGACATGATGGGTTCCTCCAACTTCTCTTCCTCGCTTCGCTCCACGGCCAAGTGCACCTTGTTTCGCGGTGCCAGGTAGTTCACGCGTCATCCCGGAGAAGGCGGACCAGGCCGCCAACCGGGTCCGACGCGGCAGCGCCGGGGGTCGGCCGCCCGATTTCGACAGGGACCGCTACAAAAAGCGAAACACCGTCGAACGGGCGATCAACAGGCTTAAGACCTTCCGCGCGGTTGCGACCAGGTTCGAGAAGCGCGGCTACGTCTACCTCGGCACCGTCACCGCAGCCGCACTCGTCATCTGGCTCCGCTCGTGCTCGCCAGACACTGCCTAGCCAGGTACCAGCCAAGGCACGCGTATCGCGCCTTGTAGTCCTCCGCGTCGAACTTCAGCGGCCAGCCCTGCACCGACCCGGCCCCCGACGATGCCGTGGCGTACATGCTGCGGCTGGCTCAGGGAGGCTACGGCGACGACTTCGTGGCTGGCGAAGCCTTTTGTGTTTCCGACCGATGGGAACCGGACAGACCCCGCAGAGGTCGCGCCACACACCTTGTGAGGCGCCTGTGAATTCCCTGAGGATCGACGGCGGCGCGACATTTGTTCGATTCTTTCTCGGGGAGAAGAAGTGAAGGCACGTGCTCTACTGCCGCTGTTGACCGCAGCGGCACTGCTCGTACCGGCCACCACCGCAGCCGCCGACACCGCTGTTGCACGTCGCCCGCTGCCCGCAGTACTCCATCCGTGGGACAAGCGCATCAAGTGTCAGGCCAAGGACCCGACGGGCCGGAAGATCGTCACCCGGTTCGGGAACTCGGAATTCGGCTGGCAGCACTTCACCGGCCGTCACAACATCAAGAAGTGCGGCACGATCGCGGCTGTCGTCAACGAGCACCCCGAGAAGAACGACGGTCACGGGCGGCTTGAGTACGGCGGGGTAGAGTTCGAGACCGGTGTTCCCCGCCCCAGGATGGTGAAGATCAGGGTGATCGTTCAGTACTCGCGCAAGACGAAGGACCAGCGGTACGACGCCGGCAAGGGACAGACGATCGGCGTCATCAATGCGTTCTGCCAGAACCATCCGGGAAACAAGTGCCCGGCCTGGGCGAAGCTGTGACCCACCAGGGTGTCTTCGAGCGTCTGCCGGGCATCGTCCGTACTCTGGTCGCCGACCACACGCCGGATCTGCCGGTCTTCAAGGGGCTGGTCGTCACAGGAGACGACCGCATGCGGCTGTACCTGACCGCACCCGACGGGAGCCGCACCTACGGAGCCGACGTGGTGATCAGCCACACCGGGCCCGGTCTGCTCGCAGGGATCACGTCCGGCTATCTGGACAACGAGTACGAGCAGCAGCCGTCCGATGATCCGCTGTGCGATGTGGTCGTGGACCTGACCCGCTACTGAGAGACGCGCACACGGAAGCCCCCGCCAGCCCTCGCGGCCAGCGGGGGTTTCTGCTTTTCAGGTTCTGCTCTCCCTCCTCCTGTCCGCAGGACAGGCCGCCGACAGCCCGCAGTTCGTCCCAGTGCTGCAGAAAGTGCGCATCCGTCTGCCCGTCGGCCGGCCCCGGCCCGACGCTGTGGCCGCGGACAAGGCCTATTCCTCCCGCGCTAACCGCTCCTACCTGCGGAAACGCAACATCAAGGCAGTCATCAGGAGAAGGACCAGGCCGCCGACCGGAAGACGCCACGACGCCGATCTCTACAAAGAACGGAACAGCGTCGAGTGCCTGATCAACAAGCTGAAGGCCTGGCGGGGCATCGCGACTCGGTACGACAAGACGCCTGAGAGCTACCTTGCCGGCCTCCACCTCCGTGCCTCGGTGATCTGGATCAACGACCTCCTGAGGGCAACCGGTTGATCACAACATCACACAGGCCCTAGTCCCGGGTCCGCCCGGCCATCGTGTCCGAAAACCGGTCCAGTTCCCGGACGCGCATGCCGACCCACTGCGGTGTCTTCCTGCGCAGGACCCTGGGCAGATGCCGCCGCCACGGTCCAGGCAGCAGGGCCTGCTGCTGGCGGCAGAACAGCTCGCGGATCTCGCTCCTGGGGAGGCTGCCGCGGGGCGGGTACGGGCAGAGCCGGAACTTGCAGTCGGGCAGACAGGCCGAGCCCGGCGTGGGTGGGGCCGCGGTTCCGGCCGGCATGTCGGGCCGCAGCGGCTCCCGGTTGGTACGGATGCACGGCGGGTCGACGGCAGGGACTCGCACATCCCGGACTTCCTCGCGCTGACGCCCGGGGCAGCCTGGCTGCTGGATGTGCGGCCGGGCGAGCGGATGAAGGAGGAGGACGAGGTCCGCTTCGCCGCGGCGGCCCGGGCAGCGGCCGCAGTCGGATGGCGGTACGCCGTGGTGATGGGCTGGCACCGGCAGGTGATGACGGGGCTGGACGCCTTGTCGGCCCGGCGACGGCCGATGGCGGACCGGCTTGGTCTGCAGCGCCAGGTGCTGGAGGTACTGGGTCGGCAGCCGCGCATGTTCGGTGATCTGGTGGAGCAGACGGCGGTGCCTGCGGTCGCCCGCGCCCAGGCCGTCCATCTGCTCTGGCACCGGCGCATGGCGATGGATCTGGCCCAGCCGTTCGGGGATGCCACGTGGATCTACCCGGTGGGGAGGGCGGAATGAACGAGGTCCGGCAGGCTGTCCGGTTCGAGGACTTGGGCGGGGAGAACCAGCGGCGGGCCCGAGTCCGGCTGGCGCATCTGCTGGAGACCGAGACCGGATATCGCAGCGGAAGTGCGTTTTGGGCGGAGCCCGGTGAGCCACGTCCGCAGTTCGATCCCGAGCGCACGACGCTGACCGAGCGCCGGGAGGCGAAGGCCGTCGAGTTGCGGACCCTGCCGGCCGCGGATGCGAAGTTCCTGGGGCTTAGTACTCCAGTCAGAAATCGTGTTCTGAGCTGGTTCTTCTTCGGTAGTGGCAGCGGCGGGCGATGGCTTGGTGGTGTCTGCGCCAGTGGGACCAGTTCAGTGCGTGCAGTTGTCGGTCCTGGTGGGGTCTGGGGTGGGGCAGGAGAGTGTCCAGTAGGCGCCGGATCTCTGCCACGGTGAGGGGGATGAGGCTGGTGGTGTCGTTTCTGCTGCCCCCTTTGTGGTGTCCTGGGCCTGGGCTGCGAGGACGGCGAGGAAGGCGTGGGCGAGCATGGCCAGGGTGATGTGGCGGTACCAGCCCACGTAGCGTCGGACTTCGTATTCGTCCAGGCCGCACTGGTTCTTCGCGGCCTGGAAGCACTCTTCGATGGGCCCAGCGTGAGCCGGCGACGCGGGCCAGTTCGGCGATCTCGACGCCGGCGGGTGCGTAGGCGAGGTAGTAGGCGAGTTCGGTGGGGTCGGACAGGCTGCGTCGGGTCATCACCCAGCGGTGTCCCGACCCCTCGGCGTCGCCGCGCGGGCGAATCCACGGTTCTCGGCGTCGCTCCTTGAAGTTACGCGTCAGTTCGTCGTGACAGTGGTGTGGTGCGGTCGGTTGTGTACCAGCAGGGCTGAGGCGAGGGCCGCGAACAGGAACACGGCGGCGATGACGGTCATTCCGGCGTGGACGCCGGAGGTGAAGGCGTCGCCGATCGCGGCGGTCACTTTCGGCGGTGCCGCTCGGTGGCTACCGTTACCGGTGGAGACGGCGTGCTCGACGGCGGGCCAGGCTGCTCGGGGGACGTGGTGGACGTCCAGCCGGGTCGGCAGTTGGGACTGGAGCCGGCTGGCGAGGAGTGCTCCGAGGAGGGAGGAGCCGGTGACGGATCCGATCTGGCGGAAGGCGTTGACGGCTCCGGAGGCCATGCCGGCGCGTTCGTGGGAGACGCTGACCAGGGCGGCGGCGGTGCTCGGCGCGGCCACCATCCCGCTTGCGGCTCCGAAGAGCGCGAACAGCCACCACACCCGGGCGTAAGGGGTGGTCGGATCCAGCGTGGTGAGTCCGGCCGCGGCGGCGGCTCCGATGACGAAGCCCAGGGTCAGCGGGAGCTTGAAGCCGGTGCGGCGGATCACGCGTCCGGTCGCATAGCTGACGATGACGTAGACGCCGAAGAAGGCCAGCAGCCGCCATCCCACGTCCAAGGCGGACAGGTGCTGGACGCGCTCGTAGAAGAGCACCGACAGAATGGCCAGGCCGGTGAAGCCGAACAGGGAGACGGCCGCGACGAACATGACCGCGCTGAAGGACGCCGACCGGAACAGGGTGATGTCCAGCATGGGTGTGCGGGCGGCGCGCTCGACGAGGACGAAACCGGTCAGGGCCGCGGCCGCGATGATCCAGGCGGCGAGGATGCGGGGGCTGGTGTAGCCGTCGTGTCCCCCTTCGATGAGGGCGTAGACGAGGGCGGCGATGCCCAGGACGGCCAGGACCTGCCCGGGGATGTCCAACTTGCCCTCGGGGCCACGCGATTCGGCGACGAAGACGGCGGCGGCCATGGTGACCACGGCGAGGACGGCGGTCGACAGGAAGACCGTGTTCCAGTGGAAGTGGTCCAACAGGGTGCCCGCGATCAGAGGGCCGACGGCGAGCCCGATGCCGGACGAGGCCGCCCAGACGGTGACGACCTCGGTACGCCGGTGGGGGTCGGGGAACGTGGCTCCCAGGATGGCCAGGCTGTTGGGCAGGATGAGCGCGCCACCGAGGCCGGAAACGAGCTGGCCGGCAATGACGCCTCCCACCGAACCCGCCGTGTAGACGATGAGCGACCCGATGATCATGACGGCGGCGCCGGTAGCGAAGGTGCGCTTGCGGCCGTAGAGGTTGCCGATGGTGCCCGCGGACATCACCAGACTGGCCACGAGCAGGGTGTACGCGGAGGGGATCCAGACGAGGCCGGTCGGGGAGACGTGCAGGTCGTCCTGGATGGCCGACAGAGCCGATACCGATGCGGTGATCAGCAGAAAGGTCGTCATGGCGCCCAGGCACATCGCGATGAGCGTGCCGGCGGCAGCGAGCCGGGAGGGCTGGTTCGGGGAGGGCCAGAGACCGGTTTGCCTGCCGGTCGGCTTGAGCCGGCCGGGGGCGGGGGAAGGAGTCGAAGTCACGGTGTCCTCGTCTCAGCCGAGCTGCGGGTAAAGAGCCGCGACGCCACCGGAGAGGTCGGCCTGGACCTGGCGGCTGCGGTCGTCGACGACGATCTCGGCAGCCCCGGAGGCAATGCCGTCGACGGCCGCGCGGGCGACGTCCGTCGGGTCGGTCTTGGGCCCGTCGACATGGCGGGCCATGTCGGTGTCCATGTAGCCGACGTGGAGTCCGGACACGGTGATGCCCCGGGGCGCGAGCTGCGGACGCAGCGCGTTGGTCAGGCTCCACTCCGCGGACTTCGCCGCTGCGTAGGCACCGACGGCGGGAAAGCTGATCCACGACAGCACGGAAAGGATGTTGAGGATGGCGCCGCCGCCCTGGGACTCGATCACCGGGGCGAAAGCCCGGATCACGCCGAGGGTGCCCAGGTAGTGGGTCTCCACCTCCAGGCGGACGGCGTCCCAGCCGCCGGTCAGCAGATCGGCGCCTGTGGAACTGCCCGCGTTGTTGATCAGCACCGTGATGTCACGGGCCTCCTCGGCAGCCGCGGCGACGGAGGCGGGGTCGGTGATGTCGAGCCGTATCGCTTTCACACCGGCCAGATCGATCTGGTCCGGTCGGCGGGCCGCCCCGTACACCGTGGCGCCGCGCGCGAGCAGTTCCTGGGCGAGCGCCCTGCCGAGCCCGCGGTTGGCGCCGGTGACCAGGACGGTTGCTGTGCTGATGTCCATGATTCCTTCCTCGGGATGCGCACACCCCACCTGACTTATGATTGGAGAAGTCAGCTACGACGGTATAGGCTGACTTTGCGTGAGGCAAGCCAGGTGGAGGGTGGAGAGATGAAGGATCTGCTGGACGAACGGGACGCCTGGTCCATGGCCAACTGCTCCATCGCCAGGACCCTGGAGATCGTCGGCAACAGGACGGCGCTGCTGATCATGCGCGAGGCGTTCTTCGGCACCCGCCGGTTCGACGACTTCGCCAAGCGCGTGGGCATCGGCGAACCCGCCGCCGCGGCGCGCCTGAAAGAACTGACCGCCGCCGGTCTCCTGGAGCGCGTTCCCTACCAGCAGCCCGGCCAGCGGACCCGGTACGCCTATCAACTCACCCAGAAGGGGATGGACTTCCGGGCCGTCATCGTGGCGCTTCGGCAATGGGGCGACAGGTGGGCCGCCGACGAACAAGGGCCCCCCGTGGTCGTACGCCACGAGAATTGCGGCGCCCCGGTGCACGCGGTGCTCCGCTGCGACAACGGCCACGACGTGCCGATCGGAGACTCGTTCGTCGATGCCGGCCCGGGGCTCATCCGCGTCGGCCAGGACAGCCCCTGAAACCAGCGGCGGTTGAAACACCCCGCAGGACGATTCCACCGCAGAAGTGGGCTGCCCCCGCCATAGCCGACCGGCACGGCACACCGACAACACATGCCCCTGAGGAGCTGCCGCATGTCCGAAACATCGAAGAAGTCCTTGGGCGCCGACGCGACCGGTGAGACAGGGGCGGCCACCCGCAGATCACGCGTGTTCGGCTGGAAAGACCCTGCCATTTCCGTCGACGCCATCCCTCACCACAGCGGTCTCGACTTCCTCCGCGAGATCCTGGCCGGGCGACTGCCCGCCCCGCCGATCGCCGCCACTCTGGGCTTCACCCTGGAGGAGGCCGAGCACGGCCGGGCGGTCTTCGTCCTGGTGCCGGGCGAGGAACATTACAACCCAATAGGCAGCGTCCACGGAGGCGTCTACGCCACGCTCCTCGACTCGGCGGCCGGCTGCGCGGTGCAGTCCGTACTGCCCCAGGGCATGGGATACACCTCGATCGACCTGACCTTGAAGTTCCTGCGCCGGATCACCGTCGACACCGGCAAGGTCCGCGCCATCGGCACCGTTCTCAACAGCGGCCGCCGTACCGCCCTCGCCCAGGCAGAGCTCCGCGACTCCGGCGACCGGCTCCTCGCTCACGCCACCAGCAGCTGCATGCTCTTCCCGGTCCCGGCCCGTTGATCACCATGCCCGGCGCGATAGAGGGGACCCACGGCACTGGCTGACCCGTCCGGGCTGCACCGGCCAGGCGCTCTCCTTCCCGTCAGACCCTGCGCGCGAGCCTTCGCCGAGGACGGATTTGTCGTCCTGCGGGCGATGCCATCGCTCGCAGCGGGAGGCATACGGCTGGCCGACGACGATCAGGGCGGCCTCGGTGTCGCTATGACCGCTATTGGGGACCGGGCGAGGTTGGGGCTGGGAGAGTCTGCTCGGCCCAGACGGTCTTGCCGTCGAGGGAGTATGGGACGCCCCAGTTCTGTGCGAGTTGGGTGATGATGAACAAGCCGCGCCCGCCTTCGTCGATGGTCTTCGCGTGGCGCAGCCGTGGCGCGAGGGCATTGCTGTCGCAGACTTCGCAGGTGAGCGCGCGGTCCTTGATGAGCCGCAACCGCACCGGCGGGGTGCCGTAGCGGATGGCGTTCGGCAGGCAAGCAGACCTGCTTAAAGCCCAAACAGCCGGGAAACTACCCAAACACTACGCCGTCGTGTTCTACACCACGGCAAGAAAGCCCACTCAGCCCGTATTGGAAGTCTTCAGCGACACCAGCACCGCTGATCCACAGCTCGCCGAGGAGCTCGCCCAGCAGTCGGCAGACACCGAGAACTCCGATCTCATGGCCGGAGCACGCGTCACCGACGCCAAGGTTTTCAACCCTGGCTCGGCCGGCGGGAAGGTGCGGTGCGGAGAGAACAACGCAGAACTGCTCTGCGCCTGGGCCGACTCCGGGACCGTCGGCGGACTCCTCAGCAACCTGTCCAGCGACGTCAACGTCCAGCAGATCGCTTCCCTCACCCAAGAATTCCGGGCCGCCGCCGAACACTGAAACGTCACCGAGGAACTCCGGCGTGAGCAGCAACCACGCCCCCACGCTGCGGTGACCCTCGGTGTAGTGCAGCGGCTTCGGCAGGGCCGTATCTGTTCGTGAGCTCGTCCGGTGAGAGATCGTGTTGCGTGCTGCCTCGTGACGTGTCTTGCCCGGTGTTCGCCTGCCTGCTGCTGGCGGGCTGCCGTCGACGTCCAGTGGGATGCGAAGACCTCCCTGAACCCGCCGGCCGCAGGCGGGTCGCACTGGGGCGCCGGGTCCACCGGCTGGGTCCGAGCGAGCCGGGGTTCAGAGCGCGCACCCGGTCGACGCACGAACTTGCTCCTCACCAGGCCAAGTCGATCATGTTGTTGGGGCTGATCAAAGTCTGTGTCAGGGGGTAAGTGTTGGGGTAACCCGGTGGCCTGCATCGACTGGTGGATGCGAGGACGCCGTGACGTAGTCCGTGGCGGCGACCGGAAGGCCGGGCGGTATGGCGCGTACGCGTGCGGATGCGAGGACCAGGCATCCTCGTCATGAGCGCAGGGGAGAGGCGCGCCTGCCGGCGGTGGTCGCGACACTTGCCGCGATCACCCTGTACCTGGTTCTGCCGCAGCGCTTGTTGATCGCTCCGCGTTACGTGCTCCCCGCCCTGGAATGCCTGTTGCTCATTCCGCTCATCGCGATCAACCCCAAACGTCTGACCCGGCAGACGAGGGTCTTCCGGGTGCTCTCACTGACGCTCGTAGCCGTCATCGCGATCAGCAATCTCGCGGCGTTGGTCATCCTGATCCATGAGCTGGTGTATGCCGGGGTGAAGGATGGTCGCTCACTGCTGGTAGCGGCCCTGCAGGTATGGCTCACCAACATCATCGTCTTCGGTCTGGCCTACTGGGAACTGGACCGGGGCGGTCCGGTCAGTCGCACCCAGGCGCCCCGCTCCGCGCTGCCCCTGGCGGACTTCCGTTTCTCACAGGACGAGAACGACGACGCCGTCCAAGAGGTCGCCGACGGCGCCAGCGACGCCTCGGACTGGGTGCCCACCCTGGTGGACTACCTGTATGTGTCCGTCACCAACTCCACGGCCTTCAGCCCGACCGACACCATGCCGCTGTCGACACGCGCCAAGGTCATGATGGCCATTCAGAGCATCTCCGCCCTCTTGACCTCACTCCTCGTCATTGCGCGGGCCGTCAGCATCCTGCACTGACCGCGCTTCACCGCGACGCAGGACAGAGAAGACTTCCCCAGGCCCCGGAACGTGTTCTGGCCTCGGCCCGGCACCCGGGCGCAGACGCCGAAGCGGTGCTCTCCCAGCCAGAACGACCAGCCGACGAGCCCACGGCCGGCGTCCTGCGGCACAGGTGGATCAACCTGCCGGCCCTGACGACACTGAAGCGATCGGTCGTTGCGTGTCACGACGCCATCCAGGTGGCGAAATGGCGCCGCCGGCGGCGATTGGCAGTCGTAGGCGTCTGCGGCGACCGCATTGGGGGACTGTCAGTCGAGGCCGCCGGTCTCTTCGACATGCTGCACGAGTGCTGCCACGATCCGTGGGCGGGTGGCGTCGGGGACGAGGGTGGGTTCCAGGCCTTCCTCGATTCCCCAGTCCGTGTTGAACATGACGGGCACGTCAGCCGGTGCCACGTTGTTCCGGAGCCACAGGGCGACCCGGGCCGCCATGTGGGCGTTGCACTCCCGGACGGCCACGCCCTCGGGTCCCAGGCTGGCAAAGCCTTCCAGGGACTCGTCATCGAAAGTGATCCCAAAGATCATCGATGATCCGCGGACCGGGCCGTCTCCCTCGTCATCGATGCGGACGAACGTACCCGGATTCCGCTCACGCAGCCGCGCCTCGAATCCCTCGAAGGTCAGGCCCCAGCTCTGCCCGCGCGGTGGGACGAACACGAACAGGGTGCGCAGTTCCGCGATCTCTTCCGGTTCCATAGCGGTACTTTCCTGGGGATGGGCTGGTCAGGGAACGTAGCGGACGTGGCCTTTGACGCCGTAGGCCGCCATCATGATGCGCCAGTACTGGACGGCGTCTTGGTTGTTGGTGACCGTCTCGACTCCGCGCATCTCCTTGTTACGTGGGTCGTTGAGCGCGGCGGCGTACTTGCGGAGTGCCAGGCGGTCCTCCTTGTTGAGGAAGTCTCTGTCGCCGTTCGCGTGGTTCTTGCGGAGGTCTTCCAGCGAGCGGTACCACCGTTGGTTCGGCTTGTTCACGTATTTTGCCTCGACCGCCATCCCGTCGAGGTTGCGAAATCCGTCCACCATCAGCGTGTTGGACGGACTGATCCCTGCTGGGATTGGTACCTCGAACTCCGGGAAGCCCGCCACGCGCCTCTGGTAGGCCTGCTCGGCCGGCTTGCCGCCGGAGATGTCGCCCTTGCGCAGTGAGTCGAGCCAGGTCTGGAAGTTCTGCCCCTGGCTGGGCGTGAGCTGCGGGAACCGCGGGTCGGGGCGCATCGCCGGGGGGATTGGCTGAATGTGCGGATTGTTGGGGGGCAGTGGACGGTAAGCGGCTGGGACCAGTGTTGGGACGCGGATCAGGGGGCCGAGGAACGGCGGGAGGTTGGGAAAGAGTCCGCCGTTGTCCGGCTGCGGCAGCTTGACTCGGGACTGGGAGTTGTCCAGTGCGTGAGGGATGTTGCCGAGCGAGGTGATGCGCGTGTCGCCGGCTATGAGGTCGTGCAGGCCGCCGTCGTGGCCGTCGCCTCCGAAGCGTGGCTGTTCCCAGGGCCACAGGAAGTCACCGTCGAGTTCGATGTTCTCCATAGGAAGGCGTTTTTTGGGCAGTTTCGACGTGGTCGGCGTATGCGTCGCAGGTGTTTGCGAGCATCGTGCAGGCCGTGGGGAGGTTCGCCAGGAGAGTGTCGTGGTCGCCCACTTCGCTGAGTGGTGGTGTCTTGCCGGCGAACTTCTCGAAGAAGCTCTCGCCCGCGTCAGCGGTATGGCCCGCCTGATCGAGGGTGGCTGTCTTCCATGCGTCGCGGGAGTCCCAGTAGGTGTCGTGGAGGATCTTGGCCGCGCTGCGCCAGGTTGTGGCGACGGCCCGCAGCTTGTCCGGCTGGCCGAGGAACCGCTCGTTGAAGAGGTATTGATCGATGCCGCTGGTCTCGCCGACGACGTTCGGCAGGTCCTCGGCGTTGTGGCTGGCGCGCGGGCTGCAATCGGGGCCGGCCGGCTGAGAGCCGGTCCCGGGCGTGAACGGGCTCTGTTCCAACAGCTTGGCTGCGACTTTGTCGTCACGCTTGAGGAGTTCCTCGGAGGCGTTGAGCAGGGCGCCCGCGCCGTTGGTCCCCCAGCGCCTCTCGATCTCGGATTTCACCGCGACCAGGTTCTCCGGCTCCTCCTGCCTGGGCCGGGGCGAGACCTTGATCCACGGCTCGCTGTGCTTCTTCACGATCGCCACCCCTCCCGTGGTGCCCTCCATCAGCGCGGCCTCGAAGCGGTCCAACGAGTCGCAGAGCTTCTTCTGCAGGTCCGTGACGAACTTCGCCGGGTCCTGCGGCTGGCGGATCGCGTCGTAGTGCACGTCTCGGTTGTCCTCGAAGTCCTGCGGCAGGTCGTCCTCCGGGTTGCGCCACCGGTTCGCGCCCACCACCCAGATCTCCCGGCGCCGCAGCGTGTCCCGAAGCGCCACCAGCACACACAGCTCGTAGGGGATGCGCTCGACCTGGCCCTTGTCGTCTACCACCGCTGCCCGCCACTGCTCGGGTGCCACCCCGTCCAGCGGCACCGTCTCGGCTGCGTCGAAGAACGCGCCCTCCTTCAACGGCCGTTCCAAGTACCGCTCCAACAGGTCGATCGCCGTAGTGGCCGCCGCCGCGGCCGCTATGGCTCTGGCCGGTCACGGCTCAGGGTCCGCAGGTCGCTCTCCGTTCGCAGTGGACATCCGGGCCTGGGCGTGATCCGACGTGGCCGTCGGATCACGCCAAATCGTTCAGGCGCCGTGCAACCGGCTTCTCCGCCCGTGGGCAGCGAACCGGTCGTGAACAGCCTGCCGCCGTCGGGGGGTTCCGGCATCGCCGGTGCTCAATCGCCTGATCGGCAACGGGCAGGCGGTGACAGAACGCGCTGCCGCGTTGGCGTTCTACCAACCGACGGCGACGAGCAGCCACTGCGGGTTGCTGTGGGAGATGAAGGAGGACTGACCCGCCACGTCGTCGTAGGGGAAGCCGTAGGCGAGGTTGTTGATGGCGTTGTCGTGCCAGAACTTGGCGTAGTAGTTCGCCGGTGCCGCCTTGTAGTACTGGCTCGGGTCGGCCTGCTGGGAGGCCGGCAACGTGGCCACGTGACGGTTGAGCGCCGCGCACATGTCCGGGTTGCCGGCCAGGGATGCGGCGCAGCCGAAGATGTCGGAGGTGGCGGCGTTGACGCCTACCGACTGGGCGTAGGAGGTGAAGTAGTTGGCGTTGGCCCCGCCCGCGCGGAAGCTCGGGTCGCTGCCGGGGGCGATGATGCGATACGGGGCCTGGGTCTGGGCCAGTACCTTGAACTGGGACGGGACCGCGTCGGTGAAGCGCTGGAACGTGGTGGCGCGGTCCTCGGCGAAGGTCTGCCGGTTCTCACCCACCTCGACGTCGTAGCCGTCCTTGGCGTGCAGCCGCATGGCGAGTTTGAGGCCGAAAGCGTCGACGCGTGTGGTGTTGCCGTTGAAGACGTTGTTGCCGACCGTGAACTCGATGAAGTCGTAGTAGGGGCTGTTGGGTGACCCCAGATAGAAGTACATGCGGCCCGCGGAGTTCGCCGGCATGTCGAGGTAGGGCTGTTCGGCGATGGAGTGCGTCTGGCCGTTGAAGCTCCAGTAGACCTGGCTGTCGGGGTACTTGCCGTTGGTGCGGTTGAGGATCTTCACCTCTACGGCGTTCTGAGCGGGCGGGATGTCACTGGTGCTGCCCCAGAAGTCGTCCGGCGGAGTGGTGCCGCCGCCGGGGCCGTAGACCTGGAACTCCCAGAGGGAGTAGCCGTATTGGGTCGCCCTTGCCGTTCCGTAGATGCGTATGTAGCGGCCGCTGCCGGTGACGGTCAGGTTCTGGGTGCCGCCGGTGGCAGTGGTGGTGGAGTAGACCGTCGCCCAGTTGGCCCCGTCGGTGGAGGTCTGTATCTGGTAGGCCTTGGCGTAGGCGGCCTCCCAGGCGAGGGTGACGCGGCTGATCTGCTGGACCGAGCCGAGGTCCACCTGGAGCCATTGCGGATCGGCGAAGGCCGAGGACCAGCGGGTGCCGGGATTGCCGTCAACCGCTGCGGCGGCGGGGAAGGACGCGCTCTCGGTCGAGGACGCAGTGGCGGGCCGCCCCTGGGAGAGCAGTTGGTCGGCGGCCCGTGCGGGCGACGGGGTCAGGGCGACGAAGCAGGCGGCGAGCAGGGCGATTACCAGGACCAGAGCCGTGCGGGAGCGCTCCTCGTGGGCTGCTGGTCCGCGCGTGAGCACACCTGAGGAAGTCTGCATGGGGGTCTCCGGATGCCGAGTGGGCGGGCGTGGGGGGCTGGAGGAACAGCGGGTGGAGAGCGCTCTCGGGGTTTGTACTCCCGCCCCTGCCCGACGTCAACAACTGAACGCCAAATCATGGGAGTTCACAGGAACGGGAACGGCACACCTGCGTCTGTGACGACGGAGTCACACACAGCACTGCGCGACCTCTTCAGAACCCGTTCACTTGGCTGATCCCAGGCCCTCATCACCGTTCACCACTTGACGTTTCTGGTACAGACCTTCCAGGTTCCGGCCGACGGGCTACATGAACGCACCCACGCTTCAGGTCAGTTGAGCTGGTGCGTGCTCCCCGTGCCCCCTTGTCCCGAAAGGCTGTGATCGTCCTCATGGCCGGACACTCCCCCTCACGTTTCACCGCGTTACGGTGCAGCCTCGTCGTGGCCGCGCTCGCACTCCCGGCCTGTCTTCCGACAGCCTCCGCCGAGGCCACCCCCAGAAGGCAGACGACCAGTGTTGGGCCACGCGCTACGGGCCCCAGCCACCGGGCGCGCTCACCGCCGGCGGAGAACTCTTCGACAACAACGCGGACAACGCCGCGACTTCTCCCAACCGCCGGCCCCAGCTGCCGTTCGGCACCCGTGTCCAGGTCACCAATGTCGCCGACGGCAGGTCGCTGGTCGTACGCATCAACGACCGGGGCGCCTTCGTCCAGACGCCCCAGGGAACCCAAGTTCCCCGACCTGACCGACGGAGCCTTCGCCCGGCTCGGCGGAAGCCTTGATCCCGACGCCGGGCACGTCGTCGTCATCCAGCAAGTCCTGACCTGAGAGCGCCGTTCGCGCCTCGCCAGGGCAGTCGCGCTCGGCCCCGGCGCGTCCCGCGCCGTCCCCCGTCAGCCCGCCACCGTCACCCGTACGACACGACCCGGGAGCGATCTTCCCATGTCCCCCATGTCATACCGCGTCATACCGCACTTTCCCAGACGCATGGCCTCGGCACCACGGTCAAGCTTTACGACTGCAACGGCACCGCTGCCCAGCAGTGGGTGGTCGCATCGGCCCATGACATCGTCAACCCGGCCGCGAACAAATGCCTCGACGTGCGGGACAACAGCAGCGCCAACGGCACCCGTCTGCAGATCTGGAGCTGTACCGGGGCGGCGAACCAGAAGTGGACCGCCCCGGCGGGCGGCGGCAGCACCCCGTCCGGATTCGTCGTCTCCGAGGCCCAGTTCAACCAGATGTTCCCGAACCGGAACAGCTGCTACACCTCCAGCGGCCTCGTCCAGTCCCTCGCCGCCTACCCGGCCTTCGCCACCACCGGAAGCGACACCGTGGAGAAGCAGGAAGCCGCCGCATTCCTCGCCGATGTCAGCCATGAGACCGGCGGGCTGGTGTACGTCGTCGAGCAGAACACGGCCCACTACCCCACCTACTGCGGCTGGAGCCAGTCGTACGGCTGCCCGGCCGGCCAGGCCGCCTACTACGGCCGCGGCCCCCTCCAGCTGAGCTGGAACTTCAACTACAAGGCCGCCGGCGACGCCCCGGGAATCGACCTCCTCGACAACCCCTGGCTGGTGCAGAACGACGCCTACCAGCGGTCCGCGTCGATCCTCGGCGTCAGCTCCGGCAGCAACCTGTACTGCTGATCAAAGCCGGTCACTTCGTGCTCTGTAGAGGCGCGGCGCCTTGGACGCATTCCGGTGCGGTCTCCGTGAACGACATCTCCGGCGGCGGCACGCGGAACATCCGGGTCAGGTAAGCCAGGTACACCACGCCGAGGCTCAGCCAGATCAGCCCCAGGGTGAGCGCCCTGCCGTCGAGGTTGTACAGCAGGTAGAGGTCCACGACCGCACCGACCGCGGGGGCGACGACGTACGACAGCGCGCTGGGGCTCTCGCCGGCGCGGCGGCGCCGTACGTAGGTGGCGAGTACGGAGACGTTGACGAAGGTGAAGGCGGTGAACGCGCCGAAGTTGATGAAGGACGTCGAGGTGGCCACGTCCAGGCACAGGGCGATCAGGCCGACCGCGCCGGTCAGGAGGATGTTGAGCGCGGGGGTGCGGTAGCGCGCGTGGAGGCGGGCGAAGACCCTGCGCGGGAGGGCGCCGTCGCGGCCCATCGCGTACAGCAGGCGGGAGGTGCTCGCCTGGGCGGCGATGCCGGAGGCGAACTGCGCGACCACGAGCCCGGCCAGGAACACCGAGGAGAACAGGTCACCGCCGATGGTCTTGGCGATCTCGAAGGCGGCGGAGCCGGGGTCGTCGAAGGCGCTGCCCGGATGGGCCAGCTGGGTGGTGTAGGCGACCAGGACGAAGATGCCGCCGCCGATCAGCGCGGTGAGCAGGATCGCGCGCGGCATGGTGCGCCTCGGGTCGACCGTCTCCTCCGTGAGCGTGGTGACCGCGTCGAAGCCGAGGAAGGAGTACGCGGCGATGGCGGCACCCGCCGAGATCCCGGCGGTGGTGGTCGCGCCGTTGGCGAAGGGTGTGGTGCTCACCAGCGCACCGGCGCCGCCCGTCTGGAAGACGTGGCGCACCGACAGGACGACGAAGATGCCGATGACCAGCACCTGGAAGACCATGAGCAGGTCGTTGACGCGCTCGGCGGTCTTGATGCCGCGGATGTTCAGCGCGGTGGTGACGGCGACGAAGCCGATGATCCATGTCCAGTGCGGCACACCGGGGAACTGCGCCTGGAGGTAGGCGCCGCCGATCAGCCAGATGACCATCGGCAGGAAGAAGTAGTCGAGCAGGGTCGCCCAGCCGACGAGGAAGCCGAGCCGCCCGTCGATCGCCTTGCGGACGTAGGTGTAGGCGGAGCCGGCCACGGGGTACGCGGCGGCCATCTTTCCGTAGCTGTGGGCCGTGAACAGCATCGCGACCAGGGCGAGCAGGTACGCCGTCGGGACCGCCCCACCGGTACTGGCGGCGACCACGCCGAAGGTGCCCAGCACGATCAGCGGGGTCATGTAGGCGAGACCGAACAGCACGACGGATCTGAGGGTGAGGGTGCGCGCGAGTGCGGGCGCGCCGGTGGTGTCGTTGGCCATGAGGGGCTCCGGGGACGTGCGAGCGGGGGACGGAGAAGGGCGGGAAGCCGGAGGGTCAGACGCCCGGACGCCAGGTGCGCGGGTCGATGCGGCCGCCGTACAGAGGAAGCTCGATGGGGGCGTCGGTGTCCGTGAACTGGTCCCACATGCGGTTCACGCCTGCGGTGCCGTACGTCCGGACGCGGGTCACGTCGTCCAGGTCAATCACGTCGGTGAGGATGGTGCTGCCGTCGCCGGGTGCCTCGGCCAGGATCCGGCCCTCGGGGTCGACGACCAGGCTGTGCCCGCTGCCCAGGGGGCCGGCGGTGTTCACGCTGACCACGTGCACCTGGTTGACGATGGCGTTGGCGCGGGCCAGGACGACCTCCTGGGCACGGTCGGCGGTCGTGGTCATCACGGGGTTGACGATGACCTCGGCGCCCTGCCACGCCAGGTGGCGGGCGACCTCCGGAAACCAGGCGTCGTAGCAGATCGCGAAACCGATCCGCCCCGCCTCCGGGACGTCGAAGACCACGAACCGGTCGCCCGGATCGTAGGGCTCGCTCGGCCGCCAGGGGAACACCTTGCGGTACCAGGCCGCCAGACGCCCCTGCGGGGAGAAGGCCAGGGCGGTGTTGAACAGCTCCCCGGCCGGCCCGCGCTCGCACACCGATCCCGGAAGCAGCCAGATGCCCAGATCTCCGGCCAGAGCGGCGAGCTCCTTGGCCCGAGGGCCGTCCAGGGGCTCGGCGATCTCCCGCAGCTGCTCGTGCGCCTCGGCCCCGAGAGCGTCGACGCCACACAGGTGGAGCTCGGGGAAGACCGCCATCCGGGTGTGCGGGAAGCGGGCCATGATGCTCTCCGCCTCAGCCGCGAAACCAGCGAGCGGGGTATGCGCGGGCCGCGGGGGGAGCTGGGCGAGAGCCAGGGGCAGGGGGCGGGACATGGACGCGAAACTAGTTCAAGATGAGCACTTAAACAAGAGTGCTCAAGATGAGCATTTTTCAGCGGTGATCAACGAAGCTGGTTAGGGTGACGCCATGCCAGGCAGCGACCACGCCCCGACCACCGGCCTCACGGCCCCCGAACTCAGCGGCGTGCGCAGACTGTCCGCCCTGGAAGCGGTCCGGGCCCGGATCGCTCTGGCCGTCGATCTGGGCCTGCTGGCCCCCGGCGAGCGGCTGCCCGGCACCCCGCAGATCGCCCAGGCCCTGGACGTCGGCGAGATCACCGTCCGTCGAGCCCTGGTATCCCTGTGTGCCGACGGCGTTCTGGAGCGCCGCCGCGGGCGCGGCGGGGGCACCCTGGTCGCCGCGCACCCCACTCCCGGCACCGTCCTCACCACGGACGTGTACCGCACGGCCGGCGACGCCGTGCGCCGGCTGATCGATCACCGGCTCGCCCTGGAATGCGGCATCGCCCACCTGGCGGCGGTCCGGGCCTGCGACGAGGACCTGTCCGAGCTGCGGGAACTCGTCGAGGAGATGGACCTCGCGCCCAGCTGGGCCGAGTTCCACGGCTGCGACGAGCGCTTCCACCTCCGGCTCGCCGAGGCGACCGGCAGCTCCTCGATCACCGGCCCCTACGGCGCGGTCCTGCGCGAACTCTACCGCTACTACCTGCCCTACCCCATGGACGCGCTGCGCGCTTCCAACCGCGAGCATCGCGACCTCCTCGACGCCCTGCGCCGCAAGGACACCGCCACGGCCGCGGAAGTCGCCCGGCACCATGTGGAAACGCTGCACCAGACCATGTTCGTGGGCCTGCTCAGTACACCCGCCGACACCGGAACCTCCATGACCAGCGACTGAACCCGCCTGACCCGTTCAGGTCCCGACGCTCGTTGACGTTCTCGCCCATCGCCCGCTTTGCGGACACCCTGGTCGACCTCGGGATGATCACCTTGTGCCGACTGATCGCCGACGGCACCGCTCCGCACCAAACGAAGCGCCCCGGCAAGATATGTACGCCGGCTACCTCGAGAAGGACCAGGCCACGCTCGGGCCGGCGGCCCTCGGCCACACCCACGACTGGGAACACGTCATCGCGTGGATCTCCGACAACCAGGTCCAGTACGTCTCTGTGTCGCAGCACTCCTCATACCTGGTGAGTCACGAACCACCGGAGAATGGCACCGGCGGCTGGTTCTACCCGCGCCTCGTCGGCTGGGAGGGTTATCCGGCCGGCTACCGCGACAAGCTCATGAACGCTGATTTCGGCGAAGCCACGATCAAGATCAAGGGCGACTCCTTCAATGACAACCTCGCCTGCTCCAAGCCTTCCGGAATCCCGGTCGCTCCTACGCCTGAGACATCGACGCACCGCTGAGGGGACATCGACGCCGTGGCATCGCGGTCCGCCGCGGGCCGAAGCGCGCCAACGGCGGCCACAGAAGTGTTTTTCCTGAGCTTCCGGACCCAACCGCCGAGCAGGCAGAAGCGGCGGGCCAGGACGCCTTCTTGAAAAGCGAGTACGGCCAGTTCGTGGAGCACTTCCAGAAGTACCAGGTCATCTGGAACGGCAACGGCGGCCGCACCTACTTCTTCCAGAACGAGATGCCGTATGCCCCCCCGAACCAGTCCGCCTGGATGAACGGCTCCAACCAGGGCTACGCCGCCTACAAGGTCGCCCGCCGACTCCGTCACCAGCCACCAGGCGTACGGCCTCGGCAGCTACTGCTACTTCAACGTCAACCCCAGCGTCGTCGCCGCGCACGCCATCGAGGCGCCCAACAACTCCAACGTCCGCTTCACCAGCATGGTGACCGTATCCCTCGGCGGTGCCGGCACCATCAGCCATGTCATCAACAACACCGGTGGCCCGTCCAACTCCAGCACTAACGTGACCGACCTGACCAGCTATCCGTAGCCCGGGCGGGCATCGGGGGCGGTCAACGCCCCGGCCCGCGTGTCCGCGTCCAGCGCGACGGCCGTGGGGTCGGACGGGTGGGGTGCTGCTGGTCGAGACAGTCCGCAAGACTGGCCCGCATCAGGTGATAATGATCGTTGGCTGCCTGTGCCTCTCACTGGGGGAGGGATTGTGAGTCTGAGTCCGCGCGAGGTGTTTCTCCGGCTTGTTCATGGGGTCGCCGACAGGAACTTAAACGAGTTGCCTGACTTGTATGGCGAGGTCACCGATGTCCGGCATCCGATGGCGACGCCGGAGTCCGAGCCGTTGACGAGTCGGCGTGCGCTTCGGGAGCACTTCACGGTACCGCCGGAAGTTCAGGAGTCCTTGCCGAAGAGGAATGTCGTCGATGTCGTCGTTCACGAGACCGCCGATCCTGAAGTGATCGTCGCCGAGTTCGCCTACGAGTTCACGTTGCCGGACGTTTCCACGGCCAAGGTGCCCTGCGTCTTCGTCATGCGTGTCCGGGACGGTCAGATCATTGAGTCGCGCGACTACATCGACCCAATCCGTACGTATACGGCACGAGGAGACCTTGACCTCCTCATCACGTCGTTACGCAAGGGCGTTTCCTGACCCCCGCGATTCATGAAGCGGGTTGTCCGACAGATGGTCAGGAAAGCGAAAAGTGCCTCTGACCAGCGAGAATGAGGATTGTCGAGGTCTTTGTTCCCGCTGAAGCCGGAGGCACTTTCCAGGTGAGGCAGCCTATCGGGTCCTACCCCCGACGCGTCCGGGGCGACGGCCGTCAGGTCGTCTCGCGGGCCGGTTCGGTCCTGCTCGTCGAGACGATCTGCAAGAGTGGGCTTGACCAGGCGATATCCGCCGCGCTCGCTCCCTGTCGAAAGCCGCGGGCCGTCCACGATCCCGGCAAGATCCTCCCCGACCTCGCGCTGGCGGTCGCGCTGGGCGGCGACTGTCTGGCCGAGATATCCATGCTGAGGGCCGAGCTGGCCGTCTTCGGTCTGGCGGCCTCCGACCCGACGTCTGGTCGTTGGCCGGACCACAGGCTCCCGACCAGGATGGCCACGTGTCGATCGACCTGGACGGGGTGCTGGTGATCGCGCACTCCGACAAGGAGGACGCGGCTCCGACCTGGAAGAAGACCTATGGCCACCACCCGCTGATGGCCTTCGTCGACCACGGACCGGGCGGCACCGGGGAGCCCGTCGGGGCCCTGCTCAGACCGGGTACACGAGCACCGGAGGAGCTGGCAAGGGCGGCGCCCTGTGGTCCATCCACACCGCCGGCCACCCGGGTGCGTACGCCGTCATGCAGAGCGACGGCAACCTCGTCGTCTACAAAACCACCGGCGGACCCGGCAAGGGCGGCGTCCTGTGGGCCACCAACACCAGCGGCCACTCCGGCGCCTACGCGTACATGCAGAACGCCGGCAACCTCGTCGTTTACAAGAGCACCGGAGGCCCCGGCAAGCGCGGAGCCCTCTGGGCAAGCGGCACCCACACAACCGCACGATGACCAAGCCCTGACCCCTGCCATGCGCACCACGGGGCCGCGCCCACCGCGGCCCCGTCAAGGCGGGGGAAGACCCCGGCGGCCGTCGAGGCCGAGCGCGTGCAGATTCTGGATACCGTCCTTTGGGCGCCGCTCGACAACGGGCAGCGGCGCATGCTCGGCCCGGCCACGGTCACCGTCGCGTTCCGTCCCGACTCCGTCGAGCGCCCGGAGCTGCGCTACATCCTCACCAACGCGCAGGTGCGGGTCCTGGACGAACACCGCTCCGGCGACCTGCGCTTGGAGATCGAGGGACTCGGTTCTTCTCTCGCTGTCGAGATGTCCGTGCCCTTCCCCGCCGACGATGAACAGCGCCAGGAAAGGCCATCCGCTACCTGCGGGAGGCACAGCGCCGACTGCGAGACGATGACATCGACGGCGCCATGCTCGAAGCGCGCCGCGCACTGGAGTATATCGAGGTCAACAATGGCTGGTCCTGTCCCGGAAGCAAGCCGGCCCGCGAGCGTACCCCGGAGGAACGCTGGGCGTGGATCCGGGCCGCACTCGAAGACCAGGCGAGCGGCGCACTGCACAAGGACGCCGTCACCAAGACGTTCAACTACAGCCGCGCCGAGGCGGAGACGATGATTGTGGCGGCCGCGCTGCTTCGCCTGCTCGGCTAGTGCCGTATCAGGCAACGTTTGCCCTGTGATGTGACGCGCCGTCCCGGTGCTGTGCCGGGCGACGCGTGACCGTCCCCTGTCCGGGTGGCGAACGAGTACGTGTACGCGAGGTCGACGAGGAAGAAGGCAGACGGCTGCTTCGGATCATCCGCCGGAGAACCGGGTCGATAGTGACCCGGCGGCGTGCCCAGGTGGTCCTGTTGTCCGCCCAGGGCATGACGGTGGCGAAGATCGCCGAGGTCACGTTCACCACACCATGAGCCGCCTGACGCGAGCGCTGGGAAAGCTGGCGCGCGACGGGCGGGATGGCCTACGCGCCGGTATCGACGTCCTGCTGCGGGGTCAGGCGTATCCGCGCACGATCAACCTCCGCACGCTGGCGCGGATGAGGAACCGCTGAGCCCACCGTAGGACGGCGGCCCCGCTCGGACACCCGGAGCGAAGCCGCCGCATGAGCCTCGTCAGTTCCAGTCGTCGCCGGTGAAGCTGCTGAGCTGGGTGTCGCAGATGTTGTAGCCGCCCGATGCGTGCGCCGTCTTGGTGTGCCCGTCCACAGTGACCGAGCAGTGGATATCACCAGAGCCCTGCAACTGTGCGTTCACCTGGTAGTACATGGCCTTCTTCTTGAACGGCAGCGTCGCGGTGAACTTGCCGTCCTTGAACGTGCCCTTACGGGTGTCGCTGTCGGAACCGTAGGAGATGTCCAGGCCGCCGAGGGCGCCGGCCGGAGCGGTGCCCCACACCTTGAAGGTCACGGTGGACGGTGCCTTGTTGCTGTCCGAGCCGCTGGTCTTCGCGTTGCCGCTGGACTTGCTGGTGTTGTGCGTCGCGCTGGCTGTGTTCGTGCTGCCGCTGCTGTCGTTCTTTTTGCTGCCGCCGCTGCCGGCGGCAGCGGCGATGATGCCGATGATGACGAACAGGCCGACGATGCCGAGGCAGCCGAGGCCGACGATCTTGCCTGCGCTTCTCTTCTTCGGCGGCAGCGGGGGCGGTGCGCCCCAGCCGGGCTGTGTCGGTGCCCCCCACTGCGGCTGCTGCGGCTGTTGCGGCTGGCCTTGCCATCCGGGCTGCTGCGGGTACTGCTGGCTCATGGTCCCCCCATGTGCTGCTGAAGTAGGTGAAGCTTGAATCTATCTGATGTAAGGGCAGCGTGAAGACGCTGTGGGCGATCTGTGACACGAACGAGTCCTATCGCGCACTGGACACCTCCGCGCTCTCAGCAGGGGCTTCGGTCATGCAGAGGCGGCTGGCAGGCTGTGCTTCGCCCGCGCCCGGCGAGCAGCGAGGAGAAGACCGCATGAGCGAGCAACAAGGTTGGCCCGGACCGTTCACCGAAGAGGAGGGCGAGACGGCCCCACGCTCCGCGCTGAGTGCCGGGTACCAGCGGGGGACGGTCACGGGCGAGCAGAACGACGACGCGGGCCCGGTGCGCCCGGACGAGGAGCCCACCACGTGAGGGGGCTGAGCGGCGCACTCGGTCCGGCCGGGCAACGTGCGGCGCAACATCATGCGCCTTCCCGACAAGCGCCGATGGTCGTACAGAGAAGTCGAGGAACGCCTCGTGCACGTAGGCCGCGCCACCCCCACAGTCGAACTGGGCTGGATCGAAGCCGGGGAACGCCACGTCGACGTCGACGATCTCGTCGCGTTCGCAGCAATTCTCGGGCTCACCTCCGGCGAGTTGCTGGAGCCGCCCGCCGAATGCGAGACCTGCCACGGCGCCCCGCCAGCCGCTTTCATGTGCATGGAGTGCGAGACAACGGCCCTACCCGCGCGCGGCGCCTAAGGGCTGTCCCGCAAATGATCTCTGTGCCGACCTGGACGCGTTCGCCTGATGTGCGGCGTGTGCTCACCCGGCGAGGGTGAGGTTGTGCAGGCGGGCGATGCCGAGCATGGCGTGGTGGACGCCGTCGCCTTTCAGGCGGCAGTCGCGGAGGATCTTCCAGCTCTTCATGCGGGCGAAGGTGTGCTCGACGCGGGCGCGGACCTTGCGATGGGAGGCGTTGTGCTCCTCTTTCCAGGCCAGCAGTTCAGCCCGGCCTTTCTCGCGGCGATGAGGGATGACCAGGCCGGTACCCCGGTAGCCGCCGTCCGCGATCACCGTCGCCCTTCCAACAGCGCCCTTCGCGCCGGACAGCTCCCATGCCTTGCAGTCATTGCGGTTGCCGGCGACTGGTCGGCCGATCACGACGACGAGCCGGGTGTCCGCGTCGATGACGACCTGGTGGTTGGTGGAGTACCTGTAGTTCTTGGACTGCTCAGCGATGGTGTGGTCATGCGTGGGGACCAGGGTTCCGTCCGCGATCAGCACGGTGCTCTTGCGGAACCGCTTGCGTTGATGGAGCGCGAGCGAGGGCCCGAGATGGCCAATGATGCGGTCGGCGGCCGACTTCGAGACTCCGAACAGCGGGGCAAGCTGCCGCAAGGTCAGGTTCGTCCGCCAGTACGCGGCGACCAGCAAAACCCGGTCCTCCAACGGCAGGCTCCACGGTCGTCCTCTACGAACAGGATCCGCTCCTTCGCGGCGCAACGCGGTGATCAACTTGCGGAACTGACATGGGCTCAGCCCGGTGAAGGGGGCTATCCAGGAAGGGTTCGGCGCTGTGATCACACCAGACACCACAAGATCTTTTCACGCCGCGTACCCGTGCTGGCCTGACGGTAGTTAGGAGGAGAGGTGCCTCTGCGGTTCAACAGCCTTGAGCAGGCACTCGTGGTCGTCGGCGCTGATCAGTCCGTCCGGACGAGTCTCGTCCTCCAACAACGCGCGCAGCGCAGAAGCGTGTGCGGCGAAGGCGGCCCTGCACCATTCGCGTTCCGGGTGATCGCAGTCGTTGCCGAGCGGCACGACCTGGCGTTCGTTGTCCGCGTCGACGGGTTGAGACAGCTCCGCGGCAACGACCAAGAGGTCGACCAGGCCGGAGCGCACCGCGATGTCAGGGAGGGCTGCCAGGCGGATGAGGAAGGGCAGGGCGGCTGGCATCGCTGTGCTCACGTGAAAGACGCTGTTCATCAAGACGTTGCCCAGCACACGCAGGGCCTTGGGGCCGGCTATCGGATCGAGGAGCCCACGGAGCAGGACCGGGATCCCGGCAGGACACCCGGGAATCTGCGACCAAGCGACATCGGTGCAGCCCAGTAGCGCGGGGTGGTCGCAGTCAGCTTGCTCTATCTGCGGATACTCGCGGAGGAACCGAGCGACGGCAGCCTCCTTGGCCGCCGCATCCACTACGCACATCCCTCTGCCCCTGCCCCAGCTCGAACGACATCGCCCCGAAGGGGCGTCCGCCGGATGAAACTCTTCACGGGGCGGGCGTCGAACGCAAGCGCCAAGGTCAACAGCTGACGCCCCCACCCTGGGGAGCAGGGGCGTGACAGCCTGGCACCGCATTCCGGGACAGCCCTTATTCCACCGCATGACGACGACCCCGCCCAGGCGTCGGATCGGGGCCTGCCACACGAAGGCCTCAACTCCCCTGTGCCGCGACGTCCGTGATCTCCACGGACACCTTCGTGCTCGCCGAAGCGGTGCTGATCATAGAAGGCGTGTAGTTGAGGGTCGTCCGGTCCGACAGCTCGGCCGTCTCGATGACAGGCCCGGACTCGTCGCCGTGGATCTCATAGGTGATCTCGTACACGGCGTTCGGGTCGATGTCCTGGGTGTCGCCCAGGTAGGTCAGGCTCGGTTCGACCGTCATGTTGCAGCCCGCTGAGCCGAAGCACTGCCGCTTGGTGGTGTGAAGCTTGATCGTGAAGCTGTAGGCGTCGATGTCTGTGTACGTCGGTGTGGGGTCCGGCTCCGCTGCGGGCGTTGCCGCTCTCTTGCTCGGTGCGCTCGACTTGACGGCTGAGGCCTTGCTGTCGTCGCCTCTGGACTGCACAACTGCGACACCCGTGGCCACTACAGCGGCGATGACGGCGGCGGCCGAGCCGATGATGACGAGGTTGGTGCGGGACTTCTTCGGGGCCGGCTCCGGGAGTGGTGGCGGGAATCCGGGCATGCGCGGTGGTGCGGGCGTGGTGTTGCTCATGGTCCCCCCAGGGATCGCTGGTGCGTGCACGCATCATGCGCCCGTGTGGAGGTAGCGTGAAGGCGTCGTCACTGATCCGTGACCCGAACCCGCTCGAACCGGTAACTGCCACCCAACCCGCCCGCCACACTGGGCTCATCGCGATCCGCTTCGCAGTACCGGCCGACACCCGGGAAGAGTGCGTCCAGGGCCTGGAGCAACTCCTGCAGTTGGACCTCGTGCCGTTAATGCTGCCCGTCCAGGTACGGACCGACGGGTGGATGGCTCGCGCCGTGCCCCGGCCGACGGCCCCGGCCAACGACGGCCAGGGCCAAAGCGGGTCGGCTACGCGCTGAACGAACGCCCAGGCCAGCAGCACACCCTTCAGATTCTCCCACGCGCGTGGGGGTCTGCCCACCCCTCCCGCTGCGCCCGGCGATGCTCGCTGCTTTCCCCACACTCGTGGGGGTGTGTCGGGAGCCGCCATCCTGCTCGCCGATGACGTGTGCGGCCTCCCCGCGCGCGTGACAGGCTCGGTCTTCCGGGGCCCAGGCAATCGACCACAAGGAATCTCAAAGCCGCCTGCCGATCGCGCATCCAGCTCAGCATCGGTGTCGACGACGTCGACGAGACGCTCGGCCGGGTGGAGGCACTGGGCGGCTCGGTCCGCAGCGGCCCCAACGACATGCCGTGGGGACAGCGCGTCGCCCACATTCAGGACCCCGACGGCAACCCGGTGAACCTGACTCAGCCGATCCCGGCCCGGTGACGCTGTTCCTGGGGCATGTGCTGATCGTGCACTGCCTGCGGTAGAGATCAAGTGTCGGTAGTGGCCTCGATGTCCGTCAGGACGAGCAGCGCGCGAAACATGTGGGTGGCGCGGGCCGGGGTCAGTACGGAGCCTGGTGAGGATCCGCCAGTTCTTCAGGGGGCAAAGCCGCGTTCGACGGGAACGCGTCCGGCGGCCAGGACCCGGTTGGCCTCCTTCTCGGCGGATGCGAGCCTGCGGGCGCGGGTGGCCTTGAAGCCGGTGACGACCACGGGATCGTCCCCGTCGTCGTCCAGGCCGAGGAAGCCCAAGTCGGCCAGGGAGCCGAGGGCGGCAGCACGCAGGTGGGCCAGGGCGCGGTCGCGGCGGGCGGCGGTGCTGTCGTGGGTGCGGCCCGGCCGGGCAGCCGATATCCACACCAGACGGCCCCGCTCGTCGGTCAGCGCGAGGACGTGCAGGCCGTTGCGGCGGATGCGCAGCGGCCGCCGGGCATGGGGGAAGGGCAGGCTGGGGCCGCGGACCTGGACGACCTTGAGGGTGCGGGTCTCGTCCCGGCCGTGGCGAGCCCGGTCGCGTTCGCTGTGGGTGACTGGCACCTTGTTCCAGGGCCGTATGGTCAGCGCCTTGTGGAGGGTCGGCTGGTTGCCCTTCGCGACGATCAGGTCGTGGGCGCCGCGCTGGTGCAGGTAGTGCGCGTGGTCGTGCTGCAGGTGGGGGGCCTCAGTGGTGATGACGGCGTCGGTGAGGCCGAGGGTGTCCCAGCAACGGGGCGACGACGGTGATCTCGTTGCTGTCGGCGGAGACTTGGCGTTGGGCGGCGATGGTGCCGTCGGCGTGAAGGGCAGCGATCAGGTGGACGCCATCGGCACCGGCTGCGCGGCTGCCGCGCAGCCTTTTGCCGTCGACCGTCAGGTGCACGTGCGAGAACGACGGGCCCCTGGGAGTACGCCTCACACGAATACCGCAAGAATATAAGGGAGTTGGCACTGAGACAGAGCATGGGAAGAACCGGCTCGTATTACGATAACGCGGCCGCCGAAAGCTTTTTCGGACTACTGAAAGCGGAGATCGGGACCACCGTCTGGGAATCCCACAAGGCTGTTCGCGCCGGTGGGCTCCGCTTCATCGATGCCGAATACAACCGCACCCGCCTGCCCAAGCACCCGGTACGGGTACGTCACCCCGGCCAAGACCAGGGCGCTGACGACGCAAGACCTCGCCCCGCCCCCGCCCGCAGCGTAACCATCCGCTGTCCCAGATCAAGGGGGAGCCTCAGGGACAGCTTGCTCCCTCTCCCAGACACACCCTGCGGCCGCGACCGACCTGACCACGCGCCGACTCCTCCGCACCCGAGTACTCGGCGGTGTCATCAACGAGTACGGCTATCCAGCCTGACCAGCTGCGACGAGTTTGCGAACGGGACAGTAGGCCCTCCGACCCGACAACGCCCCCAGCTTGCCGTCGTCGGCGGCGCGCACCTGGACGCGGGAAAGGGAACCGCGCTCGGGGTGCACGTCGACGACTTCGAGCGGATACTCGAAGTGGACACGTTCGCACCTCCTCCACGCAGGTACCGTCGAGCGTATCGGACGTGACCGTTCGGTCACAGCGACACTGCCCCTCTCAGTGATCAACGCCATTGGTGCGCCGCCCACGGTGTCGGCAACGGGCGAAGGCGAACCCGGCAATTCGTTCGCCCCCGCAGTGGCCATGGCGGTCGAGAGGGGCACGGATGTCCTGAACCACGAAGAACGATCCACGTGAGAACACCAGACGAGCAAGGCGTTAACACCGCTTCTCTTGCACGCGAGGTATCCCATGACCAGGAACTGTCGCATCAATTGCATCATCCCCCCGCACCTTCTCGAAAAGCTCCTGAGAAGTGACGACAGCGAGGTGCAGCGGGCCTCCTTGGCCACCATGCTGACGACCGCCTCCCTGCGGGGCGAGCGAGCGGTCCGGGCGACCTTCGCCGGCGCCGCCACCCCCGGCAACGGCCGGCGGACCGTCTTCGACTGCCAGCACGGCAGGTCTCTGCCCCTCGCCGAGCTGGCCCGGTCGGAGGACGGACCGGCCTCCGGGGCCGAGTCCGTCAACCAGGCGTTCGACGGACTCGGCGCGACGCGCGACTTCTACCACGAGGTGTTCCATCGCAATTCGGTCGACGACCGAGGCATGCGCCTGGACGGGTACGTCCACTTCAACACGCATTTCAACAACGCGTTCTGGGACGGCCAGCAGATGGTCTTCGGCGACGGTGACGGAAAGATATTCACCGACTTCACCGGATCCCGCGACGTCATCGGCCACGAAGTGACGCACGGAGTCACCGAGAACACCGCGGGACTCGCGTATCACAACCAATCCGGAGCCCTGAACGAGTCCATCTCGGATGTCTTCGGCTCGCTGGTCAAACAGTGGTCGATGAAGCAGACGGTCGACGAGGCCGACTGGCTGATCGGGCCTGAGATCTTCACCCCGGGGATCGATGCCGACGCCCTGCGCTCGATGAAGGCCCCGGGGCAGGCATACGACAACGCCCTGTTCGGCAAGGACCCCCAGCCCGACCACATGAGCAAATTCGTCAGCCTCCCGGACACCGAGCCCGGGGACTTCGGCGGGGTGCACATCAATTCGGGCATTCCGAACAAGGCGTTCTACCAGACGGCGGTGGGAATCGGCGGATTCGCGTGGGAGGCTCCGGGACTCATCTGGTACGAGTCGCTCAAGGCGTCCAGCATGGAGACTCAGTTCCAGGACTTCGCGGACACCACCTACCAGAAGGCCGAGGAGCTGTACGGGGCTGGCAGCACCGAACAACTGGCCGTGCTGGCCGCCTGGCAGGAAGTGGGCATCCAGATCAGCGGGGTTCCGGCCGGGGTCGCCCGGGCGCGCAGCCTCGCGGCCGGCCGCGACGGTGGTGTGGGCCGGGAGGACGGCATGGCCTCCTTGACCAAGCAGATCGGGGCACTGGCCGCCCAGGTGACGGGGCTGACCAAGGACGTGGCCGCGCTCAAGGGCAGGTGACCGTCGGCGAGCGCCCGGGGGTCCGGCCGACCGGACGATCCCGGCCGACCGGGCGGCGCCTCTCGCCGTTCCGGTCGGCCGAAGGTTGTGGACAATGAAGGTGACCCTGGCGACACACGGCGGGCAGGCGGCCGCGATCCGGCTCCGTCTCCCACCCAAGGTACTGGACACTGACACCCTCCCCCCGAACACCGCGATGGAGCTGGCCGAGCTGGTGGCGGCGGCCGGCCCGGCGGCCCAAAAGGAACGGCCGCCGGGCCGGGCCCGGGACACCATGAGCTACACGATCACGGTGGAGAACGACGGCCAGACGACCGTCCTCACTCAGTCCGACACCACCATGACCCCGGAGTTCGCGGCCTTGCTCAGCTGGCTCGAGAAACACTTCGCGCAGCGGTGACGAGCGGGGGTGGGCACGCGGGGCCACGAGGTCGTGGTGGCCCGCGCCGGCAGGTGCGACGGTCAGCTCGGTGAGGCGTTCGTTCAGTGGTAACGCAGGCCCCTTGGGGCGGCGGACGAGAGGGATGCGGCTCGCTGTCGCGGGGATCACGGATCAGCTCCTGCCCGGCCAGTCGATGACGAGACGGCTGCAGGTCTTGGCGATGACGAAGCGCGGTCGACGGCCGTCAACTGCTCCCGGTCCTCGCCGAGAGTCTGCGGAAGCTGGGGCGAGAGCGCTGTTGCCCCACCCGCGCTCCCAGTCACCGATCTCGGTCGCGACCTGATCGGCGAGTTCGGCGGCGCCAGGCCCGTGATCGATGACGCCGATCTCCCGGAACCGGCCCTTGTCGTCCTCCCATTCACTCACGGCCAGGTAGGCCAGCCTGTCGCCGTCGAGGGCGGCCATGGAACCACATCCGAAGTGCGGCGTGAAGCCAGGTCGTAAGCCGGGCATGCGGGACAGGCGGCGACATCGGTATGAGCTACGCCGTGCTCGTGGGCGCCGCCACACCCGCGGCGGACGTCCGCAACCGGCCGCACCTGTCCGTCGGCGACCGCGTCCCTTCGGCTGGCCACGTCCCTGCCGCGCATACCGGCGGGACAGCGTTCCTTTACGACGCGTGCGGGGAGCCCGTCGGCGACCCGCTGTTCATCAGCCCTGCGGGCTCCCATCAAGCCGACGGATCGCGCACTGACCGTGTGATCCGTCCCCGAGGGCCCCGTACAACGTCGTACGGTGGCATGGATCCGGGATCACACCGGACCCCTTCGGCGGCACCTGCCCCCTCCCCCCGACCGAAACCAGGCGCCGCTCGTCGTACGTGTCCGGCTTCGCCTTCACTACCAG
The DNA here is from genome assembly GCF_040680195.1 of Streptomyces sp. NPDC052109. Lineage (NCBI taxonomy): Bacteria > Bacillati > Actinomycetota > Actinomycetes > Kitasatosporales > Streptomycetaceae > Streptomyces > Streptomyces sp. NPDC052109. The sequence continues at coordinate 124,774 of NZ_JBFAWF010000014.1, read as the reverse complement.
TGGGGATGCCGGCTGGGGTCGAACTGCTGGACCTTCTTGGCGAGATTGGAACCGTCGATGGCGACGCCGTACCGGCTACGGACGTACCGCATCGCAGAGGCGATGCATGCCACGGGGTCATCGATATTCACCGAGTACCGGGAGCGTGGCCCTGGGCGAATGTCTGCGGTGCACTGCACGATGCCCCGGGAGCACTGGAAACGGCTGAGTGCCCGTTCAGCGTCACGATCCGCCTGATGTGCGTCTTGGAGTAGCCGGAGCGCTCCTCGAGAACGTCGAGGGTCAGGCCGCTCGCGAACAGGACACTGCGGACAGGTTCGAGCCAGGCACGGTGCGACGGACCCGCGTCCGGGGAGATCGGAGCCGGCGGGCGGCCACGCCTGACTGTCTGGTGCAGTGGTGGACAGCTGAGTCCACCGGCTACACCCCTGGGGGCCGGACGCGACCGCCCAAGCCCCCCACCACCGACGCCGATCACGTCCGGGGGACAAGTTGGCGCAGCAGCAGGCCCTGAGTGCCTACCAGCCCATCCAGAACACCGCGCAGGGCCAGGAGAGCTGCAGTGCCACGAAGACCGCAGGGCGTGACCGACACCACCTCGTGGGTGCGGGCAGCGGACGTAGCGCCTACGGCACTCTCGGACCAGTCCAGGTGAACAGCGTGCAGACCGAAGACGGACTGATACCGGCACGGCTGGAGCAGGCTCTCCAGCCCCTCCGCCCCCAACCCGCCAGGTGGCAGTTGGGCCGCAGCCCCGGACCTGCTGCTGTACCTCGTGGAGCAGATCAGGCGGCCCGCACTCATACCTGGTCCTGGTACGCCGAATCGGCCTGGCACGACCTGAGGGCCCTCCGGACACCAGCACAGCCCGCGGCGTGGCTCATCCGCCCGCCCCAGCCGGGGCCCCACGGGCGGCCCGATGTTAGAAGTCGGGAGCGTCGACGATGGGCGAGCCCGAGACCGTACCCGGCGGCAGGGCGCCGTGGGACTCCCACAGCCGGGCGGTGGGAATGTCTACCGGAACGCCGTCGATGAGCACCGCTGGCTTGCTGGTCACCGACCCACCCGCCTCGGCGGATCCGGTCATCCAGTTCAGGTCCGCGTCCTCGAGCATCAGGTAGTCCCGTCTCGATGTTGCTTTGGCGTACCAGTCCGACTGCATGTGCCCGGCCTGGACGATCGCCTGGTCGGGATCGGATAGTGCGTAGCGGCCTCGCATCGTTCGGCCGGAGCGGGTGACGAACGAGCCCTTGCGCCACAGACCGGCCGGGTCGAGGAGGAAGTCGAGCGGTGACGGCTTTCCCGAAACCCGTTGGGCCAACAGCCGTTTACGCATGGCCTCCATGAACGTCGACCTCGACGAATATTGTGGCAGGACGCTCGCCTTCACCCTCGGTGGTGCCCCGCTGTGGGGCTGCGCTTCGACGCGTTCCCCAGCCTGCACCACCTCGGCTTGCGCTTGCGCGGGTGTAGTTTTCGCCGGGGCCGTCCGCGCGGTGCTGGTATGCGTAGCGACTTCCTGCGCTTCCGACGCGACCGGGGCCTTCGGCGGCTGCTCCCGGCGGATCGGTGTGACGGTTCCCCCGGGCTCGCGGGTGGTGGTTTTGGGTGTGGTGGGCGGGGCCTTGACGCCGCGACCGTTCCCCCGGCCGGACGTCATGGCGGTGGTGGGACCCGGGGCCGCCCCGGACACCTCGCCGGCCGTCAGGTTTTCGGTGCCGGTGGCCTTGGTGACGGCCGTCTCCTCGACCAGTTCCTCGACAGCCTCCGCCTGCGGGACGGGCTGGACGGCAGGGGCGGTCGTGGGCGGCGGCTTCGCCTTCGGGGGCCGCAAGGGGCTGACCGAGGGTTCACGTCCGGCCAGCGCGGCCTGCTGCTGCCGCGTCTTGGCCGAGACCGGGAGACGGGGACTGCCCTCGGGAGGACGAATATGGACCAGCCGGCCGGAACCTTCGGCAGCGCCCGTACCGGTTGGCGTGGCTGCCCGCTCGACCGCGGGGGCAGTCGTTGTCGCCGTCTCGGCGGACGTGACCGGCGTCGGGACACGCTCGACGGTCGTCTCGGCCTCCTTGGCCGTCGCGGTGGCCGCTTCGGCCGAGGTCCCAGCTGTCGAAGCCGTGGTCGAGGCCGTCCCTGTGGCGGACGACTCTGCCACCGCCGCCGTCCCAGCGGTGGTTTTCGGTGGCGCGGGTGGAGCCTTGGCGGCAGCCTTCGGGAAGGCGGGCAGCGGCCTCTTGGCCGGCGTCGCCGCAGCGGCGGTCTTCCCGCTCGCCCGTTCCGTCACGACGGTCGCGCCGCGCGCCGCGAGTTCGGCGGCCTCCGTCTCGGCGAGCCCCAGCAGACGGCGCAGGAAGCCACGGAGCCGTTCCATCAGCCGCATGAGCGGGCCGAGGATCTCTTCGAGCGGCTTGACCAGCTTGGTGGCCGCCCCGATCATTGCCCCGATGGCGTGTTCCAGGGCGGTGATGGCCTCACCCGCCTTGGCCAGTTTTCCCGCCAGGAGCGGGGCGACCTCGCCCAGGCCGGCCGCGATCTTCGAGACGGCATTCCCGATGCCCTCGCTGAAGATGAACAGCAGCAGATTGCTCACCACAGCACCGACCGCGTGGCCGACCGTGTAACCGAAGTCCGCCCAAGGAGTACTGATCACGGCCTTGCGCAGCCGGGTGGCCTTGGACGCCAGGAGGCTGGACACGCCGCTCATCTCCTCGTGGGTGAACGATGTCAGGGCGTGGAGCACGCTTTCCGGAGCCTCATTCTTCTCCTTCTTAGCCCTGAAGAACCCGACGATCCCCCGTGCCGCCTGTCGGCCGGCGCCACCGGCCGCGTCGACCGCCTTGGGTCCGCACTGTTCGATCAGTTCGTAGATCTTCGAGGGTTCCTTGAGCAGAGCGATCAGCTTGCCCGGCGCTTCATGGCTGAACTTACCGATGGCTTCCGCGAGTTCGGTGGCCTCCTGGGCCAGCCGCCGAGCCTGCGGGTAGGCACGGCCCAGAAGGTTGGCCGCGATCCGCGGGAGCTGCTCCGCGAGTTGACCGATGCCCAGGAGATCGGTGACGGGGCTCACCAGGCCCGCGACGGCCCCGGCCGTGTAGCCTCCGACGAACCGCGCCAAGTTCTGCGGGACCAGCAGCTCGTTGAGGCTGGACTTGAGCCGAGCGACGGCTTCCTCGGTCTTGACCTGCCGCCCCAGCTCCGCGATGAATCCGCGTACGGCGGCGCTGAGCATCCGCTGCTGGATGCCACCGCCCGCCGCCGTGTGGCTGATCACTTCGACGACAGCATTGCCGAGGGTACCCAGCGAGTCGTCGACAGGGCCTACGGCCTGGCCTTCGCCCGTCTTCTCCTGACGGGCAATGCCGACCGGCGTCTCGCCCCGCGCCTGCTGGACGGTGTGCATCAACTCGTGGGCGAGCAGGCACCGTCCGGCGGAATCGGCGGGGCGGTACTCGCCGGGGCCGAACGCGATGTCCTGCCCTATGGTGAAGGCCCTGGCGGAAAGAGCGTCGGCGGACGCCGCCGCCCGGGGACCGGTGTGCACCCGCACCCGGGACAGATCGGCGCGCAGCCGCAACTCCATGGCTGCGCGCACCGCCGGATCCAGTGGCCGCCCCCCTGCCTCGCTCCGCAACAGCTGCAGGACCGCGCTGTTGGCCAGGCGGTCGTTCCGGTAGCGGGCTTCCGCCGGGTCTGCGGCGGATCTGCGCGAGGGTGTTCCGCGACTCCGGGAGACTTCGGGCTGCACCTGCTTCAACGCCGACGTCCGGCCCGGCGCCCGGGTTCGTTCGACCATCTCGGTCGCCTCATTCGGTCCGGTCACTCATTGGACCAAGTCTCTTTCAGCCTATGTTTCCCGGTGAGCCCCTGCAACTTGCGCGGAGGCACTCCAACGTTGCTGTTTCTCGTCCACATTGGTCCATGATCTTCCTTCTCGACGTCGCATCGACCACCGCAGCAGTCGACCGACGACCAGACGCCGTCGGCGGCAACGTGGACATCCGAGCCGAGCACGGCACCGTCGCTGCAGGCAAAACGCCGGCGCGACTCATGCGGCGGGCACGATGACGTCGTGGATCTGGGACTGGGCCGTGTACTGCACAGGCTTGCGCAGGTCGGGGTGGCCCGCGACTCGGACCAGTAGGGTGTACGAGCCGAAGGCCAGCTCCCGGAAAGTGAAGCTGCCGAAGCTGTCGGAGGTCGCCGCCGCCCCGTTCTCGACGATGGTGACCGGTGTGCCGGGCAGCGGCGCCAGCGTGGCGTCCAGCACCCGCCCGCACAGGGCCGGTTCGTCCGACACAGTGGGCCTGATCTCGATGGTCTTGGGGGCCGGGAAGGTCGCGGCCTCGTCGAACGGCTGGAGTCCGATGGTGACGGTGAGGGAGAAGGCGAGCCTGGGCGCCACCCCGAGGGCGGTCCAGAACTGGCCCATGCCCTGGCCCTCCTTCATCTGTGCCATGGTGAGGGGAAGCGGGTAGAGCTGTGGCGGCATGGTGAGGTCGCCGCGTAGGAAGTGCGGTTCGACCACCTCGAAGCGGCTCAGCCACAGCAGGACGAGCCCGAGCAACCGGTGTTCCTCCGCGGCTTTAAGGCCCGCGCTCTGCGTAGACCAGACGGTGACGAGGTAGGTGCAGTCCACGCGCAGCGGCCGGTGCCGGACAACGAAGCCGCCATCGGTCTTGTCCACCAGTGGGACCTGATCACGCAGGTCCCGGTTCTCCTGGACGTCGTGGAGGAAGAGATCCACCGTGGTCTGCGACGGATTGAACTCCTTGTCCGGCGTGTCGAAGCTGACGTCAGCGGCACGGACCTCCGACGGTGCGGCCGGGTCGGACAGCATCGCCTTGAGTGTGGCATCCAGGTCCTGGAACATACTCACCTCACAGGGGGGCCGGCGCGAGAGGGATCACTCGTCCTCGTCCACTGATCAGTCCGGCTCCTGGCGGCCGGGGCCGGGCATGGGTTCGACCTTGCCCATCTTCAGGTATTCGCGCCGCGTCGCCCGCAGCAGCTCCGTCATGCCGATCCGGCCGTCCCCAGCAGACGCCAAGAACGCGGCGTGCAGAACGATGTTGTGGATGTTGCCGCCGGACAGCCGGAAGTCCCGAGCCAGCCGGTCGACGTCCACGTCGGGAGCGCGGGGAGCCTCTGGCGGGATGCAGACGTCCCAAATACGGCGGCGCTCGGCGTCGTCCGGGAAGGGGAACTCCACGACGAACCGGAGCCTGCGGGTGAACGCGTCGTCGAGATGCCGGCGCATGTTCGTGGCGAGGATCGCGAGTCCGTCGTACTCCTCCATGCGTTGGAGCAGATAGGCGACTTCGATGTTGGCGTACCGGTCGTGCGCGTCGTGCACGTCGGACCGCTTGCCGAACAAGGCGTCGGCCTCGTCGAAGAACAGGATGGCGTCGGTGTCGGAAGCCGCGGTGAAAACCCGTTCGAGGTTCTTCTCGGTCTCGCCGATGTACTTGCTGACCACCATCGAGAGGTCGATCTTGAAGAGGTCCAGGCCGATGTCGTGGGCCACGACCTCCGCGGCCATCGTCTTGCCCGTGCCGGGTGGACCGGTGAACAGCGCACTGACGCCCTTTCCCTGGGACATGCGCCGATCGAACCCCCACTCCTGCATGACCCGCCTGCGGTGGGCGACCCACTCGCACAGGTCGTGCAGCAGTTCCAGCGACTCTGCGGGCAGCACGATGTCCTCCCAGGAACGGGAAGGCTCGACGCGCCGCGCGAGCGTGGTCAGCTCGTGCCCGGTCTGGGCGCGGGCCGCGGCGAACAGTTGCGCGCGGGAAGGCGAGCGAGCGGCCGTCTCCGGATCGCCCTCGGCGTGCAGTCGCGCGGCGGAGCGGGCGGTCAGCACCGCATCCTCGATCTGGACGGGGCCTAGCCGGAACCGTACGGCGAGCGCGTCGAGGTCCTCGGCGGTGGCCTCGGCTCCGTGTGCCGCAAGTGCCTGTTGCCAGGTCGTGCGCCGCCGGGTGGCGTCCCCGGGCGCGCACGGCACGGTGACCACGCCGAGCGGCCGACGCGTCGTCGGCGCCCAGGGCCGGCTCCCGGCCAGGGTCACCACGCCGTCGTAGGCGGCCAGCCGGTCGGCCAGGGCCGGTGTGCAGGGAGGGTCGACGTCGTCGAGGTGGAGCAGGGCACCGTGCAGGGTCGCCTCGCGGAAGACGAGTTCCAGGACGGTGTCGTCGTGAAGAATGTCCTCGGTGTCGACGGCCAGGAGGGGCACGGCGAGCGCGGCGGCGAGGGCTTGGGCGGTGCGCCGTCCGCCCGAGCCCGGCGGGCCCTGGAAGTACAGCCGCAGCGGTACGCGTCCCCACGCGTCGCACACCATCCGGTACAGCGCCTCGTCCTCGACGGGGGCCGGTGGCGACGTCACCAGCTCGCAGAAAGCCGCCAGCCTGCGGTCGAGGCCGCCCTGATCGAGCAGGACGTCCACGATCTGCTCGTCCAGCACGAGGAACCGGCCGATGACCGACGCCGCTTCGGCGCGCGGATCCGGTACGAGGCTCAGCACGCGCCGGCCGAGCAGCGGGGCCTCGGCGCCGAAGTACCGGCGTGCGGCGAGCCGTTCCCGCGCGGTGACTGTCAGCAGGTCCAGCGCGAGGCCGACGGTGGGGTGCCTGCGGTTGACGTCGTCCTGGAGGTAGGCGTACAGCCGCTCGTACCGGGGGTCGACCTCCGGTGCGAGGGCGAGCAGGACGACGTCCAGTTCGAAGTCCGCGAGTCCATAGCCTGTCCGCAGCCACGACCATCCGCGCTCCGTGGCGGCGATGTGCTCCCACCCGGGTTGCGGCCCGGCCGTGCGGGAGTGTGGTTCCGCCAGCAACGGCTCAGCGGGCGGGCGTTGCATGGAGCGCTCGGCCTGCTCGGCGCTGACGTACAGGCCACGGAAGGTGTCGGCCGATGCCTCGGGACCGTATCTGTCGCGGGCTGACTCGACCGCGCGGCCCAGAAACTCGTCCAGCCGCCGAAAGGCCAGGAGTCCGGACGGTTCTCCGTCCTCGGGGTATGCGGACACCGAGGTGGCCATGGGTTTGGACACGGGCACTCCATGCACGGAATCACCTTTCCAGCGCTTGGGATTGGCGCAGGCGTGGCCCCGTCCTCACGCCAGTTTGTCCGGGTCCACCGCCGGTGAGCGCGGTCGAAGGGGCCTGGCCTTCTTGTTCACTTCGTCCCATTCCTGCGGCAGTCCGTCGATGATGATGAACTTCTCACCGTTCTCTTCGATGATCTTCCCTTCGAGCTTGTCGACATCAAGACGGTAGTACTTCTGCATCAGGTATTTGAAGTATTTGCGCTCATCGATGACCCAGGTACCAACGGGTGTCTCCCATGCGCCTTTCTCGTACATCAGGATGACGTCCACCACGGATGCGACCGCCATGATCGGCCCTGCGATGCCCTCTACCGCCTGGGTGAGGCCGCCGCCGCGTACTCCGGATGCGATGCCCTTCGGCGCTCGAAGCGGTATCACCGGCTCGGTCCGGGGAACAGCCTCGACTCCGGGCGTCGCCCCTGATTCCGTCACTTGTTTGAGCGCTTGCGGAAGCTCCACCTTGGGCTGTTCGGTGGTGGGAACGATGGCCGCCGGTGACGAGGGCGGGATCTTCGCTACCTCGGGCGGTGTGGTGGATGTGATGCCCTCTCCCCGGATCTTTCCTGAAGCGGTGTGGCGAGCCACGTCGGCCCCGGTCTTGGGCCGGTCGGGCTGGGGCCCCAATGCCTTTGTCGGGCGGTTGGGTGCGCCGACCGTCTGCTGTTTCGGGTGAAGCACGGAGTGCGCCGCGTGGAGGTCGTGCGGCACCGGAGTCGCCAGCGGGCCTTGGCCGACATGGTGGTGCTCCAGGACTTGGCCCTTGTACGCCGCATGCTGCGGGTACCTGCTCACCCACACGTCGTCGACTATCGGCGAGCGCCCTTTCGCAATGGCCTCGAGGTTGCTCGGGCTCAGGGCACCGCCGGCGCCGTAGTGGTCCCTCCAGCGCTGCCAGAAAAGCTGGCGGTTGCGCAGATAGCCAAGCTGGCTGGATGTCCTTCGCTCTCCTTTGCCCACCCAAGGCATCTCGACAACTTCGGCAGGCAGCAGCAGCGGATTGTTCGCGGCGGGCTGCCGCATCACGCCTGGAGAGGCGGCTCCCGCGACCTTCACCGGTGCACCACCGGGCAGCTCCGCCTCGCGCGCGGCGGCGTCCGCGCCGCGCTCGAGACCCGGGTCAGCGGGGGAGCCCGGGGCCTGTCCTCCCGTTCCGTGGGACTGCTGGACCGCGTGCGCGAGTTCATGAGCGAGAAGGCGGCGACCAGCCGCGGTGCCAGGCGCGTACTGACCGCGAGCGAACACGATGTGGTGGCCGAAGGTGTAGGCCTTGGCCGACATGGCCTGCGCGGACTCGGACGCCGTGGCGTCGGCGTGCACGCGGATGCGGGAGAAGTCCACGCCGAACCGCGTCTCCATTGCGGTTCGTACGGATGGCTCCAGTGCCTCACCCGGCGTGGGCGACCCGTGCGGCACCGCTGCGGGCTTCTGGGAAGTCAGTGCCGGTGGCAGCGGCCTCGTCTCTCGTTCGGCGAACTCGTGCATGCCGTACCCCTTGAGGGACTCACTGCCAGCCTAGTCCACCCTTTCGCTTCCAGCACCTCGCAGCACCTCTCACGGCGTCTCCTGGCCTCCACAAGGGGGCCCTTTCACACGGCCCCTTTCGCGATCAGAAGTACGCTGCAGTGAGCTGGTTCATGAATTGCCTTTCGCGTGCAGCGAATCCGCAGGTCATGATGCGGCACATTACCGAAGTCCTGGCATTGGGGGTCGTTCTGTCGGCCACGGCACTGCCTCAAGGGCCAAGACACACGACGACGGCCCCGTCGGCCACTCAGGTCGTGAGCCGCGCTTTCAGCGCAGATCTGCGTCAGGTGACCGACGCGGATCCCCAAGAGGTCATCCTCAAGAGCAAAAGGCCCGTGGCCGTGGTCTTTGGGGCGGGTTGGTGCGGGTCCTGCAACGTGCTGACGCCGTTTGTGGACCGTCTCGCGCAGCCTCACCCCGAGATTCTCGCGGAGCGGCTCGACGTGGACGAGAACCAGGCCACTCCCGCCAAGTACGACGTCAAAGATCTGCCGACGATCATGGTCTTCCGGAAGGGAAAGGTCGCGACAAAGATCATCGGCGCCAAGTGGGAGGCCTTGCCTCCCATACTGAAGAAGGCCTCGCCCAGTCCCGCACAACCCAGTTGCTGACGGAGTCAACCGCGTTCTGAGAGTGTCTTCGCTCAAGTCGCGATCGGCCGGTTCAAGGCGCACGTTGGAAGAAATGGATACTCCGCCCCGCGAGGGGATACCCGCCCTCAGAGTCGGTGACCTCCCCGCGGGGCCGGGCCAAGGAGGCCATCGATGGACCACACCGAACTCCAGCTGGGCGGCTCCGAATCTGAGAACCATCCGTGGGAGATCCGCCTCGTCGAACATCCGAAGCGATTTGAGTCCGCGCAGTTCCGCGCCGCCAAGGAGACGGCACATACGATCCTGCGCTCCATGGACGACCCCGACCTGCCCTATGGGCCGAGGCCCGTCGACCCGGGGGCCGGACCGAACGCCCCCGAGCACTGGGAGATGCACCACGGTGGCAGCCTGTGGGTCAAGGGATCCAGGGGCTGGCGCATGTATCGCGCCCGTGTCGGCATCGAGTGGAGCATGCAGTTCTGCGCCGACCCCGCGAAGGTCGACCGGCTCCGGCAGGAAGCCGCCGAGCTGGTGGACGCCTTCCCGCTCACCCTGCCCGCGCTGGCGGAATCGGGTTACGAGGAAGCCGAGGCCCTCCTGCGCACGCCGATCAAGGACGCCGACGGGGTCGAGGCCTGGACCGACTCCCTGTTCAATGCCTGCGTGCCGCTGAGCCGGGGAAACCACCAGGGCATCCTTCCCAGCGTGCCCGGTGAGCACCACTACCCATGGCCGGTGAAGGGCGCCGACTTCGTACGGTACGACGACTTCCAGCTGTGGGTGACCCTGCCCGACGGTACCCACGGAGCCGTCACCCCGGTGGACCGCCGCGGGTCCGGCGACGGGCACGTCCGTCTGGCCTTCGTCCCGGAAGGCAGCGCCGCTGCCATGACGATTGCCGAGGCACAGGAGCGCGGCCTGATGGCCGTACTGCCACCGAACAGCACCGTGGCCAGGCAGGCCTTCGCCCAGCAGATCGACTCCGGCCGGCGCACCGCCTCCGGCCCGATGTCCACCGGCTAGAAGGGAGCACCGACATGCCACGCGCGATCGTCGTGTGCCTCGACGGGACGGGCAATCAGGTGGGCGCCAGTCACCCCACCAATGTGGTCAGGCTGATGGAGATGCTGGACGCGGACGATCCAGCCCGTCAGCTCGTGTACTACGACCCCGGCGTCGGGACCATGTCGTCGGCCACTGCCCACGGCCCGGCCGGCCGCAGACTGTCCCGTCTGTGGGGCCTCGCCTTCGGCAGCGGGCTGAGAACCAACCTCGCCGAGGCGTACACATACCTCATGCGGCACTGGCAGCCGGGCGACGAGGTGTACGTGTTCGGCTTCAGCCGTGGCGCCTACACCGCCCGGGCGCTCGTCGGGATGCTCAACAAGCCCGGCCTCATGCGTCCGGGCTCGGAGAACCTCGTGCCGTACGCCGTGTCGAAGTACGCCTTCAACCAGGACATCGAGCGGAGCGAGGAGGAGGTCGCGCGGTTCTCTCACGCGTTCTGCCGACGCACCGAGAACGAGCCGCTGTGGGCGCAGGTCAAGCAGAACAGTCCGCGCCAGGTATCGCACCACGCGCTGCCGGTGGCCTACCTCGGTGTCTGGGACACCGTGAAGGCGGCCGGCCTGCTGCGTCTGGGCAATCTGCAGTGGCCGTACACCCACCAGCTCCCGAACGCGGCCCGCGTCCGGCACGCCGTGTCGCTCGACGAGACCCGTCGCCCCTACCACGAGTTCCTGGTGACGCCCCGCCCGGCGCCGCGTCAGGCCACCGCCGAGGAGGTCTGGTTCGCGGGGGTGCACTCGGACGTCGGCGGCACATTCGCGCATGCCGAGGGCGCCCCTCTGCTCTCGACAATTCCGCTTAAGTGGGTCACGGACGGTGTCACCCAGCACCTGGTGTTCCGGCCTCTGGCCTACAGCACGAACTGCGCGGTCACCGAGGACTTCGCCAGCGCTCCGGTCCACGACAACGGCCCGCTGTGGATCCTCGCGGGCCGACGCTCGCGTCCGGTGCCCGGCGACGCCGTGCTCCATTCCAGCGTCAGGCTGCGCCGGGAACGGGACCCCGGGTACCGCCCGGACCTTCCCAATCCGCAGGAGCCAGGACGGTGGGCCGACCCCGACTGGACCAAGCCCATGCCGCCGCCCGGTGGTTGACTCCCCCCGACTCCAGTGGCACGTGATCCCGGACAGGGCTAACGTAGCTAGTGATTCCTCGTTCCCTACTCCCTCCTGACAGGTCGGAGGTACCGAGGACCTCAGCCGTGATCCGCGACCGCCGGACAGGCAGGGTCCGCAACGGCCGGAATCGTCATCCCCGCCGACGGCACCGAACTGTCGGCACGGCCGGCCCGATCGAGAGTGAGGAGCCCGAGTCCGGTTCGCCGTGACGTCGTGGGACTGACGAGAGGAAGCAAGCCATCATGGTCGCTCTTTCCCAACGTCAGGTTCGGCAAGACCAACGATGAGGTACGCACCGTACAGACGGGTGATCCGCTGTGCGACGCCAGATGCTGGCACGCGGTGCGCGAGTCGCTGGACGAGGCCATGCCAGAGGCGTTCGCGCCCCCTTCGCGAATTCCCCGCTTCATGGTGGGTGGGGTACGCGTCGGCGGCCGAGAACCACTTCTTCGACCTCCTGCCGGTGGACAGCATGTTCCTTCCGCACAGCACAGGCTGAGGACAGGGTGCTCCCTGTCCCCAAGATCATCCTTCCGCGGCCTCCGACGCAGCCCACAGCGGGCGAGGTGACTTCGATGACCGACTTCGAGACGCAGGCACCAGGCGTATACCTCAACGAGATCGAGACGGCCGGGCCGATCGCGGGAGCGGGTACCAGTACGGCCGCGCTGATCGGCACCGTCGCCAGCGCGAGCGCCGTCCCGAACGTACCGGTGCGCGTAACCAACTGGACGCAGTACACGGAGAAGTTCGACGCCTTCAAGAAACCGCTGAGCCTTCCGTACGCTGTACGCGGCTTCTTCGAGAACGGCGGAACCCTCGCCTACATCGTCCCGGTCACCGACATGACCAAACTGGACGTCGCCCTGGAGGCGCTCTCCCACCAGCTGGACGTCAGCATCGTGTGCCTGCCCGGCGAGACGGATCCCGCGATCCAGTCGCCTGTGATCGGACACTGTGAGGCCATGGGCGACCGCGTCGCGGTCCTGGACGGGGCCGGCAACGCGGACAACGCCGCGGACACCGCTCCGGTGGAGGCACAGGCCGGCAGCCTCATGACCGACCGCGGGTTCGGTGCGCTGTACTGGCCGTGGATCCAGATCAACGACCCGGAGGCACCGGCGAGCAGTCCGGGACGGGTGACGGTCGCCCCGTCGGGCCACATCGCCGGCGTGATGGCCCGCAGCGACAACCAGCGCGGGGTCCACAAAGCACCGGCCAACGAGGTCGTACGCGGGGCTCTTGAACTGGCGTACAACCTCAACGACACCGAGCAGGGCGCGCTGAACCAGCTCAACGTCAACGCGCTGCGGACCTTCCCCGGCGGCCCTCCCCTGGTATGGGGCGCCCGGGCCCTGTCCAAAGACACGGCCTGGCGGTACCTCAACGTACGCCGTCTGGTGGCGTACATCTCGGACTCCCTGTTGCAGGGCCTGCGCTGGGCTGTGTTCCAGCCGAACAACACGGCACTGTGGAAGGCCCTCGAACGCACCGTCACGGAGTTCCTGACGCGCGTGTGGCAGTCCGGCGCGCTCTTCGGGCGTACAGCCGCCGAGGCCTTCTACGTCAAGATCGACGAGGAGCTGAATCCCGACCCCGTGCGGGAACTGGGAAACGTGTTCATCGAGATCGGCCTGGCCCCCACCCGGCCCGCCGAACACATCGTGATCCGACTGGGCCTGTGGTCCGGCGGCGGCCGGGTCAGCGAGGCATAGAGAGGACGACCGGAGATGGCGCAGACTGGTGAGCGGGTCGATCCCTTCCGGAATTTCAACTTCCTGGTGGAGCTGGACGGGATCGCCCAGGCCAGCTTCCGGGAGTGCACGGGCCTGGGGTCGACGACGGAGGTCATCGAGAACCGTGAGGGCGGCGACAACACCACAGTGCGCAAGCTGCCTGGTAAGACGAGCTACTCCGACATCACGCTGAAGTGGGGCCTCACCCCGTCCCGTGAACTGTGGGACTGGCGCCAGCAGGTGGTGGACGGCAACGTGGTGCGCAAGAACGGCTCGATCGTGGTGTTTGACCTGAGCAACCACAGCGAGGTGGCGCGCTGGAACTTCGTCAGCGCCTGGCCGACCAAATGGGAGGGCGCCGCGTTCAGCGCCAAGGGCGCGGACGTCGCCGTCGACACCCTCGTACTGGCCCATGAGGGCCTGAGCCGGGCGTGAGGGCGATGCTGGTCACGGAGGTCGAGTTCGAGCTGCCGAAGGGCTATGTGGACGGCGCCGGCGATCTGCACCGCAACGGCGTGATGCGGCTGGCGACGGCCGCCGACGAGATCTACCCGCTGAAGGATCCCCGGGTGCAGGGCTGGCCCGCGTACCTGATCGTCGTCCTGCTGTCCCGTGTGGTGACCAAGCTCGGCGGGGTGCCGGAGGTCACGCCGGGGGTGATCGAGGGTCTGTACTCGGAGGACCTGGCACATCTCCAGGCGCTCTACAACCGGATCAACGGCCTGGGCACCACCACGGTCCTGATCACCTGTCCGCACTGCGGCCAGGACCACGAAGCGGAGGTCCCGCGGTCGGGGGGGTAAGGGGCTACCCCGTGGCACGGGTCCGTCAGGAGGTGGCCTTTCTCGGACGCCATGTCCACTGGACCCTCGCCGAGGCGCTGGCCCTCGACCACGCGGAGCGGCTGCACTGGATCCGGGAGATCGCCACCGCCCTGGAGGAGGAAGGCGAACCATGACGGAGTACGGCATCCTGCCGGTGCCGACACTGGGCGAGCGCCTCGACGCCCAGGGGCGGCACCACCTCGCGCGTCTGCTGTTCCCCCTGCCGTGGGCGCGCCCGCTGCGCGTCTTCATCGACCGGGTGGCCGAACTGACGGCGGACGCGGGCCGGTTCGACCGGATCGAGTCCGCCCCGGACCGCCCTTTCCCGCTGACGGCGGCCGCACCGCTCCGCCGTCCCCGGACCGCCATCGGCCTGCACGTCTGCGAACCGTCGGCCGCCGCCTGGCCCGAGAACGGCCCGGCCGGCGATCCGGCGAAGGCCCCCACGGCACCGTCGCCGAGCCCCATGGCGCCGCCCGCAGCGGACACGCGGCAGAAGGACACACGGCAGACGGACGCGCGGCATTCCGTCGACGACGCGCTGCCCGCCGAGTCGGGGACACCGGGGCACGGGCACGACGACCTGCCCGCCGCAGCCAGGTCACGCCTGAGGACCGCGGTGGGGCCGGCGGCCGAGGCGATACGGGTGCACCACGACGACCGGGCCGACACGCTCGCGCGTGACCTGCGAGCGGACGCCGTCACCCTGGGCCGGGACGTGTACTTCCGCCACGGCCGGCTCAGCCCCCAGGACTCGCGGGGGTTCGCTCTGCTGGTTCACGAGGCCACCCACGTCATGGCCCTGCTGAGGCCGGGTGCGTCCTGGCGGCGGGCCACCGGTGCGGGTATCCGCGCTGAGGAGGCCGAGGCGCTGGCCAACGAGCGAGCAGCGGTCTCCGGTCCCCTCCTGGGTGCCGGTGCGCCCCGGCGTCCGGCAGCACGGACCGTTCCCGCCCGCACCCGCCCCGCCCCGCTGCCCGCAACCGCGCCCGCCGCCCCGCAGGGGCCGATCGTCCGGGCGCCGGCCGCACCCGCGACGCAGGCCATGCGGGCCGCGACCGACCGGACCACCGCCACCGCGGACGTCCCGCCGCCGGTCGATGTGCAGGCGCTGAAGCGGGACCTGGTCGACGATCTGATGCGCCAGTTGCGCAGCGAGTTCGAGCGCGGAGGCTGACATGGCGATCACCCCCTTCGGCATGCCGTCGGTGTCCCGACCCGGGCCTGTGAGCGCCGCCCTGACCAAGGCCGAGATCATCGACACCACGTCCGGCGACAGCTTCACCGTGATGTTCAACCCCGAGGAGCTCAAACTCGACCAGGGGAACAGCTACGCCGAGATCGGCGTACCCGGGCTGGACGCACCGCCCGTGCAGTACATCCGCGGCAAGGCCCGGGCCCTCAGCATGGAACTGTTCTTCGACACCTACGAGGCCAGCACCGACGTCCGCGCTCATACGGGGCCGATCGTGCGACTGCTGGACAAGCAACCGCAGACCCAGGCCCCGCCGGTCCTGCTCTTCTCGCTGGGCAGCTTCCAGTTCCGCTGCGTCCTGGTCGACGCCAACCAGCGCTTCACCATGTTCCTGCGCAACGGCACCCCGGTGCGCGCGATTCTGTCCGTGCGCTTCCAGGAGTTCGTGACCACCGACGTCGAAGTGCGCCGCGGCATCTTCTTCGCCTCGCCGACGGCGTCGGCGGTCGTCAACCAGGCGGTGTCGGTGGCGCGGTCAGTGACACGGGAAGAGCCCACGGTGCACACCGTGGTGGAGGGCGACACCCTGAGCGGCCTCGCCGGGAGCTACCTCGGCGACCCCGCACTGTGGCGCGACATCGCGGACGCCAACCGCATCACCGACCCGCTGGCCCTCACCCCCAACACCCGTCTGGTGATTCCTCCGCGCCGCCAGGACGGCACAACCCCACCCCGGCAGGGGGGCACACGGCCATGAGCGTCCCGTCGTACGCGCCACGCCTCGACATCCGTGTCTCCGGTCTGACCATGGCCGCCGAGCTGGCCGACCAGGTGCTGAGCGTCACCGTGGAGACCAGCCTGGATCTCGCGGGCACCTTCGCCCTGACCCTGCGCAACCCTGACAACAGGCTTCTCGACTCGGCGTTGCTGGAACCCGGCAAGACGGTCGAGGTCCACCTCGGGTACGGCAACGACCTCAAGCCCGCCTTCCTCGGGGAGATAGCCGCCATCGAACCGTCGTTCCCAGCAGGGGGACCACCGACCATTCAGGTGTCCGGTTACGACAAGTCGTACCGCATGAGGCGCGGCCAGCCCGAGCCCACCGAGTACACCTTCGTCAACGACAGCATCGTGGCCGCCCGGATCGCGGTGGAGAACGGCCTCGTCCCCGTCGTGGACCCCACCCCGGGGCTGCAGGAGAAGCTCCCCCAGGTGGAGAGCGACATGGCGTTCCTCAAGGAACGCGCCCGCCACTACCACTTCGACGTCTACGTCGAGTGGGACCGATTGCACTTCCAGTTCCCGCGCCCGCAGACCGCCGCCCACGTCCTGGAATGGGGCCGGAACCTCTTGAGTTTCAGTCCACGCCTGTCGGCGTCGGCCGCGGCCGGGCTGCAGACCGTGCGCGGGTACAACCAAGAACTCGCCCAGACCATCCAGGGCGTGGCACTGGCGGCCGACCTCGACCTGGACCAGCTCACTGAGCGGCTCGGCTCCTCCGCCGCCGACCTGATCCTCTCCATGGCCCGCAAGGGGATCCGCAGGAACGTGCTGGACAACCCCCTGGACGCGAAGATACTCGCGGAGTCGCTTCTCGCAGAGTTCGTGGAGGGCATGTACGAGGGCAGCGGCTCGTGCCCCGGCATCCCGGAGCTGGCCGCCGGTCAGTACGTCGAGATACGGGGCGTCGGCAAGCGCTTCAGCGGCACTTACCGGCTGCGGAAGGTGACCCACCGCATAGACGACGGCGGTTTCATGACCGACTTCTCGATCAGCCAGGGCGGGCATTCCAACCTGCTCGGCCTGCTGCGCAAGGAGATCGCCGAGGAACCGTCCCCCAACCGCACGGAGCCCTTCTACGGGGTCGTCGTGGCGCTGGTGGAGGACAACCACGAAGTGGCCGCCGTACCGCCCAAGACACCGCTCGGCCGGGTGAAGGTGTCCTTCCCCGGGCTGTCCGACCGGTTCACCAGTGGCTGGGCCCCGTGCGCGAACCCGACGGCGGGCAACGGCACGGGCCTGTACTGGCTGCCCGAGGTCGGCGATCAGGTGCTGGTCGCCTTCGAACTCGGCGATCTGAGCAAGCCGTACGTCATCGGCGGATTGTGGAACACCCGTCGGCCGCCCCCCGCGACCAACATGGACGGAACGAACAGCACCCGCGTGATCAGAAGCCGGGCGGGTCACACCATCACCTTCGACGACTCCAAGGCGGGCGGGGAACTGGTCATCAAGGACGGCGGCCAGGGCAGCACGATCGTGCTCGGCGCCGCCGACGGTTCGCTGACCATCAGCGCCGCACGCGACCTGACGATCACAGCGGGTGGGTCCATCACGCTGGCGGCAGCAGGGGGCACGACGAAGATCACGGTCACCGAGAGCGCGGTCGACGTCAGCTGAGGAGGGAGCTCCATGGGCAAGGTACTGACCACCGCGAGCACGGTGCCCTGCGGGCACGTCCCGCCACCGCCGCAGCCCCCGGTGCCCGGGGGTCCCCCGCCGCCACCGCCCCCGCCGGCACCGCCCGTGCCCGGCACGTTCGAGGTCCGGAGCACAGCGAAACTGGCGGTCGAGGGCCACCCCGTGCTCGTGGAGGCGAGCATCCACCAGGCCACCATCACCAACTGCCCCAACACCGTCTCTCCCGCGAAGCCCTGCACCAAGGTCCTGGCGGTGGCCGGCGGTCAGTCCGTCAAGCTCAGGGCCGGTGGTGCCCCGGTCATGCTCGACCAACTCGCCTTCACCACCGACTGCTCACCGCCGCTACCCGCTCCGCCGACAACGACAGCCAACCAGTCGAAGCTCACCTCGGTGTGACAGGAGGCCCACATGGAATCCGACGTCCATGGCCGCGGCATCGCCTTCCCCGTCCGCTTGGAGGCTGCCGGCTTCGGCGAGTCCGCGGGGCCCCGCAAGATCCAGGAGTCGATCCGGCTCATCCTCGGGACCCAGTACGGCGAGCGCGTGATGCGCCCCGACTTCGGCTGCAACCTCAAGCGGCTGGTGTTCGCGCCCAACAACGAGGCGACGGCCAACCTCGCCCGCTACTACGTCGAGGAGGGACTGAGCCGATGCGAGCCGCGTATCGAACTCGTCGACGTCACGGTCACGAACGACAGTGTGCAAGCGGCCCTGCTCATCGACATCAGCTATCGCATCCGGGCCACGGCCACCACTGACCGGCTCGTCCATCCCTTCCCGCTGGAGCGGTCACCATGACTGCCGAATCCGACCGTGGGCGTGTCCGTCCCCCCGATCTGGACGACCGCACCTGGCAGGACCTGGTCGCCGAGATGCTCGCCCTGCGGACGACGTACGCACCGCAGTGGACGGACGACCGGCCGAGCGACATCGGTGTCACGCTCGTCGAGCTGTTCGCCTGGCTCGGCGAGGGGGTGATCTACCGGCTGAACCAGGTGCCCGACAAGAACTACATCGCCTTCCTCGACCTCATGGGCATCACCCGCGACCCCGCCACGCCAGCGGCCACGCATCTGACCTTCCACGCCACGGGGCCGGCGCCGGCGGACGTACCGGCGGGCACCCAGGCCCACACCCTGCCCGTGGAGGGCGAGGCCCCCATCGTGTTCGAGACCGACGAGGACCTGACCGTGCTGCCCGTCAAGCTCACGACGGCCCTCCTGCTCACGCCGAAACCCGACGACCACTCCCGCCTCGTCTACGAGAACGTGTCCGCCGATCTGGTGGGCACCGGCACCGGACGCCGCCTGGTACCGGTTCCGCCCCATCTGACCACGCATCTGTGCCTGGGCTTCGAGGACCCGGTCAAGGGGCAGGTCGAGCTGCGGCCCCGGCTCTTCCGGACCGCCCCGGACACTCCCGTGGGCACGGTGACCTGGGCCGCCTCCGTCAGCGGCACGCAGCCCGGGGGCTGGCCCGCCATCGGGCCCTCCGGCACCACGAAGGATCTCCACGACAAACGCGTGAGCCTGCCCGTTCCGGCGCAATGGGCCGCCCAGAATCCGCAAGCGGACTGGAACGGCGTCGGCGCCGCGGCCGAGCCCTTCGACGCACCGCGGTTCTGGGTCGGCCTGCAGATCGCCAACCCGGCCGACGCCCCGCTGGAGATCGGCCTGGACCGGGTCCTGTTCAACTCCGCCCTCGCGCACACCGCGCTCACCATCCACTCCCCGGAGACGCTCGGAGAAAGCGACGGCACGCCCTTCCAGGTGTTCGAGCTGCGCCACCGTCCGGTGTACCGGCGGCCGGATCCCGAGGCACCGTACGCCGATCTGGAGGTCCAGGTCGGGCAGGGCACCCCGCCGGCCTGGGAGACCTGGCAGCTCGTGCCCGAACTGCAGCCGGGCCCGGGCAAGGCCTACCGGCTCAACCCCGTGACCGGCGAGATCAGCTTCGGAAGCCACGACGATCGCAACACCGCAGGGTACGGCAGCATCCCCGCGACCGGCGCCCTGATCAGGGCGCGCACCTACCGGCATGTCGCGTCGGGGGCGTCCGGCAACGTGTCCGCCGGGCAGGTCACCGTGGCCGGCACCAAACCGGACGGCACCGTGCCCGCCGGACTCGACAGCGTCACCAATCTCCTCGCCGCCCACGACGGGATCGACGAGGAACCGACCGAGGACACGCTGCGCCGGGCACCGGAACGGCTGAAGATCCAGGACCGCGCGATCACCGCCGACGACTTCGCGCACCTTGCGCGGGAGGCGTCCAGCGACGTGCGGATCAGCCGGTGCCTGACGCCTTATCCGCCGCACGGCGACCCGTGGACGTTCGGCGGTATCGACCGCGCTCCCGGGAACGTGAGCGTCATCGTCGTACCCGATCAGGGCAGTCAGGTGGCACAGCCGGAGCCGCCTCCCGAACTGCTCGACGCGGTACGGGCGTACCTGGACGCACGCCGGGATCTGACCGTCCGGTTGTTCGTCCACCGGCCGCGCTACCTGCCGATCGTCACCGAGGTGTCCGTGCAGGTGTGGCGGGAGGCCGTCCACGCCGGAGTCGACCTGACACAGGTCCACGACGACGTGGAACGGAAGATCGGCGCCTTTCTCCACCCGACCCGGGGCGGACCGGACGGCAGGGGCTGGCAGGTAGGCCAGCCGGTCTTCAGCTCGGACCTGTTCCGGGCGGTCATGCCGCCCGAGACGGTGGGATACATCGGGCAGATCAGCGTCGCGCCCGGCACTCCCGACTATCCCGGTGGCCGGCCCTTCCCCCAGCCGGCGCCGGGCGCCTCGGTCCAGGTGGCCGACTACGAACTCGTCTGTGCCGGCCCGGCGACCGTGACGGTCGATCAGACCCTATGACGCCCCGCAGGAGGATCAGCAGCCATGCCCGAAAGCAGCTATCTCAGATTCCTCCCGCCCGTGGTCCGGCAGGACGAGGAGTTCTCCCTCGGCGATGCCCTCCGCGTATTCGAGAAGATCCTCACCGGCATCGACGACCACGTACGGATCGTGCACGACAAGCACACCCAAGCCGGGGACGAGAGCCACACCCATCTTCCGCTCACGCAGCGGATCGCGCTGCTGCACCGGCTCTTCGACCCGTGGACGACACCACCGGAGTTCCTGCCGTGGCTCGCTTCGTGGGTCTCCCTCCGCTTCCCCGAACTCCAGGGCCAACAGCTCTGGGACGAGTACCAGCGCCGCAAGGCGACCGCCGCGATCAGCCGCACCCATCGGCACCGCGGGCTGCGCAGCGGACTCGACGCCATCCTGGACCTGTACGCCGTCGGCAGGGTGCGGCCCCGGGTCGCGGTGGACGACGGATCCTGTCTGATCTCCCTGCGGCTCGACGCGGGCCTGCCGGCCCCGGTGTCCGTGCTGCCGACCTTCCGCCCGCTGATCGACGAAACCCAGGACCCGCCCGCGGTCGTCCGCGAAGGTCTGATGCGTCCCTGGTGCCTCGCACAGGGCTCCGACGGCAGCCTGTACGTCGGCGAACACGGGCTGCCGGACGACCTGCTGCCGCACCGGCGCCGGGTGTGGCGCCTTAACGCCGACACGCAGCCGGATCTCGCCGGCAGCCCGCCGCTCCCCCGGCCCCTGGTGCCCCAGCAGACCATGGGCCAGGTCGTCGCCGTCGCCGTACGCCCGCCCCTGGCCGGTCAGCCGGAGACACTGTTCATCCTGGAGCGCACCGGACGGATCCTCTCCGTCGCGGATCCGCACACGGCCGACTCGGCGGCCGAGGTCACGAACCTCGCCTCCGGCGGCTCCGTCTTCCCCCTGGCCATGGCCGTCGACGACAAAGGTGATCTGCTGGTGCTGGACCGGAAGCTGGAGCCGGACGAGCCGGCGGCACCGAGGGTCTTCGTCGTCCGCCCCACGCCGGCCGCGGTGACGGTCAAGGATCTCGACC
This sequence comes from Streptomyces sp. NPDC052109, assembly GCF_040680195.1. Classification (NCBI taxonomy): domain Bacteria; kingdom Bacillati; phylum Actinomycetota; class Actinomycetes; order Kitasatosporales; family Streptomycetaceae; genus Streptomyces; species Streptomyces sp. NPDC052109. The sequence continues at coordinate 103,260 of NZ_JBFAWF010000014.1, read as the reverse complement.
CCGCGGTCGTCAAGGAGCCCCTGTCGCTGTTCGTCGACGGCGACGGCACGCTCGTCATCGGAGACGGCGGCGACCAGCAGCCACCGGCGGGTGCGGGGAGCGGGAACCTGGTGCGGGTCGTCCGCGGCGACCCCGTCTGGACGCTCACCCCTCTTCTGCATCCGGACAACCCGCTCGTCGCCCCCACCGCGGTCACGCGCGCGGACACGGACGTCCTGTACGTCCTGGACGCCGGTCTCAGGCCCTTCTGGCCCTCAGCCACAGACAATCCCTTCATCCTCGCCAAGGCCGTGCCGGCCTGCCTACACCGCGTGACGACGTCCGGGGAGGCAGCGGGGGCCGACATCGTGCGAATCACCGAGCCGGGGCAGTTCGTCTACCCCCGGGGGATGACAGCGGCGGGACGGCAACTGCTCATCTGCGACCCGGGGCAGATCGAGACCGCCGGGATCGGCCTGGACGGACACCGGTCCCGCACCAACCCCTTCGAGATCAACGTGGTCATCCACTTCTCCGCCGGGGAGCTCTCGGTGGATCCGGCACAGCAGCAGCGCGAGCTGAGCCAGGCCCTCGGCACCATCAACTCCATCGTCGAGCAGCACAAGCCCGCCCACTGCCGGTGCTTCGCGGTGACCATGACCCCAACCCCACAGTGAGAAGCGGTGACCGGCATGGCCGTCAAGCGCACGGAATACTTCAACTTCGACACCGGCAGCGCCCGCAGTCTGGGAACGCAACGGGCCGAGACCCTGATGGACACGGAGGACTACTACCGGCCTCTCGACGAGGCGCGCGGAGCGGCCCTGCACACCTGGGGCGTGGCTGACGGCCTGGGGGTGAGCGCGACCCCCGGGCAGCCCGGGGTGACGGTGCAGCCCGGCACCGCGCTCGACGCGGCGGGCCGCACCAGTGTCCTGGAGACGGGCGGATTCGCCATCGTCGATCCGGGCGTCGACCCGCAACAGCCGGTGAACATCCCCACCGTGGTGATCGGTGCGGACGGCTCGCGACTGGACACCACCGGCATGTCCGCGGGCACCTACGTGCTCACCCTGACCTGGCGTGAAGTCCTCGGTGAGACACGGCTGATCCGGCTCCACGCCCCGTGGCTGCGGCTGCTGCCGATCGCCGGCTTCCAGGACGTGGGACAGCAGGTGGTGCTCGCCGAGGTGTCCCTGGACGCCAAGGGCTCCGTCTCGGGCGTCACGTCCGGAGCGCGCCGTTCGGTGGGTGTCCCGGTGGAACGGGTCGAGCTGCGCGCGGCGCGCGTGACCACGGGTTCACCGACGACGGTGGGCCAGGGTCCGGCCGCGGAACTGCGGGGCCGTACCGACGGCGGCCTGGACCTCATGGTGTTCGCCGCCGACGGCACCGGGCACACGGTGCTGTCAGCGAACGGGTCCAGCGGTCACCTGGGGATCGGGACGTCGTCGCCCTCCGCGCCCCTGCACATCGCCACGGGGAAGGCGGACGGGCACGGACTGAAAGTCACTTCGCCCACCGGGGGTTCGGGCATCGAGCTGGCCCACGACGACTCGGGACCCGCGTACGGGATGTTCGCCGGGAACGACAGGGCCTGGCACCTCAGCAACGAGGACGATCACAAGGACCTCGTGACAGTGAGTCCCGAGGGCGAGATGGACATCGCCACACTGAAGGTCGCGAACGACCTGAACGTGGGCTCCGCCGATGTCAGGGGCGACCTGAAGGTGGGTTCCTCCTTCGCCGTCATGGGTGACGCGGGCAGCGTCGGCATCGCCGTCGACGGGGCGCCGGCGTCGGCCCTGCACGTGAACGGGTCCGGCGCCCACTCGGGCGGTGACGCGGGCGGATACTCCTTCGCGGACCGCAGCGTCGAGGAGTTCGTCACCCATCCCGGGAACGGGGAGCGCTGGGTGTGGTATGCCTTCGAAGGCAGTGCGCGGCTGTGGTCGGGCATCGACCTGATCACGATCGGTCAGGGGGACGGCAACGCGCTCGACGTCCAGCGACGGATGAGGGTGCGTCAGGGCCCCGACGACGACGATGGCTCGGCCGGCATCTGGCTCCACCAGAAGGACACGGACACGGACCGCGCCTTCGTCGGCATGGAGACCAGCGACAGCGTCGGCTTCTGGGGCAACACCGGGGGCCACTGGGGCCTGGTGATGGACACCGGCAGCGGAACCGTGTCCTGCCGCAACGGGCTGACGGTCGCGGGCGAACTGGACGCGGGGAAGAGGATGAGGGTGCGTCAGGGCCCCGACGACGACGACGGCTCGGCCGGCATCTGGCTCCACCAGAAGGACACGGACACGGACCGCGCCTTCGTCGGCATGGAGACCAGCGACAGCGTCGGCTTCTGGGGCAACACCGGGGGCCACTGGGGCCTGGTGATGGACACCGGCAGCGGAACCGTGTCCTGCCGCAACGGGCTGGCGGTGGCCGGAGAGGCAGCTTTCGGCCAGGACTTCGGCCGACGTGACGGACCCGCCGCCCTGCACCTGTTCGGCTCGGTCGTCCGGGACATCGGCGAGGGCATCCTGAACCTCCAGAGCGGCGGCGACGTCATCGCCCTGAGCGGCAGCAACGACCGGGTGGGGATCGGCACGATCACCCCCGCGTTCAAACTCGACGTCAACGGCGACATGCGCGTCCTCGGCCATCTGGAGAAGCCCGCGGGCAGTTTCCGGATCGACCATCCCCTGGACCCGGCCAACAAGTACCTGTCCCACTCCTTCGTGGAGTCCCCCGACATGGCGAACCTCTACACCGGAGTGGTGGAGACCGATGACGTGGGCGAGGCGACGGTCGTCCTCCCTGACTACTTCGAGGCACTGAACCGCGACTTCCGCTACCAGCTCACGCCTGTCGGCTCCCTGGCGCAGGTGGCGGTGACGAACGAGATCAAGGGCAACCGCTTCACCGTACGCACCGATCAGCCGGGCATCAAGGTGTCCTGGCAGGTGACAGGGGTGCGGCACGACGCCTGGGCACAGTCCCACCGGATCCTCGTGGAGGAGGACAAGCCGGAGGCGGACCGGAACTACTACCTGCACCCCGCGGAACACGGACAGCCGGACAGCGCGGGCATCCTGAACCACAGGGAAGGAATGCGCGATGAGCGATCAGCAGAAGCCACAGACGCATGACCGGATGCGAGAACGCATCGCTGAGCTGAAGCGCGACCACGACAACGGTGAACGGCAACTGCGCAGACTCATGCAGGAGGAGGCGACAACGCGGGACGGACTGCTGCGCGTCAGCGGGGCGATCCAGATCCTGGAGGAGATGCTCGGTGACAACGCGTACGCCACGGACCGAACGACCCGCCCGGACACGGCGACCGACGCCGTTCCGTCGACCACGCCGGACGGCGCCGGAACCCGGGCGATGAGCGTTCCATAGTCCGGGTACGGCCCTGCCCACGGTGGTCGCGGCGGGGTGCTCAAGGGCCCGCTCGCTTCCCGCCCCACACAGCACCAGCGCCACCGCAAAGCCCGCCACAACTGCCGCAGACAATCCAGCAACGGCGGCGTCAGACGCTGGGCAGCATCGATAAACAGCACACCCGGTTCGGCCAGCGCCCGCGTCAGAGCCTGGCCGGCCCGGCCCGGTGCGGCAGCGCCCCCGACGGCAGCCCGAGCGCTTCACACAGCGAGGCCCGCAGCCGTGGCAGACCGGGTGCCCGGCCGGCCACCGCCCGCCACACCGGCACCCGGCCGGACAGAAGATGCAACGCCTGCTCGACGGCGACCGTCTTCCCCAGGCCCGTGTCCCCCTACACACAGCACATCCCGCGGGCCGCGGCCCCACAGCGGCCACCTGCCGTGTGGACACCAGCCGGGCCCCCGGCACATACAACCGCACACCGCCGCCCCGCACCCCAGCATCCGCGGCGCCCTCCAGCACCGGCACGTCGACGGCCGGCCCGTCGACAACAAGCGGACCACCCGCCCCGTCCACGAGCCCCACAACTGCCAACGCCCGGTCATACCGGCTCGGCTCCAGCCCCACCCTGGCCCCTGCCGGACGAGCTACTTCAAGAACCCGGCCCGCCCCCAGATCCCGCTTGATCACCCGGTGCAGCGTCGGCAGCGAGAGCACACACTGCGCACCCCACCCCTCCAACAACCCCCTCTTCCTGAACCCGGAGCATCCTGCGACGCAACTCCGCGACGTTCCCACCCGCCTCCGCAAGCCCCCCACAAGGCGTCACTCAGCGAAAACCCGTCCTGCCGCGGCCGCGCCTCGACACGGCCCCGGCGCCCATCAGCCAGCCACCGCCAAACCGTCCGCTCCGACACACCCGCCAACCCCGCCGCGATCCGCACATGCAGCGCAGTCAGCGTCCCCTCCCCATCCACCGCAAGAAGCCGACGCACCACCACACCCCCCGCCCACGGCACACCCCCGGCCCGCACAACCCCAGCCGACCCCGCCCCGGGATCACCCACCGAAACCCCCTGAACCGTCATACAGCCCAGCCCACCCCACCCCGCCAACCCCTCACACAGGAACAGCGAAACCCATGACAGCCAGCAACCAACCAGCCAGCCCCACCACAACACCCACTTGGTCACCCCATGGCAGCGACCACAACCCCGCCCCCCACCCCCTACCACGACATCCACACCACGAACCCGCCGACGCCCACCCACCACCCCAACGCCCACTCACACGTCGCGAGTACGACGGTCGGCACCGTGACCCGCGTCGAGTACCGCAGTTCGGTGGCTGGAACGGTCGGCTCGAAACGCATCGCGAGCGCGTCGTCCAGCTTGACCCGGCAACCCGCACCGGTTGAACGTACGCGGCGACGGAAGCCAGATCCAGCAGTTCTCCCACTGATCCGACCCGGTGAATCGACCACTGTCCACAGGACCCAAGGCGCCCGCGGACAGTGGTCGTTGTGCGCCCGGCACATAGTTCACGGCTTTTCTTTCAACTTATATTGACGACCCGTGGGGCGGCGCTTAACGTCCGATCAACCTCTCGTCCCCACAGGCGCCCTAGGAGACACGCGTGACCAACGTTCTCGCTGTGCTCGCCCGAGCCCATCGTCATCGCAGACGCACCACCGCCCTCACAGCGGCGCTCCTGCTGCCGGCCGCCGCCGGCATCTCGCTGACCTCGGCCCCGAGCGCCAGTGCAGCGACCATCCCCACCGCCCCCACCACCGTCGTCAACGTGAACAGCGGCAAGTGCGTTGACGCGCGGGCCGCGGCCACCGGCAACGGCACGGCTGTGCAGCAGTACACCTGCAACGGCACCGCCGCCCAGTCCTGGCAGTTCACCGCGACCGACAGCGGCTACTACCGGATCGGTGTGGCCTCCGCGCCGAATCAGGTGTGGGACGAGACCGACGTCTCAACGGCCGACGGCGCGCTGACACAGCTGTGGCTCTACGGCGGCGGCTCCAACCAGCAGTGGCTGCCGGTCGCCGAGGCCTCCGGGACGTACCACTTCGTCAACCGCAACAGCGGCAAGTGTCTCGATGTACCGTCCGCGTCCACCGCCGACAGCGTCCAACTGCAGCAGTACACGTGCAACGGCACCGCCGCCCAGTCCTTCACGCTCACCGGCGGCCTCACTCCGCCGCCCAACACGCCGGACTTCGGCCCCAACGTCACGGTGTTCGATCCGTCGATGCCGATGTCCACCATCCAGGCGCAGATCAACTCTGTCTACAGCACCCAGCAGACCAACGAGTTCGGCACCCAACGCAACGCCCTGCTGTTCACCCCCGGCACCTACAACGTCGACATACCCGTCGGTTACTACACCCAGGTCTCCGGACTGGGCCTGTCACCGGACCAGGTGTCGATCACGGGCGGCGGCGTACACGTCGCGGGGCACACCAGCGACGGCAACGCCACCCAGAACTTCTGGCGTGACGTCGAGAACATGTCGGTGAGCCCCAGCTCGGGAAGCACCATGTGGGCCGTCTCGCAGGCCGACCCGTTCCGACGCATGGACGTGCACGGCGGGATGAAGCTGTGGGACGACAGCCACGGCACCACCAGCAACTGGTCCAGCGGCGGCTACATCGGCGACTCCCGCGTCTCCGGACAGATCAACTCAGGAACCCAGCAGCAGTTCCTCACCCAGGACACGGCCATGGAAGGCGGCTGGACCGGGCACAACTGGAACATGGTCTTCGTCGGTGACACCGGCGCACCGGCGACCAGCTTCCCCAACCCCCAGTACACCACCGTCGCGCAGAGCCCGGTGATGCGCGAGAAGCCGTTCATCTACGTCGACGGCTCGGGCAACTGGCAGGTCTTCGTCCCGTCCGTGCGCACCAATGTCCAGGGCCCGGACTGGATCAACGGCAACGCCCCGGGCACCTCACTGCCGATCAGCCAGTTCTACATCGTCAAGCCCGGTGACACCGCCACCACGATCAACAACGCCCTCGCCGCCGGCAAGAACCTGATCGTCACCCCGGGCGTCTACCACCTGTCCGCCCCTCTGAACATCACCCGTCCCGACACAGTGGTCCTGGGACTGGGTCTGGCCACCCTCGTGCCGGACAACGGCGTCACGGCGATCACCACGGCGGATGTCGACGGCATCGACATCGCCGGGCTGCTGATCAGCGCGAACACCACCAACTCCAGCACACTCATGCAGGTGGGCCCGGCCGGTTCGACCGCCGGCCACACCGCCGACCCCATCGTGCTGCACGACGTGTTCTTCCGCATCGGCGGCGACATCGCCGGCAAGGCCACCCAGACACTGGTGGTCAACAGCAACGACGTCATTGGCGACGACCTGTGGCTGTGGCGGGCCGACCACACCAACGGCGTCGGCTGGACGACCAACCCGGCCGTCAACGGACTGATCGTCAACGGCAACAACGTCACCATGTACGGCCTGGCGGTCGAGCACTACCAGAAGTACCAGACCACCTGGAACGGCAACGGCGGCCGCACGTACTTCTACCAGAGCGAGACCCCCTACGACGTGCCCGACCAGTCCAGCTGGACCACCAGCGGAGGCGACCTCGGCTACGCCTCCTACAAGGTCGCCAACTCCGTGACCTCGCACGAGGCTTGGGGGGTGGGCGTGTACGCCTACCTCCGCGACAACCCCTCCGTCGTCCTCGGCCATGCCATCGAGGTCCCCACCACGTCCACCGTGAAGTTCCACAGCATGGTCACCACAGTCCTGGGCGGCGACGGCACCATCAACCACATCATCGACAACACCGGCAACCAGGTCACACCCAGCAGCAACGTGGCCTACCTGGTCGGCTACCCGTAAGTCCCGGGCCCAGACCTGACGCTGCACAGGAAGGGGCCGGTGCGAGCCGGCAGAACCGACACACGACGGCCCGGCCCGCCTCCAGGAGCCGGGCCGTGCCTCACGCACGGCTGAGGCGCAGTCGGTGAACGATGCTTGTGGTGCGGTCGATCATTGGCTGGTGGCGGAGAGCCGCCCTCGGAGCTGATGTCCATGACGGGGGCGGCCCTTCACTGCTGTGGCCGATGGCCACAGCAGTGAAGAGACAGCTGAGGTCGCCGATCACGCCGGCCAACTCAGGGCAGCCAGCGGCGGCGGCCTGGAAGTGGGTGGCTGCGCCCAGTCCCGTGATCAGACGGTGGATACGACGCTGGGTGGTGCGCCGGCTTCAACCCTGCGTCCGAGCGACGACCACATCCGTACAGCCGGAGGCGAGCAGGCCGAGAAGGCCAAGCGCATCGGCGTCCGGGCCGCCGGTCCCTCCCGCGCGCGGCTTGGTGTCCCGATCCGAAGTCGCCCGCTTCCACTCGGCCTCGGAAGGAGCCTCCGGCGCAGTACCAATGGCCCTCACCCAGACGTCGGAGCAGTCGTCGTACGAGACCGGCGGGGGCCTCGAGCTCTGACGGTCAGTTCGCCGCAGCACGTGGGCACGCCGTCGCCGCACCCATGCGAAAACCCGTCAGGTGCCGGGGCCGATCACAAGCGCTCAAAGCGGCGCTGGACGTCCGGCTGCTTCCTGAGCCGCTCCGGATGGCCCGGGCCCATCCGCGTGGAGATAGCTTCCGACCGCATCGGCTCGCCGCGGGCGGAGCAGACCACCTCCACGTGGGCAGCGGGGTCGCAGGCGTCGTGGTGGAGGGTGATCGGGGCGCCCTCCTCCGTGGCTCCGTACATGAAGCCGTCGTCGGTGGCGGCCATGTCCACGAGGCCAGCACGCAGCAGCACCATGAGGCCCTGCTCGATGAGGCGGCGGCGCATGCCGAGTTCTCCGGGGCCGGCGGGGAGATCAGAATGGAGAGCGACCGGGCCATGATCAAGTTCGCCGCTGTGAAGCATGGCATGGTCCAGCTAGACGAGTTGGGCAACGTCCAGGCGGCGCGGAAAGGTCTCTGACAGGAGCACCAGGGCGCGGATGCCGACTTCCAGGGGGCTGTTGAGAGGATTCACTGGGGCTCCTCTTTGCACCGGGTCAGCCGGTGGTTGTTCGCCAGACGGTGACATATGCCCTTCAGGTCGATGACCTTCACAACCGGGGCGAGGATGTTTGCCGGGTTCGGTTTGTGGATGACCGCCGCGTCCAAAACCGCTTCCAGCCGTGCGTGGCCGTGGTCGTAGTCGCCATCCTCGATCTCTACCACCGCGTCGTGCAGGTCGGTTTCGATCGCCTCATAAGTCGCTTCCGGGACACTCTCCTGAGCAAAACGCCACAGTGACTCAGCATGAAAGAACGCCTCGCGCTGCCGGCTGAAGTGGCCCTTGACCTTGGCGTGCTCGCGGGCCTGCTGAAGCGTCTCCGGGGGCGAGACCGTGCTTGGCGTTGTAGGCGTCCAGGAGCTTGCGGACGTAGACGGCCTCATGGGCTTCCTGGTCGGGCGGAGCCGGGTCGGCGGCAGGACGCGGCTTGAGCCGCTGCGGGAAGCGTCTCGCGTGGTGTGGAGTCGTGGCATGCAGTTCGAGGATCTCGTCCAGGTTCCGGGTCTCGAACATCGAGAAGACCGTCTCTCGCGCCAGATCCCCCACTGCGGTCCGCACCTCGGAGGTGAGCTTCGTCCCGAGCTTTGGAGGCTCCTCATCCCACGCACTGAAGAACTCTTTCTTCAGCTGTGGCGGGTTGAGCCGGAGACGGTCCAGACCCGTGCCGATCTTGGGTGCAACGAAGACGTAGCGCGTGGGCAGCTCGTACACGCCCAGCACCTTCGCCGTGAAGATCTTGACCGTCTCAGGAAAGCGTCCGACTGACCAAGCGGTTTGACGTAGTGCTTGCACTGGTAGCAGTGCCACTCGCCGGCCGTGCACTGGGGGCTCGGACAGGCCGCTACGTCCGCTCCACGGTCTCCGGCTCCACCCGTCCGTTGCACCCGGACGTAAGGCCGGCCTTCCCACAGGCCGAGCGCATGAACCCACTCGACGGTGAAGTCCTCCCAGTCATCGGCGTCGAAGACGTACTGCAGGTACACCTGAGGTGAGGGCAGGGGAGCGCTCTGGGTCGGCGGGTCCACCACCACAACCGCTGGCGATTTCAGCTCCGCAACGTCCTCGAAGACGGGCCTTGCTCCGTCTCTACTTGGCTCAAGCGCCCCCGTCACACTGCACCCCCGGCACAAGACCGTCACGCAAGATCACGCAACGTAGTCATACCATCCCTGCTCGCTCACCGTGAAGGCCGGGGAGCGCAACGTGTGCGATCAGCGAAATGCGCGTGGTGGCTCCCCCAGGACGTCGATGACGCCGACCACACCTCGGTGTCACAGTCTCCGTCCCGACTTTGCGTAGGAGACCCTCCAACTGCACCTGCGCGGCCAGCCGCACACCGTCCCTCTCGACACGCCGCTGACCAGGCACTTCCTGGATGAATGGCTGCAGACGCGGCAACAGCGATGGCCCGACTCACCCACCCCACCTGCTGATCACGACGCACTCGGAGCACCACCCCGCGCTTCTACCCGTCAGCCAAGGTCCGCGAGACGAGCAGGGCGGGCGGCCACCCGGGCAGGTGGCCGCCCACGCGCGCTGTCACAAGCTGAGGTAGAAGCGCACGGTTGTGCCGTCGTCGCCGGTGTGCACGCGCACCAGGTCGGCAACGTAGTGGACCAGCATCAGGCCCCGGCCGCCCAACTGGCCGCGCTCCGGCGGGCGGCGGCCGGCCAGCGGATCGGCCAGCCGGCCCGCATCGCGGACCTCACACACCAGCTGCGCCTGCTCGGCCCAGACCGCGAGTGTCCCGCGGCCTCCGCCGTGGACCACGCTGTTGGTCGTCAGCTCCGCGACCGCCAGCTCCACATCCATCAGCCGCTCCCCGGCCATGCCCAGCCGCATCGCCTGAGCGAGAGCGAACTGGCGGACCGCCGGCAGGTCCTCACCACCGTAGGAGAAGGCCGCGGCGTCCGGTGCAGGCACAAGCACCTGGTTGTACCGATCGACGACCGCCTGCCAGTCGTAGACGTCGCTGACCGACTCACGTCCCTCTGCGCTGATGAGGGTCGGGTGGGTGACCTTCGCATCGGCGATCACCTCCGGGTCCAGCCGCGCCTCGTCGTAGGGGCACAGGATCGTCACCGCCCGGCCCTCGAACGCGGCGTTGATCAGCGCCTCGTGCTGCGCGCACGCCGGGTACTCCACCGCGCTGCGTCCGGCCCAGATCGGCTCGCCGATGATCCGCACACGCCCCTTCGGGTGGGCGTCGGCGAATCCGCGCAGCACCTTGGGGATGATCCGCCCCGGGTTGCGGCCGGCCTCGGTCATGTCCAGGAACAGGATGCCCTCGGCGTCCCCGCCCAGACCTGCCTTGATCAGCTCCAGGTTGGGGCCGGGCACCGCCACGGCCATCGGCTCGCCGTTGGTCAGGCCCTCGCGCAGGAAGGCCACCGTCTGCCGCGTGTACTCCTGCTCGGTGCGGTAGAAAAGGGCAGGATGCACGAACGCCTCGTGGGTGGTCACCGTGCTCATCACAGAGCCACCTCGATCCGGTCCAGGCCCGGCCAGAACATCTCCAAAACCCGCGGCAGCTGCGGCGGGGGATTCTCGACCACAACCCTCCCGTCGGGCAGGGTCATGGCGGTGACCGCCAGCGCGGTTACCCCGGCCACGTCGATGAACACCACATCCGACAGCTCCACGTACGACACGCCCGCGTGCCGCCGGGCCAACTCGGACAGGGCCTGCTCCCAAGACGGGCGAGTGAGGGCGCTGATCTCACCGCGGGCCCGTATCCCGGAACGACCGGGCAACGGGCTCACCTCCAACGCGGCCCTCCCGGGCACCGCCGGGGCCACCCCGGCCACCGCATGTAGGGCACCCACGCTCGGACTCCTTCACATCAAGCCACCTGCCGACCGTCCCGGCACAGACAGAGGAAAAGCTCCTCCCGGCGGGGCAGTGTATCCAGGCGGCAGACACGCCTGGATCTGTAAGCAGGTGGTGACTCGTCCCCAGTGAGGTTGGGAAGCAAGCCCCCCGCGGCTGTCCTCCGGAAAGCTACTGCCGGGGGAACTCACCGCGTAGTGACGCACTGGAATCGGATGGATGCTGACAGCGGAACCGGGGCAGGCGTGTGAGAGTGACCCTGTCCGCTGTCTTTCTCGGTGATTGCCTTGGCCTCATCCGTCCATCCCCGTCCTCAGTCCACATCGGCGTCGGTCGATGAGCTGATGGAAGAGCTGGAACGGTTGCGGGCGGAAAACCGGCAGCTGCGGCAGGCCCTCGCCTCGCACGCCGTCGTCGTCGACCAGGCCATCGGCGTCCTGACCGTCCTGGGACAGATACTTCACGGGCGGCGGCCGCCGCCCCGGCCCGCCCGGCGGCCATGGCCGGCAAAGGCGGGCTCGACCTGCTTGTGCAGGGCGCCAACTGGGAGGTCCTGCAGACCGCCCGATACGCCAACGGCAAGTGGGCCCCGGCCAAGCAGCTGTTCAAGAACAGGTTCTTCTACGACTTCACCGACGTGGTGCAGAACGGCCGGCTGCGTCTGTTCATCGAGCAGCCCACCGGCTCGGACGTCACCTTGGAGGAAACCACCCAGACCCCGGACGGCAGCTGGCCCGCCCCCGCCCCGATGCACGGCCTGGCGCCGGTGCGGGTGACCTCCAAGCCGACGCGGAACCACCTCGCGGCAGCCGTCGTAGGAACCCACGTGCACCTGGTGTACATCGACACCAACGGCCGCCTGATGCACACCATGGAGCAGTCCAACGGCACCTGGACCACGCCCGACCAGGTGGCGCCGGGCGGCGTCTACCGCAACGACTGGTTCGAAAGTCTGTCGGCCGCCTCGGTCGGCGGAGGGCTGCAGGTGACCGCGGTGGACCAGATCCACCGCACCGTTCTGCACACCGCACTCGGCGCGAACGGCAGGTGGACGCCGTGGAGCAACGTGCTGTCCTGGAACGGCACTCCCCGCCACTGGGGCATACCGATCCGGGTGGCCATGGCCGGGTTCGGCAGCAGTCTGCAGATGGTCGTGCTGACCAACGGCCAGGTCGCGCAGTACCGCGCCATCCGCAGCCCGAACGGGCACTGGAGCACCTGGGACGACATCAACGCGCGGGTGGACCGCAACCACGCAGGCTTCATCGGCACCGTGCTGAATGAGGTCATCGCCGTCAACGTTGCAGGAAACCTCCAGCTCGTTTTCGCCTCGGACGATAACCGCGGCACGCTCTTCCACACCATGCGCTACGCCAACGGCACGTGGACCCGGGCAACGCTGGTCCAGCACTACACGAACATGTCCGCCTGGCGGCCCGCCGGAGTGGCTGGATCGTCCGGCTGAAGAAACTAGCCCGGCGGAGTCCTCCCCGCCTACGCGTGCCCTTCCGCCAGCGAGCCGCTGGCGGAAGGATCTCCAAGTCCGAGGTGTCGAGCATCTACGGTCAACTCGACGCCGAACTCGACGCGTTCAAGGAACGGCCATTGGACCGCACCGTCTTTCCCTACGTCTTCCTGGACGCCACCTACTGCAAGGCCAGGGTCAACCACCGGATCGTCTCCCAGGGTGGTCATCGCCACCGGCATCTCCGCCACCGGGCACCGCGAGATCCTCGGGCTGATGGTCGGCGACAGCGAGTCCAAACTGTTCTGGACGAAGTTCTTGCGTTCCTTGCGGGCCCGCCGTCGGGAGAATGTCCAGCTGGTGATCTCCGACAGCCACAGCGGGCTTGTGGCCGCGAACCGCACCGTCTTCCTCGGCGCGGCCTGGCAAAGGTGTCGGGTGCACTGAAGCTGCCGACCAGTCGCAGCCGTTCCTCCGGCCGAAGCGCCGCCCAGCGTGTGCGCCGGCCGTTGACCCGGCCGCCGTAGAAGTCCGCTTCCTCCACCACCAGAGGACTCCTCGGCCGCCACGACCCTCGCGACATCTCCCTGTCCAGGGCGATGCAGGAGTGCACCGCCGCCAGCGAGGCGTAGTCGATCCACGTCGTGCGGAACTTCCGCCCCTTGGCCGCCAGCTCCGGACCCGTCCACGGGATCGGCACCTCGGTCGGCTCGGCTGGCAGCGGCGGAACCTCGTGGACCAGCAGGTGGGTGAAATCCCGGGCTCCGCATCCCGGCGCCCAGCATGAGACCGCCCGTCGCCGCGTTCCGGCCCGGGAAGCGGCCGCGGAACGTCGCGTTCTCCAGACCGTCCGGGCCCAGCCCGGCCAGGCCGTAGCGGAACAGATCGGCGAAGTCCGACTCCAGATACTGCACCTTCACGTCTGGCTTCGGCCGCCGCGTCCGGGCCCGGTTGCACCGGGTCTCCACCAGCCGGCCCTGCACCATCCGCTTGCCGGTGGCCACCGTGAACGGCACCGCTACGGCCAGGCCCTCGCTCTCGGCCCAGTCGTAGAACCGGCTCAGCGCGGTGACCTGCAACTCCCACGACGCAGGCTCCAGCCGCTCGTCCAACGGCCCTGACAGCCGACGGTCCGCGTACGTACCGAGCGCGGCCACCAGCTCCCGCCGCGTACCGAACACCGCGACACGGTGCCGCCGCAGATGCATCAGCCAGTCCCGGGCCGCCGGCGCTTACGCCCGCCACGAGTTCGGCGACGGCGCCCCGCCCGACGGCAATGTACGAAGCCAGGTGTTCACCGCCCGCGTCGCCCGCGGGCCGCCCTCGTCCTCGAACAGGAAGTCGTCGTCAAACAGCACCGGCATGCGCTCGGGGATCAACGGGTCGCCATCGACCCCCAGGACTGCCAGCCCACGGCAGAGAAGAAGTGCACCAACACGCGGCCGGACTAGGCCCGCGACACGACCTTCATCAAGAGCTAATCCCATGTCCGGTTAACGGGAGTTGAGGAATGTGAGACGCGCCAAGAAAGCAGCGACAAACTGGGTGCAGGGCTCCAAGACGGCGGTGCGCAAGCGCCTGTACGGCGTGGCCGACGGCTCCGCCGCCACGCCGGACTCCACCCGCCCGACCATGACCACCAGCGCTCTCGGTCGCCGTGCGGTGGCCCGCCACGTCGCTTCTCTCGGGGTCGCTCGGAGTTCGAGCCCGGGAGGCACGATGACCGTGCAGCTCCGGGGCGTGTGTCCGCGGTCGTTGGGTGAGCGACAGGTGTCGCGGACCGAGGCGGTGGCCGCCTGATGTTGATCTTCGAGAGCCTGCTGGCGCATCTGGCCGGCGACTACCTCATCCAGTCGGAGTGGATGGCGACGGAGAAGGTCAAGCGGTGGTGGCCCGCGATCGTGCATGGCACCACATACGGGCTGCCGTTCCTGCTGATCACACAGTCCCCGCTCACACTTGCGGTGATCGCGGCGACGCTCGTTGTCCTGGACCGCTATCGGGTCGCGAAGTACCTGGTCTGGGCGCGGAACCTGCTGGCGCCTGCCTCACGTCGGGTCGCTTGGGCCGACGTGCAGAAGAACCAGGGGTCGCCCCTGGCCGTGCCGTCCGGTCTGGCGAATGCCCTGGTCATCGTTGCTGACAACACTGTGCACCTGGCGACCAACGCCGCTGCCCCGGTGTGTTGGGGGTGATGGCGACGGCTTCGTCAGGGGCAGGACCGGAATGCGCCGGAAACCTGCCGTGGTGACCGGTAAGCACCGGCGGCGGGTGGCCGAGCTTGGCAAAGGGGGCCGGTCGAGCGGCTTGGGCTTGCGGTCCGGAATCGCGGTTGCCGACCAGATCACTCCGTTATGGGCAGGCACTCGGCGAGCAGGTTGACGACGTCACGCCAAGCTCGCTGTGCGTGCCGTGGGTGGTAGCCGACGCCGGGACGCACGGTGTGGTCGACCGGTGGGTGGTGGAAGGCGTGCAAGGCGCCGCCGTAGACCACGAGGCGCCAGTCGACACCCGCAGCCTGCATCTCTGCGGTGAACGCGTCCCGTTGCGCGGGCGGCATGATCGGGTCTTCCGACCCGACCCCGGCCCACACTGGGCAGCGGATGCGCGCCGCCTCACCCGGTCGGCCCGTGGTCAGTGCGTTGACTGTCCCGATCGCGCGCAGGTCGACGCCATCACGACCGAGTTCCAGCGCGATTGCGCCCCCGGTGCCATAGCCGACGGCGGCGATCTGGTCGGGGTCGGTTCGCGGCTCGGCGCGGAGCACGTCGAGCGCCGCGTGGCCGATGCCTCGCATCCGGTCGGGGTCGGCGAGCAGCGGCATGCAACGGGCCAGCATCTCCTCGGGATCGCCCAAGTAGCGACCTCCGTGGAGGTCGAAGGCCAGCGCCACGTATCCCAGTTCGGCGAGCGCATCGGCTCGGCGGCGCTCGACGTCGCTGAGCCCCACCCCCTCGGGCCCGACCAGGACCGCGGGCCGGCGGCCGGCACCGGCCGGGAGTGCGAGGTGCCCGATCATCGTCAGGCCGTCGGCCGCGTATTCGACCATGCGCGTGGTAACTGTCGTCATGAGCTCGGACTGTAGTGATCGCCGAGCCCGGTGGGGCCGGTGTTCTGCCGCCGGCAGAAGACACGTCTCCCGCGTTTTCCGGAACCACCCCGTCAGCTGTTCAGCTGAGCCATCAAGTCCCGGTTCGCGGCGCGTGCGGCGGCGAGGTCCTCGTCGCGCTCGGCGAGTTCGGAGCGGAGGTCGAGGATCCGCTGCTCCAGCTCGCCGATCCGACGGGTGAGTGTTTCGACGTCGGCGGGGGCACCGAGCCCGGAGGCTTCCCAGACGGCCTGTCCGAGCGCTTCGGACAGGCGTCGTTCGAGCCGGGTGATGTGCGCGCAGAGACAGCCGTTGCGGGCCGTGAGGTTCGCGACGTCGGCCAGCAGCGACTGGCGGCTGACCTGGGACCCGGCGGCAGTACCGGGCGGCGGGTTCGGCGGCGCGGGCAAGGACGGCAGCGTGCAGGTCGCCGTGGCGGTGAATCAGGCCTGCGGTGGACGCCGGCCGCGCGGGCGACCGCGGAGACGGTGACCTCCTCACCGTGGGCGGCGAACTGGTCGAGGGCCTTGAAGACTCGGGCCCGGCGGCGTTCGGAGTCCGCGGCCCGTGCCTCGGCCAGGTGGTCCGGTGACGCGGTCATGCGTCGCGGTCCAGCCGCAGGTCCGGCTCGGGTGCCCGGACGCCGGGCATTCCGAGGGAGACGGTTCGGGTCTTCCGAAGGGTGCGGGTGGCCTCCTTGATCTGTTCACGCTCGTCGTCCGTGAGCCCTTCGAGGTCGGTCTCGACACGGCGGATCAGGGTCCGGATGCGCTTGATCTCCACCTCGGACGGAGTCGATTCGGTGCGGGCCCTGTCGTCCAGTTCGGTCGCCGCGGCGAGGCGTTCGCGGTCTCGCAGCAGTGCGTCGAGGTAGGCCCGCAGCTCGGGCACCTACGACGGGTCGGTGCGGAAGTGATCGCAACCAACGCAGCGGAACCGGAACGGGCAGCCATGGCCGCCGGCCTTGACGTTGCTCGGCTCGACGCAGATGCCGTAGGGCACGGAGACTTGACCGATCCGCAGGCGGGCGTGCTCGTGCTCCAGGAGCTGGCGGGCCTCGGTCCAGATCCGGTTGCCGTGCCGGTCGAACTGGTGCGAGACGCGCTTGTCGCCCGCGGACCGGGTCCGCTTCTCGGTCACCCGATAGTAGGTTTGTGCAGTTTGCAATGATCTGTGACCCATGAGTTCACGGAGCACGTCGGGCAGGGTTCCGGCGTCCGCGTGCCGTTGCGCGTAGCAGTGCCGGTAGGAGCAGGGAACGACTTCCAGCTTGGAGAACTCGGTGCCGGCGGCGAGAAGCAGGGGCGGCATGGCGTCGACCCGGCGGCGGTGGACGTTACCGATGTGCTCTATGCGGAACGGCTGGGTTCCCTCGGAGTTCTGCCGGTGCCGGGGGAAGAGGACCAGCTTGGACAGCTCGGTGCCCGGGAAGCGGGCGCGGATGGACTTCTTCTACCTGACGATGATTTCAGCGGTGGAGTCCGGGATCGGCAGACGGCAGCCGGTCCGGTTGTTCTTGAAGTCGGTGTAGATGAGCACGGACCTGCCATGCTCATCCGTCTCCAGGCAGTCCCAGGGCAAGCAGCCGATCTCGTTTCGGGACGCCGTCCGGTATCGACGAGGACCTCGATCGCGTTGCGCATGTCCTCGCTGCCGTCGCGGATCTGGTCCAGGGACGGCAGCCGCTCGCAGAGCTGGGTGAGGATCTCCCTCGGCAGGGCCCGGCCCGGTCCCTCCTCGGCGATGACCGGCGGCATGCCGTGCCTGCGCAGCGCGAAGTCATCGGGCAGATCGGCGAGGAACTCGCCGGGGCGGTCAGGCCCATGTCGCGGATCTCGCGCAGGAAACGGCCGGTGAACCAGAAGACCGTCGTGCGGCGGAAGGAGCTGACCTCGCCGGTGTGTTCCAGGTGGGCCACGTACGGGGTGAACGCCTCGATGTCGCTGCGGCCGAGCGCGGCCATGGTCTCCCCGCGGTCCTCACGGGAGCGGACCATGCTCTGCGAGAGGAAGCGGAGGCAGAGGATCATCTCGGAGAGACGGTTGGGGATGTTCTTACCGTAGCGGCGGGGAATCTCGTCCAGCACCCACGTCTTGCAGGCCCGCCGCATCCATTCCTGGTGCAGCGGGGTGAAGTCCAGCCTCCGCCACTGGCCCAGGCCGAAGGCGGCCATGTTCCAGACGTCCTTGATCTGCTCCAGTTCCGGAGTGGAGATGGCCGCCGCGAGCGTGCGGCGCATGGCGATGGCCGTGCCGGCCAGGTGGGTGTTGCGGCGGACCTGGACGCCGTCGAACTGTTCGACGCGCTGCTCTCGCAGATGCTGGACGATGCCTCGCAGGAGGATGGGCGGGCTCTTGACCTCGGCGTCCGTGCGAGCCTGGAGCGCGTAGAGGACCTCGGCGGTCACCAGGACCGGCAGGCCACGGAGGCTCACCGCGGTGGTTTCAGAAGTGCCGGGCTCCGTGCGGCACCACTGCTCGAAGTCGACACCGCGGGCCTGTGCCTCCTTCCACCTCACCCAGTGCGGTGGGCAGCACAGGTTCGAGCCGTTCGCCCGGTGCCGGTGGCAGGCGTCCACGGAGCACAGGCCGAACCCCGGCAACGGCCGAACGAGCCGATGGGCGAGGAACTCCTTCAGCGGCGGGCGCCCCAGCTTCACGAACAGCTCACGGTGCCGCATGCACATCAGAGCACCCGAACCAGGACGCCGCTCGCCGCGCCGAGACCGCACCGTCCCAGCAGCCCTTCGCCGTGCTGTTCGGGTGTTCCGACTCGCGGCTGGCCGCCGAGATCATCTTCGACCGAGGTCTGGGCGACTTGTTCGTGGTGCGCCCCGCCGGCCACGTCATGGGCCCGGAGGTGCCGGGCAGCATCGAGTTCGGCGTGGAGGTGCCGGGCTGCCCGCTGGTCGTGATCCTCGCGCACGGCTCGTGCGGCGCGGTCGGCGCGGCGTGCGCCGCGCTGGAGGACGGCGTGACGCCGGCTGGGTACCGTCCGGGACGTCGTCGAGCGGGTGACCCCCAGCGTGCTGGCCGCCCGGGCCGCCGGACGGGTTGAGCCGGAGGAGATCCTCGCCGAGCACACAAGGCACACCGCCGACCTGCTGCTGGACCGCTCCCGGGTCCTCACCGACAAGGTCTGCCGGCCAGACCGCCGTGGTGGGCCTGCGCTACCGCCTGGCCGACGGCAGTGCCCAGCTCGTCGCCGCTCGCGGCCTCGACGCGGCTATGCCCACGGCGTCCTGACCGCTGCGGCGCGGCCCCTCAGCTCGATCTGCCGCGGTCGGCCGTCAGGACACGGGAGGCACAGCGCGGGTCAGGGGTCCCAGGTCTCCGTATAGGGCGGCGTGGAGTGCAGCCGCTAGTTCGCGGGCTCGGTCTTCGCTCCGCACGCCGTGCATCATGAAGTAGATCGGGCCTGCGTAGGCGTCCAGGTCGACCTCACGGTTTTCGACCAGGCAGGTGATCGCGGCCCGGACCGCATCGTTCACGGCATCGTCGACAGCGTGGCCGGAGCCGGCAGTGAGCGTGTCCGCCTTCACGGTCCACCGCTGACGTCTTTCGGATTCGATGGCGACGAACACAGCCTGCTGCGCCATGGCCGTCCGGTACACGTCGTGGAAGGCGTCGGTGCCGGTGGCGTCCGGAATGAGGTGGGCGGGGCAAGGAATGGGCAGCAGTTGCACGAGGGCATTGTGCACAGAGGAGCAGATCAATCGCGTCCGGTGACGCGAAAAGGTTCAATGTCGGTGCTGGTCACGCGGTGGGCCGGGGTCCCGCGGCGCGGCGCAGCCGGTTGGCGATCGCCAGTCCCAGCCCCTCCTCCCCCGGCAAGGAGGCGACGATGAGGTCGCACCCCCGCCGGTCGAGTTCGCGCAGGAACCCGTACAGCTCGCGCGCGTAGTCGGCCAGGGACGCTGGGACATCCACTACTGCGTGCGCCTTCACCGGGGTGTCGGCGAGGGACGGGGGAAGCAGGACGCCGACCTGGTGCCCCTGCTCCTGCGCGAGCCGCGCCTCGTCGACGACCTTCTCCGGCTCGACCAGGACGACCCGCGCAGACGGCGCGTAGTGCGAGGGGTGCTGACCCGGCACCCGGACATGGCTCGTGGACGGGACCTCGATCGGATACCCCAGCACCGCTTCGAGGTCCTCGCGGGTCACTCCGCCGGGCCGGAGGATGGCCGGGGTCTCACCCATGACGTCGACGATGGTCGACTCGACGCCGACGCCGCAGGGACCGCCGTCCAGGACGAAGTCGACGGCATTCCCGAGCTCCGCCCGGACGTGGCTGGCCGTGGTGGGACTCACCGAGCCGAAGCGATTGGCGGACGGGGCGGTGACACCGCCGCCGAAGGCTGACAGCAGCGCGAGGGCAACGGGGTGGTCGGGCACACGCACGGCCACCGTCTCCAGGCCACCCGTGGCTTCCAGAGGCACGCGCCGACCACGCCGCAGGACCAGCGTGAGCGGCCCCGGCCAGAAGTGCTCGGCCAGCAGGCGCGCCGTGGCGGGCACGTCCTGGACCCAGTCGTCCAGATGCTGCGCGCCGCCGATATGGACGATCAGCGGATGGGAGGGTGGACGCCCCTTGGCCTGGAAGATGCGCGAGACGGCAGCGGGGTCTTCGGCGTTGGCGCCCAGTCCGTAGACGGTTTCGGTTGGGAGGGCCACCAAGCCGCCGGCGCGCAGCACACTGGCCGCCTTCTCGATGTCACTGGTTCTTGCCATCACGCTCGAAATCCTCTCACCGTTCCGCTCTCCCACGTTCCGCGGTCTCGCCGGCTCATAACGACCAGACCACGGCTCTCGGCACCCCGTGAGAGAAGCTCGGCAGAACGCTGCGGTCAGAGCAGAGGGCGACCCGCCATCGTGATCAATCTCGGGGCCGACCACGGTTGCATCGACCCACGGCTGTCATTCCCATGCGGGAGTCCGGGGCTTCAGCAATCGAACACAACGACTTGCCAGGGAACGCGACCAACGTGACCCGGGCCGACAGGGAGCCGCTGGTCGCCGCCGCCAAGCGGCACAACATGCTGCCCATCGCGGTCATGGTCGCCACCCCTGGCAGCGTCTGCATCGAGCGGCAGTGCCCGCGGCCGGCCAACCGCACGGTGCCGGAGACCACGGTCATCAGGCAGTGCCAGGACATGGTCGCTTCGCACCGGACCCTCACGTCGGAGGGCTTCCCCGAGATCGTTTTCTCCGACAGCCTCTACCGGCTGCTGCCGTTCCCAAAACGCCTGAGCGAGGCCCGGCAGGCCGACCTCGGGCTGGACGGTGGCGCCGGCCTCGGTGACCTGAACCTCGCCTCCCGGGTGTTCGGAGAGGAGATCCTGCCGCTGTGGCGCTGGAAGCCCGGCTCGAACGTCGCCGGCGGCGACCGCGTCGCGGAGATCCGCCTCGGTCACCAGTACCTCACCGTCGCCCTGCGCACCGACGTGGACAGCGAGGGCGACGTCGGGTTCGACGTGATGGTGCCGTGCCCGCACGACGACGAATGCGACGGCTACGCCTGGGTGCCCGCCTACAGCGTCACCTGCCTGTTCCGCGCGCTGAACGGCGACCTGGACGACGACGAGGACATCGTCTGCACCGTCCACGGCCCGAACAACGCCGACGACCAGGACGACGACCCCGAAGGGCGCGCCGACCTCGAAGGGCAGGCCCTCGAAGCGATCCGAGGCTGACGGACCCTCCGTGCTGCCCCGGATCCGGTCACCGTCTGGGGCCGGGGCGGTCGCGGTGGTCCCTCAACCGCCGCGATCACGAGAGGAGATGGACGTCATGGCCCTGCCCTACTTCGAGGTCGACGTCCCCATACGGAGCACCGAGCTCCCCGGCCTGGAAGGCGTGCACGTCGTCACCGGCCAGGCCGGCAGCCGTAGCGCCGCCGTCAAGGCCGCTCACGAGGTCTACGACGCGGCACGCGCCGCAGCGGAGGCCGCACTCGAGATTCCCCACGGGCGCCCGGACGGCTGGGGCGCCTGCGGATACCGGCCCGGCTGGGAGCTCGACTGGCCCGCCGCGAAGGCCGGCCCCTGGAGGAGCCCGTACAGCTGGCTCGACTCCAGCCCCTTCGAGCTGTAGCGCTGCCCCGGGACAGGCGTCCAGGCGTGGAAACCGTCGCCTGCCCCGGGCCCACCCAACCCGTACGAGACGAGAGGGAGATCCACAGTATGGACGCCGTCCTGCACCACCGGGGCCGGATCGGCTCGCGCGCACTCCTTCTGACCACCGCCGCCGTGCCGTTGACCGGCTGGGCGGTGCACGCGGGCGCACTGCACAAGCGGCTCGCCGCCACACGGAAGGATCCGCTGACCGGTCTGCTGCGCCGCGACTCCTACACCGCCCGCGCCCGCCGACTCCTGGCCCGCCACGGCGCCGACACGGCCGTGGTCATCGTCGACCAGGACCACTTCAAGTCCGTGAACGACGACTTCGGGCACCCGGCCGGGGACACAGTCCTGGCCACGACCGCCGCCCGGCTCACCGCGTGGGCGGGGCCGCGCGCATCCGTCGGCCGCCTCGCAGGCGATGAGTTCGCCGTGGTCCTGGCGCTGCCCGCCGCGCGCCTGCAACAGCGCCTGGCGCAGCTGGTCCGCACGCTGCACGCCCCCGTCGTCCTCGAGGACGGCCGCACCGTCGACGTCGCCGCATCGGTCGGCGCCGCGACCCCGCACGCGGTCGGCTCCCGCGACCTGACCGTGCTGCAGCGGGCCGCCGACGCGGCCCTGTACGACGGCAAGCACTCGGGCCGCGCGGCCGTCGCCTCGCCCGCGCACACCACGGTGCCGTCCATCAATGGCCGCCGCGCTGGGCGCCCGGGAACGGCCGTATGGGGGCAGGCAGCATGAGCACTGCGACCCTCCCTCAGGGCGACTGGATCCGGGGCATCAGCGTTCAGCAGCCGCACGCCACCTGCATCCTGACCGGCGCCAAGGGCATGGAGAATCGCCCCAGGCCCTGGAGCTGGCGAGGCTGGATGCTCCTGCACGCGGGCCGGCGGATCGACCGGGCCGCCCTGCTCGTCCCGCTGATCGCCCGCACTATCCTCGGCCGGGAGCTGACCACCGGAGCCGTGATCGGCATCGCGCGCCTGGTCGACTCCCACCAGGACCCCGAGGGCTCCGAGCCCTGCACGCCGTGGGCGCAGGCCGGCACCTGGCACCTGGTCCTCCAGGACGTCCAGGAACTGCCGCTGCCGGTCCCCGCTGCCGGGCAGCTCGGGCCCTGGAAGCCGAACGAGGACGTGCCGGGCCCGCCCGCTGCACTGGCTGGCCTCGCCCGGGCAGCGGGGTGGCAGTCCGATGTTCGCTCCGGTGCTGGACGGCTTACGCATCCGGCGCCGCGGCACGGGCCGCCCGCGCAGCCGGCCGGACCGGGTGCGCGGCGACGAGGCGTACTCCGGCCGGGACAACCGCGCCTACCTGCGGCGGCGTGGGATCAAGGCCAGCATCGCTCAGCCCGACGACCAGCGAGCTGACCGCAAGCGCCGGGGACAGGCCGGTGGCCGACCCCCGGCCTTCGACAAAGCCCAGTACCGCCGTCGCAACGCCGTTGAGCGGTGCGTGAAACAAGTGGAAGCAGTTCCGCGCGGTGGCCACCCGGAACGACAAACGCGAGTACGTCTTCAACGGCACCCTGACCGTCACCGCGATCGTCATCTGGCTCCGCGCCACGGTCCAGGAACCATCAGAAGGGCTCTAGGCCGACAGCAGCGTGCCAGTCGCGTCCTGGCCGGTGCTGCGTAAGTATGCCGCCCAAGACCAGGTGGTGCTGCTTGGTCCAGCCTCCGAGCCGGTACCGGCTCGTCCGCCGGGCGCCCTGACCCCGCGGAGAGGCTGCCCGGGCCGTGACGGGAACCGACCGGTGAGCGGCTGCGGCTGGAGACGGTGTGGCTGGGGCGGCAGGGCACCGGTCCAGGGTGCCCCTGCGGCTGGCCGCACCCATGGTGGGCCTGGCCGACCAGCGCGGTGCTGACGGAGTCCGTCCGCTGCGCCGACCCCACCCAGCACCGGCTGGCCGATGTGCTCGCGACTCGGCTGCCGCGGCCCGTGCGCCATGGCCGCGGCCGCGGCCGCGGCCGCCGCTGAACGCGTTGCAGAGGCCATCGGTTCCGGCCGACGTCACGAACCAGGTAGCGGGCACTCTCAAAGGCATTCGATCCGACATCCCGCAACGCCGTAGGGGCTGTCACCCTCGGTGACAGCCCCTACGGCGTTGCGGTGAGCTGAGCCCACGACGCAACACCGGACCGTGCGCGTCCGTGGCGAAGACGCCCGCGCCTGGGACCTGAATGTCCGGCTGCCCGCGGCGATGGACGCGCTGTGCTGCCTACCGCTGGAGGTTTCCTTGACAGGAAAGACTCGGGTTGTCGGCGGAACATGGACTAGGGGGATCAGAGAAGGGGTCTTCCATGTCTCACACTTCCACCGTCGCTGTTCTCGGGGCAGGTGCACTCGGAGCCGCGATGGCGACGCGGCTCGGCGAAACCGGCCACGAGGTACGACTCTGGAACCGGACGGAGCAGAGGGCCCGTGCGGCGGCGGACCACGCTGCCGGGGTCACGGCAGTAAGGGCGGTGGGAGATGCCGTCTCCGGCGCGTCCGTCGTCGTCACTGTGCTCCGTGACGGCGATGCGGTCACGGAGGTCATGTCAGATGCCATCGGCCGGCTCGACAACGATGCCATCTGGGTGCAGGCGAGCACGGTGGGACCACGATACGCCGGCCTGCTGGCAGGCCTGGCTCGTGATCACGGTGTTGCGTACCTCGACGCACCGGTCTCGGGAAGCACCGCTCCCGCTCAGCAGGGCAAGCTTGTCTGGCTGGTTGCCGGCGCTGAGGACGTCCTTTCGCGGGCGCGTCCTGTGCTCGACGATCTCGGCTCGTCCGTGCTCCACGTCGGGACGGAGGTCGAGGGCAGCGCCGTCAAGCTCGTGGTCAACGCCTGGATGGCCGCCTCGACGGTCGCCATGAGCGACGTCCTCGCGCTGTGCGACGCACTCGGCATCGACCACACGACGTTTGTCCGGGTGCTCGAGGCCGGCCCGCTCGCCATGCCGTACGAGTTGCAGAAAGTGGGCGCCATGGATGACTCATCGTACGCGCCCGGTTTTGCGGTGCAACTCGCCCTGAAAGACATCGAACTGGCCGCGGCAGCCGCCACCCCCACCCCTCTGCTCCAGGCCGTCCGGGACCGCCTGCGCGTGACCGTCGCGGCCGGCCATGACAACGACGACCTTGCCGCCGTCGACTACCTGAGAAAGCTTTCGTCATAGTCCGTATAAGGGCTGGGATCAGAACGAGGTGCTCCCTGCTCGGGGATGAGGGCGTGTCAGTTCTCATTGCCGTGGCCAAGGGGTGGCTGCGGCCGAAAACCCATGGGGGCTATGGCGCAGGCGGCTTGCTGGGGGGTTCCCAGCCGTGTGTGAGGATGTCGAAGACTGCCTCGACGGCGGCTCGGCGGTCCTGTCGACCGCGAGCGAGGGCCGGGATGTCGAGTACGAATCGAGCAAGAGCCACACATGCGAGGTCGTCGTGGTCCACGCCGAACTCGTCGGCGATGGCTGCGCTGAGGCTGTCGGTGTACCGGGTCCACATGCGTTCGGCGTACGCGCGCAGCACCGGCGTGGAGTCCACCAGGTGGGTGAACTCGGCCGCCTGGGGATGTGCCTCCATCGAGGGCCAGGTGTCGAGGACGTGCTGTCG
Organism: Streptomyces sp. NPDC052109; assembly: GCF_040680195.1. Taxonomy (NCBI): domain Bacteria; kingdom Bacillati; phylum Actinomycetota; class Actinomycetes; order Kitasatosporales; family Streptomycetaceae; genus Streptomyces; species Streptomyces sp. NPDC052109. The sequence continues at coordinate 77,742 of NZ_JBFAWF010000014.1, read as the reverse complement.
GAGGGCGTCGAGGATGCTCTGACCGGTGGGTCGCTCCCGCACCGCGGCGATCAGTTCTGACTCCCGGTCCTGGTCCTGGTCGAATACCAGCGCTTCCTTGCCGCTGAAGTGCTTGAAGACCGTAGCGGTCGATACGTCGGCGGCGTCGGCGATGTCACGGATGCCTACTTGATCGTAGCCACGCTCCAGAAAGAGCTGCAGTGCGGCGTCGGCGATTGCCTGCCGGGTGGCCGCCTTCTTGCGGTCGCGGCGGCTGACGGGGTGCACGGTCATGGCTAGAGCGTATCCGATAGTCGAATCGATCACTAAGTAGAGTCGTTGCACTTTTTTGCTCGTTCTGATTTTATGAGGTTGTGGGCACCTGAGCGGCACGTCCGTGCCGGCATGGTCATCGTCTGCACCGCACCGCCCGTCGCCGTCCTGTCCATCAAGGGGACGCTCGAGGCAGGTCCATGACCGAAACCGACGCCGGAGTGCCCCGCCCCGCCCTGTTCGCCGATGACTCCTCTTCGCCGACTCGAAGGAACAACCATGAACTCCCCAGAGCCCGCCAACGCCAGCATCAGCATCATCGGCGCCGGACCCGGCGGACTGACCTGCGCCCGCATCCTCCAGCAGCGCGGCATTGCGGTCACCGTCTACGACCGCGACCCGGGCCCCGACGCCCGCAACCAGGGCGGCACCCTCGACCTGCACGCCGACAACGGCCAGGTCGCCCTGCGCGAAGCCGGCCTGCTCGACGACTTCTTCGCCCTCGCCCGTCCCGAAGGGCAGGAAATGCGCCTGATGGACCCGACCGGCACGATCACGTCCCATCAAGTCCCGGCGCCCGACGAGCTCTTCAAGCCGGAAATCGATCGCGGCCAGCTGCGCAACCTGCTGCTCGACTCCGTGCAGCCGGGAACCGTGCACTGGGGCCGCGCCCTCGACATGATCAGCGGACCCGCCGACGGGCCGCGGCGATTGCACTTCGCCGACGGTACGAGCATCGAGACCGATCTGGTCATCGGCGCCGACGGCGCCTTCTCCCGGGTACGCCCGGCCGTGTCTCCCGCCACCCCCGAGTACACCGGGGTCAGCTTCCTGGAAGCACGGTTCTCCGACGTCGAGAACCGACACCCCGAGATTGCCGAGCTGGTCGGTTCAGGCGGCGCCCACGCGGCCGACGGCGAACGCGGCCTGTTCGCCCAGCGCAACAGCGGAAACCACATCCGCGTCTACATCATCCAACGCGTCCCGGTCGACTGGATCAGCACCCACGGGCTGACCGCCGAGGACACCGACGGCATCCGCGCCGTGCTACGCGACGAGTACGCCCACTGGTCGCCCCGCATGCGCCAGATGATCACCGAAAACGACGGCCCCTACATCGACCGCCCGATCCTCGCCCTTCCGGTCCCGCACACCTGGGAACACAATGCGACGGTGACCCTGCTCGGCGACGCAGCCCACCTCATGCCCCCGCTCGGCGTCGGCGTCAACCTCGCCATGCTCGATGCCAGCGAACTCGCCCTCGCCCTCGCGAACGCCGCCACCGTCGACGACGCCATCCGCACCTACGAGAAGACCATGCTCCCCCGCTCCACCGAGACAGCCAAGACCCTCGAACACGGCGCCGAACACCTGCTGTCCACCGACATACCCGACTTCGGCGGCGACAACGACGCCCCGCCCCAGGAATAGGATCAGAACGAGGTCTTCAGCCGACGCCAGCAGATGACGGCGCAGCCCAAGGTGACGAAGGCTTGGTGGATGTCGTCGCGGATCTCCCAGCGAATGCGCAGGCGCCGGAACCAGTGCAGCAGCGCGATCGCACCCTCCACGACCCAGCGGTAGACCCCGAGACCGGAACCGTGTTCGGTGCCGCGTCGGGCAATGACCGGCATGATCACGAACCTGCGGACCCGGTCACGGTAGACGTCGTGGTCGTAGCCCCGGTCGGCGTAGACGCGTTTCGGGCGGCGCAGCGGTTGGACGCTCCTGCCACGGATCGGCGGAACGGCCTGGATCAGCGGGATCAGTTCGGTGACGTCATTGCGGTTTCCCCCGGTCAGCGTCACCGCCAGAGGGAGGCCGTGCGCCTCGACAATCACGTGGTGCTTGCTGCCAGTCTTGCCTCGGTCCACCGGGGAGCGTCCGGTGGCCGGGCCGCCCTTCATCGCGCGCACGTGCGAAGAGTCGACAGCGGTGCGGGACAGGTCCAGCATCCCGGCCGCCCGCAGTTCGAGCAGCAGCAGCTCGTGCAGGCGTTGCCAGACCCCGGCCTCGTTCCAGTCCCGCAGCCGTCACCAGCAGGTCACCCCAGAGCCGAAGCCGAGCGCTTGCGGCAGATGCCGCCACGGGATGCCGGTGTACAGCACGAACAAGATCCCGCACAGCACCCGGCGTTCATCGACCGACGCCCCGGATACCGGAAGCGCCGCTCGACCACCGGCAGCAGCGGTTCGATCCGCTCCCACAGACCGTCCTCGACCAGCCACGGCTTGCTCCCACCACGCGTCTCGGCCGCACCCACCCCCTGTCTGGCGGGTAACAACGCCAACCGACAACATCCCGTCATTCCCGAGCGGCGAGCACCTCATTCTGATCCCAGTCCTAAGTGCCGACGGTCCGGTCCCAGCCGCCGAGGGTCTGTTGCGAAAATGCGGGTCATAGCCGGGCAATGCCCGCAGCCTGCCGGACCTCAATCCAGGCTGGCCCACGCCTGCGCGCCGGCCGTCCTCCCGGGTCGGCCGGGCATCCGTCGCGTGCCATGGCCACGGTCCGGATGGATGCGTCCATCGCGACCCTGCCGCTTAGTCCATGGAGTTTGGGTGGGTGCGTGCCTACTGCTCAGGGTCGTCGTCATCGCGTGAGCGGCGTCCGTCGACGCCGCCAGTCGGGGTCGAAAAGGCGACGGTTGTGGGGGCTGTCCGGCGGGGGAACGCCGGTGCAACCGAACGGGCAGGCGGCCGACACCGGTGGCGACGCAGAGGGATCTTCGTAGGCTTGGTGGCGTCAGCTGCCGGGCCTCCTGTTTCCAGGGGCCCAGTCTCTTGTGCGAGAACCCCTTCGGGCTCTGGCCGTACCACCTGCACGGACTGATCCGCTTCACCGTCCGCGGCGTCGACGACGCGGCTGTGTCCAGGCGGTCGCCGGTGTCGGGCGGGGCGATCGGCTCCCAGACGGAATCGCCGATGTAGGCCCAGGCCGCGTCGGTGAGCCAGCCCAGCTCCAGACGGTGGGCGTCGGCCAGGCGCAGGCCTTGGCGCAGGCAGCCGACCAGGAGGAGCCGGTCGCGGTCGGGGCCGTCTCGCCACTGCTCGCCGAGAGCGGTGAACGCGCGTTCGGCGGCGCGCTGCCAGTCGGCGCGGCTCCAGCCGACACCCTGGTCGAACTCCTCAGCACCCTCACCGGCCGCCAGCACGAACACAGCACCCGCACCGTGGAGCGACTGACCGCCGTGCTCGACACCCGCCTGCTGCCCGCCGCCCTCGAGGAGACGGCCCTGTACTACCGGGCCACGGCCTACCACGACATCGGCCACAGCCAGGAATCACGCCGCGGATACCAGCAGGTCGCCGATGACAACGGCCGCCCGGCCCCGGCGCCCGACGCGGTCTCGCCCAGGCAGCCCGGCTCGCCGGAGACTTCCCCTCCGCACACGCCGCCACCCAGACCCTGGGATGGGAAGGACGCCACCAGCGCGTCCTGGGCGACCTGTGGTGGCCGTAGGGAGAACCCGAACGCGCGGCCGCCGCATACCTCGCCGGACGCACGGAAGCCGAACAGCACGCCAAATCCGGCGATGCCGCACATAACCAAGCCCTGCGCGCCCTCGCCGCCGCCTTCTACGCCCCCCAGGCCGACGACGAAATCGACCTCGCCCACCGGCTCCTCGCCAACCTCGACCTGCGCGCCACCACGATCAACGCCGCCATCGCCGCCCTGATCCGCGACGCCGGCCACCCCTGGCTCGACGACCGCATCCACACCCTGCGCACCGAGCTCGACATCGCCGGCCTCACTCTTCCCTGATCCACAACTCTTGACTACCGACAAGCGCTCTTGGTTCTGCCCTACGCAGTCATCGCCGCCCCCGGCCGGGAGACGTCCTCACGTCCACCCAGCCATCCTGACGTCGCCAGCGCTTACGCGACCTGTTCTCACACGTCAGAGGCGATACGGATCCTGCAGTGATCGGTAAAACGGACGAGGCACACCGCATGTCGAGCCGGATCGGCATGGGCGTGGGCGGCGCGGGTGAGGGAGTCGTTGAGAGTCACTGGGGTTTCCTCCCCGCTCATCCGCGCAGGGCGCCGGCGAGGACGGCGGGCAGTCGGGCGGGGCTCGGCGCGGTGGTGAAGCGGGTGACGCGCTCGAGGGTGGTGCGACCGGTGCGGTGGGTGACGAAGTACGGCGGCTTGGGGGACAGCGAGGGGCAGCCGGTGAACAGGCCGCGGGGCGCGGGGGCGAACGGGGCGCGCAGCACGGTCTTCTCGACGTCCTCGAGCATGAAGGCGTTGTTGACGAAGCCGACGCCGCTGCCGATCGCCTGCCGGGTATGGCCGGGATGGGCACCCCAGGGGGTGTATCCGAGCAGGAAGTTGACGCCGGACCAGGAGTTGACGCCGATGGTGCCGTAGCGCAGCTCGTCCAGGGCCCCTTCCACCGTGTCCGGATGGATCCTCTCCGTCCGGGGGTGCACGATCAGGGTCGCGCCCAGTGTGCCGGGCAGGACGGTGTTGGCGAAGTCGACGGCGTGGCGCAGGAAATGCGCGGGGGTCTCGCCGGGCAGGCGTACGACCCCCAGCGCGCTGGCGAAGACCTCGCCGGTGAGCAGCATGTCGTCGTGGTCGACGATGTCGGAGACCAGGATCCGGGAGTCGCCGGCGTGGCACTCGGCCCGCGGGTGAGCAGCCAGTACGGCCTGAAGCCGCTGATGGGCCCCGGGGTAGTAGTCCGTGCGCGCCGGCAGGGCGCGCAGTACCCGCCTTGTCTCCTGCAGCAGCAGTTCTGTTCCCGGCCAGGAGCGGGGCAGCACCAGCACCTGGCTGGCGATGCAGTTGTGGCCTGAGTTGTTCATCTTGCTCGTGACGATGTGCTCGGCCTGGAAGCGGAAGTCCGCCCTGCTCCATGGCCCCGGCACCACGATGCACGGGCTTACCCCGCCCAGCTCGCTCGTGACCGGTTTGTCGATCAGCGGGGTGTCCTCGCGGCGACGCCGCTGCGCGTGTTCGCCGGTCCCCCAGACGATGGCGTCGTGGGTGCGGTCGCTACCGGTCACGTGGATGGAGTCCACGCCGTCGTGGGTGGTGAGGTAGGCGCCTTCGGCGGGGCCGCCGTCGACGAACCGCAGCCAGCCGCGCTGGATGAACTCGGCGAAGATCCGTTCGAAGTGCGGGCGCAGATAGGCGTTGACCGGGTTCATCTTGGCGATGACGACCTGGCCCTCGGCGTAGAGCTTGTGCAGGATGTCGGTCGCGGTGAGCGAGGCGACGTTGCCGGCGCCCAGGACCAGCGCCACACCAGGGCGCCGCACGCCGCTCCGGTACTGTGCGGCCGCGCGGTGTCGTACGTGCGCGGCCGTGATCCCGGCTTGCATCCGGACCTGGGCCGAGTAGCCGCCCAGCAGCAGGCTGTCCCAGCGCGTGGCGGGGAAGACGTCCACCCAGGTGCGGCCGCTTCGCTCGTGCACCGCGCCCGAGTGCAGAGGTTCGCGGCCGGCGGCCAGGCGTCGCAGCACGTGCAGCCGCGCAGTGACGTGCTGGGCCAGCGCCCATGGGCCGCCGGCCCAGTCCTCTCCGGCCCATGGGGAGTCGGGGCCGTATCCCTTGGCGTATGCGCCCGCCGCGGCCAGGTCGGCCGCGCTGTCGCCGATCCTGGGCATGAGCCCTTGCAGCAGGCCGATGCGTTCGGTGAGCGGCGCGGTCGCCCAGGACGGTGCGTTGTGACGCAGTTCCCTCAGGGCGCGGTCGAGGACGGTCGTGTCGAGGGCGGGGCTGTTCACGTCACTCCTTGGCGGGGCGAACGAGCTGGGTGGGAGAGGGGGTGTCAGGCGCCGCGGCGCCAGGAGCCGAAGTACCGGGCGATCGGGGTGACGGTGGCCGTCCCGCCGGACGCGTACGGAACGGCCACCGTGTGCAGGCGGACGGGCGGCCCGGATCGCGGTGAGTGCCGGGCACGGGGCGTGGCGCTCAGGACAGCGGTACGCCTGCGATCGCGATGCGCTCCATCACACGGCGCTGGGGGTAGTAGTCGTTGATGGCGTAGTGCTGGACGGCGATGTTGTCCCAGATCGCGATCGAGTCGGGCCGCCAGCGAAAACGCACCTGGAGCTCGGGAACACGGGCCTGCAGGCCGAGCTCGTGGAGCAGTTCCCGGCTCTCGTCCTCGGGCAGCCCGACGATGCGGGTGGTGAACGGCTCGTTCACGTACAGGGTCTTGCGTCCCGTGCGCGGATGCCGCACGACGACCGGGTGCTCGACCGGAGGCAGTGACGAGCGCAGCGCCGCGATCTGCTCCTGGGTCATGAACGTACCCCAGCTGGGCTCCCAGTCGTGTACGGCGGTGAGGCCCTCGATGCGCCGCTTCATCCCGTCGCTGAGGTTGTCGTAGGCGGCGCCCATGTCGGCCCACATGGTGTCGCCGCCGGCCGACGGGACCTCGACCGAGCGGAGCACCGAACCCAGCGCGGGCGCGGCCATGAACGAGTGGTCACTGTGCCAGATGTTCTCCTGACCGACGGCCGTCGCGTCCTTCGCCAGTCGTGAGACGCCGACGGTGTCGCTCTGGGGGAAGAACGGATTCGGCTCCGGCTCCCCCCACACCGCGGCCAGGGCCAGGTGGGCGTCGACGCCGAAGTCGTGCTGGTCACGGAAGAAGATCACCTTCCATTCGAGCAGGGCCTGGCGCAGCTCCTCGGCGAGCTCCTCCCCGATCGGCCGGGACAGGTCCACGCCGCCGATCTCCGCACCGATGTGCGGAGTCATCGGCGCGATCCGCAGCAGCCTGTACTCGGCGGGCGCGACACCATGCGCGGTCCGCTCCAGCACACGCCGGCCGAAGTGGATCAGCGGCTTCTCCAGCAAGGGGTTCTTGTCGGCTCCGGTGGTCTCCATGCGGTCCTCCACGGTCACATCCCGAAAAACGTTACGCGAAGTATCGATATTGAGAGCGGGGAACGCAAGGGGTTCTTCATGACCACTTCGTCGCCTCACCCGGGAGCCCGGCCCGGACGGGCAGGCCGGGACAGCAGGGCCGCCAGGGCGGACCACCCGCCGCCGTGAACCTCCCGCGCACCGCGATCCGCGAACGGCGACGCCCCGACTGCGTCGATCGACACACATCGACGGAGTCGCGCGGGTCACGGTCATTCGCCCGCCGGACACCTGGCCCGGACACGCGCCGGCCACCGCCGGGCGGCCGTCCGGGTCGCGACCCCGTATTCGGCGGCGAACAGACCTTGTCGCCGCACCCCACCGTATCGATACTTCACGTAACGATTTTCTCGCCGTTGCAGTCGGCGCGCACCGACGCGCCCCGATTCGCCGACGTCCCCTCGCCTGCGCTGCACGCCGACCACGCCTGCTCGAGAGCAGCTACCTTCGCGGAGCCCCCGTGCCCAACACCGATCTGACCGCCGTCACACTCACCGGCCCCCTCACGACGAGCCCCCGCCACCGGCGGCAGGCCTGGACCGTCACCGGGTTGCTGGTCGTCTTCATGATGGTCAACTTCGCCGACAAGTCCGTCCTCGGGCTGGCGGCCGACCCGATACGCCACGACCTGGGCCTGTCGGCGACCGGCTTCGGGCTGGCCAACAGCGCGTTCTTCCTGCTCTTCTCGCTCTGTGGCGCCACGGGCGGTCTGCTGGCGGACCGGGTACGGCCGCGGTGGCTGCTGCTGGGAATGGCACTGCTGTGGTCGATCGCCCAGATACCGATGGCCCTCGGCGGAGGACTGGTCACGCTGGTCGCCTCACGGATCGTGCTGGGTGCCGCAGAGGGGCCCGCCTTCCCCGTGGCCCAGCACACCGCCATGGCATGGTTCCCGGACCGCCGGCGCAACCTTCCCGGCGCTCTGCTCAGCGTGGGCATCGCCCTCGGCGTGGTGCTCGCCGCACCGGGGCTGACCTGGCTGATCCGGCATCATGGCTGGCGCTCCGCCTTCGCCGCGGTCGCCGCCGCCGGCGTGGTGTGGGCGGGGGCCTGGGCCGTCTTCGGCAAGGGCCGGACATCGCAAGGGCAAGCTCGCGTCACCGGCGCCGACTCCGGCGGCGGCGAAGCGGGCTCGCACGGCCCCTCCTATCGCCGCATCCTGGCCACCAGGACCTGGATCGGTGCCACGATCGGCTACTTCTGCACGTACTGGATGATCGCCCTGTCGCTGGTGTGGGTGCCCTCCTACCTGCACGACGGCCTGGGATACTCCGCCACCGCGGCCGCCGGCCTGGTCGCCGGGATCTGGGCGACCAGCGCCGTCGCGCTGCTGGCGCAGGCCGCAGTGACCGGATGGCTGCTGCGACGCGGCGTGAGCAGCCGGTGGGCCCGCGGCCGCGTCGGCGGCATCACCCTGCTTGTCTCCGCACTCGGCTGCGGCGCCCTGTCGCAGGCCGCGCGCGGGTCGCTCACCGTGGTGCTCCTGCTCGTCGGCTTCGGGCTGTGCGGGGCCATGTCGACGATTGCGGTGACCACGGTCGCCGAACTCGTCCCGGCCCACCGCCGCGGCGGCGCCCTCGGTCTGATGAACGCCGTGGTCACGACCGCCGGCCTGGTCGCCCCCGCCCTGACGGGATACCTGGTCGACACCCAGGGCAGGGCCGGCTACCAGTACGCCGTGCTCCTCGCGGCCGTACTGCTCGTGCTGGGCGGCACGGCCGCCGTGACACTGATCGACCCGGCCCGCGACGCCCGGCGCCTGAACTCCTGAACAAGGCCGCACTGCTCCGGCCGCCACCCCTGCGTCGGACGACGGGCCAAACCCTCCGCGCGCAGTCCGCAACCCACGGCCCGGTGGTTCTCAGGCCCCCGGGTGAGCGACCGCCCGGACGACCAGGTCCACCGTGTCCTCCACGAAGCGTTCGTTGGGCAGTTCGCGTTCCGCCACCAGGCGGTACACCAGCGGCGCCGCCACCAGCGTGGCGGCCGAGCGGATGTCTATGTCGGACCGCACCTCGCCGCGGGCGATGCCCCGCTGAAGGATGCGGCGCGTCTCGGCCATCATCCGGTCCGTGTAATCGGCGTACTCCCCGCGGTCGCCGCCCGCCTCGGCGGCCGACGCCATGAGTTCCGTCAGCAGCCGCGCCGTGCCCGGTAGCCGGTACGCCGTCAGACGCGCCGTCAGCACCTCGCGCAGCTCGGCCCGAACGTCACCCAGGTCCGGCACCGACAGCGGGCCGATCCGTGACTCGGCCGCCGCGATGATCAAGGCCTGCTTGGACGGCCACCGCCGGTAGATGGCGGGTTTGCTCACGCCCGCACGCGCAGCCACGGCATCCATCGTCACCGCTTTCACACCCTGCTCGGTCACCAGCTCGATCACCGCCTCGAGGGTGTCGTCCGTGACCCGCTCCTGCCGCGGCCGCCCCGGCCCGCGTTCGGCCTTCTGTGTCTGTGTGCCGACCATGCTCCGAGAATACGAGGCGCCCAGTTGCTGCCAGTGCCCCGGCCACGGACAGGCCCTGCCACCACGCCCGAAACGATCGGACGGACGCCACCGCACATCCCGCCGCCACGATCACGACCCGCCGAACCACCCCGGTCAGAGCACCGGCCGAGCCCGGGCCGAGCCAGGCGACCGAGCCCGGGATCCCCCGGGGTCTCAGAGCGACTTGCCGGAGCCGCGACCCCTCACCGTGTGTGAGGGGAACCGGAGCAAGCACCGAGCACGGGACCCCCCCCCCCGGCGTTTTGAGAGCGACGCGCCGGAGCCACGCCCCTCACCGGTGTGGGGGCAACCGGAGCAAGCGCAGCGGGGCCGGCGCCCGGCCCTGTCGCGGACCGCGCTCCCCGAGCCCGGCGCCACCCGCGCACCGTGATGACGTTCCAGCGGAAGACGCAGGAAGCCGACGGTTCGCGGAGAAACCGCCCGAGAACTGAGCCGAACCGTGCGTCAACGACACCTCGGACGACGACCTGGCAGTCGCGGAGAAGCTGCCGAAGCATCGATCCATGCGGCGTTCCACCAGCCGCAGACCGGCCGCCATGCCCCCAACACCGCCTCGTCACCGACGGTGGCCACCTCGCCGCCCTGCGGCCGCACCCGCGCCGGCCGCAGCAAGGGCCGGCGATCCCCCGGCCCCCGGCACGATCCACCCCACCGCCCCCCTGCCCATGATCCGACCCAATGACCAAGTGAACACGCAGGACACGGTGCGAGCAGCTCATCGACGAACGGACAGGCGAGGCCCGCGGTGGCGTGCACAGGCCGCAGACCGCTCCGACCGGCACCCGGACCCGTTCACCGATCACCCGCCGGACACGGGCTCACCACCCCCGGCCAAGCCCGGTGCACCACCACCGCAAGGACATACGACAGGCGCCGACCGGCAGGCGGTCACAGGCCGGCCTTCCCGGCCGACCGCCGCTCCCTCACGATCTGCCCGGTGCGTTCGCAGACCCTTCCCCGGACCGAAGCTCGAACCAGACGGTCTTGCCCGTCGCCGTCCGCCTGCTTCCCCAGGCGTCCGCGAGCATGTCGATCAGTTCCGTACCGCGGCCGCCCTCGGCGTCCGGGCCGACGACGCCACGCACCGGGTCGGCGGACTCGGTGTCCTCCACCTCGCACAACAGCCGGCCCGGACACAGCCGGAGGTTGAGCCTGAGCGGGCCCCGCGTGTGACGCAGGGCATTGGTCACCAACTCGCTGACCAGAAGCTCGGCGGCGTCGGCAAACTCCGCCACGGCCCAGTCTTTCAGTTGCCCGGCCACCAGCCGCCGGGCCCGGCCCACCGAGGTGAGTTCCCGCCGCAAGGGCCAGGAAGCCTCCCAGGCGCTCGCACGGCCACGAGGAGCGTCCAGCGGACGCAACGGTGCGAGCATGCGGGACCACATGGCCCACTGCCTGGCGAACCACGACGACGTGACGCTGCAGGAAGACCGGCCCTCCCCGTGGCGGGCGAGGCGGTCGAGGGCGTAGGTGGCCATAACGATCAATCTTTCCGGGCTGACGGTGGGGCGGTCCGCCGTGCACAGCGCCCGGCGAGGCCAGGCCGACCATGTAGCAACCGCTACACCCAAATATAGACGTAGCGGACGCTACAGTAAAGAGACCCCAAAAATGTACCAACCGGTCGCCGGAGCGCCCCCCACGCATTCAGGAGCACCCATGCCCCACCCACCCGACCCCGCCAAACGACTCGCCCTGCTCGACGGCGTCCGCGCCTATGTCGTGCGCAACGGCCTCACCGACCTCTCACTGCGCCCGCTGGCCCGAGCCCTGGGCACCAGCGACCGCATGCTGCTGTACTACTTCGGCACCAAGGAACGCATGATCGCCGAGGCGCTCGCCCTCTACGAACGCCGCCCCCTCCTGCGCGCCCGCGACCTGCTGGAGACCTTCGGCTCCCCCGCCGACGCCCGGAGCCTGCGCCTCTTCATGGAAGAACTGTGGCGCCAGTTCAGCGATCCGGACGTACGCACCACCCTCCCCCTCTACCTGGAGGTCATGAGCGCCAGCCTGCTTCACCCCGACCGCTACGGACCCGTCATGCGCGACATCATCACCGAGTGGACAGACCTCCTCTCCTCGACCTTCCGAAACCTCGGCATGCCCCCCGACAGAGCCCGGACACAGGCCGCCCTCCTCTCCGACACCACCCTCGGCCTCCTGATCGCCCCCCTCGCGGACGGCCACTGGGACCGGGCCGACACCGCCTTCCACACCCTCCTCGACGCCCTGGAACCCGGCTGGCACACCACCACATGACCCCCGCGACACCCACCCCTGCACCTCACTCACCGTGCACACCCGTCCAGCCCGTGACAACAATCCCCACCACAAGCCCCACCCACCCCTGCAACCACACGAGCACCACAACCGCCAAGCCTCGGCCGGCCACGAACGGCCCCGAGGACGCGATCAGCGCGGCGACCTCACGTGCGGCGCGCCCGGCCCACCACCGCAGCCACGACCCGCCACCTGCCTGCGCCGACGCACCGCCGGCCGCATTGGCGTTCCGTCTCCATGGCCATCAGGTCGCTCGCTCCCACCGGCCACGGCCAGACCCCCAACCACCCTGGTCACACCGTTCGTCCGACAGACCCACCGGCACAGCTCGCAGCCGCGAAACGCACCCGGATCCACGCAGGGCCCTGGGTGTGGCACACCAGCCGGTCTGCACCGGCCCTCACCACATCGTCCGCGCCGTGTAGGTTGGGCGGTACGGCGGGTCTGCGTTCCGCGAACAAGAGGCGAAGGACCGGGCATTGGGCGTCGTACTGGTGGCACTCGGAGGGACGATCTCGGTCTCGGGCGGTGTGCGGGGAGAGCGACTGACCGGTGCCGAGATCACCGCAGCCGTACCGGGTCTGGAGGAACTGGCGCCTGTCGACGTATTGGACGCGCATGCCGTGCCGAGCGGAAGCCTCACCTTCGGGCAGATCCTCGACACCGTCGCCGTCGCCTCGCGAGCGGTGGCCGAGGGCGCGGACGGTGTCGTGGTCACGCAAGGCACCGACACCCTGGAGGAGACTGCGTTCCTGGTGGACCTCGTGTGGCCGCACGAAGAGCCGATCGTGCTGACGGGGGCAATGCGGCAACCGGCCATGGCGGGAGCGGACGGCCCGGCCAACGTGCTTGCCGCCGTTCGCGTCGCCACAGCGCGGGAAGCACGGGGTGCGGGTGCACTGGTCGTCCTCAACGACGAAGTGCACGCGGCGCGATGGGTACGCAAGACACACAGCACCAGCCCCGCAACCTTCGCCTCACCCAACGCCGGCCTGCTCGGCCATGTCGTCGAGGGCCGCGTACGAATGCTCCTCACCCCGCCCCCGCGCGAGCCGCTGCCGGCCGGCCTCGACCGGGCCCGACTGGAGGCGACCCGCGTCGCCCTGCACGTGGTCACCCTGGACGACGACGGCGCCCGGCTGGACGGACTGGAGACCACTTACGCAGGGCTGGTCGTCGCCGGATTCGGCGTCGGCCACGTGCCCGGAGTCCTCGCGCCCCGGCTCGGCGCGCTGGCCGAGCGGATACCCGTGGTCCTGACCTCCCGCACCGGCGCCGGCTCAGTCCTGCGGCACACCTACCACGCACCCGGATCGGAGTCGGACCTCCTGCAACGGGGGCTGATCGACGCCGGGTTCCTCGACCCCTACAAAGCGCGGGTTCTGCTCCGGGTACTGCTGGCGGCCGGGAACGGGCCCCGCGCCGTCGCGGACGCGTTCGCGCTGCGCGGCTGAACCCCGCCCCTCACCCGCCGACACGTACGTGACCGCCCGGACCGCCTCGGAAGCCCTGTGCCACGTCGCAGACAGAACCCCCACGCCCCTGTCCGTGCCCGGCCTCGGCCCCAGGTGAAACGCGGCAGCCTGCGCCCCTTGCGGCCGAAGACCGGGCCACGCCAGAGGGTGGCCCACCGGCAGGCACAGCTCACCGGCCGACCTCGTGTGCCATCGGCCCCAGGTTCCGCATCTTCGGCCAGCGCCGACGGGAGGACGACCGCGGCGAAGCAGAGTGGGCCCTGACAGGCGAAGGCGAGCCTGTCGCGTCGCAGGGCCGGCCTGCGTACCCCGAACAGAGAATCCGGTTGCCTGGACCGCTGGCCGCCCCCGGACTCGCGATCACGATCTCCATGACAGATCTTCCGCAACTCTGCGGCACTCGCCGCAGTGGCCCACAGCATGGCCGAGCGGCCCGAGACGACGGGCTCACGGCAGTATGCGGCATCGGGTCTTCCCAGGCTGAAGGCCACCCGGCGCGCCGACCCCGACTACCGCGCTCTGCGCCAGCAACCGCACTTGCAGCGGGCGACAGCGGAGTCTGCGCAACGGGTGCAGCTCGCCACCAAGCCGGCCGACGACTGGGGCGGGACCGGTAGCCAGGCGGCGGCCGTGCGGTCGATGGTCGAGGAGTGCGACGGCCACTGGGCCGGCTGCGCCGTCATCGTCGACCAGACCACCCCGGCTCTCCGCGCCGACCTGGGCGTCCGCAGCATCCTCACCGCCGCCGAACTACCCACGTGGGACAGGCAGTTCGCGCAGGCGTCCGCCCGCCGGTAGGCCGGGCGGGCCGGGTGTGCCCACTCGGTCAGTGATCACTGTGGCGATGTCGGAGCGGATCGCGCCGCTGATGCCGGCCGATCCGGTCCGTGGGCGGCGACGGGCCGGCCACCGCCGTATCCCTGAGGTCATCACGTGGAAGTACGGCACCAACTCGCCCTGGCGTGATCTGCCCGACGAACGCGGCTCGTTCCACACGGCCCACGAGCGGCTCATCAAGTGGGCAGTCGACGGCACCGGGGAACGCATACTCGCTGCCGTCCTCCCGGTGGCGGACGCCGAAGGCGAGATCAACTGATGGGTGCCGGTGGACTCCAGCGCCGTCCGGGCCCAGCAGCACGCCGCGGGAGCACCCACAAGGGGGCACAAGGAGCGACCAGCCGCGCGACCATGCGCTTGGACGCTCCCGCGGCCGGGCTGAGCAGCAAGGACCACCCGGCCGCCGATCATCGAGCCCGTCCCCCGGCCCTGACGTCACCGCGGGCCAGGCAGGTGACGCACCCCCCCCTTCGAGGCTGCCCGGGCCCGCATCCGAGTACCTCGAACGGGCCCGGGCAGGCCCCGCGCCGGCCCGCCGTGGTCCCGGCGGACCGGGCTTGCTCCTCCCGCGCCGTCCGCAGCCGGCTGCCACGCCGTGGGATCCGCGCGGTGATCCCACAGCCGTCCGAAAGATCGGCCCTCTCCTACGACGGGGCCGCCGCAGGCGGCCGCCCACCCGACCTCGACCGCGCGGCAGACAACCTCGTCCGGGCCCCACGCTGGCAAAAGAGACAGATCCCAGGCGCCGCGGCGGCGAGTCAGCAGGCTTGCCCGTCAGGCCCGGTGACGGGCCTGCGCCGCTCCTGGGGAAGCGGTAGAACTGGCGGTCGACCGCATGCGCCCGCAGTCCAGGCGCTTCCCTGGCTGGTCTGGTCTGGTCTGGTCTCGCCGCAGGATCCCAGGGCGGCCCCGGGCCGGCCCAACGGCTGTCATTCCTGCGGCAGGTGACCAGCGGCCAGGGCGCTCTTTGCTGTGCGTCGTCTTCGGTGGGGAGCCCGGCGCCGGGTGCGGCGGGAGGTCGAGGGTGCGGAGATTGTGCTCCTGTCAGAGGCTGCGGGCGGTGATGTCGCCGTTGGAGGTGGTGGCGCGGATGTCGAGGCCGGCGGTGCCTTGGTTCTTCAGGGAGTTGCTGATGCGGCCGTAAGAGGTGCCGGCGTCCAGGGTGGCCGAGACGCCGGCGGCGGCGCCGATGGTGATGTCGCCGGACTGGGTGCGGAGCACGACCGTGCCACCCATGGCCTCGGCGATCCGGATGTCGCCCCTGGCGGTGCTGATCTCGGCGGGGCCGCCCAGGCGGCCGACTTCCACGTCGCCGTCGACTGCGGTGAGCCCAAGGCTCGCGGCTTCGTCGACCTTGATCCGGCGGTAGGCGCCTTCGAAGGTGACGTCACCGAGGCTGCCGACACCGCGGAGCTCGCAGCCGGCGGTCCTGGCCTCGACGCGGGAACCGGCGGGCAGCTTCACGGTGACCTCCAGCGATCCGGAGGGACCGAAGAGCTGGTTCTTGGGCTCGTCGGTGCGGATCCGCAGGACGCCGTCGGTGTACGCGACCTCTGTCCGCTCCGCCGCCTTCACGTCGCGGGCCTTCGAGGCGTTCGCGGGCAGGACCTCGACCGTGGTGTCAGTGCGGTCTGCGGCGATGAACTGGACGCGTCCGGCGGGGATGTCCAGGACAGCGGAGATCGGGGCGGGGGTGTCGAACTTCTGCATCATGCTCTCCTGTTGCTCGCTCCTTGTTTCTGACATCGGAAACGCTACGTTGCTTTCCTTTATCGAGCAACGCGCTCGTTGCACAGAGATTACATCTATGCAGTTAGAGGCACTGAAATCATTGCAACACCTTCTCGATGAACGCAACGATGGAAACACCGGTCGTTGCAATGCGTTGAAGATGAACGCTATGGTGGAGGCGTCAGAGAACACCGAGCAGCACCGTGGAGCCCCCGCGGGCGCATGAAGGGGGTCGTGATGCCGGGAGGCAGGCTCACCCAGGCCGAACGCCAGCAGATCGCGGTGGGGCTGGCCGACGGCCTGGCCTACGCCGAGATCGCCCGCCGTCTGAGCCGTCCGACCTCCACGATCACGCGTGAGGTGACACGCAACGGCGGCCCCACCGGCTACCGCGCCGACCTCGCCCACCGCGCCACCCAGCAGCGCACCCACCGGCGCAAGCAGGCCGCACCCCAGGGGACCAAGGCGCCTGCGCAACCCCACGGACGCGACGCCGAAGCCGTGCACGAATACCAGGAGATGCTCACCACCGTCCTCATGACCTCGGGCCTGCCCAAGATGATGGCCCGGGTGCTGGGCTGCCTCTACACCACCGACAGCGGCCGCCTGACCGCCTCCGAACTCGCCCAACGCCTGAAGGTCAGCCCGGCATCCATCTCCAAAGCGATCGCGTTCCTCGAGAACCTGGACCTCGTCCGCCGGGAACGCGACGAACGCCGCCGCGAGCGCTACGTCGTCGACGACGACCTCTGGTACCAGTCGATGATCCGCAGCGCCCGGGCCAACGACCAGTTCATCGCCACCGCACGACAGGGCATCAACATCCTCGGCCGCGGCACCCCGGCCGCCAACCGTCTCGAAAACGCCGCCCGTTTCCTCGATTTCGTCAGCGAAGCACTCATCCGCGCCGCGGAACAAGGTCGCGAGGTCCTGTACACCAGAGCCGAAACAAGCTGAAGACGGCACCGGCAAACCCGCACGGACGACGGACGGACCACCACAACTGGTCGACCGGGTACGGCCCTTCGACCGCATCACAGTGTTCGCCGCCCACGCCTCCTCGCCCTCCGCGATCGGGATGCGCTGGGCGGAGCCGTACATGGGACGAGCGGGGCCGGGCAGGAAGAGGATTCCCGGGCGGCAAGCCGGTCACGCTCTTGGCCGCCGGCAGGCGGGCGGCTTCGGTCTCCTCGGGCGGTGGCAGGTACGGCATGCCGGACCAGCGAAGCACACAACGCCGGTAAGCGAAGCGGCAGTTGCGTGCCGTCATGGCGCCGTTCGTCGCTGCCGTCCAGGCCTGCCCCGGGGCCGCACCGAAAGCATCCGGGCCAAGCGGAAACGCCGGGGCCGCACGGCATCCTCACCACACCCCCGGGACCGCCCGTTCAGCCTCCCCTCATCCAAGACGGCACCAGGCAGCCTGACAGGCCCACTCGAGCGGGCCTTTTGCGTACCCTCGCGAAATGCCCGCTCAGGCCTCTTCGGCACAGGAAAAGAACCGCAACGCACAGGCGGCTGCGGTCCTTCCACGCTACCGTCCAGGCGGAATTCCGTATTCCGTCCCCCACTGCGAAACCACGGGCGCGGACGTGCGAAGATCCGGATACTGATGCGGGCGTCCCCCCACCTATGCCAAGCGCACCGCCAGAATTCCGCATACCTCATGGAGACATGCATGACGCAGTCCTGCCCGCGTGCACGCGCCCTGTCGCCTCTTGTCACCTCGGCGATCTCGGTCGCCCTGGTCGGTGCCGGCGCAGGCACCGCTGTGGCCGACGCCCCTGCCGCGACCGGTCCGGCGAAGAACCTCGCCCGGAACGCCGCCGCGGCCGGGCAGCACAAGCCCACCCCCGCCGCGCCGTTCTTCTTCCTGTCCGGGATCCTGCCCTCGGGCCAGATGTACGCCTACATGCCCGACGGGAAGGGCGGCTTCGACGACCGGTCGGGCGCCTACGTCTGGCCGCACTTCCGGTTCGGGGTGTCGGTCGACCCTGATCTGACCGGCTACCAGGACGGTGCGTACCACGTCATGGACGACGGCACGCTGAACCTCTGGCGCAGCGGGCGCCTGAAGAAGGTTGCCACCGGCTGGGGCCAGTACAACCTCGCCTTCTCCCCCGGCGCCCTGGGCGGCGCCAAGCACCCCGACCTGCTGGCGCGCGACAGGCAGGGCGTCCTGTGGCGGTTGCAGACCAAGGCGGACGGCTCGCTGACACCGCGCGCCAAGATCGGCACCGGCTTCAATCAGTTCACCCAGATCACCGGCCAGGGCGACCTGACCGGCGACAGCAAGGCGGACATCGTCGCCCGCGACAAGCAGGGCGTCCTGTGGCTGTACAAGGGCACGGGCGATCTGCGCAAACCGTTCGCCTCGCGCGTGAAGGCAGGTCCCGGCTGGAACCAGTACAACAAGCTGCTGGCCACGGGTGACGTCGACGGCGACGGCCACAGCGACCTGCTCGCCCGCGACCCCCAGGGCACCCTGTGGCTGTCCAGGGGCACGGGCAGGGCGACCGCGCCCTTCAAGGCCCGAGTCAAGATCGGCACCGGCTTCAACCAGTACCGCGACCTCTTCTGACCATCCGTGCAGGGGTCCGGCCCAGGACCCTGCGCACATCCGCGGGCGTGTGTACGGCCTGCGAGCCGTACCGGTAGCGCGGGCGCAGCACACCAGCCTCGTCCCGGCCCCGCCGGCCTCCTGCCGGGACGCGGTCGCGTGCCGCCGCGGAGGCAATCGACGCCCCCGGGGGAGCCGCGGGCCGAGTACAGGCAGCGCTACCGACCGGATCGCCCTCGCACCCAGCCCACCACACCCGGCCACGTACCGCGAGCGGTCGAACGTACCGACAGTTCGGGACGCCTTGCGTGCCCCAGTCCGTCGATGCACGAGCTGCTTCCGGCGCTGGTCACGGTTCGGCCGTACCCGTGACACCAGCGTCCAGCACCCTCCCCGGGCGCCCGGACCACCCCGCCGGGACAGGTACCCGGCGGAGGAGGAATCCGGCCGGCCCTAGGGTTTGATGCCCACGCCCGTCCACAGGCTGACTTGGGCGTCCGTGGGCGGCTCAGCCGCGGCGGCGTCATCGCTCAACGGGTCGGGGCGCCAGCGGTGCCCCAGCGTGATGCCGGGGTCGAGCAGTTCGAGACCGTCGAAGAAGCGGGCGACATCGGCGCGGGGGCGGAACTGCACGGGCGTTCCCGCGTTCGTGTAGATGTCGGTGACCTTCTGCCAGGTGGGCGGATCGAAGTCGGGCGTGCAGTGGCTCAGTGCCAGGGCGCTGCCGGAAGGCAGGGAGTCCAGCAGACGGCTGACAATGCCGTACGGGTCCTGCTGGTCGGTGATGAAGTGCATCAGGGCGTTGAGGGACAGCGCCACCGGCTCGTTCAGGTTCAACACCTCTGAGAGGACCGGGGTGTTCAGCAACGACGCAGGGTCCTTGACGTCAGCCTCCACGTACGCGGTGCGGCCCTGGGCGGTGCTGCGCATCAGGCGCTCGGCGTACTTCAGCACGAGGGGGTCGTTGTCGGCGTAGACGACGCGGGCGTCGGCAACGACGGACTGGGCCACCTGGTGCAGGTTCGGCTCGGTGGGAATACCGGTGCCGATGTCCAGCCACTGGCGGATGCCGTGCTCCTGCGCGAGAACGCGAGTCGCCCGGTGCATGAAGGACCGGTTCTCACGAGCGCACACGAAGATGCCGGGATAGACGGCCGCGACAGTCTCGGCCGCCTGCTTGTCCACCTCGAAGTGGTCCTTCCCGCCCAGGTAGTAGTCGTACATCCGGGCGGAGTGGGGCCTGCTGGTGTCGATGTCCCGCGAGGCCGGCGTGCTGCTCATTGCTGTTCCCTTCCGTAGTTGCGTGGCGTGCGGGGCCGGGGCGCCCCTCGTCGACGCCTTTCGACGATCGCGCCGAGGTTCAGCCGGCCGTCAGATGATCGGCGAGACCCTTCTTGACTCCCTCGAGGAACGCGCTGATCTCCTCGCTGGTGTAGATCAGCGCCGGCCCCGCGGGATCGGTCGACTGGCGCAGCGCGACGCGGCCGTCGGCGAGTTGCTTCGTCTCCACGCACTGCCCCCCGTTGGGCCCGCTCCACGGGCACTCCCAACCGTGCTCACCGAGGTCGGAGGCGGGCATCCCGTTGTAGACACGGCCCTGGCTTGTGGTCATGAGTACTCCTTGCGCATGCGGTGCAAAAGCGCCCTGCTGTCCGCGGACGAGGTCAGCAGCGACATCCGGTTGTGCGCCTCCAGATGAGCGGCGACATCCGAGCGCTGGTCCAGGTACATGGAGGCCGTCAGGACCTCGCTGTAGACGACGTCGGGCAGCTCCGGCTCCTCGAACCGGAAGTAGGTGAAGGGCGCGCACGCGCCGACGTGGGCGCCCGCGGAGAAGGGAACGATGTCGATGCTGACGTGGTCCAGTTCGGACACTTCCAGGAGCCGGTCGATCTGCTCGCGCATCACCTCCGCCGCGCCGACCACGCGATGCAGGACGGCTTCCTCCATCACCACCCACAGTGTGGGAGCGGTGGGTCTGTCCAGCAGACCTTGCCGGTGCAGCCGCAGTGCCACACGCCGCTCGAGCTCTTCCTCGCTGTCGTTCGGGAAGCCACCGCGCAGGACGGCGCGCGCGTAGGCGTACGTCTGCAGCAGCCCCGTGACGTAGTGAGGCTCGTAGGTACGCAGGGTCTTCGCGCCGGTCTCCAGGCTGACGTAGGCGGAGAACCAGCCGGGCAGCACATCACGGTAGTCATGCCACCAGCCGGGCTCGTTGGCCCGCTCGGCCAGGGCGACGAACTCCTCGATCTCCTGCCGGCCGGCCCCATAGGCCTCCAGCAACCTCTCCACGTACAGGGGCTTGAGAGCGACCTCCGCCTTCTCCAGACGGCGGATGGTCAGCGACTTCACCCGAAGGATCCTGGCAGCGTCCTCCAACGACACCCCGGCACCGTGCCGCCGCTCCTGCAAGCGCCGGCCGAGGATCATCCGAAGAACTGTCGGCGCACTGCTCCCCGCCCCCGAACGACCCTCCATCGACGCAACCCCACTCCCTGACGGCCAGTCACCATGGTGCGCTGGACGGCGCCTTGACGATGACGCCAGTCCGATACCGACCGGCTGAAATTATCAGGGAAACAGTTGCAGCGTGAAGTCGGCCGCGAGCATAGTTACCACCACAGGCAGCCCAGCCGAACGCCCAGCCCCACCCACGACAACGACCAGCCACGCCAACGGACTTCGCCAACGCACCTGCCGTCTGCACACGATCGAACGCGCACGCCACATCGAACACACCCGCCGGGAAGCCATCACCGCCACTCCCCACCCCCGGCGGCCCGGCCCCACAACGGAAGGCAATCCCCATGTCCCCCCACAGCCCGCTCCTCACCCCCTCGGCGAAGGGCACCGGCACGAACTCCGCACGCGCAGCTTCCACGGCTTCGACAGGCCTGATGCACCGCTCCCATCCATGGCTCGGCCACATGGTGACGGACTCGGCGACAGGCCGGCGAGGAATCCTGCGCGCCATCGCCCCGGAGGACACCGCGTCGACACCGGTCGCCTGGCTGGCCCCGCGACGAGGCGGCATCGAATGGACGACCGCCCCCGAAAACCTCACCGACCCCACACCGATCACGCCGACCGGCCACCCGCAACAAACCACGTAAGACGGCAACGCACCCCCTCCCCGCCCCCCCACTAGAAACACCATCACGGAGCCGATCCGCCGCCGCTCCACGACAACGCACCGGAACACGCCGACGACCGCCACCGCCACCGACCCACATCCCGCACCGCCTACCAGACGGCCCCCTCCCCCAACGGCGCCTTGCAGGACAAAAGTCTCCCCGTCGTCCACGCCTTCCCGTCGACCACGGCTTCCCGTCGACCTCTCGACGGCTCACGGCGGGGGCATTGCTCCAACCGGATCACAAGGCACGCGCGCCCACGTCCCAGCGGACCAGAACCAGACCGCGCGGTACATCACCGCCGACCCGGCGCCGGCTGCCGTCGAGCGAATCACCGGCGCTCCGCACACCCGTGACCTCGCCAGTGCCCGCCGCAGCCCCCTGCAAGCACCCCGCCGCTTTCAACACAGAGTTGCCAACCTGCAGATGATCCACTGAAGCGGTGCAACCTGCCTCGCGACGCCCTCGCCTGCGGCCTCGCCACGCCGGGGCCTCGCCACTCCGCGGCTCACCGCCCTCACTGCCGCGCGGACCGGCGCCGACCAGACCCTCTCCCCCGACGCGCCCCGTGACCCCGCCGGACCGGAAACGGCGGCCGAGAGCCACCGGCATCACCACCTCACCCGCCAGCCCACCACCCACGCCCCGGCCGACCCGGCCACCTGCCTCCCCGGTCTGCGCCCTCCGCCCGACCGGCCGACCAGCACGGCCTCGGCAGCCGCCCGGAATCCCGCGCCCGGCTCGCCACCACCGACAGCCTTGGACCAGCCCAGAGCACCGTGACCGCC
Source organism: Streptomyces sp. NPDC052109 (assembly GCF_040680195.1). Classification (NCBI taxonomy): domain Bacteria; kingdom Bacillati; phylum Actinomycetota; class Actinomycetes; order Kitasatosporales; family Streptomycetaceae; genus Streptomyces; species Streptomyces sp. NPDC052109. The sequence goes on along the minus strand of NZ_JBFAWF010000014.1, from coordinate 55,292 downwards.
GACGGCGCACGAGCCACATCGACTCAGCGCGGGCTCTGTCCACGAGAACCGAGGACCGACAGCGAATGTTCATCAGCTTCGACAGCAGGCAGCGGCCCGAGGGATTCGAAGGGTCTGGGCGTGATGACGCCGGACAGACCTCGGGCCTAAGGTGTGCCGGTGATCTTCAAGAGGAAGCGGGAGGCTACGGACCTCACCGCCACCGTGTCCGAGCTGGAAGAGGCGGTTGCCGCTCGCGATGGTGAGCGCACCGGGCGTGCCTTCACCGCCGTGATGAACGCCGTGCAGTCGGCGTCGGATGCTGAACGCGTTGTCGCAGGGCCCCGGTTGGCAGCACTGATTCCCGCCTTCCCGCCTACCGGGCCGCGGCCGATGCTGGCGATGGCGGCCGGCTTCTGCGTCGAGCGCGGAGCCGATCCGGCGGGCTGCGCCCAGCCGATCCTCGGCGGCGTCCACCAGGACCTGATCGACGCCCTGGAGTTCGCCCGCCGCTGGACCTCCACCCGCGCAGCCGAGAAAGAGCTGCCGGAGCCGGACGAGAAGATCATCGACGACGCGATGCTGGCCCGCCTCGGCGGCGACCGGCACGAGGCCGCGCGGCTGGCGCTGGCCTGGTGCACCGTCGAGGAGTGGCAGCCGCCCGCGCTGGCCGTGCTGTGCCGCAGCACCGAGGTACGCCGTCGGCATGCATCCGAGATCCTCCCCATCTGCCGCGACCTGGCGGCCCTGGAACGGCACGACCTCAAATGCCTGGCCTACGCGCTGGCAGTCCTGAACGACGAGCCCCTGGTGGTGTTGCACAGGCCGACCGGGACCGGATTCGAGATACGCATCAGCGGCATTGGGGACAACTTCCAACTGCACACGCTGCTCGCCCACGTCCTCGTCGGCGGCGGCCAGGTGCCCGGCACTCCGCCTTCGGCGGAGAGCGTCCGCCTGGCCACCGACCCCGAGCCCGCCCAGGGACGCACCCAGACCATCGCGACCGGCGCCTTCGAGCTCCTCACCGCGGACGGCGAGCAGATCTGGAACGAAGGGCTGCCAGACGACATCCCCGTAGTGGAGGGACGCCGCCTGCTCGTGCTCGACGAGCCGACATACCGGCGCAGCTGGAACGCCGACCGCTTCTTCCCGCATCTCCCGGGCACGGCCGAGCTGACCCGCGTCCTGACCGCAGACGAGACACGGGCATGGTTCGCCCGCACATCGCCCGGCAACGGGATCCACCGGCCTTCCTGACTCGGAGGGCCGGGCCGCCACCGCTCCGGGCCGACGGCTGGTGGGGCCAGAAGCCGGAACTCAGGACCGGTCCCCGCAATCGAACAAGGACTGTGCCAGGGTGCTTTCGGAACTGCTGAACATTCGCTGCCGGTCCTCGTGACGTGCAGAGCCGGGGAGGCCACCGCACGGGGCGAGGACAGCGGCCAGGGCGACCGCCGCACTGATCAGCCGCACTGATCAGCCGCACTGATCAATCGTCGCGTCAGGCCGGACCCACACCCACCCGCGGCGCATCCCACCATCAGGCCCGGGCACCCGGCAGACCACTCTCCCCACGGCTACCTGCGGGCCGGCCACCGCGGCCGGGCGCCCTTCCGTGAAGGGCCCGTCAGTAGGCGGAGTTGACGTTGTCGATGGAGCCGTAGCGGTGGGCGGCGTAGTTGGCGGCCGCGGTGATGTTGGCCACCGGGTCGGTGACGCTGCTGGCGGTGCCGGCGACGTGGTAGGCGTTGAAGGTGGGGTCGATCACCTGCAGCAGGCCCTTGGAGGGGGTGCCCTGCTTGGCGTTGACGTCCCAGTTGTTCTGGGCGTTGGGGTTGCCGCCGGACTCGCGCATGATGTTGCGCTTCAGGCCGTCGTAACTACCCGGGATGCCCTTGGCCTTCATGATCTGCAGGGACTGCTTGATCCAGCCGTCGAGGTTGTTGGCGGCGCCGGTCTTGCCCTGGGCGGCGGTGCGGGCGTCGTGCGAGGAGGCCGTGACCGCGGCGCCATGCGCCTGCGTCACCTCGGCGGCCTGCGCGCTCGCCGGCACCAGGGTCAGGGCCGCGGCCGCGGCACCCGTGGTGGCGATACCGGTCAGGGCGAAACGGGCGAGGCGAATACGGTTGGTCATGGCCATGCGAAAGCAACTCTCCGTAGGAAACATCGTCAGTACTCGCCGCTACTCATGAGCGGCGGCGTCGGCCCCCGCACACACAGGCAGGCCCCATCAGGCACTCACCCGCTCCGGAAACCCGGCGTGCAGCGACGACAGCCATGATTAGCGGCCACCGGAACCCGACGCAACGATGTGACCTACTACCCATCTACGCAGATATGTCCGAAATCGTCGGATATACAGATATCTGCGCACTTCAGACGTGTACGCCCCTACGGCCCTCCCTAGGATGTGATCCCGCTCGCATGGCCGACATCACGTCCCAGACCCACCAGAACCACCCCCGCACCGCCACCCGACGCCACAACGAGCACACCCCACCACCCAACGGAACCTGCGGTCATCCGTGATCTGCGGACGCGATAGCCGGCCATGGCGGCGGTGCCCAGCGCGATCAAGCGAGTCTGCAGTCTCGACCAGTTGGCTCACCAGGGCCGCCAGGGAGGTGTAAGGCCTTCACCGGCCGGAGCCGCACCTTCACCCACCCAGGCTGTGCGCGGCGTTCGTGGACCCCGTCCGGACCGGCACCCACTTCCATCGCCTGGCGAGGACCGACACCCGAGGCCGGTCCGGCGCGCGGGACACCGGTGGCTTCCATGAACTCGGAAACACCACGCAGGCCCGCACGCACCTGTCACAGGCCCAAGAGCACCTCGATGCGCTCAACGATGACGACTACGGCCAGGGCATCCGATCGGCGATACAACGACTCGCCGCCCAGCTCGCCGAGGCGGATCCGACCGGGCCGATGCACGACGAAACGAAGTAGTTCCACACGGCGCACTGCCTCGAGCGGTCCCAGCGCAAGCCATTCCCCGGGGCATCTTGAACACGTCCAGAAGACGCAGAATCCTAACCAACTGGGGCCGCTGCAAGCCGACATGCTGGGGTCGCTGACCAATGTCAGGGCCACGGGGTGAGCCGGCCCGGAGCTGCCGTGGGCCTCTGTCTCAGCCGACCTGTTGCTGCTGGAATCACCCAGACGCCCTGCGAAGGCTTCCACGGTCGCGGCGGCGGCCCTCGTCAGTCCAGGATCGTGGCGATGCGGCGGCGGCGAAGGTCGGCCAGCCCGTCCAGCATGGCCGTGATCTGCTCGGAGGAGTGACCGGCCCAGCCCTTGAGCTCCGACACGATGCGCACAGGCTCGCGCGTGCGGTAGGAGCGGGTGGGGTTGCCCGGGAACTTCCTGTCGGTGACGTTGGGGTCGTCCTCCAGATCGCCGGTCGGCTCAACTATGTAGATCCGCCCCGGTCCGTCGCCGGATGCGAGTTCGGCGCCCCAGGCGGCGGCATCCAGGGTCTCGGAGACATAGACGTGCCGGGACGTGCGCCCTTCCTCGAAGTTGGATGCGTGGCCGGGACTCAACAAATCGCCCGGAACAAGGTCTGCCTTCGTACCGTGCAGGTACGTTCCTGCCTCATACACCAGGAAGGGGACAGGGGCGCTGGGCACGGGCCACTGCTTCGGTCTGGGCTCGGGGCAACAGGGAACCACGGCAGCACCCGGTCGATCCACGGCGGAGCCGGCAACGGCTCGATCACTGCCAATGCCTGAGCAGATCAGTCAGCTCATGCGCACCGACGTCGGACTCCCACCCCTCTGCACCCCGCCCCCGGTGGTCGCGATGGGTGGGCGGTGGTCCGTATCGGGCGTGGCCCGGCCGACGGCGAGATGCGGTTCCGGCCGGGCGGCCCGGTCATCCGTGATGCCCGACGTGAAAAACGCAGTGGCACTCGGCTGGAAACACTCGGCTCGGCGTCGGCAGCACTGTACTTGCGGGCGGTACTGTCCGGAGCCATTCGGCAGTGTTCCCGTTCACTCCTTCCGGGTACTCGTGGCGTCCGGCACGGGTGAGTCCGGGGCACCACCGGGCGTCCGAGGGGTGATGCAGCGTGTCACGTCCGACCGGCGGCCGGCAGGTGTCCGCCACTGCGTCCCGGAAGAACGGAGGGGCCGGCGCTTCGCGGATGACGCGGTATCCGGCGTGGGGGATGGCGATCGGGGCGCTGTCCGTGTCGGGGTCGGCCATCCTGCTCGATCTGGCGCGAACCTCGCCGGGTACGGCGTCCTTCTACCGCTGTGTTCTGGCCTTGCCGGCGCTGCTGGTGCTCGCGGCCGCGGAGCGCCGTCGTGCGGGCGCGTTCCCGCGGCCCCGGTACGGGCTTGCACTGGTCGCGGGGGCGCTGTTCGCCGGTGACATGCTGCTTTGGACGCAGGCGATCGGCGAGGTCGGGGCGGGTCTGTCCACGGTGCTGGTGAATGTGCAGGTGGTGCTGGTGCCGCTGCTGGCCTGGGCGGTCGACCGGGAACCCGTACCCCGCCGCTTCCTGTGGTGGCTGCCGGTGCTGCTGGTGGGAGTGGTCCTTGCCGGCGGGGTGTTCGAGCAGGGCGGGACGGTCGGTTCCGATCCACTGCGGGGTACGTTCCACGCGGTGCTGGCGGCAGTGTGCTACTCGGGGTTTCTGTATTTGCTGCGCCGTGGGGGTCATGCCGGGCCGGTACGGCAGACGTACGCAGCGGTCGTGGCGTCGGCCGCGGTGGTCTCTCTGGCGGCGGGTCTGCTCTGGTACGGGTTCGACCCGGCTCCCGGATGGCGAGCTCTCGGCTGGCTGCTGGCGGTGGCCGCATGCAGCCAGGTCGTGGGATGGCTGCTGGTCGCAGCCGCTTCGCCCAGGCTGGCCAGTCATGTCGGCGCGGTCCTGCTGCTGCTCACCCCGGTCGGCGCGGTGGCCCTGGGAGCGGTCGTACTGGGCGAGCGTCCCGCTCCGCTGCAGCTGGTGGGGTGCGTACTGATCTTGGTCAGCGCGTACGTCACCACGGCCCGGGGCGGCAGGCGGTAGCCGCGGCGTGCGCGGTGGAGACGCTGCCGGGGCGTGGCAGCCGTTTGCCGGCCAGGATCAGGAAGTGCGCCGGGAAGCTCCCCAGGGACATCCAAGAAGCGGACGGTCAGCGCGGGACCTGAACCGCGCGGGTGTTGCCGCGTTCACGTAGATGTCGGTGGCCTGCTGCTGTCGAGTCCCCTCCGCGGGTTGCGGCCGGCGCCGCGCGGCCGCGCCGGGCCGGCACGATCGGAGGGGGTCCCCCTCATGACCACGGAGCCACAAGCAGCAGTCTTGGTGGGCGAACCGACCCCCCGGTGTTATTCAATGAGGTGTGCGGTCAGGGATCTCGGGGCCCCGTCGCACGGGTTTGAGTACGGCCCCGGTACCGCGCCGGGGATTGCCGAGAGAGCCGCATGGACTCCACACCCTCCCCTTCGTCCTCCTCGCCGTTCGACCTGGTCAGCAGCGCGCTGGGGCGCTACATACCGCGCGGCGGAGCGGCAGCGGCCTCCGGTCCTGCCGAGACACAGGGCGACCGCACCACCCGCCGGCGCCTACCCGACGACCCGGTCGGCGGTCAGGATCAGATTCTCGGCGCGGTCAACCTGGACACGGATCTGAGAATCACCCGCTGCAATGTGGACGCCCCCGTGTTCGCAGGTCTGGGCGCCGTGCCCGGGAGTCCCTTCGTCGGTCTCCTGCCCCCCGGGGACGTACCGACGGTCACACGGCGATTGCGGCAGGTGCTGGAGACCGGTGAGGCGCACGTCGCCCGGATCCAGCGCCTGCGGCGCTGCGACGGGTCGGAGCTGGTGGTGTCGATGAGCATCCTGCCCGCCGCGGCGCCTCAGGAGGGCCTCACCGTCTCCCTGATCGCCATGGCCAGGAGGCTGCACCTGTACGCCGCCGAGACCGCGATCGGCACCTCTCTGGACATCGGCGAGACCGCGCAGTCGCTGGCGAAGTCCCTGCTGGCTTGGGGAGACGTGGCCGCCGTGGACCTCGACTTCGCCGTGTGGTCGGGCGAGGGAGTCACCGGGCAGGCGCGGGGGCGCATCCGGCTGCGGCGGGCGGCCCTGGTGCCGGACCGGGCGTGGCCCGACGGCTACGTGACGCCGGGCGACGACCTTCCCGGCGACGCCAGTCGCCTGCTGGCGCAGGCGGTACGGCGGGACGACGCCCCGCAGGCCATCGTCATACCCGACCGGGAGGCGGTCGAGCGGGTACTCGGGAGTCCACGAGTGATACGTGCCCTGGTGCCCGGCGACCGGTCGGCGGGTGTGGCGTGCATACCGCTGGTCTTGGACGGCACGCCGCCCGTCGTGCTGGGCGTGGCGGAGATCTGGCGGCGGGCGGACTGCCCGTTCCGTGACAGCGAACTGCTCGACCTGCAGGAACTGGTGGCCAGGACGGCCCATCACGTCGACCTGGCCCGTCAGCACCAGCGCGAGCACACGCAGGTGCTGGCGCTGCAGCGCCGGCTGCTGCCCCGGACCGGCGGCGACACCATCGAGATCGCCAGTGTCTACCAGCCCGCCACCCCTGACAGCGCGGGCGTCGGCGGCGACTGGGTCAACAGCTTTCCGCTGCCGGACGGCCGTACCGCGCTGGTCGTCGGTGACGTCGTCGGGCACGGCCTGGGAGCCGCGGCGACCATGGGCCAGCTGAGCATGGAGGCCCGGGCGCTGCTGTCCGCCGGGCTGGCGCCCGACGAGGTGCTGGAGCACCTGGACGCCACCGTGACGTTGCTGGACGACGCGGAGTCCGGGTTGGCGGCCGGCTACAGCGCCCTCGGGTCGACCTGCTGCATCGCCCTCTATGACCCGGTCGGCCACCAGGTGGCGCTGGCCAGCGCCGGTCACCTGCCCCCGGTCCTGGTGTCCCCGAACGGGCACGCGAGCCCGCTCGCGGTCCGCCCCCACCCCGGTCTGGGAGCCGAGTTCGCGCTGCGGGAGCCGTTCGGCGTGCATACGTTCGACGCACCCCCGGGTTCCCTGCTCGCCCTCTACACCGACGGCCTGGTGGAGGATCCGGCCCTGTCGATCGACGAGGGCATCGGCAGGCTGGCGAACGCCCTGTCCACGGTGCACCCCTGGGACGCCCTGCAGCCGGCCGCACGGCACGTCGTCTCCGCAATGGCACCCGTGCGCCATCGCGACGACGTGACTCTGCTGCTCGCGCGGATGATCGGCCACCGCAAGGGGGACACCGCGGCCTGGCGGCTGCCCGCCCGCGACGACGCCCCCGCCCGTGCCCGCGCGCAGGTCTCCGCCCTGCTGCGGCAGTGGCGCACCAGGGACGAGACCCGGGACAACGCGCTGCTCCTGGTCAGCGAGCTGGTCACGAACGCGGTGCGCTTCGCGACCGGTCCCATCACCGTACGGCTCATCAGGGCCGGTCACGGCCTGCTGTGCGAGGTGGGCGACACCGGCAACGGCAGGCCACGTCTGAGCGGAGGCGGCCTCCTCGACGACGGCGGTCGTGGCCTGCACATCGTGCACGGGCTCACCACCCGGTGGGGAGTGCGGTGGACGGACACCGGCAAGGTGGTCTGGGCGGAAGTCGCGCGGTGACGCGGCTGCTGCGGCGGGGCGTGGCCGGCGTACGTACGGGAGCGCTGCGAGGGTACGGGCGGCGTGCGCGTCAGCCTGCGCCACCGGCGGTACGGACGGCGCCCTCAGCGGTACCGGCGGCGTGACCGGTGATCCGGCCGGCCCGTTTGCAGCGTCGGGTGGCACCGCCCCGCACTACAGCCACTCCCCCTCCAGGGCGGTGGCGGTGAGGCCCGGTGCCGCCGCGTACAGGACGGCTCGGCTGCCCGACTTCTGCCCGGCGTCGTGCGCCCGCCGCATGATGTCGAACACGGCGGCGCCTCCGCGGTTGCCGCTGGTGTAGCTGTCCCGGCTGTAGTCCAGCAGCCCCGACGGCCACGCGTCGGGCATCGTCTGCTCCATGTACTCCAGCACCCGGGTCCCGCCGGGGTGCGCGAGCAGCACGTCGGGGTGCCAGGAGCCGGGGTGGTCCTGGTAACGGACGCGCAGCCACTCCCACATCGCGCTGACCGTCTCCTGCACGGCGCGCGGCCCACGCCGGTCCATCACGAGTGGGTGCCGTCCGCCCGCGTCTCCAGGCGGTGCAGGTCCTGCGTGCCGGGCAGGGTGTGGTGCCAGGCGGCGTCCAGCCGCAGTACAGACTCGCGCCTCGGCCGGCCCGTGACCACCGTGGCGACCGCGGTGTCCGCGAACAGCAACCGGACGATCAGGGACTCGAGGGTGTCGTCCGCGGGCTGGTAGGTCGTGCTCAGCGCCTCGGCGATCACGACCAGGACCACCCGGTCGGGGTCCGCGGCCACGAGGTCCGCCGCCAGCGCCAGGGAGCGGGTGCCCGCGATACACGCCCACTGCGTGGCCGGCTGCAGCATCACGTCGTTGCGGAGCGAAAGCTTGTTGGCCAGGGCGATGTCCAGACCCGGCAGCGCCGGGGTGGTGGAGTTGCTGGTGATCAGGCAGTCGACGTCCGCGACGTCGAGACCGGCGATCTGCAGGGCCCCGCGCGCCGCGCGCTCCCCGTAGGACTGCACAGCCTCCCAGGCCGGCGCGGTGCGCTCCTGGACAGTCTGCGGCGTGGGTATCGCCTCGAGGGCAGCAATCGCACGCTCCACGTCCTGCTGGGTGAACCCCTCGCGGGCCAGCGCCTCTTGGGCCGGCCCGATGCCGACAGCCCCCAGGCCGCTGCCGTTGCCGGGCGCGACGGCGGTCTCCAGCGGCAGCATCCAGCGACGGGTCTCGATGCCCGTACTGGCCGCGATGCCGTCGATCCGCGGCGCCCAGGCCGCGTGCGGGTGCCGGTCGCGCACCTCCGCCACGATCTGGCTGGTCTCCACGGTGTGCTCGCCGTGTATCACGGCAGGAGGACAGAGGTAAGCGGCCACGAGGGGCACCTTTCCGGAGGGAACAAGGAGGAATGCCACGAGTGCTATGTCGTGGGCCACTTCCGAAGTGCCCGGCCAGGCAATGCCGATGAGCCCCACTTCGGAAGCCGGTATCCGTTTCCGAGCATGGAGCTAAATGGACATTTACGCTGTGATGCGGACAACTTGGACAGTACTTCGAGTGCGTGACACGGCACACACCGCCGAAACAGGCGACCCTCAGATGGGTTCGCTCCGGCCTGAGTTCCCGTCAGCCAGGAAAAGCGTCTGGACACCCACAGCCGGATCGCCGTGACAACGGCCTTCCGCCGGAACGGGGGCCGGCCGACAGAACCGAGCCGGGCACCCGTGGTTCACCGGCCGCGTGAACCGGGCGACCACGCACGGCCCTGTCGGGTCCGATTCCCCCTTCCCGGACTTCTGCGGCCGCGCATTGCTCCGGGTGGTCAAGAACCACCGGGCTGCATTGCGGCGCAACGCGCGGGGGCGGCGGCCAAGTGCCGTCACCACCGCGCGTTGCGGCAAGCCCTGGAGCGCCGTCCCCGGTCAGTAAGGCCCGTTGACGTTGTCGATGGAGCCGTAGCGGTGGTAGGCGTAGTTGCAGGCGGCGGTGATGTTGGCGACCGGGTCGTAGATGTCCGACGAGGTGCCCGGCACGTGGTAGGCGGTGAAGGTGGGCTGGATCACCTGGAGCAGGCCGATGGAGGGGTGGCCGGCGGCGGCGTTGGAGTCCCAGAGGTTGATGGCCTTGGGGTTGCCGGAGGATTCCCGCATCACGTTGCGGTAGATCCCGTTGTACGTTCCGGGGATGTTGTTCTGCGCCATGATCGCCAGGGAGTGCTTGATCCAGCCGTCCAGGTTGTCGGTGTAGGTCTGACCGCTGGTGGCGGTCTTGGTGGACGTGGCCTTCTGGGCGGTTGCCGGCTTCGTGGCGGGAGTTGATCCGGCAGAGGTCGATCCGGCGGGGGTCGATCCGGCAGGCAGGGTCAGGACCTGTCCCGGCTGGAGCGCGTAGGGGCTGGCGATGTGGTTTGCGGTCGCAAGGGCGGGCCAGCCGCCGGGCACGTGCTGGGTGCGGGCGATGGAGGCCAGGTGGTCGCCGGGCCGGACGGTGTAGGTGGTCGTGGCCGTGGCGGCCTGGGCCGTGCCCAGTGCGGCGGTGGAGGCCACGGCGAGGGTGCCGACGGTGATGGCGCTGCCGGCGATGAGTCGGCGCGCCCGGGAGGGGCGCTTGCGGGCGTGACGGGGCATGGAGCGGTCCTCTTCCAGAATTTGCATGACCCGCAGTTGCCGGTTCCCTCGGCAAGCTGCACCACATTCGTTCAGCGGTGCGCTGCGGCGCGCTCATCTTGAGCCGCCGGGAATAAATCGACAATTCCCCTTTTTACTAACCAGCTTCGTTGACCGGCCACGTGGCGCGTGCCGCGGAGGCGCGGAAATCAGGGCGGTAGGGACGATTTAAAGCACTAAGATGTGTCGTAAGTGAATTGAGTCACCAAGCTTCAGATGGAGCGCCTTAATAATCTAAATGACTGCTTATCGATCCTTTATGATTTATCGCCACAAATCGGACATTAGGTAGTGAATGACCACCCCTTCCCGCAGGAGGAAGGGTCCGGCACGGCGTCACGAGCCGCCCCAAAAGCGGCCCGCGCTTCTCAAGGACAGGCCAGGCCGCCGACGGCGCGCTCCAGCGCCCAGTCCTCGTCGACGACCGCGGCGGTGGGCGTCACCGGCACGGTCACGGCCCTCCGGCCGGCCGCGCTGACGGCCGCCGTCCGTACACGCCGAAGCCGTCGTCCTCGTGCGTGTAATCAACGTTCATCCAGGTCAGGGGCATGACGTGCAGCCCGAGTCCGTGCCCGCCCCGCTTGCCACCGGCTCGCCTCCGGGCCCGTCGATGGTCACCCGCTCGTGCGGGCCGACGGGACACGGGATCTCGCCGGGGATGTAGGTGTGCCGCAGGCCGAGCGGCGCGATGATCCGGTTCCCTCCCGGTTCCCGCCACTCGGCACCGCCCGCCCCCTCCGCGCTCACCGCGGCCAGCAGGGCGCGACAAGCTCGGACGGCGACGGCAGTGGGAGCACCACCACCGCCGTGGACGTCGTGCCGATGGCTCCCGCCTCAGCTCCCCGCCCGGTTCACCGGCAGGGCAGGCCCCGACGCCCCTCACCGGCGCCCTTGCCCGAGGTCCTCGTACGGCAGTCGACGCGGGCGAACAGCCCGCAACCGGCCGGCGGAAGAGCAACGGCCGACGGCACGGCACGGCGCACGGGACCCTTGATGCCCCCTCACGGGCCAGCGACAGCTGAGCAGATGCTCCCCGCCTGCCGCCCTGCCCCGCTGGGGCCCGCTCGATGGTGTGTCACGCCGACCGTGCACGGCGCACTGAGGGGAGGAGCCAGACTTCGATGCTCTCGGCTGACCCCGAGGCCGTTTGTTCGCTCCCAAGGCCGTGCGGGTGCGGCACCGTTGCGGGCGGGCATCAGCGGCAAGAAGCCCATCCGGGCGCGTTCTCCTCGACGACGAAACCTCGGCGCACTGCCGCTCCCCGAAGACACCGCGCTCCGGTGATGCCGCCGAAACGCCGCAACCCGGGGCGCCGGGCCCGCGTCGTACAGGGAAGGGGGGACGGACACCTGCTGTGCCGTTGCCGTTCGAGAGGGGTGGACTGGGGCTTGGAGAGCACCTTTTCGCACAGGGGCGCAGTCGGTTCGACGGTGAGGCGCGGTCGCAGAGCCGCGGCCGTGTGGGTCGCCTGCGCGGCCGCGTTCGCGGCGGGTGCCGTGGTGGGGGTGCCCGGCACTGCACGCGCGGCGGCAACCGTTCCCGTGCCGGAGTCGGTCTCCCCCGTGGTCCGCACGGCGTCACGCGTCGGAGCCGTGCCCGCCTCGCAGCAACTGACCGTGCAGGTATGGCTGACACCCGACATGACGGGCGCCGCCGCGTTCGCCGACGCGGTCGCCACACCCGGCAACGCCGAGTTCCACCACTACCTCGGTCCGCACGCCTACACCGCCAGGTTCGGTCCGTCCAGCGCGCACGTCACGGCGGTGGCGCGATGGCTGGCGTCCCGTGGCCTGACCCAGGTGCACGCCGACAGCGGCCGGGACTACGTCTCCGCCACCGGACCGGTGGTGAAGGTGCAGTCGGCGTTCCGGGTGCGGATCGACGAGTACCGGGTCCAGGATGCGAACGGCCGGCCGGCCGTGGCGCGCTCCAACGACCGCGAGGTATCCGTTCCGTCCTCGCTCGCGTCCGACGTGCTGGGCGTGACCGGGCTGAGCAGCCTTCCACCCACCGTGCCTCGGGCCGCGGCCTCCTCGGCACCAGGGCCGCGTGCGCAGGCGACGAAGGCACCGACGTGCTCCGGGTACTGGGCGCAGCACGTCCAGGCGTTCCGTCCGGCCTACCAGGGGCTGACCAAGGCCGCGCTGCCGGTCTGCGGATACTCCGCCGACCAGATCCGCGCCGCCTACGGCGCGACGTGGACGGACACCGGCAAGGGCCAGACGGTCGCCCTGACCGAGGACGAGGCACCGACCGCGATGTTCCAGACGCTGACGGACTACGCGAAGGCCAGTCATCTCCCGGCCCCGAAGCGCTCGCAGTTCAGGCAAGTGCAGTCCGGCAAGGCCTGCGCTGCCCCGTCGGCGTCGCGCAGGACGGCGCAGTCGCCCGCTGTCGACGACGAGGCGGAGATGGACTCCGAGGCGCTCTACGCGATGGCGCCCGACGCCGACCAGTTGATGGTGGTCGGGCAGGGGTGCGACGAGGACCAGGCGTTGCTGAACGCCGCCCTCGCCGTGCTGACCGGGAGCGGCGGCCGTCCCAGCGCCTCGATCGTGTCCAACTCGTGGCAGATCCCCCTGGGTGTGGTGCCGGCCAGGACCGTGCACGCGATCGACGTGCGGGCCGCCGCCGAGGGGGTGGGCATGTACTTCGCCTCCGGTGACACGCCCGGTCTGACGGTGACCGATTCCGACCCCTACGCCGTGGCGGTCGGCGGCACCAGCCTCGGTATCGGGGCGGCGAGGAACCGGGTGTTCGAGACCGGTTGGTCCGACGACTACGGCTCCCTGGACAAGGGCAAATGGACCGACCTGGGCGTCAGCGGGGGCGGCGGAGGCACCAGCGCCGACTACGGGCAGCCCTCCTACCAGAAGGGCGTCGTTCCCGCGTCCATGTCGCGCGTGCGGGTCGGCAAGCGGGTCGTCACCGGGCGTGCGGTGCCCGACATCGCCGCGGACGGCGATCCCGACACCGGGATGCTGACCGGCTACATCGAGTCGACGAGCAACGGAAAGCCGGGGCCGTACCACACCATGCCGAACGCGGGCACAAGCCTGGCGTGCCCGCTGATCGCCGGTCTCGTCGCCGACGCCCAGCAGGGCCGCAGGTCCGCGTTCGGCTTCATCGACCCGCTGCTCTACCACCTCGCCGGAACCCATGCGTTCCACGACGCCCTGCCGGTCACCGCGTCGACGCCACAGCAGGACCATGGCGCCTATGTCGCCGACGACGGATCCGCGGGGCTCGACGTGTTCGACTCGCAGGAACGCTCCTACACCGGGCAGGTGACGGCCAAGGGCTACGACACCATGACGGGCGTCGGAACACCGAACGGCGCCGCGTTCATCGCGGGGCTGCGCGCCGGCGGCGGCTGACGGGCGGCTGCTGCACGGGGCCGCCGATCCCGCTGCCGCCGGGCCGACGTCTCCGGCGTCTCCCGCCCGGCAGGGGCGCCGGCGCTGCGGAAGGCGACCCGGTGGTACCGCGGGATCGGGCCGGCCACGGGGTTTGTCCCGTGGGGAATGCGCGCCCCGGTGAGAGCGCTCGGCATCGCGCCGCTGCCCGTCGCAAGCGGAGACGCCCGGAGAGCCCTCAAGGGGCGGTCCTGAAGTGTTCAAGCGGGCCGCGCAGCCCTTCTGGCGCTGCGCCCGCCATCCAGCCGTGTAGGAGCGGCGCGGTACGCGGCCTTCCGCCCTCGGCAGGCCGCGGGTGCCGGGCGCCAGGAGGTGCCGTCGGTCCGCGCACGCCGTCCAGGTCGCGGTCGGCCAGGATCCCGCCGATGCCGAAAAGGGGAGATCCGGTGGTCTCCTCCACCTGGTCGTCGCAGTGCGTCTGTGCCATCGGCCGTGCCCGTACGGTGTGCTTGCGGACCCCGCAGTCCCGGAGGCGGACACCGACGCTGGCACGACCTCCCTGTGGGTGGATTCCGTGTGCCTGAACGGGCGGATACGCCTTTGCCGGGTGAAGCTGAAGAGGTGAGCACCAGTAGCGAGCACCCGGTAAGTGCTGAGCAGATCCACGCAGCGCTGGCCGCTCTTGCGGCTGAGCCGGTGGCAGATCCGGAGAAGCGACCCGAGGGGCCGCAGGAGGAACACCGCCTGCGCCTGTTGGGCCGTCTGCTGGCGAAAACGGAGCTCGAGATCACCGCCGCAACCCATCTGACCGAGGAAGAGGAGGTCGAGGACGTCCTTGAGACGTTGCTCGGCTGGGGGGACCAGCTGGGAGCGGATCCCGGTCTCGCGGTCAACGTCCTGACGAACCGGCTGCAGCGCACCGCGCTGCAGGTCTCCGAACCCGAGGCGGAAGAACTGCCACCCGGCCGGGAGGCCGCGTTCGCCGCCGTCATGACGGCGGTGTACGCGCTCAGCGCCCAGCTGCACGCGGAACGCGGCGACACAGAGGCCACCCGACACGCTCTGAGCGGGGCCGAAGAAGCTCTCATCGACATCCTGCAAGGCATGCACGACCTGCGCGTCGCCATCGGGGACGCACCCTCCTCGGACGACGAAGCCGACACCTGACCCCCTCGGTAACTGCGTGGCCGGCGCCACGGACATGCCGCCGTCGTCATCCGTGGGCGGCGGCGGGCGGCTCAGGAACGTGCCCGCTGCTGCTTGTCCCACTGAGCCCGTGAGAGGGCGGTGGGCCGAGGGAGCAGGGCGCCGTCCACGTACAGGTCGACGTGCTCGTTGTAGAAGGCGACCATCCCCGCGATGGCGGCGCACGACACCGTCGGGAAGTCGTACGCCCATGCGAGATCGTCATGGACGACGGCCCCGCCCACGAACGACCAGTACTGGCTGGTCCTGCCCTTGTACGGGCACGCCGTCACCGTGTCCGAGGAACGCAGCAGGGTCCAGTCGACGTAGGCACGCTCCACGTAGTAAGGGGTCGGCAGACCCGTTTCGAAGAGCTTCACCGAGGACGGCGCGTCCGCGAGGACGGTGCCCTCCACCTCGACGCGCACGCTGCTGGACGAGCGCAGCGCGTCCACCCGGGTGTACGGGTTCCTCGGGTGCACGAAGACCTGCTCTTCCTCCTCGTACCACGCGTCGATCGCGTCCCACCGGAAACGGGCGGTGCCGATGAGTGCCTCCGGGGCTCCCTCGTCCCAGACCCACGCCGCACCCTCACGGACCTCGGAGCCGACCCGCAGCGAGTGCCGCCGTGCGGGGCCGGGGCCCAGTCGGCCGACGCGGCCGTCGTCGGTCAGGACGCCCTCGGCCAGATCCCGCAGCGGAATGCTGTACTGCGGATAGCCCGGCCACTCCCACACGTACAACGCGCGCCGGGTGTCGCATACGCACCGGCCCCCGACCTGCGCACGGATACGCCGCGGCACCGGCTCGACGTGCCCGGCCGGGACGATGAGGCCCGGATAGTCCACACTCTCGTCCGCCATCGGCGATCCCCTCGATCCGCTCGGCCGCTTCCGTACGTCCAGCTTTTCCCGCAGACGCGCGGACGGCCACCCCTGGCGTCATCCGACAGGCACAGTGCGGACTGGGGGACGACGACGTCGACGGCGCCGTGCTCGAGGCGCGCGGCGCACCGGGCACGCACTCGAAGACGCTGGATGCAGCGACGGGTGGATGCCCGGGACCGGGCTGGGCTGCTTCCCGAAGCGGCATGGGCGCCGGCCGGGGGTGGTGATGCCCCGCCGAGCATGCGACGGCCGGGGACATGGTCATGCGGGCCCTGGCCTACACGTTCGACGAGTGCCGCGGCCGCGACGCCGAACAGGGCCTCGCCGTGCGCCGGCGACAAGGCCCCGCCACAGCGCACTCCGGGATCAGGGTTTCGAGGTGCGCAGGAAGGAGGCGATCCGGGCCGCGGTGCAGCGGGGGTTGTTCAGCTCGTGGGCGAGCGCGGTGAGCTGTTCGCGAGTGGGGCTGACCGGGATGTTGCCGGCCTCGAGACACATGACGGCGACGGCGCAGGCAACGGTGAGGTTGGAGCGCTACAGCCAGCGGCAGCGGCCGAGAGTGTGCACCAGGGCGGCGGCGCGGGCGAAGACGCCGTCGTAGACGGGGGTGTCGAGGAGTTCGCCGCGGTGGCGGGCGACGGCGGCGATGGCCACGCCGTAGTCGTCGGCCGCCGGGTCGCGGTGCCCGGCCCGCTCCGCCACTTCGAGGATCCAGGATTCGTCGGCGTGCAGGATCACGCGGCGGCGCCCGGCTGCCGCTGGTCGTGCGGGGCGTCGAGCTGCTGCTCCAGATCGTCGAGGAAGTCACCGTGCAGATCGGGTTAGTAGGCGGTGACGCGCCGGGTACTCGGCCCTTCCCCGGACCGATCAACGGAGGCACGGATGAGCAAGGTCAAGGAAGCGGTGGAAGTCGACGTACCTGTTCGCACCGCCTACAACCAGTGGACCCAGTTCGAGACGTTCCCGGACTTCATGGAAGGCGTCGAGGAGGTCCGGCAACTGGACGACCGCCACAACCACTGGACCACCAAGATCGGTGGGGTGCGGCGGGAGTTCGACACCGAGATCGTCGACCAGATGCCCGACGAGCGCATCACCTGGCGCACCACCACCGGTGACACGGCCCAGAAGGGCACGGTCCGCTTCGAGCGCATGGACGACACGCACACCAGGGTGGAACTGGTCATGGACGTCGAGCCGAGCGGAGCAGCAGAAAAGGTCGCGGACATGCTCGGCACACTCGACCGACGCGTCAAGGGCGACATGAAGCGGTTCAAGCGGTACGTCGAGCAGCGCGGCGGAGAGTCCGGAGCATGGCGCGGACGCATCACGCCCGGGAGCAGCGACACTCCCCTCTGACACCGCCCGACCGTCGTCGAGCAAGCGTCGGTGAAGGTGGGCACGGAGGTCGGAGCGAGGCCGTCCACCCAGCCTCGGATCCGTGGGACCGCGTCGAGCGGGGGCGTGAGCCTGGTGCGGACGGGGCCGGATCCCGGTCTCGGTCCCGTCGCGCAGGCGGCGCCAACTGGTCAGCCCGGAGCAGCCGATCCCCCGGGGTCGGTCAGCCTGTGTGCGCCTCGACTTCGGCTTCGGCCCGGTCCACGAGATGTTTGGTATTTCCGCCGACCCAGGCGCGACGAACGGGATGCGCACGGGCGGCGCCGCCAGTACGAGCGCCTGCTGGAAGTCGCGCGCGCCGCCCTCGCCGGACACGGAACCGAGGTCTCATTGCGGGACGTCGCCCGCCACGCGGGCGTCGGGATCGCACGCTCCAGCGTCACTTCCCCACCCGCGAGGAACTCGACGAGACCGTGTTGCGCCACCGGCGGCGGTGCCACGCGTCGGGCAACCAGGCCGGGCAGCTGATCGCCTTCCGCACAGGTTCTCCGTTCTCGTTCTTGGAGCCGATCCGCACACGGCGCCCGGCATGGACCGGGCCGCCATCGGCGCCGCCCTCGACCAGCAGCTGGCACGTTTCGGTGACTGATCGCGGCACTGTCCCGGCGCGACGGGGACGTCGTCGTCATCGGTGGCGGGATCCGCAAGCCGGAACCTCACCTGCCGCTCTTCGAGAAGGCCGTGAGCCCGGTCCGACACCATGCACCGAAGGCCGCGGCCGCGTTCAGCACCAGGGTGGCGACAGCGTCGAAGCAGCCAAACGGCGGCTGTGATCCCGCGCCGCCCGGTGCGCCGCTCGCCGTGGCGACCGAGTCCTCGCCGACAAGTGCGGTGAGCACGCCGGGCAACCACATCCAGCACCCGCCGGGTTGTACCGTTCGGCGGGTGCGGGCCGGACAGGTTGCCCGCCCCAGCATGCACCTACGGCCCCATCAGCCTCGTGACCAGCGGGTTAGCCGGCCGACGTACGGGAGGGGGCGTACGGTCGCCTGCGAGAGTGTCGGTGGGGACTGCGGACCGGTCGACGCCGGCGTTGTCGCTCCGTGACCGTGCTCGGACAGCGTCGGCGTGCCCCAGGGCCGGGGAGGCACACGAGGTCAGGCGCGCCCTGGGTGAACGGCGTACGGTCCGCCCGGCCTGGTCGCCCGGGTGGGCAGGGCTCAGCGCGCAGGGACGCCCCGACCGAGGCGTACATGCGTGCATCTGGGCTGTATTCCGAGGAGAGACGATGTCTCCGTGCCGGTCGTCCCCCGCACGGCATTCGATCTGGGACCGTACCGGGTGGCCGCTCCGTGATCCGGCCGGCGATGCGACACGGGCGCCCGCTCGGTCGATGCGCCGGCGGATGTGGCTCCCGGCCGGGTCGTGGTCGTCCTCACCCGAGCGCGGCGTCCATCTCGGCACCCGGGGGCCGCAGTTCAGCGCTGTGGTTGACTACCGTCGTGCTGCCTGAAACCGTCTTTACCACCCAAGAGCTGTCGGCGAGCGACCGTTTCGAGGCGTGGACGGAGCAATTGGGGCGTACTCATGCGCCGATGCACCTGAGCAGCGAGCGCGCCGCCGACTACCGGGGGCACCAGCGTGTGATCGGGCTGGGCGACGTGACGGTGTGGCCCGCGACCTTCGACCATCTGGTGTTCCGCCGGACGCCGAAGCTCGTGCGCCAGTCCGACCCGGAGGTGTTCCACCTGTCTCTGCTGCGGCGCGGCGACGGCGCGGCGAGCTGGGGCAGGCAGCAGGTGGAGTACCAGGTGGACGACTTCCACGTGAACTGCTCGTCCCGCTCGTACGAGATATCCACCGGACCGGACCCGGTCACCATCGTCGGGGTGGAGATCCCGCGCGCCGCGGTGGATCTTCCGGCCGACCGGGCGTACGGGGTGGTCGGACGGCGGATATCCGGCCGTGAGGGGATGGGCGCGCTGCTCGCGGGGCTGCTCGTGCAGCTGGTCTCGGACACCTCCTCCTACCGGGCGGCGGACGCCGAGCGGCTGGGCAGGGTCGTCACCGATCTCGTCAGCGCTGCCTTCGCCCACGCCCTGGAGGCGGAGCCGCACCTGCCACCCGAGATTCACGCCCGCGCCATGGTCCTGCGCGTCAAGTCGTTCGTCCGGCGGCATCTCGGCGATCCGAACCTGACTCCCGCGAAGATCGCCGCGGCTCACCACATCTCACGCAGCTACCTCTATCGCCTGTTCCAGGACGAAGGGTTGACCGTGGCCTCCTACATACGCGACCAGCGGCTGGCCATGGCCCGCCGGGACCTGAGCGACCCCAGTCTGCGTGAACTGCCCATCCACGCGATAGCCACCCGCTGGGGCTATCGCCGCCCCGGCGACTTCACCCGGGCCTTCCGCACCGCACAGGGCGTCACTCCCAGCGAGCTACGAGAGCGGGTGCTGAGCCGAACAGCCGTGGACGCTCCGCACATCGACGTGGACGCTGCGCGAATGACAGCACCTGAGGCACACGCACATCATTGACCTCGGTCGCTCAACAGGCCCAGTGCCGAGGCGTGCCAGGGCCACGGGGGTGCCCTGACTCGCCCGCGGCACGATGGCGCCCGGCGCCGACCGCGTCGGTCCTTCTCAAGGCGGACGCTGTCGGCGCGGCCGGCCGCCATCCCCCCGCTTGGCCGACGCCACTTCTGGCAGCACCGGGCCCTCATCGACGGCCGCCACCGCTCCTTCACCTCGTACTCCCGGGCGCGACGTGGCCACGGCCTCCCCCGGCACCGTACGGCTCGATCGAGGTCGACGGTTGCCTGCACATCGGGCGGGAGGGAAGAGGCGGGGCTTGCCGCGCGCCCCCGGGTCTGGTTGTGTACCAGCGCCGCAGGCAGCGACGGAGCATGCCGGGCGGGCGAGGAGCGGAGCCAAGCAACGTGTACACGACGGTACGGCAGGACAGCTCGTGGCCGCTGCCCGACGGGCTGGGACAGGCCATCCGGGACACCGCGGAGGAGATCGCCAGGCTGGTGCGCAGCGCGAGTGACACCGCGCTCGCCGTGCCGGGCTCGCAGTGGACCGTCGGCGAGGCCGCCGCCCACCTGGCCATGGCCAACGAACTGATGGCAGACCTGGCAGCCGGGCGGGAGCGCCCCTATGGCGACGGAACGCCCCAGAGCCTGGCCAAAGCCAACGCGGAGTCCCTCGCCCAGTTCGCAGAGCGCCGGGCGGAGCCTCTCGCGAGGATGATCACGGAGCAGGCCGAGGTGTTCCTGGACGCGGTGTCGCGTCCAGCGGCCGACGGCCCGGCACCCGCCACGCCCCTGGGCCTGATGAACCGGTCCGTTCTCGCCTCGTACCTGCTCACGCACATGCTCGGGCACGGATACGATCTGGCTCGCGCCCTGAAACGTCCGCACATGGTCGACCGGGCACGGGTGGGCCTGTGCATGCCGTTCATGCTCTCGGTCATGCCGCGTGTCGCAAACCCAGCGGCCACGGCGGGCCTCACGGCCCGTTACCGCATACGCCTGCGCGGGGGCGAGACGTTCGGCGTACGGCTGGCCGACGGCACCGTGCAGGTGACACCGCAGGCACCACCCGAGGACGCCGACTGCACCATCTGGCTCGATCCCGTCGCCTTCCTGCTCATCGCGCTGGGCCGGCTCAACCCCTGGCGTGCCATCGCCCAGGGGCAGGTCCTCGCCTGGGGCTCCCGGCCATGGCTGGCTCCCCGCTTCCCCACCCTGTTCACCGCACCCTGACCCGCCGGACGGGCAGCCGCGCGTGCGCATCGGCCGGCCGGGCCACATCGGCCGCCGGGCCCCGTCGGCCGGCGACGAGTTCCTCGCCGCGCATGCAGAGGCCGCGCGGGTCGGACCGTGTCCACCCGCCGGGCGATCACGCCGGTCGCCCCCCTAGGGCCTGTCTGACAAATGATCACCCGGCGGGCTCGCGGAGCCACAGGACCAGAGCTGCCACAACGATTCCAGCCCGATAGCGATCGGCGAGCTTGTCGAACCTCACCGCGATCGCACGGAACTGCTTGAGACGGGCGAAGCATCGTTCGACCACGTTGCGGTTGCGGTAGATGTCTTTGTCGAAGGCGGGTGGGCGACCGCCGTGGGTTCCGCGTCGCCGGCGGTTGGCCATCTGGTCGCGGCGTTCGGGGATCGTGGCAACGATGCCCGAACGCCGCAGCAAGTGGCGTATCGCCCGGCTGGAATATGCTTTGTCGCCCAGCACCCGCGCCGGTGTCGTGCGAGGTCGGCCCGTAACGGCGTGCGGAATGCGGATGCTGTCGAGGACCTGGCCGAGGGCGGTGGCGTCGTTGACGTTGCCGGGCGTGAGCACGATGGACAGTGGGAGGCCACGGCCGTCGACGGCGAGGTGGACCTTGGTGGTCAGCCCGCCCCGGGACCGGCCGAGGGCCTGAGGCTCCTGCGAGCGGCCCGGATCTTCCAGTTCGTCCCCGTCTGCGGCCCCTTTTTACGGGCGCCTGCCGCGTGCTGGTGCGCACGGTTGATCGTGGAGTCGATGGAGACGGTCCACTCCACCCGGCCCACCGTGTCGTCGCGGGCCTGGACGTATTCCAGCGGCTTTGCCCAGGTCCCGTCCGCTTCCCAGCGGGCGAACCGCTCGTAGACGGTCTGCCAGGGTCAGTACCGCTCGGGCAGATCGCGCCACGGAGCCCCGGTCCGCAGCCGCCACAGCACCCCGTTGACCACCTGACGGTGATCACGCCACGGACGACCACGCCCATCCACTCGCGGCAACAGGGGCTCTATTCGCTCCCACGCCGCATCCGTCAGCTCACCTCGACCTGCCACAAGATCAATGATCAGACCGGCTATAGAGTCCTGCATGTGGCGAATCATCATGACGAAACCAGGGCGGCCTACGACGGAGTCGTCGAGCTGTACGCGTCGCTGTTCGCAGACCGGCTGGAGACACAGCCGTTCGCCCGGGCCATGATCAGCACCTTCGCCGAACTGGTGCGCGCGACGGGCAACCTGCGGGCAGCTGACGTCGGGTGCGGGCCCGGGCATCTGACGGCCATGCTGCACGAGCTGGGCCTGGACGCCTTCGGGCTCGATCTCTCCCCCGGCATGGTCGACCACGCCCGGCGGGCCCATCCGGCGCTGCGATTCCAGGAGGCGCGGATGGAGTCTCTGCCGATCGAGGACGGTGTGCTCGGCGGTGTACTGGCCCACTACTCGATGATCCACACCCCTCCGGAGGAACTACCGGGGCTGCTCTCCGAGCAGGTACGCGTTCTGGCTCCGGGTGGTCTGCTCCTGGTGTCCTTCTTCGGGACCGACCCACCGGAGCCGGTCTGGTTCGACCACAAGGTGGCGCCTGCCTACAGCTGGCCGGCGGACCGCCTCGCCGAACTGCTGGCCGATGCCGGGCTCGTTCCCTTCGCCCGACTGCTCCACGATCCGGGCTCCGAACGGGGCTTCCTCGACGCCCACCTGCTGGCCCGCCGTTCGTAGATCCTGCCCGGCAATACCCGCCGGACGGTCGTAGCACCTCCGCACTGCCGGCTCGGCGGACGCACGCTGATTCGACGGGAATTGTCAGACAGGCCCTAGGACGAGCTGCTCACCGTCGGGCGGGCCCCCCGGCTGCGGCGCGGACGCGGGGGTGGGCGTCAGGTGGATCAGCACGACTTGACCGTGCGGGGACAGAGGAGCCACCCACTGCCCCAGCCCGGCAGCAGCAGCCACCGCCTGCTGATGCCGCGACTGTCAGAACGCCTAAAAGATCACCGTCGAGGGCGCCGCTCGCCGTCCCGACGAAAGCGCTCGCTCCCCTCCGACCGATGCGCACGGAGTTTTGAGACACGCTTTACCCCTACACACGCAACTGCGGGCCATGCCCACGTTGTCTGACAGGCAGTCGGGCTCGTCAGGGCCGAAGAGCGAGAGAGAGCGGGGCAGGTCGTGGGACGGCGCAAGGGCAGCATAGGGATCGCACTCATCACGGGTGTGATGCTGGTGGGCGCGAGCGCCTGCGGCGGGGCGGGCAGTGGCAAGGCGAGCGGGGACGACGCCAAGGCGTCGGGCACGCCGAGTGCGAGCGCCTCTCCCTCACCGACGAAGCCCGCCGGTCCGCCGATGCTGCTGGAGACGATCACCCCGCAGACCGGAACCACGGTCGGCGTGGCCATGCCGATCTCGGTGGTCTTCACCAACCCGGTGGCGGCAAAGGCACGGGCCACGGTGGAGAAGCACATGAAGGTAAGCACCTCGCAGCCCGTGGACGGCGCCTGGCACTGGTTCGACGACAGGCGCGCCGACTGGCGACCGAAGACGTACTGGCCCTCCGGCACGAAGGTGAGGATCGACGCTGACATGAAGGGCGTCAGCAACGGCAACGGTCGCTACGGCGTGCGCACTTACACGCATGACTTCACCATCGGCGACGATGTACGCGCGGATGTCTCGGTGACCGGCCACACCATGAAGGTCACCCGGAACGGCAAGCTGCTGCGCACCCTGTCGATCAACGCGGGCAGCGCCCAGTATCCGACGTGGAACGGCACCATGGCCGTCATCGACAAGCAGGAGAAGGTCCACATGACCTCCTGCAGCGTGGGCATCAGCTGCGACAAGGGCAGCCCCAACTACTATGACCTGACTCTGCCCTGGGACGTCCACCTGACCCAGTCGGGCACGTACGTGCACTACTCGACCGGCGACCCGTATCCGGGCAGCGGCAGCGCCCGTGGTTCGCACGGCTGCGTCCACCTGTCCATGTCGGACGCCAAGTGGTTCTACGGCCAGGTCAAGCAGGGCGACCCCGTCACCATCACGGGCTCGCCCCGTGCCAAGGCCCCGGCCGACAACGGCTACGCCGACTTCAACCTGGGATGGGACGAGTGGCTGGCGGGCAGCGCGTCCGGGGAGGGGACGACCGCGACGCTGTGACGCGCCGCTACGGCGAAACCGGTCAGCACTCGACGATGTGAACCGCGAGGCCACCGTCGCAGTCGTCCATCGGGCTGATCGGAGGCCCGAAACGAGAAACCGCTGGGCGGGTCCCGCGTCACTGTACGGGCTACAGCTCGATGTCGATCCGCTCCGCGTCGGTGTACTCCACGCCGACCCCGTGGGCCCGGGCAATGCCGGCGCGGATGCGCGCCTCCGCCGGGCCCTCGGCCGCGATGCGCGGCAGCTGGGGTCCGGTGGCGCCGTGCCCACGGCGGTGAACAGGCGCCCGGCCCGGCCGGGTGAGGGCCTGGGCGATGTCGCGGATGCGGACGTCGTCGGTGGTGGTCCCGGGGCCTGTGGTGAAGCCGGATGCCCGGCGTACCCGGTCGACGGTCGTCATGGTCCCCCCCTCACGCCCTTGCAGACATCAATCGCCGTGCACCACTCGTACTACACCCCACACCGTCGGACTCGCTCCGCCGGAAGGCACTGTCAGACTCTCTCAGATCCTCACGCTTCACTTTCCTGTGGCCCCTCGTGAGCCGCGCAGGGCCCTGAACGCGGCCCGGAGCTCGCTTGTGAAGATGTCCGGAACTTCCCAGGCTGCGAAGTGGCCACCGCTGCGGACCTGGTGGAAGTAGAAGAGGTCGTGGTAACTGCGCGTTGCCCAACTCCGTGGTGCCTGATAGATCTCTCCGGGAAATACAGTGATGGCGGCCGGTATGGACACCGACACGGCGTTGAAGTTGTTGGCGTTGTTCTCCCAGTAGAGACGCGAGGAGGAAGTCGCGGTGTTCGTGACCCAGTAGAGCGTGATGTCGTCGAGCATCTCGTCTTTGGTGAGAACGCGCTCGGGGTGGCCACCGCTGTAGGTCCAAGCGGCGAACTTGTCGTACATCCAGGCGGCCAGTCCGACAGGGGAATCCGTCAGCCCGTACCCCTCGGTCTGTGGACGGGTGACCATCATCGCCGAATAGCCGGATCCGGTCTTGTAGAGGGTGGCAAGTTGGTTGTAGGCGGCCTTCTCGTCCGGGCTCAGTCCGGCTGGCACGGGTTCACCGCAGGCGAGTTTCTTGGCGATGTCCGGCGGGACGGTCGCCGGAAAATTGACGTGGATTCCGAGCAGTCCCTTGGGCTGCTGTATCGCCATCTTGTCCGAGATCACCGCACCCCAGTCGCCGCCCTGGGAGACATAGTGCTTGTACCCCAGTCGTTCCATCAACACGGCCCAAGCGCGCGCGATGCGGTCGGGGTTCCATCCGGTGCTCGTCGGCCGTTCCGAGAAGCCGTAGCCGGGCATCGACGGTATGACGAGGTGAAAAGCGTCCTCGGCGCGTCCTCCGTGGGCCGTGGGGTTGCTGAGCGGCTCTATGACCTTCAAGAACTCCAGGACGGAGCCGGGCCAACCATGGGTCAAAATCATGGGAAGTGCGTTCGCGTGGCGAGAGCGGACGTGTATGAAGTGTATGTCGAGTCCGTCGATCTCCGTTATGTACTGCGGCAACGAGTTGAGTTTCGCCTCGATATTCCGCCAGTTGTAGACTGTTCCCCAGTAGCGGGCGAGTTCCCTGATCGTGGCCAACTGGACGCCTTCGGACTGATCGTTGACCGTTTCCCGATCGGGCCACCGTGTCGCCATGATGCGTCGCCGTAGATCCGCAAGGTCCCTTTCCGGAATGTTCACACGGAAGGGGCGGATGCTTTGCCTCTTACTTGTTGAAACCGACTTGCCGAGGTAGCCCATGACCTGCAGGCCGAAAGCACCCGTTGCTGCCACGGTCCCCGCGGTGGCCGATGCGTGGATGAACTTCCGTCGAGAATACGTCCGGAGAAATTCAGGCACGGCGGATCTCCTAGGATCATCCCATCGGTTCCGGTGAGGGTATGAGTGCGCGGGGGAATCGCTTCACATAAAGGTTCAGCTCATCGTCGCAAACAGGAGGTCTGCGCGCGCAGGCTCCCTGCACCGCGAGGACCGAGCTCGTCCCGGGGTCGCGTGGACACCAGACGAATTCACACTACGGACCTGTTACTAATTGTCACGATACCTAGCTCTGTGTAGTTTCGCAATGTGAGGTCACGAGCCGCGAACCGGCGCCCAACGGGAGCAAGGACGGTCGTGGGCCCAGAGCAGCGGCGGGCGGGGCGGAGGATCCTGCACCGGTCGGTGGTGACGTGCCGGGCAGACGCAGTGAACAGCCGGAACCGGAAGCGGCACGTTATCCCAGAACCGGGCGGAGCCGGTCAGGGCGAGCATGGGAATTCACACCGGCAGGTCGAGCGGGATGTGCACGATCTCCAGCCCGACCTTGAGGGTTTCGGGCGGGGACGCAGGTCCTTGGGCGATGGCCACGAGACATGGACGGCATCCAGTCCCACCAGGCGGGGACGGGCGGTGCACGTGATCGATCAACAGAGACTGAGCCGGCTCGTCCGGTGAGCGGAAGCCGCATCGCGTATGCCACGAGGAAGGGCGCCGGCCCTTCCTCGTGGCGCGGGGCCAAATGGCGTTGACATAGGGCTGCTTGGGGAAGTTGCATGCGGGGTACCCGCTTCTCGCCCAGATGGAGGATCGCTGGTGACCGTTGCCACGCGTGAGGTGTTCGAGCGCTACCACGCCTGCTGGGAGGCCCGCGATCCCGACCGGATCGCCGAACTCCACACACCCGACTCGGTTTCCATCTCCACTCCGGCCAGGCACCCGTGCGGGGCCGGGAGGCCATCCGGGAGGCAGCGGCCGCCATGTTCGGCCTCGTGCCGGACCTGGCCTTCGAATTCGTCTCACTGCGCACCGGTGAGGACTTCTGGGTCGTCCAGTGGAAACTGACGGGCACGGCCGTCTCCGGCGCCGTGGTCGACGTCGACCTCGCCGACTTCGTTCTCGTCGAGAACGGCGCGGTGAAGGAGAAGCACTCCTATGTAGACGGGATGGCCATGCAGGCCGCTCTGACTCCCCCCAAGGCGTCCGAAGCGCAGACTCGCTGAGAAGGAGCCGCACCCACAGGCGACACCTGCCGAAGGATGGCCCTCCATAACCGCCTTCGTAGCGCCCAGCAGCCCCCGCCACCCCGAGCCGCTCGTCGATCTCCTCGCTGGCGCCGATGGGGCACTCGGCGACGACGTCCTCGCCGAATCGACGACATCGTTCCGCTCCGGCGTCGACGTGCACCCCGACGACTTCTCCATCGACCCCACCCCGCCATCACCGACAAGCGGCTGCGCCGCCGCTGACACGCATGACTGCGGACGACATCCTGGCGGGAGAACTGTCCGCGCCCGGCGCCGCCGTTCGCACCCGCTGGGTAGCCCACTAACGCCCGTCACCACGGCACCGTCACCGGCGAGAGGCTTCTGTCGCCCGGCCGTCGGCGAACTCACCCTCGTCCGCGGGGCCTGGACATGGCCGTCGGACCCGGCCTCACCCTCGCCACCTACAGCGCTCAACCGGGCCGGCGCCCCTTCGACGCAGGCCTGTGCCTCCTCGCCTCCTGGGCCCCCGCGCAAGAAGCCTGCGCTACCACGGAACCGTTCGCTGCCAGCTGACACACTGAGGTCATGCGCAACATGACCCTGGCCCGTGGCGCGAGCCCCGCCCGCGCCTACATCGAGCAGCTGCTGCCCGGCGTTCTAGACGGCTCCATCGCCCCCGGCCGCGTCTTCCACCAGGAATTCATCCTCGACCAGGCCCCCGAGGCCCACCGCGTCGTGGCCGACCGCCGGGTCGTCAAGGCCCTCCTCCGCCCTTGACCTCCACGGGAGGACCGGCCGCCGGGCGCGAAAGGGTGGTGGCCGGTCTCGTCCGTGCATCCCACGAGCGGGGCACGGACGCCGCGGCGACTGCCGGACCGGTCATGTCGTACGGATTGTGTTCCCAAGGCGTACGGCGCCGTCCGCGGTGCCGATGGCCAGAGCACTCACAGCGCATGATTCCGACCTGCCGGGCGCCCGTTGCGGGGGCTGTCCGTATCGGCCCAGGTCCGACAGGGACGCCCCCCCGTACAGCCGGGCGGCGGGCGCACAGCCAGGCAGCAACGCGCCGATCGTTGACCCGATCGGGTGACTCCACGTCAGTATTACCGTGCGCTACGGCAGGTCAGCGCCTTGGATGGGGCGTATTGGGCGTAGATTCCTCACCAACCGAGTTTTTAGCCCTAGCTAAAGGTGGCATGCTGATGGAGTGGCAACGAGCGTTGTCTCTCCATGAGTTGGGGGTGAATCATGGGCATCTTTGCCCGTGACGAGAGCCGGACGACCTTAGCGGCTTCCCGGATAGCGCGACAGGCGACGGCCTCCCTGGCCGGCCTGCTGGCAGGGCAGGGCAAGACCCGCTCCGAACTGGCGGCGGCAATGGGCGTCAGTCCCGGCCGCGTCAGCCAGATCATGTCCGGCGACGCGAACCTGACCGTGCGGACCCTCGCCGCCGTAGCGGAGGCGCTGGATGCCGATGTCCAGATCACATTCCGTGCCCGACCGCAGTCGACGGACGCCAAAGCCCGCGGCGGTTCGGACTCGTCGCTCCTCAGGAGCAGCGGACTCCCCGCCCATCGCTGAGCCTCGCCGACCGGCACCGGTGCCGCAAGGCGAGGCCGCTCACGGCCGGCCGCCTTCCTTCAGCGGGTGAGCCACCGGTCGAACCAGCGACGCTGCGGTGGCAGAGCCGGACTGTGGAACGCGTCGTTGGACATCGCCTTCGCACGCAGGGTCTTCAGCTCTTCGTTCTCGCTGCGGTGGCCGTGAGCGTACGCGAAGCGCAACAGATGTCCGCACTGCGCGAGAGCGGTGGCGAACGCCTGGCGACGGGCGATGAGTTCCTCGTCCGTCGGTTCCCGCTCACCCTGACGGCACGCCTCGTCGATCCCTGTCTGCACGTCCAGCGCCACGTCGATCGCCGTCTCCACATCCGTGTAGATAGCGTTGATGATCTTGGTCTCGGCGGCAAGGGGATGCCTCTCCAGCAGGTACAGCCTGAGATCGTGGACGAACACCCTGAGCTGGGCAGACGCCTCGATACCGCGAAGAAATCGGTCCGACCAGTCGCAGGCGTCGAGATGCACACGCTGCACCAGCCGCTCCCTCACCAGGGCGATGCCCAGTGTCATGAACTTGATGTACGGCTGCGCCGCCTCGTCCTGTTTCCGTCTCGGGAGTGCGGTGGCCCCCGTCGCGGCGCCGGCGATGACCGGAGGAATCCGCGCCGCGTGCGGCAGCAGCACCACCGCGCCGGCCGCCACCCCACCCATCAGCGCGAGCACGAGGAGCATCAGAGAAGACGACGCCCAGCTGCCCAGCAGCCGTCCCTTCCCGGAGAACTCGCGTGCCAGCCCCACCCAGGCGATGGCCGCGCTCACGGCAGCGGGTAACACGTAATCAGCCAACCAGGTGTGGTGAAGCCAAGTCATCGACGGCGCCCCCAAGACGTTCCACGGACAGGCCAGACCGCCATCAGCGTGCGGATGCCGAAAGGCCTCCCTCCCGCCATATGTCACACCAGCGCTCAACCCTCTCGCTGCCCACGTGTCGCCGAGCTGCCGCGAGTGGAATTTGATGATGTCAGCCCAGGTGATACCACGCCGTTACATTCAGCGACAATTGACCAGCGTGTCTGGCCCGTCCCCGAGACGCTGCGGAACCGATCCCTGCGAAAAGCCGCGCCGGCCCCGCGGGCAGCGCTCGCCACGCCCGTGGAGCCGGACGCAACAACTCCCCCACGCGGCCTTCCCCGCCAGTCCAGGGAGCAGTGACGGTGTCCGCCGCGGTGGTCACCGTACCCGCCTCGATGTCGTGCCTGCCGGCCCCAGGGCGCCGGCAGGATCCGAGCCGGGCCGGGCCGGCGGCCCAGCGGGACCGCGCAGGGGACCGTCACACGCGCGAACCCACCCGCCCCGACCCGCTCGCCCTCGACCTGGGCACCCCCTCGAAGAGCTACGCGGCCGCAGGTCGCCGCACGGCACCGGTTGGTCCCCATGAGACTCGGCAGACGTCTGCCCGAAGCCCCGGTATGCGGGATGCTCGGCTTCCGGCTCGTGGAGGTCGAGGAGGTGCCGGCCGCATTCGAGGGCGAGCCCGGGGAGCACCCAGCCCGGGGTGAACCTCGTCAGGTCGTGTCGGCCGCCACCTCGACGCTGCGCTGCGAGGGCCGGGCCGTCCCTTTCGGCCGTACGACGGAGACCGAGGTAGCCCGGCTCGTCGAGGCGGCCGACGGCAACCCGTGTGCACACGGCACAGCTACCTGCGCTGTCCGAGAGCAACTGAAGGGACAAGGACGACCGGCGTCTCCCGACGCGCCGCCGGCCATCCCTCCCGTCCGTTCGCACTGCTGCCCGGACCGAACGACCGGAATCCGGGCCGCTGGGGTGCCTTCGAACCGTGCCGCGCCCAGGTCAGCGGGGCTCCGCCACGAAACGCCCCGTGATCGCCAGGGACGCGGCCATGATGCTCAGTTGCGGGTTCACCTCCGGGCAGCTCGGCAGTACGGAGCCGTCGGCGATCAGTACGCCGTGTACGCCCCGCAGGCGTCCCTCCGGGTCGGCCGGTGACCGCTCGGGGTCGGTGCCGGCCGCGGCCGTGCCCGTGGGATGGAAGGCGGACACGTGGAGGTGGCGTGCGCTCACCGTGTCGAGCAGTGCATCGAGTTGGGCAGGGGTCCGGGCGCGCGGGGCATGTGGGACGCCGGTGAGCACCTCTTGGGCGCCGGCGGCGAACAGCAGGTGTCCCATGGCCCGTTGGGCACGCAGCAGCCGCCCGGCGTCACGCTCCGCGAGATCGTAGCGCAGCAGCGTGCGGTCGCGCCCCAGGACGCGGCCCGAGGGCCGGTCGGCGATCATGGCGCCCAAGGTCGCCAGCCGGTCCGTCTGCTCGAGTTCGCGCCGCAGTTCGCGACCGACGCCCGGCAGGACGAAGGAACTCATGCCGGGAGGCGCCGCAGTGGCCTCCATCAGGATGCCTTCGGCGTGCAGGTGCTCCACTCCGACGCTCTGCAGGACGCCCTTCCAGCCGGTGACCGGGTGGCTGAAGCGGCCCGCGACGCTGATGGCGGGGTGCACGCTCAGGTTGTGGCCCAGCCGCGGGTGTCCGCCCAGGCCGGAGCGGCGCAGGAGCGGCGGTGTGTGCAGGGCTCCGGCGGCGACCACGACCAACGGGCTGAGGATCTCCAGTTCGCTGCCGTCCGCGCGGCGGGCCATGACACCGGCAGCGCGTGGGCCGCCCGGGCCGTCGCGGTCGGTGAGGATGCGCCGTACCCGGGCCCCGGTCACGATGCGGGCGCCGGCCGAGCAGGCCTCGGGCAGCACGGACAGCTGGACGCTCTGTTTGGCGCCGGTCGGACAGCCCACGACGCACTGGCACGAGCCCCGGCAGCCCGGGGCGTTGCGGCGCAGGGGCGCGGCGGTCCAGCCGAGCTGCCGGGCGCCGGCGAGTGCGAGCTGCCCGTTGTTGCCCAGGACGTCCAGCGGCTGGGGCGCCACCCGCAGGGTGCGTTCGACCTCGTCGAGGTGGGCGTCGAAGCCCTCGGCGGCCGCGAACCCGTGGTGGTGCAGCCAGCGGGCGAGGACGTGGTCAGGTGTGCGGTAGCAGGTGCCCGAGTTGACTACGGTCGTGCCACCGACCGCGCGGCCGACGGGCAGTACCAGCGGGGGGGTTGCCGACGGCGATCGTGGCTCCGCCGTCCCGGTACAGGTCGATGAAGCGGTCGAGCGGCGCCCGTCCTGCGAACGACGCGGTGCTGTGGTGCTCCCCTTCCTCGAGTACGACGACGCTCAGGCCGGCTGCCGCGAGCGTCCGGGCCGCCATCGCTCCGCCGGCGCCGGATCCCACGACGACCGCGTCGGCGGTGGAACGCGTGGGCCAGTGGGCGGCCGGCGTGCAGTCGAGTGGCGGGTCCTCGGGGGCGGGCGCCGAGGGCGGGG
The DNA here is from genome assembly GCF_040680195.1 of Streptomyces sp. NPDC052109. Classification (NCBI taxonomy): domain Bacteria; kingdom Bacillati; phylum Actinomycetota; class Actinomycetes; order Kitasatosporales; family Streptomycetaceae; genus Streptomyces; species Streptomyces sp. NPDC052109. The sequence continues at coordinate 23,475 of NZ_JBFAWF010000014.1, read as the reverse complement.
GGACGTGGTGCAGGAGCCGTTCGGTGCCGGCGGCCAGCAGCACCGGAACCTTGACCGCGTCCAGCAGCGGCAGCAGCGCCCGGTGAGAGGCGAGCGAGGCCATGACGTGCTGCCGCCCTGCCGCATCGAGCGCGGACAGCCGCCTGCCCGTGCGGGAAACGGCGTAGGCGTCGATGGCCGCGGCCGCGCCGCGTACCGCTCCTCGTGCCGGGGCGGGCATGGCGTCGAGCAGGGCCACGACGCGCCGGGGCACGGCCCCCGGCCAAGGATCCGTGCCGTCGTCCGCGAGGACGGCGGCGACAAGGCCGGTCAACCAGCGGCGAGTTGGGGACCTCATCGCTCGCCGACCTCCGCGTGGGCGGTTCCCGACAGCCGCCATACGGCCTCCGTCCGCCATCCGCCCCGCCAGCGCTCCAGGTGCACGTCCGCGTCCGCCCGTTCGCTGTTGCGGCACACCGCGGGCGAGCCGTCCGGATCGGTGTAGTCGAGTGCGAGTGTGTGCTCCGGTGGCTGGTTCACCGTCACCCGGATCCGGCGCAGGCCGGCGCGGCCCTCAACGCGCCATCGCGGCAGGCCGATGTCCGCCCGGAACCGGCCGATGCCCGCCCAGCCCACGGCAGTGCGCTCCGCTCTCCGGGGCCATGTGCGGCCGTTGCGGTGCAGGCGCAGGAACACCAGCGGGGGCAGCCGGTCGAGTCCCCGCCGCATCGACACCGCGGCGACGATCTCCAGCAGGTCGCCGCCGCCCAGATCGGCGTGGAGCCAGGCCCAGCGGCGGGCGTTGCCGTGGCCGTAGATGCGGGCGCTCGCACCGGGCGCGTCCACAAGTCGTAGCTCGCCCGTACCGTGACGGATGGTTCCGGTGTAGCGGGCGCGCGCCGCGGGCAGCATGTGCGAGGCCGGCAGCCAGGGGTGCCGCCAGGACCAGCGCGGAAAGGTGTGCAGCGTCGGCCCCTGCGGCTGCTCGCTGAGCGCCCAGGTGAACGGGCCGGCCGTGCCGGTGAGACGGCCGGGGACGGCGTGGATGTCCCCGGCGCTGAATCCGTGTGGTTGCCGCTCCCAGGGCGTGGGTCCGAAGCGGGCGTGTTCCACCGGGCCGCCCTTGGAGAAGACGGCCGCCCAGCCGTGCGCAGAGGGGGGTGAGCCGTCGCTGGGTGCGACGATCTCGTGGTGCAGCCAGACGCCGGTACCCGTCGCGGGATCGGTCAGCGTGGTGTACCAGACCTCCGTGCGCCCTGGTGTGCCGTCCCAGCGCGGCGCCAGATGCCGGTCGGTGGTGGGTTCTGCCTCGCGGGGGAAACGGAAGCCGGCGAGGAAGGGGATCAGGCCTGTGGCGAGGGGGAAACGCAGGGTGCCCGCACCGATGCGTTCCCCGTCCTCGTACAGGGTGTACGGCAGTACGGTCATCGAGCGCAGGGGGCGCTTGAACGACACCGACTTCCAGCCGTCCAGCAGCAGGCGCCGGTCCTGCAGGTCGAAGCCGACCCGGTAGCGAATCCTGCGGCGCGCCAGCGGTGAGATCTCCAACTCGCCCACGACGTGCGGATCGTCGGTCAGTCCGGCTATCCGTATCCGGCCGGTCAGTCGGGCCTGCGTGGTGCGATGGGGCAGCAACATCCGGTCGGCGTGCGCCACGAGGTCGAGCCGGACGGGTCGGTCGGCTTCCTCGCCCACCAGGCGTACGCGGCCCAGCATGATCTCCTTGAACGCTGTTCCACGCGAACTCATCGGGTGGCCTCCCCGCGTCCTGATCGCGCCAGGCCCTCGAGCATGATGCGTTCCGTCGCCGACAGGTAGTCGCCGGCGGCGGTGCGGGCCGTCTCCTGGGCGCCGGCCGCCACGGCTTCCACCACGGGCGCCAGACGGTCATGGGCGGTGCGGGCGTCCTCGAAGGGCGCCACGAGGGCGGCGCGCACCGGCATGTACGCGTTGAACAGTGTGTTGGTCAGCAAGACGTACACGCGGTTGCCCGTGGCCCTGGCGAGTGCCCGGTGGACCTCCGCGTCCGCCAGCTGTGCCTCCTCACCGCCGTCCGCCTCCCCGACGGCCTCCAGCAGCCGGCGAAGTTCGGCGGTCTGCTGCGCCGTCGCGCGGGCCGCGGCCCGTTCCGCGATCAACGCGCCGATGCTGCGGCGCACTTCGAAGATCTCACCGATCCAGTCGGGGCTGTGGCGCACGAGCATCGGAAGCAGGTCCGCCCCGCCCAGCCGCAGGAAGTCCCGTACACGCGTGCCCACTCCATGACGGGTCTCCAGCAGCCCGGCGTGCACCAGGCGACCGAAGGCGTGCTTGAGCGTGGTGCGGGTGACACCGAACCCGTCGGCGAGCTCACGTTCCGGTGGCAGATAGCTCCCGGCCGGATGCCGCCCGGCGAGTATGTCCTCGCGCAGCTTCCTCTCCAGCACATCGACGATCGTCTCGCGCGGCAGTGCTTCCATTCCCGGCCTCCCACAGCACAGTGGATCAGTGGCTGAGCCACTGAACCAATGACGGGCCCCGGAGTCAATGGCCTTGCTGTAGCGGGCAATTGCCAGCCCCGGCCTCAAGTCGACAAATCACCCGCCTTGGACACGGCACGCGTCGATGGGGTTCTCGGCCGGCCCGAAGCCAAGACCCGCTCCGGCCGACCTGGCCCGGACGCGTCGACCGGCGTGCAGATCGGCAGTGCCACCTCGGGGTTGCCGGCCAGGCCGGGGCACCGGAAGCCACGGGTGGATGACCGCCCCGGTGCCGGCAGGACCGGTCACCCCGGCGGCGGGTCGCACGTCACGGCGGATGCCCCGCGAAGGACCGCCGCATCGTACGGGTGCGCCGGCCTCGCCACGCACCGAGTTTCCTGCCGGCCGTCGCCACCCCACGTCCGTCACGGGGAGCCGGCCGAAAGTCCCCCGTTCCGACCAGCGCGGCCGCGACGGACTGCCCTGTCATCGCGATGACAACCACTTGGTCTTTCATAGTTGTCGGAAGATGCGGATGCCTATCGGCGTCGCAGAGGAACGCGCCCGTGCGCGGTTCCAGGATGACCGCCTGGCCCTGAGACGAGTTCACCGACGATCGTGAAAACGCCGCGACCGGAATGCGGGACGGTCCACCATGATGCCGGTCTCTCCGGCGAAGAGTCAGCCTCACCGCCGTCCGCAGCCCGAACCCAGAACGGCGGGCGTCCGTCGTACATCACGGCGAGGGTCGGCTCAGCGACGTCGTGCGGACCGAGAAGCGCCCGAACGACATCCCCGTCCAGCGCAACCGGCGCGGCATCGCCTTCGAGGGAATTCCCAGGGCGGGGAGCATACTCTCGACGGATGGACGAGATCGCCCTACGACTGGAGGCAGACGCCACGGCGTCAGCCCCCGGTCTCGTACTGCGCCCCTGGAGGGCGACGGACGCTGCCGAACTGGTCGAGCTGTATCGGGACGACGCCCTGCGCCGATGGACGAGCTCAGTCGTGCATGACGAGGCGAGCGCGGTGCAGTGGATTCAACGTCAGCAACGGGGATGGATCACGGGAGACCGCTTCGGGTTTGCCGTTGTCGAGATCCAAACTCCAGGCGGGGATGACCAGTTGACGGGTCACGTGGTCCTCAAGTACGGCACACCGGGTGCCTCGTCGGCCGAGGTCGGCTACTGGACCGCGGCGCACGCGCGCGGCCGGGGAGTTGCACCCAGAGCACTGCAGGCGGTGACGGGCTGGGCCTTCACCAGCTTTCCTGCTGACGAACTGACGCGACTAGAACTGCTGCATCAGGTGGACAACACGGCATCGTGTCGCGTCGCGCAGAAGAGCCGGTACGCACTGACCACGCTACTGCCCGCCGCACCGCCCGCCTTCCCCTTCGCCGGTCACCTGCACGTACGGGCCCGTGACCTCTGCCCCCACCGGGCACCGGCCCTCTCGCCGCGGACGGCTCGCCGCGGGCAGCCGGTCACCTCACGAATCCGTTCCGGACCAACTTCTGCAGCTGATGTCACGGGCGACGTGCATGGTCACACGCAGGTCCCCGCGGACACCACCATGGTTGCCGGCGGCCGCCGGGTTCACAGACGCGGCCCCCTGTCGACGCCAGCGTCACGACCGGCGGATTCCCGGATCGTTCGCGCAACTCGGGCGCAAGCCCCTGCTTGTCCCGACACCAGCCTGACCACGACACGGGTTGCCGGCGGCGCTCCGGCCGGATCATCCGAGCCCGGCGACTGCGAGACGCGCGCAGGGCAGCTTGGATCTCTGGCAGCGGCCGTGTGCACGGAAACCCGCCGGTCCTGCAGAAGGCGCAGGCGGCCGGTGCGGTGGTCAGGCGCCGCTTCCGTCCTCTCCCGCCTGAACCGCTGGAGCCGTGCGGTCACTCGGCCGGTTCGACGGCTCGTCGGCCGCAGGCGGCATCCAGGCGCAGGCCAGGGAGCCACCGATCAGGCCGGAGGCCACACCGAGGAAGAGACCGCCGAAGTTCGCGACAGGAAAGGAGACGAGGGCGAGCAGGAGGGTGGCGATCCCGGCGAACACACGAAGGTGGGGGCGAAACCAGAGCGCGACGCCGAGTGCCAGGAGCAGGACTCCGATCACCAGGGACCCGGCACCGGACGTGGTCGACAGGGCGAGGGGAACCCCGGCCGGGTCCAGGTGCGCGTAGGGCCAGTAGAGGATCGGCAGCCCGGCGACGGTGGTGAACAGCCCGGCCCAGAAGGGGCGTTCTCCCCGCCAAGTACTGAACTTGATTCGGAACTCCCCTGCTGCGGGGAGCAGTTCACGTGGTCTGCCGAAGCCGTTGGTGTTCACGCGTCCAGTCCTGATCGGTGGTGTCGTGACCGTGAGGGGGATGCGGGTCCCGGGCCTGTGGCCGCCGCACAGAGGGGACCCGCGTCATGGGCATGCGTGGTTGCCCTGCTCGAGCTGCAGACGCAGACCCGGAACGCTGAACGTGCCGGTGGAGACCGCGACGGCGCTCACCCGCACGTCGGTCAGGGTGGCTGACACAGCCTGCTGGCCGACGCCGTCAGGGTCGAAGTACGGCGAGTTCTTGTCTCCGGAGTTGACCGGGCCCTTGGTGATGGCACCCTGGGCGACACCGATGTCGAGGCCATTGAAGTTCGTGCTCTTGGCCGTCTCGGCCGTCGCGTCGATGAACAGGTCCGACGCCTCGGCCGGCCGGTCACCGCCGGTGAGCCGCAGAGTCTGTGTGCCCAGCACCGGGATGTCGACGAGAAAGGACTGGCACAGCCCGCTGAGCGTCGCGTGCCGGAATCCGGTGACCACGACAGGTACGAGTTCGTGCTTCCTGGTCACGTCGACCATGCCGTAGAGGCTGAACCCACGAGCGGTCAAGGAGTCGGCGGTGACCTGGAATTTCCGGCCGGAGATGAAGAACGAGGCGGCGAGTGCTCCTTGCGCCATGGCGATGCCGACCGCCGCGCACGCTGCGACGCTGGGCAGAAGGACCAGTGCGAAACGCCTCCAATGGGTTCTCCCGGCGCGGTGCGACATCCTGTCTCCTTCAGTGATGAGGCGAACCCGCCAGTGCCGAACAAGGGCATTTATGCTTATTCGTCCGGTGATGGATCCTAGGGTTCCGCGTGCGGCAACCGCCTGCACTCCAGGCCCGCCGTACGAGTGACACAAGCGTCGCCGGGCTCTTCGGGTGACGGTGGCATGCAGCCTGTCGGGTGACACGAGACCCTTGTGAGGTCTCATGGGGGTGGGCCGGAAGGGCGAACACGGCATCCTCAGCGGGGTCGCTCCGCTCGGCCGCCCTGGTCCGTGCCCGCCGACCGGGGGAGGCGTTCGAGACCGAGTACGACGCACGGGAGGATCAGCCCGCCGAAGTCGATGACCGGCATCGCCACCCACCCGGCCGGACACGTTCCGACGTCGCCCGATCGGACTTGAGGTGGACGACGAGTTCCCAGCGGCAGCCGTGGCCTTCGACCAGTGCCTTGTAATGGTCTCGGGCGGCGCGAATCCGGAAGCTGTGGTCCCCCACGACATCGCGCCCAGCCACCATCAACTAGACCAGCTGCTGCCACTGCTCGCGGCGGACCTCTGCCTTGAGCTGGCCGAACGCAACCGCTCGCACCAACTCCATCGCGTACGTGGTCTTGCCCGCACCCGGGAGGCCACACATCAGCACCACCGTGATCGATCGCCGCGTCACGTAGTCAGGTGAGGCCCGAAAACACGCCCTCCTCCGTGCGCCAAGGGCGCCCCGCCGGGCGAGGGACCCACCGCAGCCGACCGGCCAGGCCTTCCCATGCGGTCAGAGCGCTGGCGGAGTCCCTTCGCCGACGCAGCCCCCGAACGTTCGATACCGGGCCGGCACCGGTCGACGGGCGACAAGCCGACATCTGTCCCCCCGCATCGTCCGCGCGGACGCGAGAGCAGTCGATCCCCGGCGGTCACGCCTGAGCAGCCGACGACCTGCGCCGCGACATCGCGCCGGGAGGCGTCCCCGAGCGGCGGTTCACCGCGCTCTTCCACGGACTCTGGGCGTGCCGGGGTTGGGCGGGCGAGGTGTGCTCACCGTCGTCGTCACCCGAACGAGGCAGGGCCTGCGCGGTGTCGAGCCGAATCCGAACCGGACCGGCGGTCGTACGGGGGTGAGGGCGCCGAGGTCCCGTCCCTCCAGGACGGCGGTCGCCGCGGTGATCCGACGCAGATCGTGTGCGCCGTACCACTCCTGACGTCCACCGCCGGCCGTTCCACGGGTGCGCGCGCCCAGCAGCAGGCGGGCCGGCAGGTCCGTCACCCGTGTCCAGCCGGGACTGCCGGCCAGTACGCCCGGCACCGCCCGCAGCAGCAGCCCCGCAGGGCCGCGCCGGCCGACGGTGAACCGCAGGTCGAGCAGCGGGCCCGCGGTCACGGTCCAGTAGTCGCCCGTGACGCGAACCCGTACGGGGGCGACGCGCGCCTCGTCGAAGACATAGGTGCCGGCGATGAAGTCAGCCGTCCGCCGCGTGGGGGCGAGCAACAGACGGTGTCCGTCAGGCCGTTCCACCATCACGTCGCCGAACGAACCGAAGGGGGAACGGGCCCAGTGGCCGAGCACGAGCCGGGTGCCGGACGTCGTCCCGATGCCGGCGATCCAGCCGTCGAAGCGCAGCCGGACCGGAGGCCTGGCCCGGCGCATCAGCGTGCCGCCGCGGTGGTTCGGCTCATGCGCCCGTGGCGCACCGGGGGCCGCCCGCGGCGGAGCCGTGCCGGCGGCCGGGCCGCCCGCAGCGCCGCGTCCACCTGTGGGACCGGCCAACCAGCACCGGGTTCATGCCCGCCTTCTCGCTTGGGGCCGCACGGGACGGGAGACGCCGATGCGCACCCTGCCGACCCCGTCCGAGAAGTGCACCAGCGGCTCGTCGGCGGGCGGAGGCAGCGCCGCGAGGTCAGCCACACGTCGCGGCGGGTGGGCCGGATCGACGCTCCAGGACGGACGGTCAGGCGGTACGACGGCCCGCGACTCCCTCGGGCCCCGGCGTAGGTCAGGACGTCATCGCCGCGCGACAACACCAGGCGCCCGAGGTGGTTCGGCGCCCCGATCGCGCGGGCCGCGAGCATCACCGGGCCCGCCACCTCGACGGACAGGAACCACAGCCCGTCCCGGCCGTCCCGCCCGCCCGCACACATGTGTACGCAGATTCGTCTCCGCGAAGGCGGGCAGAGCGGCGGGGGCAGTAGACGCTGTACCTGGTCAGGGCGGTAGGCCCAGTGCACGAACGTCTGGGTGAGCCAGCGGGCACGCAACGCCGGGACGTGCACACGCTGCTCCGGCCCGTACGACACCACGCACACCGACTCCCCCGGAACTCCACGCCGAAACCGGCGCCGGCCTTGCCGAACGGGCAGGCGGCTACGGCCGCGTCACACACCAGGCAGACGACGGTCCGGCGGCGCATGCTCCGCCGAGCGTGGCGATGACGTCGGCCACATCGCGTGTCGAGGCCTGCGGACCGCCGGCGCCGACCGGCGACACGGCCACTCGTCCGGCGGGAGCCGCGTCGCGGTCAGGGCGTGCCGTCCGGCGGCAGGCTGGGCACGTCGGCGCGGAAGAGGGTGACCAGCCGCCCGTGCCGTTCGCCGTCGTGGTGCGCCTACCTGGCCTACCTGTAGAAGACGGCCACGCCGCCATGGTGCGAGCAGGCGCCCTGATGATGGGCCGCGTACGAGTAAGTGCCGTCATTGCAGAGCGCGGTGGCACCGTTCCCGGCGCTGCCGCTCCCGCCCGAGGAGCTGGAGCCGCCACCCCCGGACGACCCGACGGACGAACCACCGCTGCTTCCCGAACCACCGCTGCTTCCCGAACCTGCGGCGGCCGCGTGCGCGGTGACCGTCACCTTCACCTTGACCGTCTTCGTCGCCGTCACCGTCGGCCCCGGTTCGGGCGTCGCTGTCTCCGTCGCTGTGGCAGTCGCCGTGACCGTGGCCGTCGGCCGCACCTTCTGGGCCGCCGGCTTGGCGTCGCCGCCCTTGTCCTGGCCCCCGCCCCCGGCGCCGATGCCGAGGAAGAAGGCGAGGCCGACAGCGGGCAGCACGTACCGCTTCCGTGCCCATCTCGGAGCCGTTCTGACCGGCGGCTGCGGCGGCATGGTGTACGGGTTGTTCATGTGTCCCCCCAAGGTGTGTCGGAGGGATGACCGTAACGCCAGTTGTGAAGCTTGTGTGCGGATTCGGTGTAACGGTCATCTATTCGTGACCCGCCAGGGGGAGCCGGCCGGTTCACGGACCCTGGAGCCGAGCGTCTGCCAGTACCCGCCGTGACGGCCCCACGGCGAGCAGCCGGCTCCGGTCTGCGCCGGAACACCGAACCCCGGAGCGGCTGTTCGCAGTTCGTCCTACCACTGATCCGGGTCCGAGACCGTGCGGACCTCGGCCGGGCGTGAGCCGATTCGGCCCTGCCGGTAGTGGACCGGGGCCAGTACGACCCGCAGCAGGGGTGTGCCTCACCCCATCAAGGCGCGACTGGCGTAGCCGTACCGCAGGTTGCCCGCGGTGGACGTGGTCCGCCTGGGAAGAGTCCTTTCCCCTTCTGTGGAGTTGCCGGACCAGCATGAGCTTCACTTGACCGTGCCACGTCCGTGTCGGCGCCCCAGCCGCGCCTCTCCATGATGTGCGCGCGGTCCTCTTCGGCCGGCCAGGTGGTCGCCTCGGAGATCTCCCGGAACGACTCCAGCAACTCGCCCTCGGTGGGCGGGGTACAGCGCTGGTTGGGCAGGCGCTTGGTGGCAGCCAGGGCCTGCAGGGGGGTGGGATGTGCCGGCTGGGGCGACTGGGGTTTGGTCCGGTGCCACGTGCGGCGGATGAGACACCGTGGATGCGCCCGGAGCCGGGAGCCGCGGCCTGGGATTCAGCCGACGGGGAGCGCCGGGCTGCGAAAGGTGGTGGTGTCGCCGCCGAGGACTACGGGCCGCTGGGAGGCGATCCGGTCGTGGGCCAGGCCGAGGGGACGCGGCTGACCTCGTCCAGGCCCCGGAACTGCTCGGCGTCGAGCCGGACGTCGAGAGCCCCGAGGTAGTCCTCCAGCTGAGCCGGCGTACGTGGCCCGATGACGGGGACGAGCGGTGTGGCGGCGCGCGCGGCGTGCTCGCGGACCCAGGCGACCGCGACCTGTGCGGTGCGTGCGCCGATCTCCTCGGCAACGGCCAGGACTGTGTCGGCCACGGCGGTCTTGCGCTGGTCGCTCTCGGTGTGGACCAGGCGCTTCCAGTCGGTCAGCCGACTCTCGGTGCTGGTGCGGTACTTCCCGGTGAGCAGTCCGCCGCCCAGCGGTGACCACAAGGCCCCGCCGAGCCCGAGCGCCTCGGCCATGGGCAGGATCTCACGGTCCGCGGTGCGTTCCACCAGGCTGTACTCGAGCAGGCCGCGCAGCTCGGCGAGGATGACGGCACGGGAGGTGCGCCAGGCGGGGAAGTCGGACAGCCCGGCGTGGTGGATCTTGCCCTGCCGCGCCAGGTCGTCCAGGGCGCGAAGGATCTCCTCGATCGGCGTGACGGTGTCGGAGAAGTGCACCCACAGCAGGTCGATGCAGTCGGTCCGCAGCCTGCGGAGGCTGTCCTCCACGGCACGCACCCTGTTCTTGCGGCTGTTGCCGGTGCGCATGACGCCCGCAGCGGAGCCGACGCCGTTGGGGAACTTCGTGGCCAGTGTGAACCGCGAACGCCTCCCGGTCAGCAGCTCGCCGGGGATCTCCTCGGACTGGCCGGCCTGACAGCTCTCGGCGGTGTCGGCGAAGGTGCCGCCGGCATGCGGCCGAAGGTCGTGTACTGCATGACGTCCCCTCCTGGAAGCACAGTCTGTAGAACGGTCGGTGTACTTCTGACCGCACGCCTCGACCCGCCCAAAATAAAACGATCGGTATACTTCGGCCGTGGACACCACGCCCGGCCCAGCCCTCGAGCGCCCGCGCGGCCGTCGCGGCGCCCGCGGGCGCATACTGCACGCGGCGGCCAAGCTCTTCTACGAGGAAGGCATCAACGCCACCGGCATGGAGCGCCTGACCGAATTTCGAAGGGGAGGCCGCACCACGCGGTGAGCCGGCTCTCCACCGCTTGGATCTCACCCCTCGTGAACGGCTTCTGGAGGTCTTCGCCGCGCCCGCGGGCGAGGCACCGCTGCGCGGCTGTCCCTTCCACAACGCCGCCGTCGAGATGGCGGACACGCTGCCCGCCGTCCGCGAGATCGTGGCCCGTCACAAGCAGGCCTTTGCGGACCTCCTGACCGAGACGGCACGCGAGGCCGGTGCCGCCGACCCCGAGGTCCTGGGGCGGCAGCTCGCGGTCCTCTTCGAAGAAGCCGAGGCACCGGCCACCTCCCTGAACGACCCGCGGCCGGTGAGCGGCGCCCGAGCGGCCGCCGTCACGCTGATCGACGCGGCACTCTCGCGGGCAGGCCGAAGCGGCGTGGCATGAAACCGCACAGAGCCTCGCCACGGCGGGCATCTGTGAACCGGCATCGGATGATCATGTGTTGTCGTGTGAGGGCAACGTTGCGACGGTTCAGGAAGCGGCAGCCGAGAGCGGCGAGCCGAAGCCGTGGGCCGGAGGCGGCGGGCCCGCCCTACAGGGCTTTGCCCGGCTCGAACCCGCAGGTGACCTACCAGGTGCCGGAGGAGACGTCGGGGACGCCGCGCAGGCGGCGGGGCGCCCGGCATCTTCCGGCCGTGGCGGGTGGTGAGGGCGCGAAGGTGCTCGCTGTGGGCGGCGCGGGTCCGTTCGGCCTCGGCCTCGGCGCGCGGTCCGCAGTCGCCGACGCTGCCGTAGCCCTCGGCCTCGGTAGGCCGAGCCGCGGTAATCGCATGGCGCCGGCGATGAGCCCGTCGGGGCGCCGGACGCGGTACCGGGCCAGGGTGCGGCAGGACTGGCGGGCGTCAGGTGCCGGGCCGCGTCGCCGTCCACGCAGGGGATGACGCGGTCGCCCGGGGCGGTGCCGCAGCAATCGTCGGCCCTGCTGTTGTCGGAGGTCGCCGCCGGGGGCTCACTATGGGGGGAGAGCGCGTTGCGTCCACCGACGACTGCTTGGGTCGAGCGGCTCCGCCACCCGTGTGCGGGCCGGAGCGGAGGTGTTGTCATGTCCAACGGTGGCGTGCTCATGCGGGTTGCCCATGGCGGGCGAGTGATCGAGTGGTCCGATTTGGCCCGGCAGATGTTCGGCTGGTGGCCGAGGGAGGCCGTGGGCGAGGATCTCGGGGCGTTGCTGCGGGAGACGGGCGGCGGAGGCCGGACGCCCCTCATGCCCCTGGGTCTGCTGACGGTCAAGCCGTTGCTCATCGGCTCCGGGCTGGTCTGGGAGGTGCGCAGCGGCGGCGATCGCGGCGGCGAGCAGGAGCTGGCGTTCCTGCGGGCCATGTTCGCCCACCCGCCGATCCGCCTGCACATCCTGGACGGGAAGCTGCGTATCGTCCGGGTGTGCGACGAGCGGCGTGGACCGTCGGACCGTCCGGTCGACGACCTGCTCGGCCGCACGTTCCCCGAGGCCTACGGGCTCGCCGCTCCCGAGGAGGAGGTTGCGGTGGCGCGCAGGGTTCTCGCCACCGGGGAACCCGCGTTCCACCGCGTGGCATGGGTGCGAGGGCTCGACGCGTCCCACCCCAGGCGGTACTCGCTCTCCTACGTCCGTCTGGAAGGCGAGCACGGAGAGGTCAAGGGGCTGGTCGTCTCGGCACTGGACGTCACCGACCGCGAGCGGGCCGTGCAACGTCTGAGGCTTCTGGAGGCGGTGCGCAGCCGCACAAGCGAGCACCTCGACGTCATGACCGTGTGCAGGGAGCTGGCGGAGGCGGTCGTGCCGGAGTTCTCGGGCATCGCCGTGGTCGAGGTCATCGAGCACGTCGTCCGGGGCGAGGATCCGCCCCTGGCGCCGGTCGACGGCGAGGTGCCCCTGAGACGAGCGGCGTTCCGGGGCCAGGTGTCGGCCTATCCGGTGGGTGAGGTGCGCAGGCTGCCGGCGGGCACCCCCTACTCCCTCGTGCTGACCGACCTGCGGCCGCGGCTCCTCCGCGTGGACCACGACAGCCCCTGGCTGGCGGCGGATCCCGCCCGTGGCCACGCCATCGAGCAGGCGGGGGCCCACTCCCTGATCGTCGCGCCACTGGCCCTGCGGGGCCAGGCCCTGGGCGTGGTGAGCTTCTACCGATACGGAGAGGAGGAGGACTTCGACGAGGACGACATCGCGCTGGCGTCGGACGTCTGTGCCCACGCCGCCCTGAGCATCGACAACGCACGCCGCTTCGCGCGAGAGCGCAGTATCGCCGCGACCCTGAAGCGCCGGCTCCTGCCCCGGCGGCCAGCGGAACCGTCGACGGTCGACTTCTCCCATCTCCACATTCAAGGGCCGGGCGGCGGCGGGGCCTGGTTCGATGTCATCGAGCTGGCGGGGGCACGAACCGCTCTGGTCCTCGGTGACGTCTTCGGTCGGGGCATCGCCACCGCCACCGCGATGGGTCAGCTGCGTACGGTCATCCACACCCTGGCGGCCCTGGACCTGGAACCCGACGAACTGATGGCGAGACTGAGCGACACCGCGGCGCGCCTGGCCATGGAACGTGCCGCTCTTCCGGCCGGGGACAGCTTGCATCATGAGCCGCTCACCGCCGGTTGTCTGATCGCGGTGTACGACTCGGTGGACCAGACGTGCACGATCGTCCGTGCGGGGCTGTCGGATCCGTGCGTGGTCGTCCCGGGCGACAGCCCGACCCTCGTGTCCGTGCCGGCGGGGCCCCTGCTGGCCGGAACCGATCACGCCCCGTTTCCCCGCACGACCGTCGATCTGCCCGCGGGGAGCATCCTGGCGATCGGCAACGAGGACCTGCTGACGCCGTCGGCCGGGCTGCTCCCGCTTCTCGACGCAGGCGCCGACCAGCCTCTGGACACGTTGTGCGACACCATCGCGTACGCGCTGCGGGACCGCGACGAGACGGAGAAACTCGTGCTGCTGGCCCGTGTCAGGACACTTCCCGCCGAACAGGTGCTGACCCTGCCCCTGCCCGCCGAGCCTGAAGCCGCCCCCTGGGCACGCGCCGCCACCCGCCGGCAGCTCGAAGCGTGGAAGCTCGGCGAAGAGGAGGCCTTCACCGCCGAGGTCATCGTCAGTGAGCTGGTCGGGAACGCCGTCCGCTACGGCGCCCCTCCCATCCGACTGCGTCTCGTCCTGGACCGGCGCCTGACCTGCGAGGTCAGCGACGCCGCGAACAGTGCGCCCCACATCAAACACGCCCGAACCGTCGACGAGGGCGGACGAGGCATGTTCATCATCGCCAGCCTCGCCGACAACTGGGGCACCCGCTGGGGCAGGCAGGGCAAGACGGTATGGGCCCAGCAACCCACGGGCACGGCGAGTGGGCCTTAGGCCGGGGCCACCGGGCGGAGCACTCTCGCCATCGAGTGCGGGGAGCTGGACATCCCTCATCTCCGCTGCGTCGGACGCACTCCACGTGCTCTCTGCTGCCCGGTGGTTCCGGCAGGTCCCACGGTCCCCGCAGGGATGCGTTCCAGGACGCCGCCCGCGAAGACGTCGTACAGCGGGAGGGTTTCGAGGTGGACGTAGCCGATGTGGCAGTCGCACGCGGCCAGGGGGCAGGGGCGCGGGCGGAGCGCCGTTCGGTAGGAGCCGTCGTAGAGGTTGCCGAGCTCGGTGCGGACGAAGTGGCAACGGCGGACTGTGCCTTCTCCGTCGACCGAGACGACCGACTCGCCGGTACGGCAGGGCATGCCGGCACTGGGGTGCGGATGGCGGCTGTACGGGAACAGCGGGTCCAGTGACGTCCACGCCGCCGCGTCCGCGTCCTCGTAGGTGTGGCCCTCGGCCGCGTTCACCCAAAGGTAGACGTGCTCGGGCAGGTCGGCGCGCAACCGCCGGGCCTGGTCGAGGTGTTCGGGCAGTCCGACGATGCCGACGCTGTACCGGACACCCCGCTCCGCGAGGTCACGGCACTTCGCCAGGAAACGGTCGTACGGGGTCTGTCCCGGGTGGTACGTGCACCACAGGGCCAGGGTGTCCGGGTCGGCGTCGGCCAGCCAGTCCGTACGGCAGCTGAGGTTGGTCTGGATCGCGACGCGGCGCACATGCGGCAGTCGCGACAGGTCCACCAGGGCCCGCCGGTACCAGGAACGGACCAGTCCCTCGCCCCAGGGGGTGAACAGCACCGACAGGCAATCGCCGGTCTGCGCGGCGGCCCACTCCGTGAAGCGTTGCAGTGCCGCACGGTCGGCGCGGAGTTGGGCCGTGCTGTCCCGCCGCTTGGCGAACGGGCAGTACGGGCAGTCGAAGTCGCAGGAGGCGAGCGGTCCGCGGTAGAGGATGGTCAGGTCCATGCGAGCCACCTACTTGCGTTCGTAGGCGGCCATCGCGGCCCGCACGGCCGGGGAGAACAGCTCCGGCCCTATCGCGTCGGAGTGCGCGAGCCCTTCGGCGGTCAGCCGGAGCCGTTGCGCCCCGCTTTCCCGCTCCAGCCACCCCCGCTCGGCGAAGCGACCCAGCTCGGTCGAGAAGTCGTCGAAGGGGTCGCTGCCGAAGCGTGTCCGGTAGTCGCCCATCGCCAGGCCCTCCGCCTGCAGGAGGGACTGCAGGAGATGACGGCGGCGCGCCTCGTCGGCCGTCATGCGCCGGCCGTGTTCGGCGTGGGCGAAGTCGGCGGCGGGGCGGGTCACGTAGTCGTCGACGATGGCGCGGATCTCGTGCATGCCCACCGCGTAATCGAAGGAGTAGTGCAGCTCGGCCGTGTACGAACGGGCGCCGCAGCCGAGGCCGATCATGCCGTCGGTCTGGCAGGCGTAGTCGTCCGCGCCCTGGGGCGGGGCGTCGGCACGGCGGAACATGCGCATCGAGTGCTGCACGTAGCCGTGGGCGAGAAGGTGGTCGCGGCCCAGCCGGTACAGGCGCAGCCGCTGCTCGTCCCAGGCGGGGTCCGGTCCGCGGCGGTGACGGCCGAGGCCGGTGAGAGGGCGTACGTAGAGCGGGTAGAGGTAGAGCTCCTCGGGGCGCCACGCGAGGGCGGCGTCCAGCGAGTGGAGCCAGGTGGCGTCCGTCTGGCCGTCGATGCCGTAGATCAGGTCGATGTTGAGCACCGGCAGGGCCGTGTCCCGGATCCGGGCCAGGGCAGCCTCCACGTCCGCGCGGCGTTGAGGCCGTACGGCGGCGCGGGCCTCGGTGTCGACGAAGCTCTGGATGCCGAGGCTGAGCCGGGTGGTTCCTCGTTCGACGAGGACCTCCAGGCGGTCGGTGGTGGCCGTGGCGGGTGACGCCTCGACGGAGAGCGGGATCGCGCGCAGATCGGCACCCATGTGGTGCTCGGCTATGTCGCAGAGGCGTTCCAGTTCGGTGGCGGTGAGGAAGGTGGGGGTGCCGCCACCGAACGCGGCGGTCGCGAACCGGAGGTCGGCCGCGTCGCCCAGGGCCGCGCGGACGGTCGTCGCCTGGCGTTGCAGGGCGTCCAGGTAAGCGGTGGTCAGGCCGTCCGGCGCGCCGATCCGGGTGAACAGGTTGCAGAAGCCGCAGCGCACCTCGCAGAAGGGTATGTGCAGGTAGAGGGAGAGCGCGTCCTTGGGTTCCCGCGCCCACAGCGTGCTGAGCAGAGGACGGTCGGGCAGGCGGCGATAGGACGTTTTGTGGGGATAGGCGTAGACGTAACTCTGGTACGGGGTGAGGGCGGTGGGCTGTGGGGATGCGAGCGTCATCGGGCGGCCTCGGCGGTCGTGCGCTGCTGGTCGGCGTCGGGGCGCGGGGCTTGGTCGGGGTCGAGGAAGAAGTGTGCGTAGGGCACGGTCCACACGGACTCGTGGCCGAGGCGGTGTCCGGTGTAGCCGCCGTCGCCGTAGGCGGTGCCGTGGTCGGAGCAGACGATGGCGAAGCAGCGGCGGCGGCTGCTCACCGCGGCGAACAGTCGGCCGATGTGCCGGTCCACGTACGCGAGGGCCGCGGCGTGGCTCGCGCGGGTGTCGCCGGCCTCCCGGGTCGCGCCGGCCAGGTGGAACCAGTTGGGCTGGTGCAGCGCCGACACGTTGACGAAGAGGAAGAGACGCTGGTCGGCGGGGAGTCGGCGCACGACCTGTTCGGCGCACGTCACCTGTGACTCGAAGGAGGTGGGGGACGTCACACCGAACTCCGGCCGCCAGTGGGACTCCTGGAACATGCCCGGCAGGACCGAGCCGAGCGGGCCCTGCTTGTTGAAGAAGCCCACTCCCCCGATGCACACGGTGTGGTAGCCGGCCTTGGCGAGCCCAGTGACGAGGTCGGGGGTGTCGTACACATAGGTGCCGTTCGCGGTGGTCTCGCTGCCCGCGAAGCGTGCGGCGAACAGACGCGGATGCGGGCCGGGAGCCGCCGGTGTCGGCAGGAATCCGGCGAAGATGGCCTGGTGCGAGGCGTAGGTGAAGCTGCCCGGGGCGTGCCGCTCCTCCCAGCGGCCGCCGGGCAGGTGGCGGGCCAGGTGGGGGATGCGGCCCTCCGCCGCCAGTTCGGCGGCCACGTCGTGGCGCAGGGTGTCCAGGGTGACGAGCAGGAGGTCGTGGCTGCCGACGATCCGGTTCATGTCCGGGTGCCCGGTCGGGCCCGCGGGCGGGTGGGGGCGCGTCGGGTCAGGCGATGGCATGGATGGTTCCCGTTCCGTTCTCTTGCGGGTGGTGCGTGGGGGCGTGCCCGGCCAGGACGGCCGCGACCTGTGCCCCGTAGGTGTCCTGGCGCTCGGCGCCGCTGCCGGGCAGACCGGTGAGCCGGGGCAGCAGGTCGCCGAAGGCGTTGACCTCGCCGACGGCCATGCGGCGCCAGCCGATGGCGGGCAGCAGGTCCACGCCGACGCACAGGGTGCGCGGGAAGCAGGCCGCCGCCCGCTCGCACACGCCGAGGACGTCCGACCAGCGGGCTCCCGCCGACTCCACCGACGCGCGGACGGCTTCGAGGTCTCCGCGCCGACCCCCGAGGTGAAGGTTGGTCAGCGGAAACGGGCTCGTGCGCACCACGGCGTGAGTGGCTCTCCCGGCCACGACGACGACCCTCAGGTCGGCGGCGCGCCCGTGTTGGGATGCCTTGGGCAGCCAGCGTTCCAGGTGCAGGCCGTCGGGGGCCAAGGCGTCGACGACGGCCGCGATCCGGCGTTCGTCGTCATAGCGGCGGACGCGAAGGGAGTTGAACAGGCACCCGTCCGGGGAGAGTTCGACCGAGGTGGTGGCCCGGATCCGGCCGCCGCCGGCCGACTCGACGGCGAGCACACCGGAGGCGGACGAGCCGTGTGCGGGCTTCACGAACACGCGCGGCATCCGGTGATCTCGCATCAGATCGCGGACGTCGTCCCAGCCGCGGACCGGCGGCGCTTCGGCGCCGGAGGTGGGTGAGGCCGGGACCGGCACCCCGGCCGCGGACAGCACCGCGTGGCATCGGCGTTTGTCGAACAGGACGGCGAGTTCGTCCGGGTCGTCCAGACGCACGCCGCCCCGCAGGCCGCGCAGCGCCGACATCAGTGTCGCGTACCAGCGGCCCGAGCCCTCCACCCGGGTGGGGTCTCCCGTGCCGCGCAGCAGCCGGTCGACCTCCGCGTTCTCGCCCGGGGAGTCCAGCCGGACGATCTCGTCCGGCTCGAACTCGCCACCACCGCGCAGTACGTCCGCCCAGGCGACGACGCGCGGGGCGGGCAGCCCGGCCGCGCGCACGGCGCGGTCGAAGAGCGCGATGCGCCGGTTCTCGGGGTTGCCGACCACCGCGAAGCGCACGGCGCCGGTCCGCCGCGCGCCGGGCTCTGCCTGGTGCGGGGTCACTCACTCACCCACGGCCACATAGCGCCACACGGTTCCGTCGCCGTCCGTGTCCTCCTCGGCGTCGCCCCGGTCGAGGTCGAGCTCGACCCCGGCCGGTTCCAGAGTCTGGCGGATGCGGTCGAGGACCGGCTCGGTGATGTAGTGGTGGTGCAGGTCGAGCCTCTTCAGGTGGGTGAGGGGCTGGCCGCCGAGGAGGGCTGCCGCTCCTTCGTCGGTCAGGACTCCCATGGAGAGGTCCAGCGTCTCCAGACGTGCCACCACCGGAGCGGACGCGAGGGCCGCTGCGACGGCGTCCTGCATCTCGCTGTTGCGCAGCGCGAGATGGCGCAGGCGCGGCAGGCGGGCCCCGGACAGGAGGGGTTCGAGGTCCGTCACCTCGCTGTCGCCGCCGTAGTCGGGCGTGCCCAGCCACAGGTCGAGATGCTCCAGTGCGGGCAGATCGCTGGCTCCGACGCCGCGTACCACCTCGGCGGGCAGTCCGCCGGCCTCCATCGTCAGGCGGCGCAGGCCCGTGTGGCGTACGGCCGGGAACCTCAGCTCCGATCCGCCACGCACACCGAACTCCTCCAGTTCGGGGAATCCTGCGAACAGTGGGGTGACGTCGGTCTGCTGGATCCAGGAGATCTCGCTCTCCTCCATGACCATGTCGCCCAGGAACAGCGCGCGCAGGGCGGGAAGGCGGTCCCGGGCGGCCAGCAGTGCCTCGACGACGGGGGCCGAGTCGGAGTTGTACGCCTCTCCCCAGGCGCCGACTATCAGGGCGCGCACACGCGAGGTGTCGACCGCGTCCAGGAAACGGGCGAACGCCGCCGTCCACTCCTCCTCGGCGTCGTAGACATCGGCGGCGATGCGCCAGGCGGACCCCTCCGGTTCGGGCAGGACCTGCTTCTCGCCCGGAGCGGGGAAGGGATGCACGGGCAGCCCGTGGAAGGACTGCAGGTGGTCACCGATGGTCATGCGGCTGCTCCCGGAGCTGGAATCGACTGCGTGCTGATGTCGGCAGTTCTACCAACAGCCGCTGACAGCACGGGCCTCGGGGCGACTTCGGGTGCGTTGTCAGTGGCGGGCCCTACTGTCGATGTCACGGCGGCGGTGCGGTGCGCACCGCGGTGGAGGGGAGCAGTCATGTACCGGCAGGGAGACGTCCTGCTCGTGCCCGTGGCCGAGGAAGCGGTCCCGGCGCATGTGGCGGGCGCGCCGCGCGAGCGGAGGGACGGGCGGGGCCGACTGGTTCTGGCCCTGGGCGAGGTCACGGGCCACGCGCACGCCGTGGTGGGACCGGGTGATCTGGTACGCGAGAGCGGGCCGTTCGGGCCGATGCTGCTGCATCTGCCCAAGGGCGGCAGGGTCGTTCACGAGGAGCATGCGGCGATAGCGCTGCCCGCGGGGTGGTACCGCGTGATCCGGCAGCGGGAGTACGTGCCGGGGTCGGTGCGGATCGTGGCGGACTGAGGGAGAGGGAGCGGACGGTGACGGAACTGGAGACCCCGGCGATGACGCGTGCGGGCACGGAGGGGGACGCGGTGGCGCGGTGGCGGGCCTGGGCCGCCTCGACGGCTCCGGCCGACCGGCGCAGGGCGGAGGCCGGGATCCGTCTGGCCTACCGGGGGGCAGGGCTGCCCGAGCCGGAGCGTGTGGTGTGGGCGAGGTCCCCCTGCGAGGGGGTCAGGCTGGTGCAGGCCCTGCAGGACGAGGGCATGAGTGTGCGGGAGGTGGTGCGCAGTGCGCCGTGGGCGGCTGAGCGACGACGGCTCCACGAGGAACTGGGTGCCGTGGGATGGGCCACGCGCTGGGCGGCCACCGGTGCGCGGCTGTGGGATCTCACCCAGGTGCTCGTCGACCGGATCCGGGCAGGCGTGCTGGACGAGCTCGGCGGGGGCGCGGAGGTGCGGCTCGTACTGCTGGACGCGGTCCTGGGTCAGCACGACGCGCCGTGGCTTGCGGCGTTTCCCGGCCGCCCGGGTCCGCTCGAAGGCCTCGCCGAGGTGTGCCGCAGCGCCGGTTGGTGGTGGCCCTTCGAGAGGGTGGCCGTCGTCTGCGAGCGGCCCTCGGTGCTGCACCGGGACGAGGCGGGCCGGCTCGACCGCGGCGACGGACCGGCCCTGGCCTTCCCCGACGGATTCGCCCTCCACGCCTGGCGCGGCATGCCCGTCCAGGCCTCCTTCGTCGAGGAGCTGCGCACGCTCACGCCCGAGCGGATCCGGTCGGAGGAGAACGCCGAACTGCGACGGGTGATGCTGGAGTTCTACGGCTACGACCGCTATCTGGCCGACTCCGGCGCCCAACCGCTCCACCGGGACGAGACCGGCACGCTGTGGCGGATCGACCTCGACGGGGACGAGCCGACGGTGATGGTCGAGGTGCTCAACTCCACGCCCGAGCCGGACGGTTCGCATCGCACGTACTGGCTGCGTGTGCCGCCGGGCACCCGTACGGCGCGCCAGGGAGTCGCCTGGACGTTCGGGTTGGACGCAACCGCCTACGCACCGCTGCGTCAGACCTGACCCGAACCGTTCCCCGTCGCCGTTCCCCCGCAGTGGCCCGGGGTCAGGGCGCCGGAAGAAGGACTCCGGGGTTGAGGACGCCGGCCGGGTCCAGCGCGGTCTTGGCGGCTGTCAGCGCTGCGGCGAAGGGGCCGGGACGCTGGCGGTCGTACCAGGGGCGGTGATCCCGTCCGACCGCGTGGTGGTGGGTGATCGTACCGCCGCACGTGTGGATCGCCTCGGACACCGCGTCCTTGATGTGGTCCCACTGGGCCACGGTGCTGCCCCAGCGGCCCGGCGCGTACACCCCGAAGTACGGTGCCGGCCCGTCGGGGTAGACGTGGGTGAACCGGCAGGTCACCACTCCGGTTCCGGCGACCTCATGGATGGCCTGCCGGGCTGCCTCGGTGACCGTCCGGTGGAGGACCTCGAAGCGGTCCCAGGTGCATGCCGTCTCGAAGGTCTCCACGATCATCGAGTGCCGGGCCAGTGCGTCGCGCTGGTAGGGCATCCGCAGGAACGACGAGCGCCAGGTGTCCGCGGCGGAGGCTCCGGCTGAAGCTCCGTCCGAGTCCCTGCCGGGGGCCTCGGCGGTACCGACGACCGGCTCTCCCCCGTGGTCGCGGCACAGTTCGACAGCACGCTCCAGGCCGGGACGGACGGGATGGTCCGCCGATTCGAAGGCGAGCACGAGCAGGCCGCCGGCGTTCACGCCGACGTTGATCAGCGCCTCGCTCGCGTCGAGGAGGCGGCAGTTCGCCGGGTTCAGCCCGCTCTGCGCGATCGCCCGGGTCGCTGCCACCGCCGCCGTGTAGTCACCGAAGCGCACGGAGACCCCGGCGCGCCAACGGGGGCGTTCCTGAAGGCGCATCCATGCCTCGGTGATGATGCCCAGCGATCCCTCGCTGCCCAGGAAGAGGCGGTCCGGTGACGGTCCGGCGCCGGAGCCCGGCAGCCGCAGCGACGCGCTCACTCCGGCCGCTGTCACCACGCGCATCGACTCGACCAGATCGTCGATGTGCGTGTACAGCGTCGCATAGTGGCCGCCGGCGCGGGTGGCGAGCCAGCCGCCCAGCGTGGAGAACTCGAAGGACTGCGGGAAGTGGCGCAACGTCAGTCCGTATGGACGCAGTTGGCCCTCCAGGTGCGGGCCCAGTGTGCCGGCCTGGATGCGCGCGGCACGACTCGTCCGGTCGATCTCCAGGACCCGGTTCATGCGCCCGAGATCGACGGTGACCACGGCGGGGTGGCCGTCGCACCGCGGCTCTACACCACCGACCACCGAGCTGCCGCCGCCGTACGGCACGACGGCGACGCCCTCGTGGGTGCACCAGTCGAGGAGATCGATCACGTCGCGCTCCTCGGCCGGCCGGGCGACGAGGTCCGGGACATGGCGCAGATCGCCGTGCAGATTGCGCACCACGTCCCGGAACGACTTGCCGTGCGCGTGCGCGGCCCGGTCCTCGGGTTCCCCCGAGCACAGGTCGGCGAGCGAGGCGGGAGGGGTGACGCGGGGCCCGGGCAGGTCGAGCGAGGAGATGACCGGTGGCTCGTGATCGGTCAGCTCGCCCGGCATCAGCGCCCGCACACGTGTCAGAAGTGCCTCGAGTTCGGCGCCGCGCACAGCGTCCTCGACGTTTCCCCATCCCCACCACGACCGCGCCACGACGTCGCCTCCCCTGAATTGACCGATGGGTAAATTACTGAGTGGTCATATCGTGGACTAGGATGCGGGGCATGGGCAAGGCCGGAACCAAGGGCGTCTCTCGTGCCGACCGGGAGGGGCAGATCATCGACGTGGCCGTGGAGGAGTTCGGCGCACATGGCTACGCCGGGGTCTCCGTCGCGGCCGTCGCAGGGCGCGCGGGAATCTCCAAGCCTCTGATCTACAGCTACTTCGAGTCCAAGGACGGCTTGTACCTCGCCTGCGTGCACCGCGTGGGCGGCCTCCTGGTGGAGGCCGTGGCCGCGGCCCGCTCGCGCAGCGGGACGACCGGTCACGCACTGGACACCCTCTCCGCGATCTTCACGGCGGTCGAAGGCTGCCGGCACGCGTGGTCCGTCCTCTACGATCCGGCTCTGCCGCCTGCCGGTGAGATGCGCGACGCCGTGAACCACTACCGGGGACGGCTCGCCGCCATGGGGGCAGCGGGCGCCACCGGGCTCCTCACCCACTCCGGACACGACGACGCGCTGGACCATCAACTCCTCAACCACGTCTGGCAGTACGCAGTGACAGCCGTGATGCGCTGGTGGTCCGAGCACCCGGACCAGAGCTCGGCCGACATGACGGCCCGCTGCGCCCGCCTCCTCACCGCACTCGGCGCCGGCTGACCTTGATCCGCAACGGGACACGGGGCGCGGTACGACCGCCGACCTGCGCCCGGCGGTGGTCGTGCGGTGGGGCGCGGCTTGGCGGGCAGGTGGCCGACGGTGTCGGGGCGAGTGAGGTCGAAGCCTCCTGCGGCGGGCAGGTTGGCGGTGCGGTCGGCGAATCCACTGTTGAGAAGTTATCTGCCACATAACTGTCGCTGTTAATGCAAATACTTTCGCATTAGAGAGGCGGAATGGGACCCAGGTTTCACAACCGCCGCTAGACTGGCGCGGTGAGAGCCGACGCAGCGCGCAATCTGGAAGCCGTTCTGACCACTGGGGCGCGGATCCTCGCCGCCGACCCGGGCGCGAGCATCGCGAGTATCGCCGGGGAGGCGGGGGTGGACCGCCGCACGGTCTACCGGCGGTTCGCCTCCCGGGAGGAACTCCTCGCGGCGA